>DATNDE010000012.1:0-58367 GCA_035553315.1 Steroidobacteraceae bacterium
CCAATCGCCTCGCGGCTGGCGTAGTAGGCCTTCGCCACAGCGCGGGCCAGCGTGCGCACCCGCAGGATGAAGCCGGCGCGCTCGGTCACGGAGATCGCCCGGCGCGCATCGAGCAAATTAAAGGTGTGCGAGGCGGCCAGCACCTGCTCGTAGGCCGGCAGCGGCAGCTGAGCCTCGAGCAGTGCCTGGCAGGCCCGCTCGTGGTCGTCGAAATGCCGCAGCAGTACGCTGGTGTCGGCCAGCTCGAAGTTGTACTTGGACTGCTCGACTTCGTTTTGATGAAAGACGTCGCCGTAGGTCACGCGGCCCTGTGGGCCTTCGGCCCAGACGATGTCGAACAGGCTTTCGACACCCTGCAGGTACATCGCCAGGCGCTCGAGCCCATAGGTGATCTCGCCACTGACGGGCTGACAATCCAGGCCGCCGACCTGCTGGAAGTAGGTGAACTGGGTGATCTCCATGCCGTTGAGCCAGACCTCCCAGCCCAGCCCCCAGGCACCCAACGTCGGGGATTCCCAGTCATCTTCGACGAAACGGATATCGTGGACCCGCGGATCGAAGCCGAGCATGCGAAGACTGCCCAAGTACAGATCCAGGATCTCCACGGGGGAGGGTTTGATCAGTACCTGGAATTGATAGTAGTGCTGCAGGCGGAAGGGGTTGTCGCCGTAGCGGCCGTCCGTGGGCCGCCGTGAGGGCTGCACAAAAGCGGTGCGCCAGGGCTCGGGGCCGATGGCACGCAAAAAGGTCGCCGTATGGAAGGTGCCCGCGCCGACCGGCATGTCGTAGGGCTGCAGAATGACGCAGCCCTGCTGCGACCAGTAACGCTGCAGCGTGAAAATGAGGTCCTGAAAGGTACGCGGCGGCTCGCCAATTCGCTCGTTCTGCATCCGCTCGTCAGTCCTGGGCGGTCAAACAAGCGAGTATATGCGAGCAGGCGTCGAGCGCGCGGGCCGGGCGCCATCCTCAACGCCACTCTAGTGCCCGGAAAATATCGAGCTGACGGTGCCGACATGCCGGCGTCCGATTATGGCGGCGGGCTTGGAGGGGCAGCCTGCAATGTTGTCGCCCGAAAATGGGGCAGGGCAAGCAGCCGCGCACTATAATAGTGCATCGACAGCCGTGCCTTAAAAGGGCGGTACGTGTAACCCGTTGATTGGTCGTGCTGTTCCGAACGGCACGGATCTGGCAAAGGGCATGCATCCAAATGGGGCCCGGCGCGGGGACAGGCGCGCGCGCAGCGCGTAAGGGCCCCCGTGTGGCGCGCACAAAGAACGTAGTACTTGGAGGCGATATGAGTTCAAGCGATGTGATCAAGCTGATCAAGGACAAGGAGGTGAAGTGGGCGGATCTGCGCTTTACGGACACCCGCGGCAAGGAACAGCACGTCAGCATTCCGTCCCGTTACATCAACGAAGAATTCTTCGCCGACGGCAAGATGTTCGACGGCTCGTCGATCGCCGGCTGGAAGGGCATCAATGAATCGGACATGATCCTGATGCCCGACGCCTCCACGGCCGTGCTCGATCCGTTCTTCGACCAGTCCACCGTCAACATCCGCTGCGACGTGATCGAGCCCGCGACCATGCAGGGCTACGAGCGCGACCCGCGCTCCCTCGCCAAGCGCGCCGAGGCCTACCTCAAGTCCACCGGCATCGCCGACACGGCATTATTTGGTCCGGAGAACGAGTTCTTCATCTTCGACAGCGTGCGTTGGGATGCCAATCTCAACGGCGCCTTCTACGCGATCGATTCAGTGCAGGGATCCTGGAACTCGCAGACCGTACTCGACGAAGGCAACAAGGGCCATCGCCCCGGCGTCAAGGGCGGCTACTTTCCCGTGCCGCCGGTCGATGCCTATCAGGATATTCGCGCGGCCATGTGCCAGGCCTGCGAGGAAATGGGCCTGACCGTCGAGGTGCACCACCATGAGGTTGCCACGGGCGGGCAGTGCGAGATCGGAGTCGGCGCCAACACGCTGGTGAAGAAGGCCGACGAGGTGCAGATCCTCAAGTACGCCCTGCACAACGTGGGCGCTAATTTCGGCAAGACTGTGACCTTCATGCCGAAGCCGCTGGTCGGCGACAACGGCAGCGGCATGCATGTGCATCAGTCGCTGTCCAAGGATGGCAAGAACATCTTTGCGGGCGACAAGTACGCCGGACTGTCGGATACCTGTCTCTACTACATCGGCGGCATCATCAAACATGCCCGCGCGCTCAACGCGCTGACCAATGCGACCACCAACAGCTATAAGCGTCTGGTGCCCGGTTTCGAGGCGCCGGTGATGCTGGCTTATTCGGCGCGCAACCGCTCCGCGAGCATTCGCGTGCCCTGGGTGTCGAGCCCCAAGGCACGACGCATCGAGGTGCGCTTCCCCGACTCCACGGCCAATCCCTACTTCGCGTTCGCGGCGATGATGCTGGCGGGCCTGGATGGCATTCAGAACAAGATCCACCCGGGCGATCCGGCGGACAAGGATCTGTACGACCTGGAGCCCGAGGAGGCCAAGCACATCCCGACCGTGTGCCACTCGCTCGACATGGCGCTCGAGTATCTGGACAAGGACCGCGAGTTTCTGCTGCGCGGTGGCGTCTTCACCAATGACGTGATCGATGCGTACATCGGACTGAAGATGCAGGAGGTCACGCGTCTGCGCATGACCACCCATCCGGTCGAGTTCGACATGTACTACAGCGTCTGAGGCAGGCGTGCAGCGTGACCCGGTCATGGCG
The DNA here is from genome assembly GCA_035553315.1 of Steroidobacteraceae bacterium. Taxonomy (GTDB): domain Bacteria; phylum Pseudomonadota; class Gammaproteobacteria; order Steroidobacterales; family Steroidobacteraceae; genus FEN-1191. The sequence continues at coordinate 2,736 of DATNDE010000012.1, forward strand.
AGCATCCGCATGCCTCGGGTCGCTGCTGGCAGGCGCTCCGGTACGCCTGCAGGGTGTCCGGCGGGTGACGGCGCGCACAGTGTCGTCACCCGCCACTGTCTGAGCTGGGGCGCGAGCGTTATGCTCGGTTCCTATGCGAGCCCGTCTGATGCGTTATGTCGCGTTCGCGCCGGTGCTGCTGGCGCTGGGTCTGATGCTCTCAGGCCTGATGCCGATTGGCAGGGCCGGCGTTGCGCGCGCCGCCAACGGCGGCGACGGCGCGACGACGCTGTACCGCTGGGTCGACGCGCAAGGTGTCATTCACTTTTCCGACACGCCGCAGCCCGGCGCGCAGAAGATGCAGGTCTCCCCGGCGCAGACCTTTCCATCCACATCCGTGCCGACTGGCGAGGTCGCGCCCCGGCCATCGCAGCAGGTCTATCAGGTCTGCGCTATTTCGCAGCCGAACGCGGAACAATCCTTTTATGCACCCGAGATGGTTGGTATCTCGGTGCGGCTCGTGCCCGAGCTGCGTGCCGGCGATCAGCTCGCGGTCAGCGTCGATGGACATGCGTTATCCTCGATCGAGGGCAGCGCAGTGGACTTCGAGCTGCCAATGCCCGACCGCGGCGCTCATATGCTGCAGGCAGTGGTGCGCGACTCCAACGGGCGCACGCTGTGCGCCTCCCCGAGCGTCACATTCTACGTGCAGCGCCCCTCGCTGCTCTCGCCGCAGTCGCCAGCCGCCCAGCATGGAGCGAGCGGCGGACCGGGTGGCGCTCCGCCCGTTCCGCGCCCCCGCTGAGTCATCGCCGCCATCGGCCGGAGGGCGCCGATGGCCATTGAGCGTCTGGCGGCCTCGCCGCTGGCACACTTCGATCCCGCCGAGCTGCTCGATGCGCTCTCCACGGGTGTCATCTTGCTCGATGAGCAATGCTGCGTGGTGTATGCGAACGTCGGCGCGCAGGACCTATTGGCCGTAGGGCTGAACCAGGCGCGCGGCCGGCCAATCACCGAGCTGTTTACACAACCAGAGGCGCTCGCACGGCTGCTGCAGCGGACATTGACGCACGCCGAAGCCTGCGCCGGACACGAGATCGCACTGACGCCCACGGCCGCACACAGCGGCCAGCGCGAGCCGGTGGTCGTGGACATCACCGTCACGCCGCTGCCAGGACAGCTGACAGGCACACACCTGCTGCTCGAGCTCGCTGACGCACGCGCGCGTCTGCGCATCGCCCGCGAGAGCGAGATGCTGTCGAGGCTGGATGGCAGCCGGCTGATGATCCGACAGCTCGCGCACGAGATCAAAAACCCGCTCGGCGGGCTGCGCGGGGCGGCGCAGCTGCTCGCGCGCGAGCTGCATGATGGGGCGCTCACTGAATATACGACCGTGATCATCAACGAGGCCGACCGTCTGCGTGCGCTCGTGGACAGCATGCTGGGGCCTTCGCGACCGCCACAGAAGAGCGTGGTGAACGTGCACGAGCTCTGCGAGCACGTGTTTCATCTGCTGCGCAGCGAGGCGCCCGGGAGCGTCGTGATCGAGCGCGACTACGATCCGAGCCTGCCCAGCGCGGAGCTGGATCGCAATGAGATCATCCAGGCGCTGCTCAACATCGCGCGCAATGCGTTGCAGGCGCTGCCCGAGGTTGCCGGCCGCATCGTGCTGCGCACGCGCGTGCAGAGCAACGTCAACATCGGCACGCAGCGGCATCGGCTGGTGGCCGACATTCAGGTCGAGGACAACGGCTGCGGCGTGCCTGCCGAGCTGACACGCAGCCTCTTCTATCCGCTCGTGACCGGACGCTCGACCGGTTCGGGGCTGGGACTCGCGGTCGCGCAAGACCTGGTCGCGCGTCACCGCGGCATCGTCGAATTCGACAGCCGCCCGGGGCACACGGTGTTTTCGCTGCTTTTGCCGCTACTGGCCCCGGAGGGTTCCGCATGAGTGCCGCGCCGCTGCGTGTCTGGCTGGTCGATGACGACACCTCCATTCGCTGGGTGCTCGAGCGAGCGCTGAAAAACGGCGGCATGCTGCCGAAGGCTTTCGATGCCGCGGAGCCTGCGCTGGCAGCGCTGCGCAGCGACGCGCCCGATGTGCTCATCACGGATATCCGTATGTCCGGTCAGTCGGGACTCGAGCTGTTGCGCCGGATCCATGCCGTGCATCCGGATCTGCCAATCATCGTCATGACCGCCTACTCGGACCTGGGCAACGCGGTCTCGGCGTACGAGAGCGGGGCGTTCGAATACCTGCCCAAGCCTTTCGACATCGATCAGGCCGTGGACCTGGTGAGGCGCGCCGCGAGTGCCGCAAGCGCCGCAAACGCGGCTGCGCATGCGACCAACGGCGCGGCCGCCGGCGTGGGGGCGCGCGGCCTGGGCGGGCCGCAGCCGCGCATCGCGGCGCTGCTCGGGCGCGCGCCGGCCATGCAGCAGGTGTTTCGCGCCATTGGGCGGCTGTCACGCTCGAGCGTCAATGTGCTCATCACCGGCGAGTCGGGTACTGGCAAGGAGCTCGCTGCACGCGCGCTGCACGAGCACAGCCCGCGGGCGAGCAAGCCCTTCATCGCACTGAACACCTCGGCGATTCCTGCTGAGCTGCTCGAGTCGGAACTGTTCGGACATGAAAAAGGCGCCTTCACCGGCGCGGATGCCCTGCGGCGCGGGCGCTTCGAGCAGGCCGACGGCGGCTCGCTGTTTCTCGACGAGATCGGTGACATGTCCACCTCGCTGCAGACGCGATTGCTACGCGTGCTGGCCGAGGGCGAGTTCTATCGGGTCGGCGGGCAAACACCGATCCGCGTGGACGTGCGCGTGATCGCAGCGACCCATCAGAATCTCGAGGAGCGCGTGCGCACGGGTCTGTTTCGCGAAGACCTGTTTCACCGACTGAATGTGATCCGTATCGAGCTGCCCCCGCTGCGCTCACGCCGCGAGGACATTGCCGATCTGCTCGTGCACTACCTGGGCGTGGCCGCGCAGGAGCTGGGCGTGGACAGCAAGGCGCTCAGTGCCGAGGCGCGCGAGCGGCTGATCGGTTACGGCTGGCCGGGCAACGTGCGAGAGCTCGTCAACCTGTGTCGACGGCTGACGGTGCTCGCCCCAGGCAGCGAAATCCGCATCGAGGACCTGCCCAGCGAGCCCGGTAGCGCCGGTGCGGTCAATGCAAACGATGAGGACTGGACTGCAGTGCTGGCGCAATGGGCCGACCAGCAGGCACATGCCCTGCAACGCCCACTGCTGGAGGATGCCATGCCGGCCTTCGAGCGCACGCTCATCCGCGTGGCGCTCAAGCACACGCAGGGCCATCGGCAGGAGGCCGCGCGCCTGCTCGGCTGGGGTCGCAATACCCTGACGCGCAAGCTCAAAGAGCTGGGCATGGGCGAGCCGGGCGAGGATTGACAGGCGCCGGCCGGGCGTCAGCGGGCTGCGCGCAGCGAGCGACACAGTTGGATACCAATAGGCTGCGTGCTAGGCTCGCCCACTCGCCATGGGGGGGCCGTGCGATGTCTACATCCGAGGTCTGTCTATGCTGACCCGGCTGCAATCTGCGCTTGCGGCGGGCGCTTATGCGGGATTGCTGATGTGTGCGGTGCCGGCAGCGCACGCGCAGATCGATATCGAGGGTACCTACAATAGCGAGGACGCCGTCGACTATCGTTCCATGCTGCTCGGCCCACGTGCCGTGGACTTTCTCGGCATGCCTCTGAACGCTGAGGCGCGGGCTGGCGGTGAGGCCTACAGCCAGGACACCGTATCGGTGCCTGGTCATCAATGCACCTCGTGGGGTCCTCAGTACCTGGTCGAGGCGGGCTTCAACATCCGAGTTGTTCCAACCTTCGACGATGAGGGAACCGTCAGCACGTGGACCATCAGTGCCTGGAATGACTATCAACCTCTCGTCATCTATATGGATGGACGCCCGCATCCGGACCCGAACGGCCTGCGACGCTCGACCGGCTTCACGACCGGCGAGTGGCAGGGGGACACGCTGCAGACCATCACCACCGATATGAAGGACGGCGTGCTCACGCGCAATGGCGTGCCCTCCTCCGACCAGGAAAGCATCTTGCTGTGGATCACGCGTCACGATGAGCTGCTCACGGTGACCGGCCTGATCCAGGACCCGCGCTATCTGACCGAGCCGTGGGTGCAGGCGCGCGAGTTCATCGCCACGCAAAATCCGCCCGACGCCGGACTGCACTATCAGTATCCGTGCATGCAGGCGAACGAGGTGCCGGATCTGGGTCGTGGCAAGGTGCCCTTCTACCTGCCGGGCAAGAATCCTTCGCGCAACGACATGACCACGCGCTTCCACATTCCCGAGGATGCGGTGCTCGGTGATCCGAAGGCGATGTACCCGGAGTATCGCGACCAGATGAAAGGTCACTTCACCCTGCCGGGCAAGTGCACGCTGGATTGCTGCGGCTGGGGCGACGCCCGCGCCACGACCAACCCGAAGATGGAATGCAAGGACGAGGGGATTTAGTCATGCCCCTCAGAGCAGCCGCTGCGCTGGCAGGCGTGCTGGTCGCAGCACTGTGCGGCACAACTGCGCTGGCAGAGGCCGCCGATATCGATGGCTCGGCGGCGCGCAACATGCCGATCGGCACCACGCCGGCGCACATGGTGGACGGCGTGGATGTCGTGCCGGTTGGCGCAGGGATCGCCATGGTCAATGTGCACGGCGAGAACGTCGTCGTGCAGTACGGTCCCGATGGTGTCATGGTGGTCGACAGCGGCGGCCCCGGTGACAGCGCGGCGCTGCTGCAAGCGATCAAGCATCTGAGTTCCGAGCCGATCCGCTTCATCCTCAACACCAGTGCCTCGCCGGATCGCACCGGCGGAAACGCGCAGCTCGCGCAGGCCGGCCACGGCTTCAGCCAGAACGAGTCGGGATTCGGCGGCGGGCGGTTTCTCGGCATGACCAATGCGCCGGTCGTTGCGCGGCTCAACGTGCTCACCGCCATGAGCGGCGTGGCGCCGGGGTATTCGCAGGATGCGATGCCTAGTATCACCTACGATGAGGGCCAGCAGAACTTCTCGCTGAACGGCGATTCCATCGAGATGGTTGCCGCTCCGTCCGGCCATAGCAATGGCGACAGCTGGGTGATCTTCCGCCACGCCGACGTGATCGCCTCAGGCGACACGATGGATATGCTGCGCTTCCCGCAGATCGACGTCGCACACGGCGGTAGCATCAATGCCGAAGTCGACGCGCTGAATCGCCTGGTCGACATCGTCGTGCCGGCACTGCCGCTGTACTGGCATCCGGGCGGCACGGTGCTCGTGCCGGCGCGCGGACGTTTGGCGCAGGCCGAAGAGGTCGTGCAGTACCGCGACATGGTCACGATCGTGCGCGACCGAGTGCAGGCCCTCATCGCGCAGCATCGCTCGCTCGCCCAAGTGAAGGCGGCCGATCCCACCGCCGGCTACAACAGCCGGTACGGCGCGGAGGATGGACCTTGGACCACGGATCAGTTTGTGACGGCGGTGTATCAAAGCCTGACAGGGTCGCGCGCGCACCGGAGCGCGCAATGAGCGCGCGTCTGCGCCCGGGTCGCCTGCACGCGCTCCTCGCCATCGCACTCGCGGGCCTCATCGCCTGCGCGCCGGCCGCAGCGCAGGGACGGCGGGGCGCGACGGCACGCGGTGGGCGAAATACAGCTGGTGCTCCCGGTGTCGGTGCCCCTGCGGGAGCTCCGCCGAGCGCCAAGGAGCAGGCGCCGTTCGATCCCACTGGTTATTGGGTCGCGCTCATCACGGAAGCCTGGCGCTTCCGCATGGTCGTGCCCGGTCCGGGCGATTACGATGAGATTCCGCTTACGCTGGCGGGCAAACAGCTCGCCGATCAGTTCGATGCCGCCAAGCAAGAAGCTGCCGGCAACGCCTGCAAAGCCTACGGCGCCCCGGTCATCATGTGGCTGCCGACGCGGCTGCACATCAGCTGGGCCGACGACGATACCCTGCGCGTCGATACCGACGCCGGCATGCAGACTCGTCTGTTGAAGTTCAAGCCAACCGCTGAAGATAAGTCGGCGCCTCCGAGTCTGCAGGGGCTGACGAGTGCGCAGTGGGTGATTCACGGCGCGGGTCCTGCCGGTGGTCGCCGTCCAGCAGGGCCGGCGGCTTCGGCCCCACGCTATGGATATATCAAGGCGATCACGACCGATCTGACGTCCGGCTATCTGCGCAAGAACGGCGTTCCGTATGGTGGCAAGACCACGAGCATGCGCGAGTACTGGGAGCAGCACACCGCACCAGGCGGCGCGCAGTGGCTCATCGTGACCACGTACCTGACCGATCCAACTTATTTGCTCGACCCTTACGTGTTCTCACCCACCTTCCGCAAAGAGCCTGACGGCTCCAAGTGGAATCCGCAGCCCTGCAGCCTGAAGTGGTAGGCTGAAACCTTCGCCTTCAATCTGCCGGCTGCGTCTCGGATCGGTGCTCGACTCCCAAGGTTAAATCCACGCATGTTCAGAATCGACTTGCGGGCAGCCTTACGCGTTGCGGCCGTTCCCGTCGTGCTCGCATGCTTTCCGCCGCACCTGCATGCGCAGGTGCCCGCGGCAGTCGCCGCCAGCAATCGCGCCACCGGCGGGCACATGAGTCTTGCCGAGGCACTGCGTCTCTATGCGCAGCAGGAAGAACGCGCGCCCTATCGTGGCGTACGCGTCGAGCGCGATGTGCGCTACGGGCCGGACGCACATCAGCGGCTGGATCTATTCATGCCGCAGGCGTCAATTGGTCCCAAAGTCGCCGCAGCCGCCCCTTCCGATCTGCGCCCTGTGGTGATGTTCGCTGCGCCTGAGGCCGATACTCGCGCCTCTCTGGGGAGTGCGCGCCGCGCGTACGACAACGTCGCCCTGTGGGCGGCCCGCCAGGGGCTCATTGGTGTAACGATGCATCGTCGTGACGACGGGGCCTACCGGCCGGGCGGCCCTCAGGATTTCGCCGCTGCAATCGCCTGGATGCAGATGCATCTGCGCCATCTGGGTGCAGATCCGCGGCGACTGGTTGTCATCGGTGCAGGCCTCGGTGGCACACAGCTGCTGCACTATCTTGCCCATCACGAATACTGGTGCTGCCAGGGCCCGGGCGTCGCCGCGGCGGTGCTGCTGGGCGCCCCGCTGAATCTGGCTCCGCTGGTCCCGGCGGGGAAAGCAGTTGTTGGCCACTCGCACCCCATGGCGACCGCCACCCCCGCGCCGGCCGCGCTGATGGACCCTGCTCATTCCGACCTGAGCGGACTGGATGCAGTTTATGCGCCAGTGTTCATTGGTGTTCCGCAGTATCAGGATGACGTGGCGCAACGCTCCGCGACGATTCTGCAGCAGGAACTCTGCCGTCGCGGCCGCTGTCCGACGGTGCGGTACTTGTCAGAGCACAGTGTGATCTCCGCCGTGCTGTCTCTCGACACCGCGGACCAATCGGTGTCGCGACAGCTGCTGGCGTGGATGGCGCAGCAGCAGACCGGCTTTACTGGACCGCGCAGGTGATCGCCAATCCCAATGAGCTCGCAGCTGATTGAGGCGCTGGCAGCTGCCGACGAGTCAATCCGGCTCAAAGCAGCGCTTGCGCTTGGGTCCAATCCGGATCCGGCATTGGTCGATGCTCTGCTGGCCCGCTGCGCGAGCGAACCCGACTTTTACGTGCGCGACATGCTCACGTGGGCCTTGATCCGTTTGCCTGCTGAGGTCACGGTGCCCAGATTGCTCGCGGAGCTGCGTTCGCAGTGCGCTCAGGCGCGCAGCCAGGCGCTGCACACCCTGTCCAAGATCGGGGACCCCGCTACCTGGCCGGCGATTACGCAAGCTCTGCTGCGCGATGCCGACGACGAGGTCGCGCGAAGCGCATGGCGTGCCGCCGTGGTCCTGGTACTCCGGGGACAGGAGCAGGCCCTGGCAGAGGAACTGGCAGCGCAGCTGGGCCGCGGCGGCCCCGAGGTGCAGCTCAGCCTGAGCCGCGCGCTCGTTGCCATCGGGGAAGAGGCGATCATGCCGGTTCTGCGCAGCGCGCTGGCCAGCGACGATCCGGGTGTGCGCGCTCACGCGAGCGCCACGGAGCGGCTGCTGCGCGATCCGGACATCGGCTCCGAGCTGGCCGTCAAGGCGGCCAGGCGCAGGTTCACGCTCGGCAAATAAGACCAAGCGCTGTGAAGTTTCCGCAAGGCAAGCCATGCGCCAGGGCACCCCTGGTATTCTGTACAGACAAAGTCCGACTTCCCCCGACCTCCCACCCGCCCTGCGGCCACCGTCAATGACTGAACGCGCGTCCCCCGACCTTCCGCGCCGTCGCGCGGCGATCCTGTTTGTTTTCGTGACGGTGATGATCGACATGCTGGCGTTCGGCATCATCATTCCCGTACTGCCGCATCTGATCGTGGAGCTGATCGGCGGCAGCATCGCCAAGGCCGCCGTATGGTCCAGCGGCTTCGGCACACTGTTCATGCTGATGCAGTTCGTCTGCTCGCCGATCCAGGGTGCGCTCTCGGACCGCTTCGGCCGACGCACCGTCATCCTCATCTCGAACCTCGGTCTTGGCATCGATTTCATCGTGATGGCGCTGGCGCCCGTGCTGTGGCTGCTGTTCGTCGGTCGGGCCATCTCGGGCGTCTGCGCGGCCAGCTTCAGCACCGCCAATGCGTACATCGCCGATATCACGCCGCGCGAGAAGCGCGCTACCGCCTACGGCATGCTCGGCGGTGCATTTGCGATGGGCTTCATCGTGGGCCCGGCGCTTGGCGGGTTTCTGGGCCATCAGTGGATCCGCCTGCCCTTCTGGGTGGCAGCCGGCTTGTCGCTGCTGAACTTCAGTTACGGGATGTTCGTGCTGCCCGAGTCGCTGCCGAAGGAGCGGCGCGGTACGCGCATCGATTGGAAGCATGCCAACCCTATCGGCTCGCTGATGCTGCTGCGTCGTTATCCGCAGGTGTTCGCGCTGGCTGCGGTATTCTTCCTGCTGGCGCTGGCGCAGCTGTCGCTCAATTCCACCTACGTGCTGTACACGGACTATCGTTACGGCTGGGGCCCGCAAATCGTTGGTTATACGCTGGGCGTCGTCGGGCTGTGCAGCGGCCTGGTGCAGGCCGTGCTCGTGCGGCGCTTGATGCCCTGGCTGGGCGAGCGTCGGATGATCCTGGCCGGCGTGGCGTTGCTGATCGTCGGCTATATGCTGTTCGGCCTTGCCCCCGCGCCCTGGATTTTTCTCGCCGGCATTCCATTTATGAGCCTGGGGGGGCTGGCTGGTCCGCCGGCCCAATCGATGATCACGCACCAGGTGACGCCGGGCGAGCAGGGACGGCTGCAAGGTGCCCTCAGCAGCCTGCAGAGTCTCGCCGGCATCTTCGGCCCGGCGCTGTTCGCCAATATCTTTGCGCTGTTCATTGGCAACCATGCCCCGACGCATCGGCTGCCCGGTGCCGCGTTCGTGCTGGCGGCAGCGCTCGTGCTGGCCGCGCTGCTGCTGACCGTGCGCGCGACGCGCAGCACGCCAGAGCCGCGGCCCGTTGCCGAGCCAACTTCCATCTGACATCGCGCGGGCCAACGCGCGCGCGGCAGCTCGTCCCGCCATGAGGCCATGACGCGCGTGACGCGGGGACCGTTCCGGTCGCTCGTGAATTTCAATTACCGGCTGTGGGCGGTCGGGGCGTTCGTGTCGAACGTCGGCACCTGGATGCAGCGCGTGGCGCAGGACTGGCTCGTGCTGACGCAGCTCACGCACCACAGCGCGAGCGCCGTGGGCGTGGTCATGTCATTGCAGTTCGGGCCGCAGCTGCTGCTGCTGCCCTGGACCGGATATGCCGCCGACCATCTGGACAAGCGCAAGCTGCTGATGGCGACGCAGGCGACAATGGGAGTGTTGGCGCTGCTGTTGGGCGCGCTGACGGTGGCGCACAGCGTGCGCCTGTGGCAGGTCTATGTGTTTGCGTTCCTGTTTGGTTGCGCAAGCGCCTTTGATGCGCCGGTCCGGCAGATCTTCGTGACGGAGCTGGTGGGCGATGCCGATCTGTCCAATGCCGTCGCGCTCAACTCCACTTCATTCAATGCCGCACGCATGATCGGGCCGGCCGTTGCCGGCTTCTGCATCGCGGCACTGGGTACGGGGTGGGCCTTCCTCGTCAACGGCATCTCGTTCGGAGCGGTGCTCTGCTCGCTCAATCTGCTGCGCGTGCATGAGCTGCATATCAGCGGCGTGGCCGTGCGGGCGCGCGGTGGCCTGGTCGAGGGCTTCCGTTACGTGTGGGGGCGTGCAGACCTCAAGGCGATCGTGCTGATGCTGTTTCTCATCGGCACCTTTGGGCTGAACTTTCCCATCTTCATCTCGACGATGGCCGTGAGCGTGTTTCATCTGGGTGCCGAGCGTTATGGCCTGTTGAGCTCGTCCATGGCGGTTGGCACCGTGATTGGCGCCTTGCTCGCGGCGCATCGCGAGCGACCATATTTCCGCCACCTGCGCGCCAGCGCGGCGCTGTTTGGGGCGGGCTGCCTGCTGGCCGCGAGCATGCCGAGTTATCAACTGTTCGCCGGCGCACTGGTCATCGTTGGGATCTCCGCCCTGACCTTCACCAACGGGACCAATAGCTTCATGCAGCTGTCGACCGAGCCGGCCATGCGTGGCCGCGTCATGGCGATTCGCCTGGCGCTGGCGCTCGGTACGACGCCCATCGGTGCGCCCATTGTCGGCCGTGTGGCGGATTCGGTCGGCCCACGCTGGGCGCTGGCATTGGGTGGGGTGTCGGGACTGTTGGCTGCGCTGGTAGCGCTGTGGTACCGGCACGCGGTGAGCGCCAGGGAGGCCGCCTAAGGGAGGCCTTGCGCGATAGGATATCCAAATGAAAAAGATCGTCGTCTATCGGCAGCTGTCCGCGACGCAGCTCGAGCGCTTGAGGGCACGCTTCGAGGTCGCCTATTTCGAAGAGATCGACTCACACAGTTATCCCGCTTTCGCTGCTGCGCTTCGCGATGTACACGGAATGCTCGGTGCGGGCGTACCCGTTGGGCGCGCGCAGCTGCAGTCGGCGCCGGCGATGGAGGCGATCGCGACCATCTCCGTCGGCTACGATAATTTCGACCTGGAGTACCTTCGCGAGCGGGGAATCCTGCTGTCCAACACGCCCGATGTCCTCAACGAGGCGACCGCGGATGCGATATTCGCGCTGCTGCTGGCAAGCGCGCGTCGGATCGTCGAACTGGCGGCATGGGTGAAGGCGGGGCAGTGGCGCAGCACCGTCGGCAAGTCCCATTATGGAATCGACGTGCACCGCAAGACCCTTGGAATCATCGGCATGGGCCGCATCGGGCAGGCGCTCGCGCGCCGCGCGCGACTCGGCTTCGATATGCGCATTCTGTATTGCAGCCGCCGGATCGTAGCGCGGGCAGAGTCGGAATGGGGCGCCCAGCGCCTGTCCCTGGATGAGCTGCTTGCCCAGGCGGATTTCCTCTGCGTGGTCCTGCCGCTGACGAAGTCGACGGATAGGCTGATCGGGGCGCGCGAGTTTGCGCTGATGAAGCCGTCCAGCATCTTCATCAACGCCGCTCGCGGCCGTATCGTCGACGAGACGGCGCTCATCGAGGCGTTGCGCAGCGACAGGATTCGAGCGGCCGGGCTGGACGTGTTCGAGCAGGAGCCGTTGCCGCAGGACTCGCCACTGCTGCGTATGGACAACGTGGTCGCATTACCTCACATCGGATCGGCCACCCATGAAACCCGCGAGGCCATGGCGCGTCTTGCAGTCGACAACATGATTGCGGCATTCGAGGGCCGACCGCAGAATCTGGTCAGTTTGGGTGCGTAGCGCCGCGAGCGTGCCACGTCGCGATGGACAGGATTTCCCCGGAATCTCAAACGACGGCTTCGACGGCCGCGGCCTCGACGGCCCAGTGGCCGAGCATCGCCATCGTTGGTGCAGGTGCCGTCGGCGCTTACTTTGGAGCGCGGCTTGCGCAGGCCGGCGCGGCGGTGGTGATGATTGGCAGAAAGCCGTTCGTTGACGCGGTCGAGCGCAACGGGCTGACCATAGAGACCAGCGGCGAGTCGCTGACGCTGCACGTGCCGGTGAGTACGGACCTGTCGTCATGTCGGGGGGCGCAGCTGGTGCTCCTCTGCGTCAAGACGGTCGATACCGTCCCGACCGCCGGAGCTCTGAAACCTTATTTGTCGACCGATACCATGCTGCTGACGATGCAGAATGGGGTCGAGAGCGCCGAGCAGGTTCGCGCGATCATCCACTGCGATGCGGTCCCGGCGGTGGTCTATGTCGCAGTCGCAATGCCCTCCCCGGGTCGTGTACAACACTTCGGTCGCGGCGATCTGGTCGTGGGGACCGATGCAGCCTCGGCGCGGGTGGCGGTGGTGTGCGAGCGCGCGGGTGTCCCATGCCGTGTCACGGAAAATATCGAAGGCGAGCTCTGGAGCAAGCTGCTGATGAATTGCGCCTTGAATGCGCTCTCAGCCCTTGGCCGCTCCAACTATGCCCACATCATCGCCTGCCTACCGGCGTACGCGCTCATGGAGAGCGTCGTCAGCGAATTCATGCAGGTCGCCTCTGCCGCCCAGGTTCGCCTGCCCGGGATAGCCGATACAGCCGCTGCGATGGATGCGGTGAGGCGCCTGGTAGCGCAAATGCCCGGGCAGCACTCCTCCATGGCACAGGATCTGGCTCGCGGCCGACGCACGGAGATCGATGCGCTGAACGGCTACATACAGCGCCGCGCCGCGCAGCTGGGTATCGCGGTACCGGCCAATCAGACGCTGTGCGCATTGATCAAGCTGATCGAGACGGCGAAGGGTGGCGACTGACGAGGCGTCCGGTGTCGGCAGCGCGCTCAAGGCAGCACAAGCTTGTCGGCGGCGGCCTGCGCACGCGATAGCAGTCTGGGCGTGCCGAGCCGCTGCGCCCACGCTGCACAGCGCGCGCCCGGTCCGCGCCACCGCAAGTCATCGACCCGTGCGAACAGCGCCGCGTCGGTGCGCAGGGTCGCCAACCGCTTGAAAAGCAGTGCAAGCTCACGGCGGGCGCCGAGTGCGTCATCCGGGAAGGCCTCGATCGAACCGTAACGTGCAATGAGCGCAGCTGCGCCCTTGGGTCCGATGCCGGAGATGCCTGGATAGCCGTCGGCGCTGTCGCCGACGAGCGCCAGGTAGTCGGGTATGTGCTCCGGCGCCACGCCAAACTTTGCGTACACGGCCGCTGCGTCGCGAACGGCCTGCGTCCTGCGGTCGATCTGCACGACGCGCCCAGCTCGTACGCATTGCGCGAGATCCTTATCCGGTGTCCAGATGCGCACCTGCTCGACGCGCGGATCGGCGTTGGCGAGACTCGCCGCGGAAGCGAGCGCATCGTCCGCCTCGAGCTCTACCATCGGCCAGAGTGCAATATTGAATGCACCCACGGCCTCTTCGAGCGGCTCGAACTGTGCGCGTAACGCAGGGTCGATGCCATCGCCCGTCTTGTAACCGCTCCACAGATCATTGCGGAACGACTCGATCACATGATCCGTTGCTACGCCCAGGTGCGTGGCACCCTGCTCGAGCATTTGCAGCAGTGTCGTGAGCACGCCCGCGACCGCGCCAAGCGGCCGGTCGCGGCCCTGCGTAAAGCGCCGCAGACCGTAGAAGTGTCGGAACAGCTCGTAGGTCCCATCGACCAGATCAACGATCACGGTCGACGGCACCGTTCATGAGCTAGAGTCGGCCGGCAGCGATTTTCGCGAGATTCAGCCCCCCGCCCTGCACGTCCCCGGGCGCCTTCGTCATATCGATGGCAGCGTAGGCATCGCCCTTGCGAACATAGAGTACGGATTGCACCCAGAACGCCTCATCGCCGACACCCGTGATGGGCGTACCCGTAGCCTGGCTCTTCTCAGTCTGGAACAGCGCTTTTGCTCCGGATTTCGCCGCCTTGACGGTGACCACGTCCATTGGGTCCTGGCCCGGGTAGGCGCACTGATCGGGCGGCATCGGCTGCGCCGCCTGGACTTGCTCGTTCTGTGACGCGGCGACTTCCTGGAAGGTGAGCAGTGAGCACGGGAAGTAGGCTTTGGAGGGCGACGCGGACGAATCGGACGAATCGGACGAATTTTGCGCGGACCCGCAGCCGGCCAGCAGCCCCATGCCGACCAGCAGTACCGGGCACGAAATCGAGCGCAGCTTCATGTGAATCCCCCTGTGGATCGTTTTAGTGCCGACAGCGATACAGTAGCAGGGCAGTCACACCTACGCAGGTTAAAAAACCGCATTGTTGCAGCGCAGCGGTCGTCACCGGCTCAGCGCCAGAAACCACGCCAGGCCGATCTGCGCGACGGCCAATGCTCCCGTAATCCACTGCGGGATCTGCCGCGAGAGCTCTCGCACACGGCTGCGCGAGGTGGCCACGCCGAGTAGCAGGCCGAGGCCGAATCCCAGTGCGTGCGCGACGACGTCGACCTGGCCGGGAGTGGCGGGGTCGCCGCTGCCGAACCACGCTAGCAGCACGGCACCCGTGACCAGCGGTGCCCATTGGAGCGCCCAGCGGCGCGACCAGCGTGCACCTGTGCCCCATGTGTATGCGCAGAGCAGTCCCAGCGCCGTGAAGACCGCGGTCGAGGCGCCCACGGCACGATAGATCGGCGGTGCGAGTGACGCTTCGAGCAGATTGCTGGCGGCCGCGCCGCTCACCACCAGGAACCAGGCATGCCCGGGCCCCTGCTGACGCCCGGCGAGGTACCCAAACAGCGAGCCGACCACGAGGTTTGCTCCCAGGTGCTGTCCATCCAGATGCAGCGTCAACGCCGTCCAGGCGCGCCACCACTGTCCCGCATGCACGCGTGCGGCATCCAACGTACCGGCGTCGAAGGCCTCCGCGCCCCACAGGCCGTTGGACACCGCAAGGCCGATATAGACCAGCATTGCCGCATACAAAGCGGAGCCGACCCACGCATGCGGCTCCCCGGCGGGCAGGGGCGCCGGAGGCGGCGGCGGACGGCGCTCGCGCTCGTAGAGTGCCAGCTGCTCAGCCGCTCGTTCGGCGTCGGCTCGATCGACTCTGAGCAGATAGAACGGCGCCTCAAACCGCATCTCGCTGCGAATGCCGACGGCGTCGAGCATGAAGGCGCGCTCGGCACAATCGGCCTGGCGCACGGATCGGTACGCCTCGATCGTGCTGTCCGGCGAATACGCCTCATCATTCATGGCCGAAGGGATGGCGCCAGCGGCAGAGCGGTTTTGTCCACGACTCGCCGCAGCACGAAGCTCGTGTGCACACCGGTGACACCCTCGATACGGGTGATGCGATTGAGCAGCAGCTCCTGGTAGGCCTGCATGTCGCTGACGACCACCTTGAGTTGATAGTCAGCCTGCTGACCGGTGATCAGCAAACATTCCAGCACCTCGGGAAGGGCGCGCACCCGCGTGTCGAAATTGGCAAAACGCTCGGGCGTGTGCCGATCCATGGAGATATACACCAGCGCCATCAGCGACAGGCCCAGGCGCTGCGCATCCAGTAGCGCCCGATAGCCTGCGATGACTCCGGCCTCCTCCAGTGCCCGCACGCGCCGCAGGCAGGGCGAGGGGGACAGGCCGATTTGCTCGGCAAGTTCCAAATTGCTGAGTCGTCCGTTCTCCTGCAATAACTCCAGAATCCGCCGGTCGTAGCGATCCATGGCGTCAGAGATGCCTTCGAGGCGCGCGTTACAGGCATCTTATGCCATCACAATGTAACACGCTGCAATTAAATGCTAATCACCGGCGCGAGCGCGCATATCTTCGCAATCGTGTAGCCGCGACGCGGGGCTAGGCTGACTGCAGTGTCCAATTGCAGGAATGCCCATGCTGTCCGAGCCGCATCGCAAATACCGCTCGTTTCCGCCCGTGGACTTGCCGGATCGGCATTGGCCGCAGGCTCGCCTGACACGCGCCCCGACCTGGGCCAGCACCGATCTGCGCGATGGCAATCAGGCGCTGTTCGAGCCGATGAATCTCGAGCGCAAGCTGCGATTCTTCCGACTGCTGTGCGAAATAGGCTTCAACGAGATCGAGGTCGGCTTCCCCTCGGCGTCGCAGACTGAGTTCGACTTCGTGCGATTGCTCATCGAGGGCGGTCACATCCCCGAGAGGGTGACGATCGGCGTACTGACCCCGGCGCGCGAGCCGCTGATCGAGCGCACCATCGCCGCGTTGCGCGGTGCGCCGCGGGCGATCGTGCATGTCTACAACGCCACCTCGCCGCACTTTCGAGCCGTCGTATTTGCGCTGTCCGAGCAGCAGGTCGTCGACATGGCAGTCCGCGCCGTCGAGCAGGTACGCGGCGCAACCGACGCGCTCCCCGAGACCCGTTGGCAGCTCGAATACAGCCCCGAGACTTTCTCAGCCACGGAGCTGCCCTTTGCGCTGCGCGTCTGCGATGCGGTCACGCAGGCCTGGGACGCCGGGGCGGAACGGCGGGTCATCCTCAATTTGCCGGCCACCGTCGAGCTCGCCACCCCCAATGTCTATGCCGACCAGATCGAATGGATGCATCGGCACCTGGCGCGGCGCGAGTCCGTCGTGCTCAGCGTGCATCCACACAACGACCGCGGCTGCGCCGTGGCAGCCGCGGAGCTTGCCCAGATGGCGGGCGCCGAGCGCGTGGAGGGCTGCCTGTTCGGCAATGGCGAGCGCACAGGCAACGTCGATCTGGTGACCCTGGCGCTCAACTTGTACACCCAGGGTATCGATCCTGGCCTGGATTTCTCCGATATCCATCGTGTTGCCCGCAGCGTCGAGCATTGCAATCAGCTGCCGGTACACCCGCGGCATCCCTATGCCGGGGATCTGGTATTTACGGCCTTCTCAGGCTCGCACCAGGATGCCATTCGCAAGGGCATGGCGGTGCAGGCGGCGCAGCCCACGGATACCCACTGGGAGGTGCCTTATCTGCCCATCGATCCCAAAGATGTGGGCCGCAGCTACGATGCGCTCGTACGCATCAACAGCCAGTCGGGCAAGGGCGGCATCGCCTTTCTACTCGAACAGGACCATGGCCTGGTGCTGCCGCGGCGATTGCAGGTGGAGTTCAGCGGCCGAGTGCAGCGCGAGGCCGATGCGCTCGGCGGCGAGATCAGCTCCACGCAGCTGTGGGATTTGTTTGCTGCCGAGTACCTGCAGGCGGCTGCCCCGGTGGAGTTGCTCGAACATCGGATTGACGCACAGCCCGCGGCTTCAGCCGCAGCCGCAGCCGCAGCCGCAACGCGGCTGTCCGCGCGGCTGCGAGTGGCTGGACACGTGATGCAGCTCCACGGCGAAGGCAATGGTCCGATCGCAGCCCTTGCCCAGGCGCTGCAGCGGCGACTGCAGTTGCCACTCCTGGTGCACTCCTACGAGGAACGCGCGCGGGGTGCAGGTGCCGCCGCGCAGGCGGTGACGTTCATTGAGCTGTCGCTGGCGGGGTCCACCGTGAGCCGCTTCGGTGTCGGTCTGCACGCAAATCTACTCACCTCGGCGCTGCAGGGGTTCTGTAGCGCGCTCAATCGGCTGCTGCAGGCGTTGCCGGACACGCAGCGGCAGCGCTGGTTGCAGCGGGCACTGCGTGCCGCGCATGACGGCGACATTGACAGGTTCGCGAGCGCTTCTTAGATTGTGTCGCATGACAACACCTATAACCTCGGCGCCGCTGGCGCGCCGGGAGCTGCTGGGGATGCTGGGCATTGGCGCGGCATTGGGAGCGCTGGCGGGACTGCCGGCCGGCAGTGCAGCCGCCGCAACGGACGCAGGCGAAACGCAAGCGGGGCGCGACAATGTGCGCATCGTGAAAGACTTCTGCGCCGCCTGGAGTACGCGCGATCCGGCCAAGGTGGCAGACTTCTTTGCCGACGATGCCGTTTATCGTGTCACTGAAACCGCCAAGCCAACTGTGGGTCTTGCGGCCATCAAGCAGTTATTGCAGCGGTTTCTGCAGCGGACACAACAAGTGCACTTTGATGTTCAGCGTGTATTCAGCATCGGGCCCATCGTGCTGACCGAGCGCCACGATCATTTCCGCGGCCCGCAGGGCGAGCAGGTGTACCACGTCGCCGGCGTCTTCTTCGTGCGGAACGGAAAAATCGCCGAGTGGACGGACTACATCATCCGACCTTGAGGCTCTGAGCGCTCGGATCCGGCCGACAGGGCCTTGCTCCCTGCGGTGCTCGGCGCGGTGCGAGCACCTTGTTAGTGTTCTCCCGCCCTGGAAACGCGCTTTGCGCGCTGGCCAAGTGGCGAGGAGGACATGATGAGCAAGCGTTTCACGCAATGGACCCTGATTGGTTTAGGACTGGCCGCAGGCGCTGGATTATCGCTCTCGGCCATGGCCCAGCCTGATGACGGCCACGTCGTCAGTGACAGCACCATCACCGCCAAGGTCAAGGCGACGCTGGCGGATGATTCGCAGCTGCGGGGCTCAGACATCCACGTCAGGACCGACGATCGCGTCGTGACACTGCGCGGCAAAGTCGTGTCCGAGGAGCAGCGCCGCGACGCCACGCGCACGGCAGAGAACGTACGTGGCGTGGACAGTGTGGATGATGAGCTTTCCATCGCCGGCGGCCGCGTGGTAGCGCACCCGGAGGTGGCCAGGGCCGAGCGCGTCGGCTCGGACAGCTGGATCACGACCAAGGTGAAGTCCGAGCTGGTCGGCGATACCGGAACGCATGGGTTTGATGTGCACGTGAAGACCATGCATGGCGTGGTCATGCTACGCGGTACCCTGCCTACGGAGCACGATGTCCGGCACGTGGCAGACATTGCCCGGCGGATTCAGGGTGTGCGCCGAGTGGATACTTCGGAGCTGCAGGCCACCGGCGGTGGTTGAGCCAGCCGGACTCTGGTGAATGGCCTATAGGCCGGCCGTGCCTGGCGGTTCCCCCGCCGCCAGCGCACGGCTTTTGCGCAGCACGCCCAGGTTGTACAGCACGTAATAGCCGATGGGCAGTCCGATGATCGTCAGCGTGAGGGGGCTGCGCTCGTAGATCGCCAGCGGATTGCCTGCACCAGCCGCTGCAGCCTGCATGGTCTGGGCCCCTGGTGAGCCCAGCGCCAGCCGATAGATCAGGCGACCCACAAACAGCGCCAGCACCAGCACTCCTATATAAGTGTGCGGTGTGTAGAAGCGCCCCTGGT
Source organism: Steroidobacteraceae bacterium (assembly GCA_035553315.1). GTDB lineage: Bacteria > Pseudomonadota > Gammaproteobacteria > Steroidobacterales > Steroidobacteraceae > FEN-1191. The sequence continues at coordinate 21,837 of DATNDE010000012.1, forward strand.
CCGTCGCCTCGAAGCGCGTGTAGCGCAGACCGATCAATCCGAGCAGCGCGCCACCGAGGACGCCGAGCCCGAGGGCTTGCACCAATGGTGCGTTGCGCCAGATGGCTGAGGCCAGCAGCGCCCCGAGACCGCACAGTGCCACGGCGCGCACCGTGAGTCGGGCGGTATTCACCGTCTGACGTCCAAAGTTGCGGCGGACGCGCAGATAGATGAACAGCACGACGACCGCGCCGAGCAGCAACGGGCCGAGCATCTTCGGATCCATGGCGAGAGGATAGCTCAGCGCCGGCGCCGGCGCGTGGGTGGCCACAGCCGTGCACGCACGCCGTGTATTGTTTCAATTTCTAGCTTATCTGCCAATAAAATGCTCGCTTAATCGCAATTAGGAAATAATCGGCCGGCTCCGGCGCGGAACTGGCCCCCGCAGCCTCTCAGCCTGGTGGGAGGCGCGATGCCGCTGCGATGTCGCGGGGCGGTCAGGGCGGGCGGCCTAGCGACTGCCGATAGGCGTCGATCTGAGGTTGCAGCGCCCTTCGTCGCGCCAGGCTCTCGGCTGGCCAGTGGCGCTCCCGATCGTAGTATTCGGGCAGGACCGAAATGCCCGGTGGTAACTGAACCCAGGGCTGCTTTGAGCTCGCGAATATGTGGATATCGGGAGGCAAATGATCTGGCTCATCCAGCGTGCCGACCCGAACGAAGCGCAACACGGGGCCGCTGCCGGCGTAGTTACTCCACAGAGCGATGCGGCACGTCGGGCAGCGGGCGATACGTTGACCCTTTCCGCTGTTCGAGGGTGTATCGACGATCTCGGGCTGCGTAGTCAGGTGCAGCACGCGGTCGGCCTCGATCAGCGCATTCAAAGCAAAGGAGGCCCCAGTCTCACGCTGACACCATCGGCAATGACAGCAATGCACGAAGAGCGGAGCCGTCTGCATGCGGTAGCGGACCAGGCCACAGTCGCAACCCCCATCCAACGGGAACACCTCGTTATGAGCGCTCACCCAGCTTGCCCCTCTGCTTTGAGTGGCAGACCGTCGAGCGTCATCCGGGCATCGCCCAGGGTATAAACGTTGGGAACGGTGCTGCAAGCGGCCCCAGCCGCAGGAGCCCCGGGCTGGCCGGTGTCGGTCACGGGAATTCCTTCGGACCGACAATAGCTGAGCTCAACGAAGGTTTTGCCGGCTGCCCGTCGGCCTCTCCGACGATCAGACGAAACTTGCGAGTCTTCGGATTCAACGGAATGTCATCGACGACGTCTACGGTGAAGCGCACATTGCCCATTCTCTTTTGCCGCAGGATCTCCCTAAGCCGCGCCTCGACGCTCCGAATCGCCTCCTGACGCCCTGCTTCCGGAAGACCGGGATCGAGGCAGACCGCGAAGCGAAAGCCTGTCTCATCCATGAGCCTCATCTGGAATCGCAGCACACCCCGGACAAAGATCTCGTTGATGGTGTGCGGGCTCAGAAAATCATCCGCGCCGTCCTCGTTTGTGAACCTCGGCATCATCTCGCTGCGACCAACCAGGCTCTCGATCTCGAGATACGGCGAATTAGCGGCCGCTCGCTTCTCGACCGGTCGCAGAATGTCGGCCATGCGGTAGCGTATGAGCGGCAGCGTGTAGTTGAAGAGGTTCGTGACGAGCGTGTGATCCTGGAAGGGCTCGTAGATCAGATCATCGTCGAGCAGCAGCATCGAGGTGCTTGCGGGCAGCGCGACGCCCATCATCAGGTGCTCGCTGCTGCCATACCCATTATTGGCAGGGCAACCGAAGGCTTCCTCGAGAGTCCGTTTGTCGGTCGCGCTCATGCTCTCCCCGGCGGTGGCAATGGAGATCGGCGCGATGCGCAGGATACCCGCGCGCTGCTTCTCGGCGAGTAGCGTGAGCGCTCCGGTGTAGCCCGCCAGGACGTCCGGCTTAAAGTTGTTGAGCGCTTCGACAGTCTCCGGCAGCGGGCTGTTGACCTCGTAGAGTCGCACATTCACGAGCAGCCGCGCGAGGCCGCGGGTTGCACCGCTCACCATGGTGACGCCTGCGAAATGGCCGCCAATGGCACCATAGTAGGCGAGGCGCAATCGCCGCAACCGTCGCGCCCTGCGTCCCCGGGGCCGATTGCCTCGCGGGCGCATGGCAAGGGCGGTGCCGCGTGCCCAGTCCTCCGGCGAGTAGACGAAATAGCCGACCTCGCCCGACGTGCCGGATGTGTGCAGGACGCGGAACTCGCCGAGGAACCGGTCGATTGGGTCGTGTGATCGAGTGAGAAAATCCGCAATGCCCTGTTTCGTGATTCTCCGATCGGTGACGATGCGGTCGAAGTTCGCCATGAGCGCCGCTTTGGTGAGCGGCGGGAAGTCGTGTGGTGTGCAGCGATCCAGGTCGATCCCGCGCTCCGACACGATCTGAGAATAGTAGGGTGCCCTGGCCGCGGCGTAACGCGCGAGAGTGCGAAACTTGCCGAGCTTCATCTCGTCGAACTGCGCGCGCGTCATGCGCGCGTTGCGGCGAAATTCGCGCAGCTTCCCGATCGTGATTGCGACTCGCGAGGCCATGGCTCAGGCCGTGCGTAACGACTTCGCGACAAGAAGATGCAGAATCATGACGGCTTGCACTCCCATTGGCCCAATCCTATCCCAGCGGCGCGGTAGGCTCTATGGCGGGCAGTGGTGGAATTTGCCGCGACCGCGCGCCGGCGAGAACGGCCACTGCTTTGCCGGCCCCATGTGACGCGCAGGGTGTGGCAGACTGCCGCTGTCGCTGCCTGCGGGTTGGGCCGCCTTGAAGCCGTGCCCACGACGCCTGGCCTATTTGGGAGGATCGCTCATGGTCGCACGTTTACGCCGCGTTACCGGGCTGCTTCTCTCCTGCATGCTCCTGGCATCAGCTCTGGCTTTCACGACGGCCCACGCCGCACAGACGGCCGGTGAGCCGGATTGCAATCGCCGTTGCCTGCTCGAGTTTCTCCAGACCTATACGGAGGGATTGCTCGACAACGACACCTCGCGCATCAAGGTTGCATCCGATCTGCGCGTCACCTCGAACGGAGTCGATGTTCCGCTCGGCAAGGGGCAGGTCTGGGGGCTGGCCAAGCGCATGCCGTATCGCCAGGCGTTCGTGGATCCGGTGACCGGCGCGGCGATGTTCATGGGCACGGTCACGAACGCCCCCACGAGCCAGGCCGAGCGATGGTGGTTCTACATGTTGCGCCTGAAGGTGGTCGCCAGGCGGATCACCGAGGTCGAGGAGATCTCGTACGACGGCATGCTCAGGGAGACTCCGGCGTCCAAGCTCACGCAGGCGGACCGGATTTATGACGCCGTGCTGCCGAAGGATGAGCAGATATCGCGAGCCGAGCTCATCGTCACGGCGAATAAGTACTTCGACGTGGTTTCCGGAACGTTCGATTACCACGATGTCCCCTGGCACCCGGAATGCTCGCGGCTCGAGGACGCGGTGCTGACGGTCAATCAACCCGAGTCGGCCGGCAGCTGTGCGGGAGAGTTCAAGAACCCGCGGATCAAATGGATCGTCAAGAATCGGCGCTTTTATGTCGTGGACGTCGAGCGCGGGATCGTGGTGGCGGTTGCCAATTTCACCTCACCGCCCGAGTACCCCGGTAACAACGCTTCGGTGGTCTTCGAGGCGTTCAAGATTCAGGATGGGCTGATTCGTCACATCGAGGCGATGTTCCGCGGTGACAGCTCGATGAAGACTTCCACCTGGCCGGATCTGCCGGCGGGAGCGCCCGCGAAGGGGCGCTGACAGGAGCAGGTGCTCAGCTCTCCTCGGGCAGGAAGATCCACAGCAACACGTAAAACAGGATTCCCGAGCCGAAGTAGAGCGCCACGAGACAGAAAATCAGCCGCCAGGCCCAGGATGGCAGCTGCGTGTGCCGGCCGAGTCCGCCGCAGACGCCGCCAATCCAGCGATCGCTCCTGGAGCGCGCGAGCTGCCGCAAAAATGCGCGCTCGGTCGCGAATACCCCGTTGTCCCCCGAGCCGGATGAGGAAGGTGCGGGACCAGCGCCTGCGGCGCCGCCTCGCCCGGCACCGCCGGCGGCCGTGGCGTTGTAGGCTGCCGCGGCATCGCCGAGCACACGCTCCTTGGCGCGCTCGTACTCAGCCTCGGACAGCGCACCGCGCTCGCGCAAGGCCTGCAGTCGCTCGAGCTCATCCGTGAGACTCATGGCACACCTCGCCGACTTGAGCGTCGGCCACGCCTCAGCAGGCCGTGCTGCCGCCGCCGACCTGCAGCGTGCCGATCAGCTCGCGCACGGAGCGCAAACCGTACTGCTGCAGATAAGCTGCGATGCCGCCATTGACCGCATGGCAGACCAGCGGGTCATAGAACAGCGCCGTGCCGATCCCGACGGCCGTGGCGCCGGCGATGAGAAACTCCAGCGCATCGGCTGCGCTGACGATACCGCCCTGGCCGATGATCGGAATGCCGCGCGGCCCGGCGACTTCGTAGACCTGTTTCACCTTCAGCAGCGCGATCGGCTTGATGGCGGGGCCCGACAAACCGCCCTGCACGTTGGCGAGCACGGGGGTACGGCGGTGAATGTCGATCGCCATGCCGGTCACGGTGTTGATGACCGCCAGCGCATCGCTGCCGGCTTCGATGCACACGCGGGCGCTCTCGCGAATGTCGGTCTGATTGGGAGAGAGCTTGGTGATGAGGGGCTTCTGCGTTGCCCGCCGGCAGGCTGCTACGACGCGTGCAGACATCTCCGGGACATTGCCGAACTGGATGCCGCCCTCCTTGATGTTGGGACACGAGATATTGATCTCGATGGCATCGATGGGCGACTGATCGAACCGCCGCGTGACCTCGACGTACTCCTCGATGGTCGAGCCACACACATTGGCGATGAAGCGCGTCTCCTCGAAGTCCAGTGTCGGCAGGATGCGCTCGACGACCTGTGCGACGCCTGGATTCTGCAGCCCGATCGCGTTGAGAATGCCCTCCGGCGTCTCATAGACGCGGTGCGGCGCGTTACCCAGGCGCGGTGAGCCGGTGGTTCCCTTGAGCACGATGGCGCCGACGTCCCGATTGGAGAAGCCCTCAACGCGTGTGTACTCCTCGCCGAAGCCGACGCAGCCGGACAGCAGCACGATCGGCGAGGCGAAGCGCAGCCCGCAGAATTCCAGCGCGAGCGACTCGGGTAGCGCAGCCTCGCCAGTCGCAGATGGTCCGGCAGCGGCCGCGCGGGAGGGCTCGGTGACGATGGCCATGGCAGGATTATCGCCCAACCGGGCCGTAAGGGGGTCCTTCGGGCAGTGGCTTTTCGCGCAGTGGCCTTCAGGCTGCAACGTCAGAGCCGCGCCAGGGGCGTAAGGATCGGCGCAATTCATGCCATGCTTCCAGCGCCTGCGACACCGAAATATCGGCCACGCTCCTGGATTGGGGCGAAGCGCGCAGACTGACCACCAGAGAGCTGTTGGCAGCGTGCGGTCGCCAGATGTCCGGGGACTGCCCACCGAACAACACCAACACCGGCGTGCCAAGCGCACCGGAAACGTGCGCCGGGCCCGTGTCGATGGAAATCATCGCCCAGGCGCTCTCCTGCAGTGCCAGCAGCCGCCGCAACGGCAGGCCACACGCCACTTGCGGACGGCTGGTGCTGAGCCGCTGAATGGCGTCCAGGATCTGCCGCTCGGGTGCTTGGCCTATCAGCAGCAGCCGGGCGAAGGGCGCTTCGGCCTGGATCTGGTCACACAAGCTGGCCCAACGCTCGATCGGCCAGGCCCTGTCGTTGTTGACGGCGTCAAAACCGCCTTTGCCGAGTATTTGTTTGGATCCGGGCTGGAACAGAATCAGCGGCCGTCCGTCCAATTGATGTGCACCGAGCCACCGCTTCAGATCCTCACGCTCATCGGCGTGGATCTGCAGATAGGGCGGATAGTCACGCAATAACGCAAACCCGCTCTCGAGCGAATCCGCTGTCGAGCGGTAAGCCTGCGGCGTGCGGCTCGCCAGAGCCAGCCAGCGCTGGGCGCGATGCATGCCCTGGTCCTCGGGAAAATCCTCCCAAAACAGGCAACGCTCCGGCCCGATGCCCGCGCGCTGCAAGAGCTTTCGCAGTCGGGTGGTATTGGAGTACTCGCCAACGTAGATCGGCCCGAATGCGCTACGACGAATCTGCGAGCAAAACCGCCACTGGTGCGGATTGGACCAATAGGGCTTTCTGATTCTCCCGGTTCGATACACCCTGCTGACGTGTGGATGGCCTCGCAACAGCTCCTGCGCCCAACTGACGGAGGAAGCCACCACGCTTTCGTTGCCATAGCGTTCATGCAACAACTGCAGCGCCGGGGTGAGCATGACCATGTCGCCGATGCCGCCGAAATTCAGCACCAGGGGCGGCAGGGTTGGTTTGCTACTCATGGCTGTTGTCGCGTCCAGCGCGAGGGAACCGATGCATCGCAGATAACTCTAGCACGCACGGTTCAAGGCCGTGGCGCGCAGCTGCCGGGGTGTGCTGCGATTCGCCAGGCCGCATCGACTGCGCCAGAATGGCTCGTGTTTCACGTCGTTCTGCACGAGCCGGAAATCCCCGCCAATACCGGCAATCTCATCCGGCTGTGCGCCAATGCCGGCTGTGAGCTGCATGTGATCGAGCCGCTCGGCTTCCGGCTGGACCGCCGCTCGGTGCGCCGTGCGGCGCTGGACTACGAAGAGTTGACCGTGCTGCATTCCCACAGCTCGCTCGCGGCCTGCCAGTGCCGCATCGGGGGCGTCGCACCCGGCTTGACGTCGAGTGCCGATGCGGCGAGCGCGGGCGCGCCGCGCTGGTATGCAATCGAGACGGGAGGCGTCCGTCCCTACAGTGAGGTGGCCTTTCGGCCCGGCGATGCACTACTGTTTGGCTCCGAGACGCGCGGGCTGCCACGCGAGATCCTGCAGAGTCTGCCGCAGGAGCAGCGGCTGTACGTACCGATGCGACCGGGCAATCGCAGCCTGAATCTCTCCAATTGCGTTGCGCTGGTGGTCTATGAGGCCTGGCGGCAGAACGGCTTTGGGTCGGCAGCGACGCTCGGCCGAGCCAGTCAGGGCGATCGCTGCGCTAATCGAACTCCGGCTTGATCGGCCGGCTCATCATGCCGCGCACCAACTCGTCGGCCGGCATCTGCTCGTAGAGCACGCGATGGATGCCCTCGCTGATCGGCATGACCACCCCTTCGCGCTGCGCCACGCCACGCAGCGCGCGCGCCGCGTGATAGCCCTCGACGACCTGGCCGATGCCGGCCAGTGCCTGCTCGACCGACAGCCCGTGCGCCAGTGACAGACCAAAGCGGCGATTGCGCGAATGATCGTCGGTACAGGTAAGCACGAGGTCGCCCAATCCCGCCAGTCCCATGAATGTCTCGCGCCGGGCGCCTAGGGCCACGCCCAGGCGCATCATCTCGACGAGGCCGCGCGTGATGAGCGCGACGCGGGTGTTGGCCCCGAAGCCGAGACCATCGCAGAGGCCCGCGCCGATGGCCAACACATTCTTCACCGCACCACCGACTTCGACGCCCGTGATGTCGCTGGAGATGTAGGCACGAAAGGTCGGGGAAGACAGTTCGCGGGCCAGCCGCTCGGCGTATTGCACCTCGCTGGAGGCGATGGCCATCGCCGTGGGCAGACCGGCGCCGACCTCGCGGGCGAAGGTCGGTCCGGACAGCACGGCGACGGGGCGGCCGGCCCCTAACACCTCGTGCGCGACTTCGTTGGGCAGTTTGCCGCTGTCGAGCTCGAAGCCCTTGGTTGCCCAGCACAGGCGAGTGGCGGCGGGCAGCAGTGGCCGCAGCTGTGCGAGCAGGCTGCGAAAGGCGTCACTGGGTACGGCAACCAGCACGTCTGCGACGTCCGCCAGCGCCTCGGCCAGTGACGCTACCGGCTGCAGCCTGTCCGGGAAGGACGCCTCGGGCAGGTAACGCTCATTGCGTCGCGCGCGCGCGAGCCGCTCGATCTGCGCAGCGTCGCGTCCCCAAAGGCGCGTGCGCCGTCCGGCCCGAGAGCACTGGATGGCGAGCGCCGTGCCCCAGGAGCCTGCACCCAGCACGGCAATGTCGGCGGCGGCTGGCGTGGATGCGGACACGGCAAGCTCGGTGCGCGATGCGGTCAGTTGCGAGTCGCGCTGGCGGCGGCGTCGCCCGACGACTGCGCGTAGAGCGCATCGAAGTTCACCGGCGGCAGCAGCAACTGTGGAAAGCCGCCCTGACTGACCAGCTGCGAGACGACCGCGCGCGCATACGGGAACAGCACGTTCGGGCAGATGCTGCCCACGGCGCGTTTGTATTCGTCGGCGGACAGGTTCTGCATGACGAACGCGCCGGCCTGTTTGACCTCGACGAGAAACAGTGTCTGCTCAGCCTGTTTGGCCGAGACGGTCACCGTGAGCACCACCTCGCGCAAATCGTTGGGCAGCTGCTGCACGCTGGTATTGAGATCCAGCGAGATCTGCGGGTTCCACTGGCCATTGCTGCGCGGGCCTTCGGGTGCCTCGAAGGAGCAGTCCTTCAGATAGACTCCCTGCAGCGACAGAGCAGAGGTGGAGCGCAGTCCCGGCGTGTCGCCGGTCCCGACGGGGGCAGATTCATTGGCCATGATGCAATCCTATGTGATCGTATGAGGGAAAGAGGTTGAGCAGCGCTATTCGCCCTGCAGCAGCCGGTCCAGGCGACCCGCGGCTTCCAGCCCGTACAGGTCGTCCGACCCCCCGATGTGGCGCTCGCCGATGAAGATCTGCGGAACCGTACGCCGACCGCTGCGCTGGATCATCTCCTCGCGTCGCTCCGGGTGCGACTCGATGTCGACTTCCTCGAAGCTGACGCCCTTGTGATGCAGCAGTGCCTTCGCTCGTTGGCAGTAGGGACACCAGGACTTTGAGTACATCAGTACGACAGCGGTCGTGGACATGATCAGCCGCGCGCGAGCGGCAATTTCTCGGCGCGCCAGGCATCCAGGCCGCCGCGCAGCGTGAATACTTTCTTGAATCCTTGGCGCGTCAAGGTGCGCACCGCAGCGGCTGCAACCGTGCCGCGATCGCAGTACAGGATCAGCGGCCGTTCGCGATAGCGCTTGAGGCTGTCGCCGGCCTCGAGGATTTGCGCGGCCTCGAAGTGTCGTGCGCCATTGATGTGGCCGTCGTGGTAGGCCTGCTGGGCACGCAGGTCCAGCACCGTGGCGCCCTGGTTCATCATGCGGATGGCGTCCTGAGGCACCACCGAGGCGGTGTTCTGCGAGCGCAGCCGCATTTCATAGAACAGCACCGCCGCAAGGGTGACGGCCGCGAGGGCGACGGGCCACGGGTTGTGGCGGATGTATTCGAGCAGTTGATCCATTGCGTCATGAGGAAAGGGGGCAAGGGCTCGGCCGCGCATTATAGACTGTGCCGATGCACCTTCACGCCCGGCGCGCCGTGCGAATCCTCCTGCTGTTGGGCTGGCTCGTCCTGCTGCCAGCCGCAACGGGGCTGGCAGCAGCGGGGCGGCCCGGCAAGGCCGCCAGCGCGCCGGCGCCACGGGCAAAAGCCCGCCACCACACGCGTCGCGCCCGCGCCCGCCATTCATCCGGGCAGCCGGGCGCGCGGGATGCGCAGACCCGTGGGCGACTACGGGCGCTACAAGCGCGCATGGCGCAGATGGCCGCGCAGAACGGTCGCGATGCGCAGGCACGCGAGCAGCTGACAGACGAGCTGCGCGCCGCGGAGCTCTCGCTCAGCCGCCAGCGCGCCGTGCTGGCACAGACCGGCGAGGCCCTGGCGCAGCAGAGCGCGCATCGCGCTGCCCTGGCCGCGGAGCGCACTCAGAAGGCCCATGAGCTCGATGCGGCGCGCGCGGGCCTCGCCGATCAGATCCGGGCCGCGTATCTGCTCGATCGGCAGGGGCCCCTGCAGCTGCTGCTGAATCAGAAGGACCCACTGGCGAGCGCGCGCCTGATGGCCTATTACGGCTACTTCGGCCGTGCCGGAGCCGCGAGAATCGCGCGCATCGGTGCCGATGTGCAGCAGCTCGATGCCCTGGATGCGCAGCTTGCCCAGCAGCAGTCGTCGCTGACCGCTCTGCAAAGCCTGCAGCAGTCCCAGCTGCAGCAGCTTGCCGCCGCTCGCGGGGAGCGCAGGCGCGTGCTGGCAAGCTTGAACACGCGTGTGCAGAGCCGCGAGCAGCAACTTTCTGCTCTGCAGGGCCAACAGGCAGCGCTCGAGCGGCTGCTCGAGCAATTGCGAGCGCAGGCGCTGCAGCAGTCCAGGCGGCGGCAGGACGCACCGTCACCCTCGCCCGCGCCGCAGGACTTGGCGAGTGCCTTCGGCCGCCTGCGCGGGCAACTGGACTGGCCGGTAGCGGGCCGGGTTGCGGCGTTCTACGGACAGCGCAGCGGTGGCGGGGTGAGCTCCGATGGGCTGCTGATCGATACCGCACGCGACTCTCCGGTACGCGCGGTGGCGGCCGGCAGGGTGGTGTATGCCGACTGGTTGCCGGGTCTGGGGCTGCTGGTGATCGTGGACCACGGCGCGGGCTATCTCAGCCTTTACGGGCATAACGACCGGCTGTACCGCGCCGTCGGCGCGCAGGTGAAAGCCGGCGAGGTCATCGCAGCCTCCGGGGACACCGGTGGCAGGCCGTCCCCGCAGCTGTATTTCGAGATTCGCCGCGACGGCCAGCCCGTCGATCCTGCGCCCTGGTTCAAGGCACGCGCGCCCTCGCCCTGAAGGGCAGACCCGCGGATCTGGCTGCCCGGTCGCAGTTGGGGGCCCTGTCGCGGAATCGGTGATCGAAAAGCGACCTGCATCAAGGACCGCCGCGGCCGCTGGCGCGATTCTGCACGCACAGAAAATCCCAGGAGCCGATTTGACTACTTCCGCAGAGGGCCGGGGCTCGGCCAAGTCCCGGAAGGGCGCCGACGGGCGTTCCCTGACCGATGCACGTACCGCCGGTAAACGCGCGGAAGCCGCTGGCGGCGCGAGCAGCGCCAATGAGGCGGGTCCCGGTGCGCCAGGCGCCGGGACCAACGGCAGCGGCGCGGTCACGCCTGCCGAGGGTCGCGCCAAGGGTCGCAGCGACGTGAGTCCGGGCGTCGCCTGGACGTCTCTGGAGCCGTATGTGCAGGTGCTGCGAGCACTTCTGCCGCGCATCAGCCACTTGAGCGTCTTCAACGCCAGCGGCGAACTGCACTGGTCATCCGAGATGGCCGTCGATCCCGAGCTCATGAGCCTGCTTCCCGAGACGCTGCAGGCCGCCGAGAACGAGCCCACCTCTCCCGGGCAGCAGCGCATGGCCGGTCACGAGCAAGCCTACTTCTTTTGGTTGCGCCGCGATGATGGCGTACCCAGCGCCGCGCCGTTCGCCGTCGTGGCCATCGGCTGCCGTCCGGGCGGCGCCGAGGGCGACCGGCGCTCGTTCTCCTTCGTGCATGCCCTGGTCAAGCCGGCGATCGAGTGCCTGAGGCGTGAGCTGATGGCGCGCGAGGAGATCCTGACGCTGCACACCTCGTTGCTCGAGCAGGACAGCGACCTGGAGATGCTGCTGTCCGTTTCGGGCAGCGAAAACAAGCCCGAGGCCGTGGGCGACCTGAAGGCGATCGTCGCCAGCGCGACCGAGCACCTGAAGGCGGGGCTGGCGGCCATGATCGTGCCCGAGAACGGCATCGCCTTGGTGCAGCCCTCGGACAGGGAGCCGCTGGAGACGTCGCTGGTCGTCAAGGCGCACCGGCATCTGCTCTCCATGGCCAAGGCACGCCGCCAGGCCGTCATCGTCAACAACATGCCGCTGCCGGCCGGCAGCGGCAGCGTCTTTCGCGTGCTCGCCGCGCCGATCCTGCGCGCCGACGGCACCGCGGTGGGCGTGTTGGCGCTGTTCCGCGCCGAGTCCGCCGCGGAGTTCACCGCGCACCATGGTCGGCTCACCGAGCTGCTGGCGCGGCGCATCGCTTCCATCATCGCGCACAGCTATGACGCGCTGACGGGCCTGCTGACGCGCCCGGCGTTCGAGCAACGGGTGCGCCGCTCGCTCGAGGAGAGTGCCGCGACGCTCGCCAACTGGAGCGCGCTGTACATCGACATCAATCGGCTGCATCTGATCAACGACAACTGCGGCATGCACGTCGGCGATCGCGTCATCGCGCAGCTCGGCGAGCTGATCCGCGCGCGCGTGCCGCCCGGTGCGCTGGCCGGGCGCATCTCGGGCGATCGCTTCGCGATCCTGCTGCCCGCGGCGATCCCGGGCGCGACGCAATTCGCCGAGGCGCTGCGCGCCGGCGCCGAGGAATGTGGCCGCTCGCTCGGGGATGGCAAGGTGCAGGTGTCCATCAGCGTCGGCATCGCGGCGATCGAGGCACGCTTCAAGGAGTTCGTGCACGCGTTCGCGGCCGCGGAGACGGCCTGCAAGGCCGCGAACGATCGCGGGCGCAACCGCGTCGAGGTCTATCGCGAGGCCGACGAGAGCATCGTGCGGCGCTTCAGCGACATCAATCTGATCAGCGACCTACGTGCTGCGGTGGCCGAGCAGCGCCTGCAGCTGAACGCGCAGTCCATCGTGCCGCTGCAGGGCGGCGGTCCGGCGCACTTCGAGATCCTGCTGCGCATGATCGACGAGAAGGGTGCCGTGGTGGGTCCCGATCACTTCATGTCCGCGGCCAAGCGCTACCAGCTCATGCCCACCATCGACCGCTGGGTCATCGGGCGCGCGATCGAGATGCTGCGTCCGCACGCCAAGCTGCTCGAGACAGGCTCGACGGTGTTCGCGATCAACTTCTCCGGCCAGTCGCTGCAGGATGCGGATTTCACCGAGCACGTCGCCAAGCTCATCGAGGAGAGTGGCATCAACCCGGCCGCGCTGTGCTTCGAGCTCACCGAGAGCGCCGCGATCGGCAATCTTGCGCACGCCGAGACGCTGATGCGCCGGCTGCGCAAGCTCGGTTGCAATATTGCGCTGGATGATTTCGGCACCGGCTTGTCCTCGCTGGCGTATCTGCGCACCTTGCCCATCAATATGCTCAAGATCGACGGCAGCTTCGTGCGAGACGTGTTGAAGGATTCGCGCGCCGAGTCGATGGTGCAGACCATCGCACAGCTGGCGCGCGCAATGTCGCTGATCACCGTGGCCGAGTACGTGGAGACCGACGAGATCCGCGCGCGTGTCACGGCGCTGGGGGTCGATTTCGGCCAGGGGTTTGCGATTGGCAAGCCCGAGCCGCTGACCGAGCTGTTGGCCGAGCTGCCGCTGCACGTGGCGGCGGCCGCGCCGCATGGTGTATGGCCTCCCGCGCAGGATGCAACCCTGGCCGCCCATGCCTGAGCGGTGCGCGCCAAGCGCCACCGTAGGCGCAGACGCGCTGCCGACTGCGCCGCTGATTGCGCCGTCGTAGGTACCGCTGATGCTTTGCAGCGCCAAAACACCGGTTTTCCCGCTGCGCGGCGATGTGTAGTATCCGCTGACATGCCAACCCGAAACGTACTGACACCGCTCCGGCCGTTTGTCCTACCGCTGGCGCTTGGGCTGGCGTTGTCGCCCGCTTCGTGGGCGGCTCATCCAGCCATCACGGCAACCGCCACGCAGACGATCTCGCCCCCTACCGTAACCTCCGACGACGCGGTAACGCAGTTGCAGGCGGCCGCCGAGGCCAGCGGCAGCGGCGCCTTGCCGCAGCACGATCTGCAGCTGTTCGCCGAAGTGTTGCGGCGCGTGCGCGAGGACTACGTCGGCCCGGTCGATGAGCACAAGCTCATGCAGGCGGCGATCCGTGGCATGGTCGAGTCGCTTGATTCGCACTCGACCTTCCTGAGCGATGACGAATTCGAAGACATGCAGGTGACCACCAGCGGTGCCTATGCGGGCATCGGCGTAGAGGTTGCCGCCGCGAAGGATGGGGTCAGCATCACCCATCGCATGCCGGGCTCCCCGGCCGAGCATGCCGGGCTGCGCGCCGGTGACACGATCGTCAGCATCGACGGCGTCGCCGTCGATGCCAACAACGTCAATGCCGCCATCGATCGCATGCGCGGCCCCGAGGGCAGCATCATTCACCTCATCGTGCGACGCAGCGGCGCGCCCTCGCTGATGCGCTTTGCGATTCGGCGCGCCGAAGTGCGCCTGATCAGCGTGGAGGCCGAGCGGCTCACACCCGACGTCGGCTATCTGCGCATCACGAGCTTTACCGACAGCACGGCGGACGAGCTCGAGAGCGCTGTGGCGCATCTGGAGCATGGCGCGCCACATCCGCTCAAGGGCTTCATCATCGACCTGCGCAACAATCCAGGCGGTGTGCTCGACTCGGCGATCCGTGTGGCCGACGATTTTCTCAACTCCGGCACCATCGTCAGCGCCCGCGGGCGCACCGATGAGGCGAACTTCCGTGTGAACGCCGCACCCGGGGACATCACGCACGGCGCGCAGCTGGTCGTCGTGGTCAACGGCGGCTCGGCCTCGGCGGCTGAGGTGCTCGCGGCCGCGCTGCATGACAATGGGCGCGCGCACCTCATCGGGCGGCGTACCTACGGCAAGGGCACCGTGCAGACCATCATGCCGATGGCCTATGGGACCGCACTCAAGATCACCACCTCGCGCTATTACACGCCCGCCGGCATCTGCATCAATGGCGTCGGCATCGTGCCGGACGTGGTGCTGAAGGGCCCCGAGCAGTCTCCGGCCGATTTGGATGATCCGGCCGACGCGCCGCGGCCGCTCAGCGCCAGCCGCGCTGCAAGCCCCGTCGGCGGCGCGTCGAGCACGCAGGTACTGCCGTTGACGGCGGGTCTGCCATCGACGTTGGCCGTGGATGCGCCCATGCCGGCGGCACCGGCGGCTGCGCCGTCCAGCACCCTGACACCGGCGAGGGCGACGGCAGCCGGCGGCGCGGTAGAGACAACAGGAACGCTGGCGCAGCGCGATCCGCAGGTTGGTGTGGCGCTCTCGCTGCTGCAGAATGCCCGGCAGACGGGCGTCAGCTCCTCGGTCCGCAGCCGCGTGATCGGCCGAGCCGATGGCGGCGCCCTCGTCCGCTAGCGCGCCTCACCGCCACACTCACACACAGATCTGGGGTCTCGCATGGGCCTGCTGCACTCGGCGGCCGACCTGGTGCTACATCTGCCCGAGCACCTCTCGGCGTTGCTGGCGGCCTATCACTTCTGGCTCTACGCCATCGTGTTCGCGATGATCTTCGCCGAGACCGGGCTCGTGGTGACACCGTTTCTGCCCGGCGACTCGCTGCTGTTCGCGCTGGGCGCCCTGACGGCGGTGGATCGCAGCGGCACGCTGCACATCGGCTGGCTGCTGCTGCTGCTGATCGGCGCAGGTGTCGCCGGCAATAGTGTCAACTATGCGGTCGGATGGGCGATCGGACCGCGCGCTTTCAGCGGCCGCTACCGATTCTTCCGTCTCGAGTACCTACAGCGTACCCAGGACTACTTCCAACGCTACGGTCGCGCCACCGTGCTGCTGTCGCGCTTCGTGCCGATCGTGCGCACCTTCGCGCCGTTCGTCGCGGGCATCGGACGCATGCCGCAGTGGAGCTTTCAGGCGAGCAACGTGGCGGGCGCTGCGGGCTGGGTGGCGCTGTTTCTGCTCGGCGGCTACGGCTTCGGCAATCTGCCCTGGGTGCAGACGCACTTCGGCCTGGTGACGCTGGCGGTCATCGCCGTCTCGCTCCTGCCGTTGTGTGGGCTGGTGCTGCGGGCGCGGGCTTCGCAGGCGGGGTAGGTGCGGATTGGGGGCAATTATTTTTCTACCATAACTATACGAACCCAATAATCTGACTGAATCGGCTGCAATGAGGCAGCGTCGCGTGCAGACACAGATGCAGGTTGCGAGCTCGCGATGCCAGCAGCGCCGACCGTGACACTCATGAAAATCAAGGCGACACCGCCAGTTCGGCACAGCATCGCCAGGGCTCGATCTCTCAATGCCATCTCGGCAGCCCGCCGATGAAGGCATTGATTTCTTGGAGGACATCGGCTCGGTTCGATTCCCACACCATGTGATCGGCGGTGGGAAGGTTCACGATGTGAACAGTGGGCAAGAGCGGCTCAATGCGGTGCATGCGATTTACCGCCCTTTGCTGGCCGGCCTTATAGGCGGCGAGCGCAGGACCAGCTAAACCGGGCAGCACCTCATGAGGTAAGGCGAAAATCACCAGCGCCGGAACAGCCGGAAAGCGGCGATACTCGTGCATTCCCAATAGGTACACATTGTCCTTGGATAGATATCGCTGAGGAGTTATGCCCGGTGGCAGCGTCACCCGCATCGGATGCTGATCCGTAAACAGCGCGTCGTATCTGTGCCCGTCTGAGAAGGCGAATTCGGCGAATGCGTCCAGGTAGATCAGTCCTGCAACTCGGCGGGGATACTGAGATGCCACGGCGGTGAGTTCCTCGCCTGCAATGGAGTGGCCCACGAGCACGGGCCGTACGATATGCAGCGTGTCGAGGACCTTGATGACGTCATCGCCCAGTCGGGTGGCGTCGTAGGGATTATCCGCGAACGGCCTCAATTCGTAGGTGTTCGGCCCGGTGCGCGTGATCGACTGCCTCGGAATCGGCGGAATCGTCGGGCTACTGGATGCGCCTGAGCCGCGTGGCGTGATGCCATAGACGTGGTAGTGCGGCGTGAGTTTTGCTGCGAGTTGGCTGAAGACATGCGCCGTAAGGCCCAGCGCAGGCAGCATCACGATGGGACGTCCTTTTCCGCCCCAATCGATGACTTCCAGCTTCAGGCCATCGTCGACCGTCACGAACTGTATCTTGTGGGGCGTGGGCTCTCGCCATCGTGTCGTTGCGGTGGCGCGTGCCATTCGAAGTGGCACCAGTTGCTTGCCCAGCGACCACATGCCCTCAATCGAGTTCCCGTCTTCACTGAGCTGTCCCTCGTAGGTAGACCCGACCGACGGGACAGAGAACTTGATCGTTGGGCCAACGATAGAGAGCGAAACCGCCTTCCAGTGTGAGCCCCAATCGTCGTCGATGATGACGCTGGCGGCCCAGCTGTCGTGAGCGCCTTTCGTAATCGTAAACACGTAAGGTCTATCCAGACGTTCAGTGTGGACATGGCCCTGCCACTGGCCTTGAAAGTCGGCGGCGTGGGCGGCAGCAGCCAGGAAGATTGCCAGTGGCAGCAAGCACATGCGCATGAAAAGGATTCTGCTGCCTTTCTGCATAGCGTGGTCCCCCAAGGTGCATTCGACGTCGCTGCGCGTACGTGGCGTCGAGCTGGGAATCTATAATTGCTAATATATAATATATACTCAAGCCGTACGAGCGGCCTCGGCCCGCAAAGCCGCTCGTGTATTCTCTCGGCCAGCGAGTCTCAGCCTACGAGCGAATGCCGCGGCTTAGGTGACTGCGCGCCGGTTAGAACGCTAAGCTAGCCGCCGGCAGGCAAGCGGCGAGCGGGTCGCTTGCGGGAGGTTGCTCGTGGCAACAGATCCGCAGCTCGCGGCGGCGTCGGCGACGGCACACGGCCGGGAATTGACGCTCCGAGGCTTGATCCTCGGCGGATTCATCACGCTGGTGTTCACCGCCGCCAACGTGTACTTCGGACTCAAGGCCGGCCTCACCTTCGCGACATCGATTCCTGCCGCCGTCATCTCAATGGCCGTACTGCGCGGCTTTCATGGGGTGACGATTCAGGAGAACAACATCGTGCAGACGGTCGCGTCGGCCGCCGGCACGCTGTCAGCCATCATCTTCGTGCTGCCGGGTCTCGTCATCATCGGCTGGTGGACCGGGTTTCCTTACTGGACCAGCATGCTGATCTGCGCGCTCGGCGGCATTCTAGGAGTGATGTACTCGATCCCGCTGCGCCGGGCATTGGTAACGCAGTCGGATCTACCTTATCCCGAGGGTCTCGCCTGCGCCGAGGTGCTGAAGGTCGGCGGCGGGGCCGAGGCGCAGGCTTCCGCGGTCGAGGACGCGCGCTCCGGCCTGCGTGCGGTCGTCTGGGGATCGATCCTCTCGGCGGGCTTTGCGCTCGTGGTCGCCACGCGCATCTTCGCCAGCGATCTGGCGCGCTCGTTTCGCCTCGGCGCGCGCGGCGGGGTGAGCGGCTTTGATTTTTTCCTGTCCTTCGCGCTGTTTGGCATCGGGCACCTCGTCGGGCTGTGGGTCGGCGTGGCGATGCTGGTCGGAGCGCTCATCGCCTGGGGTTGGGGAGTGCCGCACTACTCGGCATTGGTGCACAGCCTGGCTGCCCCGGCGGCGCTCGCCCAGGCAACCTGGAGCCATCAGGTTCGCTTCGTCGGTGCCGGTACCATTCTCGTGGCGGCGATCTGGACGCTCGTGAAGCTGGTGCACCCGGTGTATGCGGGACTGGCCTCCGCGCTGGCAGCCTCGCGGGCGCGCCGCGCCGGCGCACAGGCGGCGCTGCCGCGCACCGAGCAGGACATCCCCATCGGCATCGTCGGGGCCACGACGCTGGTGTGTCTGGTTCCCATCGCCGTGCTGCTCGCGAGCTTTGACAGCGGCGGCGTGCTCAAGGGGCACATGACGTCGCTGGTAATAGGCGGGGTCGTCTACATCGCGCTCATGAGCTTCTTCGTCTCCTCCGTGTGCGGCTACATGGCCGGCCTCATCGGCGCCTCCAACAGTCCCCTGTCAGGGATCGGCATCCTGGCGGTTATCGGCGCTTCTCTGCTGCTCGTCTGGGGTGTGCGCGCGAGTCTGCCGGTGAGCGCGGAGCATGCGCTGGTCGCCTATGCGCTGTTCGTCACCTCGGTAGTTTTCGCGGTCGCCACCATCGCCAACAACAACCTGCAGGATTTGAAAACCGGGCAGCTGGTGGATGCGACGCCCTGGAAGCAGCAGGTCGCACTGGTCATCGGCGTCATCGCCGGCGCGCTGATCATTCCGCCGATCCTCGATCTGCTCAATCATGCGTACGGATTCGCGGGCGCCGTGGGCGCCGTGCGCGAGCACGCGCTGCCGGCACCCCAGGCAGGACTCATCTCCGCGCTCGCTCAGGGAGTTCTGCAGAACAATGTCGACTGGAGCCTGATCGAGGTGGGCGTGGGCATCGGCGCCGTCATCATCGTCATTGATGAGGTGCTGCGTCGGGTGACCAAGGGGGCCCATCTGTCTGCGCTCGCCGTGGGCCTGGGCATCTATCTACCGACGCAGAGCACGCTGATGGTGGTGATCGGCGCGATTGCCGGTTGGTACTTCGACCGGCGCGCCGAGCGACGCGCTGCGCCCGAGCGCATCAAACAGCTCGGAGTGCTGCTCGCCTCGGGCATGATCGTCGGCGAGGGGCTGATCGGCGTGCTGATCGCCGCGCTGGTGGCGTTCTCCGGCAAGGATTTTCCACTCTCTCTCGTGAGCGATCACTTCGCCGATCACGTCTCCACGATCCTCGGTCCGGTGGCTTTCGCCGTGGTCATCCTGCTGATGTACCGCTGGGCGGCGCGGCTGCGTACCTAGCGGATCTGGCTAACTCTGCCTCTGCCAGCGTCGCAGCAGTGGCGTCAGCAGCGCCAGCATCACGGCCCCCGCGGCCGTCAGCCAGAACAGATCGAGAAAGCCCGTGGGCAGCGCGGTCAGTGAGCTACTGCCGAGCCGGCCAGCGATGGCACCGGCCAGGAGCTCCCCGAGCGCCAGGCTCATGAACCAGAGTCCCAGGCTCTGCCCGACGAAGCGGCGTGGCACGAGTTGGCTCACCGCGCTCATGCCGACCGGACTCAGACACAGCTCGCCTGCGGTCTGCAACCAATAGGTCAGGGTAAGAAAGCCCATGCTGGCGAGATGTCCGCCGGCGGCCAGGCGAGCTGCCGCCGCCATCACCAGGAAGCCGAGCGCAACGCCCGCGAGGCCGAGGACGAATTTGACCGGCGAGGAGGGGTCGCGGCCGCGCCGACCCAGCGCGAGCCACAGCAGCGAGAACAGCGGCGCGAAGATCAGGATGAATGCGGGATTGAGTGACTGAAACCAGCTCGCCGGCACGGTGAAGCCAGCCAGTACGCGCGCCGTGTCACGCTCCGCAAACAGATTCAGTGAGGAGCCACCCTGCTCGTAGCCGGCCCAGAACAGCACCGAGGCCGCACACAGTACGGCGAGCACTGCGATATGTCGTCGCTCGAGGCGCGTCAGATTCGCGCCCCATCCCAGATAAACGAAGTACAGCACTGCAGCGAGCACGATCAGCGCCGTGCACAGGCTCTGCAGCTGCACGGCCCCGAGCGGTATGGCGCCTGCAAACAGCAATGCCATCACGACAGCCAGCGCCAGCGCTGCGAGGATTGGTATGCGCCAGGAAGCACGCTGCGCGGTCTCGGGTGGCGCGCCGGCCACGCCCAACCGTCGCCGACCCCAGAGAAACTGCAACAGGCCCAGCGCCATGCCCGCAGCGGCGACCAGAAACCCCGCACGCCAACCATAGTGGGCGGCGAGTGCGCCGCAGGCCAGGGGGCCGAGCGCGCCACCGACATTGATGCCGATGTAGTAAAGCGTGAAGGCCGCGTCCAGGCGCGCACCACCCTCGGGATAGAGCTGCGCGACCATGCCGCTGGCGTTGGATTTGAGCAGTCCGGTGCCCAGCGCGATCGACGTCAGGCCGAGAAAGAACTGCCCGCGTGTCTGCGACAGGCCGAGCAGCAGATGTCCCAGCATGATCAGCACGCCGCCGGCAATCACGGCTCGCTGGCCGCCGAGTAGCCGATCGCCGAGCCAGCCGCCCGGCAGGCAGGTCAGATAGGTCGCGCCGACATACAGACCGTAGATGGCGGTCGCCGTGCGCACGTCGAGCCCCATTCCGCCATGCGCGACCGCGTCGACCAGGAACAGCACCAGCAGCGCGCGCATGCCATAGAAGCTCAGTCGCTCCCACATCTCCGTCAGGAACAACGTCGCCATCGGCGAGGGTTGCGCGAGCCGGCCGAGACTCGCGGTGGCAGCAGCGGAGGGGGCCGCGCCGCCCGGTGCGCTCAAGTGACTCCCGGCTCGCTTGCGGTGGCGGCGCGTGCCTTCTGACGGCTCATGATGGAAGCAAACAGAATGCCGCCTTCATAGAGCAGGTACATCGGCACGGCCATCGAGGTCTGCGACAGCATGTCGGGGGGCGTGATGGCCGCCGCGATCACGAACACGATGATGAGCACGTAGCGGCGTGCGCTGCGCAGCTTTTCGAGCCTGACCAGCCCCGTCAGCACCAGCAGCACCACGACGACCGGGGTCTCGAAGGCCACACCGAAGGCCAGGAACAGGTGCAGCGCGAAGCTCATGTAGTTGTTGACGTCGGCCATCAGCTGCACGTTGTGCGGTGTGGTCGCGACGAAGAAGCGGAACACCAGTGGGAAGATCACCTCATAGGCGAAGCCCACGCCGAGATAGAACAAGACGATCGAGGACACCAGCAGCGGGACCGCAAAGCGCTTTTCGCGCCGGTACAGGCCGGGAGCAACGAAGGCCCACGCCTCGTAGAGCACGTAGGGCATCGCGATCAGCAGCCCGACCATGAAGGCCAGCTTCAGCGGTGCCGTGAAGGTCGCAGTCACTGTGGTGGCGATCAGCTGCTGATGACCGGGCGGCAGCTTCGACACCAACGGCTTGGTGAATAGGTCGAAGAGACGATTGGAATAGATCGCGCACGGAATGAAGGGGATCATGACCCCGATGAAGGCGCGCAGCAGCCGCGAGCGCAGCTCCAGCAGATGAGAGATCAGAGTGCCTTCCGGCAGCGGCTCGGGCGGGTCGCTCATAGCACGCCGTCAGGCGGCCAGAACGCGGTCTGATGGGGAGCGGGAAATGAGTCGTCCTGCGCGCCCGCCTCGCCCGCCTCGCCCGCCGCGGCCGGCGCGCCTGCTGTGCCCGCCTCGCCTGTCGCGCTGGCCGTCTGTGCACTGCCATTCGCTGCGCTACCGGCAGCACCCGCCGATGCAGCGGACGGCGGTGGCTCAGTGATTGGGGCTGGCTCGGCGATCGGTGGCAGTTGATAAGGTTGAAACGCGGCCGGATAGGTGTCCGCCAAGCCCATCTCGGGCAGCGGCGGGCCCGTCATGGGCGCGACCGGCTCGCTACCTACCGGGACGGTGGGACGCGTGGGCGCCGGTGGGCCGACCGGACGCGGATCGATCCGCGGCTGCGCTTGCGCTTGTGGTTCGAGCTGCGCAGTGGAGCTATCAGCGGTGGGACGGGGCACCGAGCTGCCGTTGCCGGGCTGAGCACCGGGACGGGAGGACAGGTCCAAATCCTGGCGCAGATCCACGCTCTTGTGCAGCGTCTGCGTCTCCTGCTCGAGTTGCTCGCGGAACTGACGCGCCATGCCACGCGCCCGGCCGATCCACTTACCGATGGTATTGGCCAGTTTCGGCAGCTTCTCGGGTCCCAGCACCACCAGCGCGATGCCAAAGATGAGCAGGATCTCGGAAAAGTCGATTCCGAACATGGCGGGCGCAGGTTTCAGTGGAGGCGCGGGCGCGCCAAGAGAGCCTCAGGCGTGCGGGAAGCCTCAGGCGTGCGGTGCCGCCTTCTGCTCATTGACCGGTTGTGGATGCGGCTTGCTCGCGGCGACTTCGGGGAATTCTGCGTCCTTCGCTGCTGCCGTCGGTCCCTGAATCTGCTTGGCTTGCTCTTCGCTCTCGCCCTCACTCATGGCCTTCTTGAAGCCACGAAAGGCTCCGCCCAAGTCTGAGCCGAGCGTCTTGAGCTTCTTGCCGCCGAATACCAGCAGCACGATCAAGAGGATAAGTATCAGATGCTTTGGCGCTAACAAATCCATGGCACGCTCCGGTCAATCTCGGTGGGCCGTCCCGCCCTGGTAGTCGATCATAGGCCATTTGGCGTTGCACCACTAAATGTGGTGGCAGATCACAGTATTGCAAGTAAAACCGCGCTGCTGCGCGTCGGCCCTCGCGCCTCATCGTTAGTTAGACAATCGGCCGGCGGCAGGGTTCTGCGCTGCTATGCGCCCGGGGAGGGGATTTCCGCCCCTCCCGGCACCTCGCCGCCGCTGCTCAGCCAGAACGTGACAGGCCCATCATTGATGAGACTGACCTGCATATGAGCCCCGAACTGGCCGCTGGCCACCGGTGCGTGGGCAGAGCGGGCCCTGCGCAACAGCTGTTCGAACAGGGGCGCTGCATCGGACGGCGACGCTGCCGTGGAGAAGCCGGGTCGATTGCCGCGGCGTGTGTCGGCGACCAGCGTGAACTGCGGCACCAGCAACAGCCCTCCGCCTGTATCGCGCAGCGAGCGGTTCATGCGTCCCGCTGCATCGGCGAAGACGCGATAGTCGAGCAGGCGCTGCAGCAGCCGCTCGCTGCTCGCGGCGTTGTCGCTTGCGACGATGCCGACCAGCGCGAGCAGCCCCTGTTCGATCGCAGCCACGATGTGTCCATCGACACGCACGCTGGCTTCGAGCACGCGCTGAATCAGCGCGATCATGTGCGGGCCCGCGTGCCCGCCGCTGCGCCGCCCGCGGGCACGCCAGTGGTAAAAGCGTTGTGCAAACCGTACACTTTGCGCCCGTTTTTTGTGCCCGTTCTATCGTCCTGGAGCCGGTATGTCGTTGTCGCGTCCGCTGATCGCAGTCACTCTCGCCCTGGCATTCTCGGCCAGTGCCACGGCCTTCGCGGCGGGAGACGCGGCTCGGGGCAAGGTGCTTTCCTACACCTGCCTGGGCTGTCACGGCATCGAGGACTATCGAAACGCCTATCCCGACTATAACGTGCCGCGTCTGGCGGGGCAGCATGCCGACTACATCGTCGCGGCACTCAAGGAATACAAGGACGGCGAGCGTCAGCATCCGACGATGCAGGTGCAGGCCGCCACGCTCTCGGATCAGGACATGGCCGACATAGCTGCGTACTTCGCCAGCGAGGCCGCGGTCAAGCCCGAGCCGAGCACGGCACCCATACCGGCGAAGGTGTCGACGCTGTGTGTTGCCTGCCACGGCAAGGACGGAGTCGGCGTGACCTCGGCGTACCCGTCGCTGGCCAGCCAGCAATCGAGCTACCTCGAGCAGTCGCTGGATGAGTACAAGAGCGGCGAGCGCAAGAACGCGGTGATGGGTACCTTCGTGCCGACCCTCACTGCGAAGGATATCTCGCAGATCGCCGACTACTACGCGGGCCAGTCACCGGGACTGAAGACGCTCGATCGGCAGCTGACCGCCCTGTCGGCGAAATAGCCGTTCGCGCCTGGCGTCGCTCGCCTGAGGGCGAGCCCTATCCCAGCAGATGAGCGAGGAAGCTCGCGGCGGCGCTGTGATAGGCCATGCGTCCGGAGCGACGCTCGAACTGACCGGCCTCGCGGGCAGCGAGATATTGCACCCTCACCCCCTGCGCCCGCAGACCCTCGCGCAGCCGCGCGGCCTCATAGGCGGGAGCGGCGGCCTCGCCGACGCCCTGCACCAGCAGCACCGGACTGCGGATGGAGGGAACGTTGGCCAGATCCTGCAGCGGTGGCGGGAAGGCGGCGACCGCGCCCTGCAGGCGGTCGGCATACTGCGCCAGTGACTGCAGGGCCAGATAGGCACCGAAGCCCTCCCCCAGCAGCGCCACACGCTGCCGATCGAGTCCCGGTTGCAGACTGATCCACACCAGCAGCGAGCCGACATCGCGCACCGCATCCCCGCGCAATGGCCCCGCGCCGGCCGCGGCCAGCTCCGCGCCGAGCCCGGAGGAACCGCGCACATCGGGGGCAATCACCACATAGCCGAGCTCGTGGACCAGGTATTGGATCAGCGGCGCATAGCGCGGGCGGCACTCGTTGCCCTCGCCGCTGCATAGCCAGATGACCACCGGTCGCGGTCCCGCCGAGCTGGCGCTGCCAGGCGCGGGCTCGTAGACCAGGGCGGGCAGCTCGCGCGCCTGTCCGGCGGGTCGATCCCAAGTGGGAAAGGTGAGCACGCTCGGCTGCACGAAGCTGTGCACGTCAGCGGGCCCCGTCTCGCTCTCTGTCCAGCGGGTGAGAGCGCCACTGGCGGGCTCGAGCACATAGACATCAGCAGGCGCATGCGTCGACTCGACGGTGAGGGCAAGCCGCCGACTGGCGGCATCGAAGCTCAGCGGGCCGATGACGCCGGCTGGTACGGCGACGATGGGAGTCTCCAGCCGACGCTGCTGGTCGATGAGACGCAGGTGACTCGCGCCGCTTTGATCATCGAGTGTATAGGCAATGTAGCGTCCGTCGGGGCTGGCGGCGAACTGCTCCACATCCTCGCTCGCCGCTGCACTGAGCACCTGCACCCGACCGCTGATTGGATCGACTTGGACCAGATGCAAAAAACGCTGCGAGCCGCTGCCGCCCAGCGCGTGCGTGAGCAGCAACAAACCATGACCATCCGGCGCAAAGCGCGCCGACACGGCCTGCAGCGCTGCACCCTGCGACGAGACGTCGTGACGGCGGCGCGCCTGCGAGCGGCGGGCCGTGCTATCCGCCGGGAGCGTCACGGGGCTGAGCTGGCCGGTGGCGACGTCGGCGATCTGCAGCGCCGCCTCGGCCGTGGGCGCCGCAGCCGCCGCGCTGAGGCTGAGCAGCAGATGCCGGTCGTCGGCCGACCAACCGTCGATACGCCAGCGCATGTCCGGCATCGCCGCCGCGATCAGTCGCGGCGTGGCCCCCGTCTGGCGCATGTCGAGCAAATACACGTCCATGGCGTTCGGGCTGCGGCGATTGCTCACGAAGGCGAGCTGCGCACCGTCGGGCGACCAGGAGAGATTGCTTTCCTGATACTGACCCTCCGTCAGGGCCTGTAGAGAGTGCTCCTGCAGACGCTGCAGGTAGAGGCGCGTTCGGCCCGACGGCTCCTGGCCGATGTAGACGAGAGAGTCGGCGTCCAGCGGACGTGCCGCGGCCTCGAGCACCCCGCCCGGCGCAAAGCTGAGCTGCGTGCGCTCGCCCAGCGGGGCGGCGACGCGATGCACCTGCGTGGTATCACCGAAGCGCGTGGTGATCAGCAAACTGCCGTCAGCCAGCCAGTCGACGAGGTGCGCTGCGCGCCACTGCAGATAGGGCTGAAGCGAGGCGCTGAAGGGTGCTGCTGGCGCGGTGAGTCCATCACGCAGTAGCGCCGGGGCCGGTGGCTCGGGCGATGGGCTGACTGCCTGAGCGTTGCCTGCGCACAGCAGAGCGGCGCAGAGCATGGCCGCGGCAAGCGCTCGCGGCGCACGGACGATGGTCGCGATACGGTTGGCCGACATGGTTGCCTGGAAAGGCCCCATGTTAGGGGAGCGGGGCCTTGCGGTGTAATTTTTTTGCCTGCAAGGTGCCGTCCATGAGCGAGCGCTCGGAAGCGCGGGCACTGATTGCGGACGCCGCAGCGCTGGGCGTGGCGCTCTCGGAGACGCAGGGGGCGCAGTTGCTGCAGCTGCTCGATGAGCTCGAGCAATGGAACCGCGCTTACAATCTCACGGCGATCCGCGAGCGCGCGGCGATGGTGCGCGCGCACCTGCTCGACAGCCTGGCCGCGTTGGCGGATCTGGCGGGCAACCGCATCCTCGACGTCGGCACGGGCGCGGGATTTCCGGGGCTGCCGCTGGCGATTGCCGCTCCCGAGCGGCAGTTCACCCTCGTCGATGCGGTGGCCAAAAAAATCCGCTTCGTGAGTCACGCCTGCCGCCGGCTCGGCCTCAGCAACGTGCAGGCGCTGCACGTGCGCGTGCAGGCCCTGGCACCGGCGGCGCCGTTCGATACGATTCTGGCGCGCGCCTACGCGGAGCTGCCGGTGCTGCTCGCCGATGTGCAGACGCTCGCCGGGCCTGGAACGCGGGTGGTGGCCCTGAAGGGGATGTATCCGCACGAGGAACTCGCGCGGCTGCCGCCCGGCTGGCGGCTGGAACGGGTACGCAGCCCGCAAATTCCGCGCCTGGCTGCCACGCGACACATTCTGCACTTGCTGCGGGGAGCGGAAGCGCCGGTCGCCGCCACCTCGGCGCCTGTAGTACCGCCGCGCCAGCGGCTAGACTAGCCGCGTCATGAAGCGCGTCATTGCGGTCACGAATCAGAAGGGCGGGGTCGGCAAGACCACCACCGCCGTGAATCTGGCCGCCTCCTTCACGGTGATGCGACGGCGCGTGCTGCTGGTCGACATCGATCCGCAGGGCAATGCCACCACCGGCTGCGGGGTGGACAAGCGCGCGATCGAGCGCGGCTCGTGCGAAGTGCTGCTCGGGGAGTGCAGCGCGGAGTCCGCGCTGCTGCGCCTCACGGCGCGTGCCGAGACGGGTGGTCCCCAGGCGTTGGATGACAGCGCTGCGCCGCTGCAACCGCTGTCGCTGCTGCCGGCCAATCAGGACCTCACGTCTGCCGAAGTGCGCCTGCTCGCGCTCGGTGCGGGGCGCGAGCAGCGCCTGCGCCAGGCGCTCGCGCCGATCCGCAGCCGCTTCGATCTCATTCTGATCGACTGCCCGCCTGCCCTGAACATGCTCACCGTGAATGCGCTGGTGGCCGCCGACGCGGTCGTCATCCCGATGCAGTGCGAGTACTACGCGCTCGAGGGGCTTTCCGCGCTGGTGGAGACGATCGAGCAGATCCGCGCCAGCGCCAATCCTTCACTGCAGATCGAGGGCATCCTGCGCACCATGTTCGATCCACGAAATAATCTCGCCAACGAGGTCAGCGCGCAGCTGATGATGCACTTCGGTGATCGGGTGTTTCGCACCGTCGTGCCGCGCAACGTGCGGCTCGCAGAGGCGCCGAGCTTTGGAAGGCCGGTGCTCGATCACGATCCGAACTCGCGTGGCGCGCTGGCCTATCTGGCGCTCGCCGGAGAGATGCTGCGACGGGAGGAGGAGTCGGCGGGAGCCGGCGGCGCGGCCGGAACCGCGGCGGGGGCGACGGGCGTCGCAGAGGGCGCCGGTACGCTGCGCGCCATCTCATGATGCAGAAGAGGCCGACGCTGGGCCGGGGCCTGGCGGAGCTGCTGGGTACGCCGCGGCCGGCGACGTCGGGGACGGCGGGGGTTGCCGGGGGATACGCCGCGCCGCTGCAGCCCGCAAGCCCGCTGGAGGGCGAGGCTGCCAGGCCGCGAGTCGCTGAAGACTTGCTCGAGCGCCTGCCGCTCGACCTGCTGCAGCGGGGGCGTTACCAGCCGCGCATGGACATGCGCCCGGAAAGCCTGGCAGAGCTTGCCGAATCGATCCGCTCGCAGGGCGTGGTGCAGCCCATCGTGGTTCGACCCCTCGGCGAGCCTGATGCGCATGGCCTGCGGCGCTACGAAATCATCGCCGGTGAGCGCCGCTGGCGCGCTGCGCAGCAGGCGGGACTCACCGAGATCCCTGCGATCGTGCGCCACGTCGCCGATGAGGCGGCCATTGCGATGGCCCTCATCGAGAATATCCAGCGCGAGAATCTCAATCCGCTGGAGGAGGCGCGCGCCCTGCAGCGCCTGATCGCCGAATTTGGTCTGACGCATCAACAGGCTGCGCAGGCGGTGGGACGCTCACGCGCGGCGGTCAGCAACCTGCTGCGCCTGCTGGAGCTGCCCGAAGAGGTTTGCCAGCAGCTCGAGCAGCGCGCGCTCGAGATGGGACACGCCAGAGCACTGCTCGGGTTGCCCTCGCGACGGCAGCAGACGGAGGTCGCGCTGCTGGTGGTGCGTAAGTCGCTCTCCGTGCGCGAAACCGAGGCTTTGGTGCGGCGCATGATCGAGCCTGGGCGAACCACCGGCGACGCCCAGGCCGGGGCAGCCGCGGTCGCGGTGGACCCCAATATTCAACGTCTGCAGCAGGATCTGGCCGAGCGGCTCGGCGCCCACGTGGACATCGAGCATGCCCGCGGCGGCCACGGGCGCGTGGTCATCCGCTACAACAGCCTGGACGAGCTCGATGGCATCCTGAGCCACCTGCAGCCACTTTCTTGAAGCGGCCTGCCGCTCTCTCTATAATCGCGCCCCGCTTGTCGGGGCCGCCCTTACCGGCTGCCGGATAAGTTAACAAGCCAGGCCACTCCTGCGCGCTTGGAAGGCAGCCGCGGAGTGGTTTTTTATCGTCCGGAAGTCAGGTGCCGACCAGTAGTGAATCCGACGCCCGGCGCCTGGCCTATCGCGTCCTGCTGCTGCAGGGGGTGGTGGGTCTGGTCGTGGCGCTGGTCTGCCTCGCGTGGGGCCAGCGCGGCTTCACGTCGGCACTGGCGGGCGCCGTCACCGGCGTGATCGCAAACTTGTACATGACGTTTCGTGCGCTGACCCCGGCCCGCACGCCACAGGCCGCGCTCGGGCGGTTGTACTTCGGCCAGTTCATCAAGGTCGTCGTGACTTTGGTTGGACTGTTCGGCTCGGCGTGGATGCTGAGCCGGCAGCACGGTCTGATGCTCGGTGGGCTGCTGGCGGGCTACGTCGGTGTGCTGGTGGTGAGCTGGACCGTGCCCTTCCTGTCGCTGCGGCGGGGTGCGCGCCGCGGTCCGCAGGCGGGTTCGGGCACGGGCGGCGGCGGTGCCTGAGGGCGCCGGTGGAGCGCCGATGCGGCGCTGGATGCGTGGAATTCGACAGGGACATAGATAGAGCGGAATGATGGCCGAGCAAGGCGAGTCAGCAACCGAGTACATGACTCACCATCTGAATCATCAGACGGCAGTCATCGGCCATTGGACTTTCAACGTCGACACGCTGTTGATGTCGACGTTGCTCGCGGTGGTGCTGGCGGTGATGTTCTACGTCGCCGCGCGCCGCGCGCGCGCCGATCGTGCGCCCACCGGCTTGACGCTGTTTGCGGAATTCATCTACGACTGGGTCGACGGGCAGGTCGCCGAGTCGTTTCACGGCGAGCGGCGCTTCATGAATGCGCTGTCGCTGGCGCTGTTCACCTGGGTCGTGTGCATGAATGCGCTCGATCTGCTGCCCGCGGATCTGCCGGACCGGGTCGCGGGACTGTTTGGTGTGCCCAAGTGGCACGTGCTGCCCACGGCCGACGTCAACGATACCTTCGCGATGGCGGCGGTGGTCATCGTCGTCGTACTGATCGTCGGCATCGCCTCCAAGGGAATACTGGGGTTTCTGGAGGAGTGGATCGCAGCGCCGCTGGGCAAGAACCCGCTGCTGTGGATTCCGAACATCGTCCTGAACCTGCTCGAGCTGATCTCGCGCCCGGTGTCGTTGGCGCTGCGGCTGTTCGGCAACATGTTCGCCGGCGAGCTGCTGTTCCTGCTGATCGCGTTGTTCACGCTGCATGGTCTCTCGCCGAGCGTTGGTGGCGCGGT
The DNA here is from genome assembly GCA_035553315.1 of Steroidobacteraceae bacterium. Classification (GTDB taxonomy): domain Bacteria; phylum Pseudomonadota; class Gammaproteobacteria; order Steroidobacterales; family Steroidobacteraceae; genus FEN-1191. The sequence continues at coordinate 51,935 of DATNDE010000012.1, forward strand.
GCTGTTCATCGTGCAGCTCGCGCTGGGCATTCTATGGTCGGCGTTCGACCTGCTGATCGCGCTGCTGCAGGGCTACATCTTCATGCTGCTGCCGATCGTTTACATCGCCATGGCCAAAGAGCATCACGGCTAGGCGCCTTTTTGTTTGACAGATAGATAGAGATGACGAGGAGACGTTAATCCATGGATATCGCAACACTTCAGGCCTACACCGCGCTGGCGATCGGCCTCATGATCGGGCTTGCCGGCTGCGGAGCCTGCATCGGCATCGGCGTCATGGGCTCGAAGTTCCTCGAGGCGGCCGGCCGCCAGCCCGAGCTCATGCCCATGCTGCAGGCACGCATGCTGCTGCTGCTCGGCCTGATCGACGGCGACTTCTTCATCGCGATCGGCATGGCGATGTTCTTCGCCTACGCCAGTCCGCTGCTCTCGGCCGTGCAGGCGCTGCACCATTAATAGCGCGACCAACAGCGCGATCCCTGGAGCAATCTTGCCGCGGAGTTAGGCGACGATGCTGACACCCAATGCCACTTTCATCGGGCAGATCATCGTATTTCTGCTGCTGCTGTGGTTCATCTACTCGTTCGTCGTGCCGATGATCGCCAAGCCCGTCAACGAGCGGTACAAGAAGATCGCCGACGGGCTGGCGGCCGCGGAGGCGGGCCAGAAGAAGCTCGAGACTGCCACGGCCGAGGCCAATACGATCGTGCGTGAAGCGCGCGAGCGCGCACGCCAGATCGAGGATCAGGCGCAGCGTCGCTCGCTCGAGGAGCTCGAGGCGGCCAAGCAGGCTGCGCAGGCCGAGGGCGCGCGCATCGTCGCGGCCGGCCAGGCCGAGGCGGCCAACGAGGCGACGCGTGCGCGCGATGCGCTGCGCCGGGAGTTCGGCTCGCTGGTGGTGCGCGGCGCCTCGCAGCTGCTCGAGCGCGAGATCGATGCGCGTGCGCATGCGCAGATCATCGAGCGACTGACCGACGAGATCGCACGGGGCTGAGCCCTCATGGCAGAGCCGATCACCATTGCCCGACCCTATGCGCGCGCCGCTTTCGAGAGCGCGAGCGCGGCCTCGGCGCTGGCGCCCTGGGACCAGTTCCTGTCACGTGCCGCCGCCTGGGTACGCGATGCGCAGATCGAGCCGCTGATCGGCGATCCGCGCGTGCCGCCCGCGCAGCTGATCGGACTGCTGCAGGAGCTGGCGCGCGCCGGAGCGCCCGAGTCTGCGGACGGCCCGAGCGTGCGTGAGGTAGGTGCGGGCAGGGCGCGCGGCGCGCAGATTGATGGCGCGCAGGCGCAGCCGCAGGTGCAGCCGAAGCTGACGCCGCAGCAGCTTCAGGAAGAGCAGCACAATTTCCTCGCGCTGCTGGCGCACAACGCCCGCCTGCCGCTGCTGCCCGAGATTGCCGTGCAGTACGAGGAGCTGCGTGCCGAGGCCGAGCGCGTTGCAGACGTCGAGGTGAGCTCGGCGCAGGCGTTGAGCGGCGAGCAGTCGGCCGCGCTGAAGGGCGCGCTTGAGCGACGTTTGGGCCGCGCGGTGCGGCTGCACGAGACGGTGGATGCATCGCTGCTCGGCGGGGCGGTGGTCCGATTCGGAGATTTTGTGGTGGATGGATCGCTGCGCCGGCGCGTAGAGCGGCTGGCGGCGAGCGTCACGGGCGGCTGAGGCCGGCCCGACTCAGGAACATTTCAAGGACATTGCCATGGCCATCAAGGCATCGGAAATCAGCGAGCTGATCCGTCAGAGGATCGAGCACTTCCAGGGCACGGCCGAGGTACGTGACGTCGGCACCGTCGTCTCGGTGACCGACGGCATCTGCCGCATCCACGGCCTGGCCGACGTGCGCTATGGCGAGATGATCGAGTTCCCGGGCAACCTCTTCGGCCTGGCACTGAACCTCGAGCAGGACAGCGTGGGCGCGGTGGTGCTCGGCGACTACAAGTCGATCAAGGAAGGCTACACCGTCAAGACCACCGGACGCATCCTCGAGGTGCCGGTGGGGCCGGAGCTGCTGGGCCGCGTGGTCGATGCGCTCGGCAATCCGATCGACGGCAAGGGCGCGATCAATGCCAGGGGTACCGCGGCGATCGAGCGCGTCGCCCCAGGGGTCATCTACCGCCGCTCGGTCAGCCAGCCCGTGCAGACCGGCTACAAGGCCATCGACTCGATGGTGCCGATCGGCCGCGGGCAGCGCGAGCTGATCATCGGCGATCGCCAGACCGGCAAGACCGCGCTCGCCATCGATACCATCATCAATCAGAAAAGCTCGGGTATCCGCTGCATTTACGTTGCCATCGGACAGAAGCAGTCTTCGATCGCCAACGTGGTGCGCAAGCTCGAGGAAAACGGCGCGATGGCCCACACCATTATCGTCGCCGCGCCGGCCGCCACGCCGCCCGCCATGCAGTACCTCTCCGCCTACAGCGGCGTGACCATGGGCGAGTACTTCATGGACAACGGCGAAGATGCGCTGATCATCTATGACGACCTGTCCAAGCAGGCAGTGGCCTATCGGCAGATCTCGCTGCTGTTGCGCCGCCCGCCGGGTCGCGAAGCCTTCCCTGGCGACGTGTTCTATTTGCACTCGCGTCTGCTCGAGCGCTCGGCGCGAGTCAATGAGCAGTACGTGGAGATGGTCACCAAGGGGCGCGTCAAGGGCAAGACCGGCTCGCTGACCGGGCTGCCGATCATCGAGACGCAGGCTGGCGACGTGACCGCGTTCGTGCCGACCAACGTCATCTCGATCACCGACGGACAGATCTTCCTCGAGACCGACCTGTTCAACTCGGGCGTTCGTCCGGCGATGAATGCCGGTATCTCGGTGTCGCGTGTCGGTGGCGCGGCACAGACCGACATCATCAAGCGCCTGGGCGGTGGTATCCGTCTCGCGCTGGCGCAATATCGCGAGCTTGCGGCATTCGCGCAGTTCGCTTCGGACCTGGACGAGGCCACGCGCCGACAGCTCGAGCGCGGCCAGCGTGTCACCGAGGTCATGAAGCAACGCCAGTACGCGCCCATGTCGGTGGCGGAGATGGCGCTGTCGATCTACGCGGTCAACAACGGCTACATGGACAAGGTCGATCGGCGCCGCATCGTGGAGTTCGAGGCGGCCCTGCAGGCTTTTGCGCGCTCGAGCCATCGCGAAGATCTGGACGCGATCAATGCCGAGCCGGTGCTGAAAAAGCACGAGGCGACGCTCAAGAAGATCGCCGACAACTTTGCCGCCACGGGCAGCTTCGCCTGAGACAGTCATGCCCGGCACCAAGGAAATCCGCACCAAGATCGCCAGCGTCAAGAGCACGCAGAAGATCACCAAGGCGCTCGAGATGGTTGCGGCCAGCAAGATCAGCCGCGCGCAGGAGCGCATGCGCCGCGCACGACCGTTTGCGAGGATGGCACGGCGGCTGATCGCGCACCTGAAGCAGGTGCACGCCGACTCGAGTCACCCCTATCTCGTGGCACGCGAGGCGCGCGCCGTGGGCATCCTGGTGATCTCGACCGATCGTGGCCTGTGCGGCGCGCTCAATGCCAACGTCTTCAAGACCACGCTCTCGCTGGTGCGTGAGTGGCAGCAGAAAGGCGCGAGCGTGAGCCTGAATATCGTCGGCAGCAAGGGGCTCACCTTCTTCCGTCGGCTGGATCTGCCGCTTCTCGCCAGCGTCACGGGGCTGGGCGATCAGCCGCACCTGCGAGACCTCATTGGTCCGGTCAAGGTCATGCTCGATGCCTATCGCGAGGGCAAGCTCGATCGGGTGTTCCTGGTGCACGCGCAGTTCGTCAACACCATGACGCAGCGGCCGCGTGTGTTGCAGTTGCTGCCGGTGATCAGCGAGCTGGAGAACGACACCGCCGAAGGTGCACTGCCGGAGCACTGGGATTACATCTACGAGCCTTCGGTCGAAGAGCTGCTCGATGGGCTGCTGATGCGCTACATCGAGTCGCAGGTCTATCAGGGCGCCGTGGAGAGCGTCGCCTCGGAGATGGCGGCGCGCATGGTGGCGATGAAGAGCGCCTCGGACAATGCCACCGACCTGATCGCCGAGCTGCAGCTGGTCTACAACAAGGCCCGGCAGGCCGGCATCACCAAGGAGCTGGCCGAGATCGTCGGCGGCGCGGCGGCGGTCTAGGCGCCACGGAATCAATCGGGCCGGTGCGGCTTGTGAGCGCGCCGGCAGCGCAAGAGGATGAGAGACATGGCGAACACGAACATGGCGAAGTCAGAGTCGGCGAAGCCGGAGCCGACCAAGGTCACGGGCAAAATCACGCAGATCATCGGCGCGGTCGTGGACGTGGAGTTCCCGCGCGGCTCGATCCCGGGCATCTATGACGCGCTCAAGCTGGTCGATCGCGACCTGACGCTCGAGGTGCAGCAGGAGCTCGGCGACGGCGTGGTGCGCACCATCGCCATGGGCATCACCGAAGGTCTGCAGCGCGGCCTGGAAGTGCAGAACACCGGGCAGCCGATCTCGGTGCCGGTCGGCGAGGGCACGCTCGGGCGCATCATGGATGTACTCGGTGCCCCGCAGGACAATCGCGGCGAGGTCAAAACGCGCGAGCGCTGGCCGATCCATCGGCCCGCGCCCTCCTTCGAGGAGCAGGCCGGCGGCCAGGAGCTGCTGGTCACGGGCATCAAGGTCATCGATCTGCTGGTGCCCTTCTCCAAGGGCGGCAAGGTGGGTCTGTTCGGTGGCGCCGGCGTGGGCAAGACCGTCAACATGCTCGAGCTCATCAACAACATCGCCAAGCAGTATTCGGGCCTGTCGGTATTCGCGGGCGTCGGCGAGCGCACGCGCGAGGGCAATGATTTCTACCACGAGATGATCGAGTCGCAGGTCATCGACCTGAACCATCTCGAGAACTCGAAGGTCGCGATGGTATACGGCCAGATGAACGAGCCGCCGGGCAACCGTCTGCGCGTGGCGCTCACTGGGCTGACCATGGCCGAGTACTTCCGCGACGAGAAGCAGGCCAACGGCCGCGGCCGCGACATCCTGTTCTTCGTCGACAACATCTATCGCTACACGCTCGCGGGCACGGAAGTGTCCGCGCTGCTCGGGCGCATGCCCTCGGCGGTGGGCTACCAGCCGACGCTCGCGGAGGAGATGGGCGTACTGCAGGAGCGCATCACCTCCACGCGCACCGGCTCGATCACCTCCATTCAGGCGGTGTACGTGCCGGCCGATGACCTGACCGACCCGTCTCCGGCGACGACGTTCGCGCACCTGGATGCCACCGTGGTGCTGGATCGGCAGATCGCGGCGCTCGGTATCTATCCGGCGGTGAACCCGCTCGACTCCACGAGCCGCCAGCTCGACCCGCTGGTGGTGGGCGAGGAGCACTACAACACGGCGCGCGGGGTGCAGGCCGTGCTGCAGCGTTACAAGGAGCTGCAGGACATCATCGCGATCCTCGGCATGGATGAGCTGTCGGAAGAGGACAAGCTCACCGTGTACCGGGCGCGCAAGATTCAGCGCTTTCTGTCGCAGCCATTCAACGTCGCCAAGGTGTTCACGGGGCAGGATGGCAAGATCGTGTCGCTGAAGGACACGATCCGCGGCTTCAAGGGCATTCTCGCCGGCGAGTTCGATGCGCTGCCCGAGCAGGCCTTCTACATGGTCGGCGGCATCGAAGAGGCCGTCGAAAAGGCCAAGACGCTGCAGTAGCAGCGTCGCGCACCACCATGGACAGCACCATCCACGTCGACATCGTCAGCGCCGAGGGCGACATCTATGCCGGTCCGGCGAAGGTGGTGTATCTGCCGGCGCAGGAAGGCGAGATCGGCGTGTATCCGCGCCATGCGCCGCTATTGACCATGCTCAAGCCCGGCGAGGTGCGCGTGCAGGGCGCCGACGGCCAGGAGCACTCCTTCTATGTCGGGGGCGGCGCGCTGGAGGTGCAGCCCAATCAGGTCACGGTGCTGGCCGACACCGCCGCTCGCGCGAAGGATCTGGATGAGCAAGCTGCTCTCGCGGCCCGCCAGCGCGCGCAGGATGCACTTGCGAGTCATCTGGACAAGATCTCCTATGCCGAGGCGCAGGCCGAATTGGCGCGCGCCATCGCGCAGCTCAAGCTCATCGAGAAGCTGCGCCGCGTGAGAAGCTGAGGTCGCCTGCGCCGGGCGCACTGGTGCGCAGGCGACGACTGCCGCGCTGCTTCGCGGCATCGGCTGTTGGCGGCATCAATCTATCTTCAATGATTATGTCCTACCCGCTCGCGGACTTTGGCGGGGACCCGGCCAGACGGACTGCTACAATTCCAACGATGATGCAGGTGAGGGAGCATGGCGCGGGCTAGGCTGCGTCGGACCAAGCGGCCGTCGCCGTCGCGGCGTGTCGCCGCGAAACCAACGCGCGCCACGCATGGGCGCACGCGGCGGCAGTTGCCCACCGCGGCCGCCGCACTGTCCATCGTCATTCTCGCCGCCGGTCAGGGCAAGCG
>DATNDE010000013.1:0-85813 GCA_035553315.1 Steroidobacteraceae bacterium
TCTTACTGCCCGAGCTTGAGCGTATCGAGCATCATGTCGCGTGCCGTGTTCAGCACCTCGACGTTGTTCTGATAGGAACGCGAGGCGGAGATCATGTCCGTCATCTCCTCCACGACGTTCACCGCCGGCGCATAGACGTAGCCTTGCGCATCGGCGAGCGGATTGCCGGGGTCATAGCGTGTCTGCGGCGCCGCCGGGTTCTCGGCGATGCCGGTGACCTCAACGGTCGCGGTTGCCGCATCGGCGCCGCCGCCGACGCCCAGGCCGTCACCCACTCCATCGCCCAGCACGGCCTTGAAGACCGGGTGTTTGGCGCGGTACACCGTCGAGGGGTCGCCGCTGACGCTATCGGCATTGGCAAGATTGCTCGCCACGGTATTCAGCCGCACCGACTGCGCGCTCATGCCCGAGCCGGCGATGTCGAAGATCTTGAAGTCAGACATGGTGCGCTCCGCGGGTTGTCACGTGCCGGATCTATGAGGAGCCGATCGCGGTGAGCAGATCGCGCAGCTTGGTGTTCAGAAACGTCAGGCTCGCCTGATAGCGCACGTTGTTCTCAGCGAAGGCCGACTGCTCCAGCTGCTCGTCCACCGTATTGCCGTCGAGCGCGGGCGCAAGCGGCACGCGATATTTCAAATAGGTTGGATTCGCCGCCGACCCCGGCGCAGTCCCCGACGCGGCTGCGGTAGCGGCGGCTGCGCCGTCAGCTGTTCCGGCGAGCGTGCCGGCGCTCGTCAGGTCGGCCGGGCTGGTCGTCGTCAACGTCAGGGTCGAGCCGTCGCCCTGGCCGCTGGCGGCAGCAAGCGCTGCCTTGAAGTCCATGTCGCGCGCCTTGTAGTTGGGCGTATCGACATTGGCCAGATTGGCGGCGAGCACGTCGGTGCGCTGTGCCTCCAGGGCCAGCGCCTGGGCATGGATGCCGAGATAGTTGTCCAGTACCGACTGCATGCGCGCCTCGCGCGAACCGATCGTTTCGATCGTCGCGCTAGGGGGAGCAATCGCTATGCCACGAGTGCGGCACTCCCTGTCCCGGCTGGCAATTTGTGACGCAGTCGAAGCGTCGAGCCGGCCGGGAGGCTTCGCGTCCGATGGCGGGCGGCAGATTGTTGCCGCCGGCGGCAACGCGCTGCCGGGGCGCGGACGCGTGCGCTCTCCAGGAGCTTATCGGCAGCGCGGTGCGCGGCTTGAACGTCGGAAATCCGTCAGTGCACCGACGCATTGCTCATGGCACAGGCTTTGCTCCTGCTTCCCATCCAATGACATCGGTACGCAACCCCATGAGCTCATCGCGCGTGATCCGCATCCGTCCCCACTCGGCGCTGCTGGCCCTGGCCTTGTTCGCGCTGGCCGCAGCACCGTTGCACACCGCCGCGGCGCTCACCACGACGAGCACGCACGCGATCGGCGCGGCCGCCGAGCAGGCGATTGTCTCGCAGGCCGGTGGGCTGGCAGCGCAGCTCTCGCTGAGCGTCGCTCCGCTCGATCCGCGACTGCGCCTGCCCGCGTGCGATCAGCCGCTGCAGGCGTCCATCACCGGGGACGGTCAGGTGCGGCATCAGACCACGGTGGGCGTGCGCTGTGCCGGCTCGGTCCGCTGGACGATCTATACCAGTGTGACGGTCGATTCCACGCTGCCGGTGCTGATTGCACGCTATGCGCTGCCGCGCGATGCGGCACTGACGGCCGCGGACTTCGATCTGCAGACCCGACGCGTGCCGGGACTGGCCGCGCAGTATCCGGCGAACACCGCCGCACTGGCCGGACAGCGATTGCGCACGCCGCTCAGTGCCGGCCAGCCGCTGACCCGCGATGCCCTGGCACCGGCCCCTCTGATCCATCGGGGCCAGCAGGTCGTCATCCTTGCCCATGCTTCGGGAATCGACGTGCGTATGATGGGTGTGGCACTCAGCGATGGGCGCATCGAGGACCACATTCGCGTGCAGAACATCTCCTCCCAGCGCATCGTCGAGGCCATCGTGCGCTCCGACAGTGTCGTCGAGGCGCCGTTATGACGAATCGGCAGCGCCTAAAGTTTGGCGCTCGCCGGCCGATAGCGGCTCTGAGGAGCGCAAGGAGAGCCTAGTGGCCAATCGCATCAGTGAGCTCGGCAGCGGCTCGGTGTCTTCGGGCACCGGCGGCGCCGTAGAAGCCATCCTGCCGGCCAAGCCGGCTGGCTCGGCGGCCAGCGGCTCGAGCGCGCCGTCGGAAGCTTCAGCCGACCGCGTGCACATCACTGACTCGGCCCGGACGGTCGCGGCCCTGGCGCAGGCGGTGGAGGATGCGCCCGAGGTCGACGGCCCGCGCGTCAGCCACTTGCAGCAGGCCGTTGCGTCGGGGACTTACAGCGTCGACGCCGACAAGCTCGCCGCACGCATGCTGCAGCTCGAACAGGACCTGGGCGAGAGCGCGCAGTGAATCAGCAGCGCACGGCGATGCAGCCGGCTCTGCAGCGCATCCTTTCCGAAGAGTCCGCCGGACTCAACGAGCTCGAGGGACTGCTGGAGAGCGAGACCCACATTCTGCAGGGCGAGGATGTCAACGCGATCCAGCGCATCGGTACCGAGCGGCATCGCTGCGTCGAGCGGCTCACCCGCCTGGATGCGGAGCGCGCGGATCTGTGCCGCATGCTCTCATTCGGCAGCGGTCTGGCGGCGATCGAGAAATTACTGGCCTGGACCGATCCGCAGGGACAACTGCGCACCCAATGGCTGTCGAACCTGCAGGTGGCGAGTCGCTGTCGCGAAATCAACGACCGCAACGGGGCCATCGTGGCCGTGAAGCTCGGGCGCGTGCAGAAGCGTCTCGCGCTGCTGCGGGGCAGCCCGCTGCCGCCGGTCTACGGACCGCGCCCGACGCGCCACACGGGGCTGGCAGCCCGCGATCTCGGCCAAGCCTGAGACGCAGCGCGCCCCGCTCAGCGCTATAAAATTTACAGTCTGAGATTCCTGCCACTCGTCTTACTCCCAGACACCGCACCCTGCTGGCACAATGCCGGCGGTCTTCCGTGCGCCCCGACGGCGCACCAGAAAAAGTGCAACACCAGAAGGGAGCAGCGTTGGTCATACACCGGCATTTCAGGTGGGCAACCCGTGCGTCCTGTGCGTCCCGCGCGTCCCGCGCGTCCCGTGCGGCCAGTGGCGGGCTCGGCGCGTTGCTGGCCCTGTCCTACGCCCTCGCGGCTCACGGCCAGGAAAGTCCGGAGGTGCAGTCGCTCGTAGGTATGTCGCTCACGCAGCTGTCCAATGTGCAGGTGACCTCGGTGTCGAAGGTCGCCGAGCCGCTGAGCACTGCGGACGCTTCGATCTACGTCATCTCGCACGATGACATCCTGCGCTCCGGAGCCACCACCCTGGCCGAAGCGCTGCGCCTGGCGCCGAATCTGCGCGTCACGCAACTGAGCTCGAGCGGTTACGTGCTGTCGGGACGCGGCTTCGGCGGTAATCCCGTCGAGCAGAGCTTCTCCAACAAGATGCTGATGCTGATCGACGGGCGCAGCGTCTATTCGCCGCTGTACTCCGGAATCTATCTGGACGTGCAGGATGTCGTGCTTGCCGATGTGGATCGCATCGAGGTGATCACGGGCCCGGGCTCGACGCTGTGGGGCGCCAACGCGATGAACGGCGTCATCAACGTCATCACGCGCGGCGCCTCGCTCACCCAGGGCACACTGGTGCAAGCCGACGCAGGCAATCTCGAGCAGGACGTCATGTCCCGCTATGGCGCCAACCTCAACGATTCGACCTCACTGCGCCTGTACGGCAAGCTCTTCCAGCAGTCCCCCATGACCCAGCCCGGTGGGCGCGATCCCCACGATAGCTGGAACAAGCAGCAGGGCGGCTTTCGACTCGACTCGTCCGTCGGCCTCAATACATTGACCCTGCAGGGCGATGCGTATCGCGGCACCGAGCACGCGGCGGACGCCGCCGGCGGTCTCATCTCAGGCAGCAATGTGCTGGGCCGCTGGCAGCGCAGTACGGCCGTATCACAGTGGCAGCTGCAGACCTATTTCGACCAGACCGAGCGCTGGGCCCAGGGTGGAGTGCCGGCGTTCGTGCTGCGCACCTATGACGTGGAGCTGCAGCAGGTGCTGTCCCTCGTCGATTGGAATCGCGTGATCTGGGGTGCCGGCGAGCGCGTCAACAGCTATGGATTTACCGATTCGCCTTCGCTGCTGTGGGTGCCACCGAATCGCAACCTCACGCTCGGCGACGTGTTTGCTCAGGACACGCTCACCCTGCCGAAGGGCGTCGGGCTGACAGCCGGGCTGAAATTCGAGGATGACCCGTATGCCGGCTGGCAGGCGCTGCCGGATGTGCGCGCCAGCTGGAGTGCGACGACGCATACGCTGCTGTGGGCGGCGGTCTCCGACTCCGTTCGCTCACCCACGCCCTTCGATGAGGACGTGCTGGAGAAGAGTCCAGCCGTCAATCCGCTGGTCGTGCTGGCGGGCAATGCGGACTTCCAGCCCGAGCGGCTCTGGTCCTCGCAACTGGGGCTGCGCAGCCAGCCCAGTGCCGTCGTCTCGGCGTCGCTGTCCCTGTTCTACGACGACTACAGCGATCTGCGCACGATCGAGTTCGCACGCCCCGCTCCCCCGGCACTATTGTCGCTGACGTGGGGCAACCAGATGCAGGCCATCACGTACGGCTTCGAAGCCTGGGCCGACTGGCAGGTGCTGCCCTGGTGGCGTCTGTCCCCGGGACTGACCGCGCTGCATGAGCGCTTTGCGTTCGAGCCGGGCGTCAGCGGCATCAGCCGGGCGGTCGGACTCTCACAGCAGACCGACGATCCGAGCATGCAAGCAAGCCTGAGCTCCTCGATGGATCTCGGCCACGGCCTGTCCTGGAATGCGCACTGGCGATACGTCGGCGCACTGCCCAATCCGGCCCTGCCGGCCTACGACGAGTTGGACACCGACATCGCCTGGCGACCGACAGCAGGCTGGCGACTCGCGGTGCAGGGCGCGAACCTGCTGCACGCGCGCCACTTGGAATTTCCGCTGCCCGCCGGCGAATACATCGACCGCAGCGTCATGCTCGAGGCGAGCTGGCAGCGCTGAGCCGGGCGCCCCACTTCCGCCGCTCAGCTCTTCGGCACGCCGCGATTGGCGAGCTGCAGATCCGAGGCGTTCCAGCCCCCGCCGGTCTGCGACACCAGGTCCACGCTGGTCACCAGCTGCTCGCTCTGAATCGAGAGCAAATTGATCTCGCTCTCCAGCCGCGTGGTCTGTGCGGTGATGACGCTGGTGAAGGAGACGATGCCTGACTTGTACTGATTGAGGGTCAGGTTCTCGGAGAGCCGGGCGGCGCCCACCGCGGTGACCTGCAGGCCCTGGGACTGCTCGAGCACGCGCAACGTGACCAGATCATTCTCGACCGCCTCGAACGCCGACAGCACCGTCTGCCGGTAGGACGCGACCGATTGATCGTAGTTGGCGCGGGCCTCACGGTTCTGACCGATGCGCGCACCGCCGTTGAAGATCGTCTCGGCCACCTGCGGTCCGAACGACCAGGCGGTGTTGGCGGCACTGAGCAGTCCGGCGAGCTTGCTGCTGGTGAACCCGGCGGAGCCGGTCAGCGTAAGATTCGGGAACCAGGCCGATTCGGCGACACCGATGAGCGCATTCTCGCTGGCGACCGTGCGCTCGGCGGCGGCGATGTCCGGGCGTCGCTCCAGCAGCTGCGATGGCAACCCGACCGGGACCACCGGGATCGCGGTGTTGAAGCTTCCCTGCGGCAGCGACAGCTGTTCGGGCACCTTGCCGATCAGCGTCGCGATGGCGTGCTCGAAGGTGGCGCGCGTGAGATTTACATTGATGGCGGCGACCTGGGTATTCTCCAACAGAGTCTGCGCCTGATAGACGTCGGCGAGCGTGGTGATACCGGCGCGCACCTGGTTCTGCGTGATCTGCAGCGACTGTTCCAGGTCGGCCAGGTACGTCTGGTACATGCGCTCTTCCTGCTCGGCCGCGCGCATGCGGAAATAATCCTCGGCGAGTGACACCTGTGCGGACAGCAGTGCCGCGGCAACATCGGCCGCGCTCGCCTGCGCCCTGGCGGTGTCGGATTCGACCTCGCGGCGAATCTTTCCCCAGATGTCGAGCGTCCAGCTGGCCTGCGCCTGCACGCTGGCTGTCGCGTACTTGATGTATTTCGGCGTCGTGAAGCCGGAGCCGCGACCGCCGAGCTGGGCGTTCTGGCTGTTTACCTGGCCGCCGGCCGCGCCGGCGTGCGTGTCGCTGCCACCGATGGTGAGATCAGGCAGCAGCGTACCGCGATCGATCATGATCACGGCTTGCGCGGCTCGATAAGCGGCCTCGGCTTGCTTGAGGGTCTGATTGTTCACGACGACCTGGCGCTCCAGGCCATCGAGCAGCGGATCGTCGTAGATCGACCACCAGGGCTGGTCGGCCGGGATCTGGCGCGGATTGGCCGGCTTCCAATTTTGATTTTCCTTGTATACCGGCGTGATGGTGGCCGTCGGGCGATGGTAGTTCGGGCCCACTGCACAGCCGGCCGCGAGAGTCGCGGGCAGCAGGAGCAGGGCGCGCACGCAGGCGCGGACAGTGCAGGCAGGGTGCTTCATGCGCGGCTCATCGTGGTTCTGAAGATCGTGGTGACGGAAAGTGTATATCGGCGCCCACGTACGGCGGCGCTGCGTGTGGCCACATGTGCTTCGTCCATCCGATCGATGGCAGTGCCGGCAGGGTCGACATGGGCTCAGGCGGGCTGCTGCTCGGGTGGATCAATACCGCTCAGCCGGCGCGGGCGGCGGCGGAACAGCCCGCTGCTCCAGATACGGAAGCGATCCATGTACAGATAAACGATCGGGGTGGTGTACAGCGTGAGCACCTGGCTGAGGGCTAGGCCGCCCACGATCGCAATACCCAGCGGCTGGCGCAGCTCTGCGCCGTTGCCGGTGGTCACGGCCAGCGGCAGCGCCCCAAACAGCGCCGCGAACGTGGTCATCATGATCGGGCGAAAGCGCAGCAGGCAGGCTTCGTAGATCGCGGTGCGCGCATCGATGCCACGCTCGCGCTCGGTGGTAATCGCCACGTCGATCATGATGATGGCGTTCTTCTTCACGATGCCGATCAGCAGGAACAGGCCGATGAGCGCCACCAGTGTCAGCGGCGTATTGAATACCAGCAGTCCGAGCACCGCGCCGATGCCGGCCGATGGTAGCGTGGACAAGATCGTGATCGGATGGATGAAGCTCTCGTAGAGGATCCCGAGCACGATGTAGACCGCGCCGAGTGCAGCCAGAATCAGCAGCGCCTCGTTGGACAGGAAATCCTGGTAGACCTGCGCGGTGCCCGCGAAGGTGCCGTGGATGCTGATGGGCACGTGCAGCTGCCGCATCGTGTTGTCGATCGCCACGGTCGCCTGACCGAGCGTCACGCCCACCGGTAGGTTGAAGGAGATCGTCGTGGCGACGAACGCGCTCTGGTGCTCCACCTGCATCGGGGTGGTCCCGGGGCCGTAGCTCGCGAACGCCGACAAGGGGATCATGGTCTCGGCGAGCGTGCTGAGCGAGGCACCGGTCGAAGCGGCGCCGCGACCGCTGTTCGTCAGCTGGTTGAGGTGCGCATTTTGCGCGGCCAGGCTGGCGGCGCTGGTGGTGGAGCTCGTTGCACCGCTCGTGGCGCCGCCGGCCCCTGCGCCGCCCCCCCCGGTCGCCTGCGCGGCCGAGAGACTCGCCTGGGCAGACGCCTGCGCCGCGGCCCGCGCGGCTGCCTGCGCCGCCGCCGTCACTCCGGAGGCGGTGCGGCTCGATGATGAGGAGGCGGCCGGTGGCGGCGCAGCTGTCGCGGGCCGCGCCCGCGTCGCGCCGCCGGTGGTACCAGTGGGCGCCCCCCCACCCCCGCTGCTCGTCGCACCTCTGGCAGTGCGGCTCGCGGCCGAAGAAAAGTCGCCGATCGCAGCCGCGGTGGCCTGCGTCCCGGAGAGCGCACCGCCCGAGGTGCTGACCCAGATGTCCCTCAGCGTGCTCGGGTTCTGCCAGAACTGCGGCGCAACCTCCATCACGACGTGATACTGGTTCTTATCCTCGTAGATGGTGGATACCTGCCGCTGTCCGAACGCGTCGTACAGGGTGTTGTCGAGCGCGGTCAGGTTGACTCCCAGCCGCGCGGCGGTCGGACGATCCACGTTCAGCCGGATATCCAGGCCGCTGTTCTGCTGAGATGAGTTCACATCAGCGAGCTGGGGCACGTGCTTGAGCGCCTCGGCGATCTTCGGCGCCCAGGTATTGAGCTCCTCGAGGTTGTCACCGAGCAGCGTGTATTGGTACTCGGCATTGCCCTGCCGGCCACCGGCGCGGATGTCCTGCTGCACCTGCAGGAACAGACGAGCGCCGGTGAGCGTGCTGAGCTCACGACGCAGGCGCGCGATGACCTGGTCCGAGCTCAGGCCGTGGCGCTCTGAGAGCGGCTTGAGGTCGATATCCAATTGGGCAGTATTGCCGCCGCCGAAGCCGCCACCGCCGTTGGTGAAGCCGCCGAAGCTCTCCACGGCAGGATCCTTGCCCACGATGGCCAACGCCTGCCGCAGCCGGCTCTCCATGGCTTCGAAGGAGACATCCTGATCGGCGCGCAGGACCCCCTGGATGACGCCGGTATCCTGCTGCGGAAAGAAGCCCTTGGGGATGACGATGAACAGGTAGATGTTGAGCGCCACCGTAGCGCCCAGGATCGAGATCACCAGTCGCGGATGAGCCAGCGCCGCGCGTAGCGTGTGCGCGTAAAAATCGAGCATGGCCTTGAAGCCGCGCTCCATGAACTCCAGGAAGCGATCCACGAGCGAGCCGGCGCGGGCACGCATGTTGCCGAGCAAGTGCGCGCACATGCACGGGGTGGTCGTCAGCGACAGCAGCAGCGACAGCACGATCGCGACCGAGAGCGTGACCGCGAACTCGCGGAACAGCCGCCCGACGATGCCGGTCATCAGCAGAATCGGAATGAAGACCGCGATGAGCGACACGCTCATCGACAGCACCGTGAAGCCGACCTCTCGTGCGCCCTGCAGTGCCGCCCGGAACGGCGGCATGCCTTCTTCCCGGTGCCGCGAAATGTTCTCCAGCATCACGATGGCATCGTCGACGACGAACCCGGTCGCGATGGTCAGCGCCATCAGCGACAGGTTGTCCAGCGTGAAGCCGAGCAGGTACATCGCACCGAAGGTGCCGATCAGTGCCACCGGCACCGCGACCGCCGGAATCAGCGCGGCACGCGGATTGCGCAGGGCGATGAACACCACGAAGATCACCAGCAGCGTGGAGATCAGCAGGGTGATCTCCACGTCATGCAGCGAGGCCCGGATCGTAGCGGTGCGATCGCCGCGCGCGGTGATCGTGATGCTCTGCGGGATCGATTCCCGAATCTCGGGGATCACCGCTTCGATGCGCTTGATCGTCTGAATGATATTAGCGCCGGTCTGCTGATGCACCTGTACGCGGATGGCGCGCACGCCGTTGTCCAGGCCGAGGTTGCGCACGTTCTCCACGCCATCGGAGACATCGGCGACGTCCTCGAGCCGCACCGGACGGTTGTTGCGATAGGCGACAATCAGCGGCTTATAGGCATCGGCATGCGCCGCGGTGTCGTTGACATAGACCTGGTAATGGTTCGTGGGGTCTTCGAGGAAGCCCTTGGGCGCGTTGGCATTGGCGGCCGTCAGTGCGGCGCGGATGTCCTCCAGCCCAATCCCATATTTGAACAGCGCACGTGGGTTGAGCTCGACGCGTACCGCCGGCAAGGAGGCGCCGCCGACGTCGACTTCGCCGACACCTTCGATCTGCAGCAGCTTCTGCTGGATGATGGTGGAGGCCGAGTCATAGATCTGCCCCGGTGTGAGCGTCTTGGAGGTCAGCGCCAGGGTGAGTATCGGTGAATTCGCCGGGTTGTACTCGCGGTAGCGCGGATTCGAGCGCAGCGTTGCGGGCAGATCTGCGCGTGCGCCCTGAATCGCCGCCTCCACGTCGCGTGCCGCGCCGTTGACGTCGCGGCTCATGTCGAACTGCAGGACGATACGCGAGGAGTTCACCGAGCTCGAGGAGGTCATCTCGGTGACCCCCGCGATGGCGCCGAGGTGGCGCTCCAGGGGCGTCGTGACGCTGGTGGCCACCGTTTCGGGACTGGCGCCCGGCAGCGAGGCCTGGACCTGAACTGTCGGAATGTCCACGTTCGGCAGCGGCGCCACCGGCAGCAGGAAAAATGCGATGCCGCCCGCCAACGCCAGCGCAAGCGTCAGCAGGGTGGTGGCGACCGGACGGTGGATGAACGGCGCGGAGATATTCATGGCGTGGCGCTGTGCGTGTCGGGATTCAGCTCTGGGGCGCTGCTGGGTGCGGACGGCTGCCGAGCGCACCGCCGGCCGGTTGTGCGCCAGTCCCAGCCCACGCGCCGCTTTCGTCCTCGGCGGGCAACGCCGGCCGGCCGCCGCGCACCGCCTTCGCCAGCCGATCGAAGAACAGGTAGATCACTGGCGTCGTGAACAGGGTGAGGACCTGGCTGACGAGCAGCCCACCGACGATCGATACGCCCAGGGGCGTGCGCAGCTCAGAGCCGGTACCCGTGCCGAGCATCAGCGGCAGGGCGGCGAACAGCGCCGCGACCGTCGTCATGAGGATCGGACGGAAGCGCAGCAGCGCGGCCTGGTGGATCGCCTCGGACGGCGCCTTGCCGCCGTCGCGTTCGGCGCTGAGCGCGAAGTCGATCATCATGATGGCGTTCTTCATCACGATGCCGATCAGCAGGATGATGCCGATGATCGAGATGACGTTGAGGTCGAGCCCCGCGACCATAAGTCCCAACAGCGCGCCGATACCGGCCGAGGGCAGTGTCGACAGAATCGTCAGCGGGTGGATGAAGCTTTCATACAATACGCCGAGCACGATGTAGACCGAGGCGATGGCCGCGAGCACCAGCAGCACCTCGCTCGAGAGAGCTGACTGAAAGGCCAGGGCCGAGCCCTCGAAGGTGGTGCTGATGCTCACCGGCAGCCCGATCGAGCGCTCGGCATCGCGCACCGCCTGCACGGCCGACTGCAGCGAGGCGTTCGGAGCGACGTCGAAGGAGAACATGGCAGCGGGGAACTGCCCGAGATGATCGTGCTCGAGCGGTGACTGGTTGACCGAGACATGCGCAATCGAGTCCAGGCGCACCTGGCCGCCGCCGGCGCCTGGCACGTAGATGGTGTTGAGCGCAGCGACCGAGTCTTCCATGCTCGGCATCGCCTGCAGAATGACGCGGTACTGGTTCGACTGCGAGTAGATCGTGGAGATGATGCGCTGGCCGAAGGCGTCATAGAGCGCGTTGTCGATCGTGGCGGCGGTCACGCCGAAACGCGCGGCGGTATCGCGATCGACCTGGATCTGCGCGGTCAGCCCCTTGTCGGTGTAGTTGGTGGACACGTTCTGCAACTGCGGCGCGCGATGCAATGCGCTCAGCAGCTGCGGCACCCAGGGCGAGAGAATTGAATCGGCCGCCGCGCCGAGCACGAATTGATACTGCGCACGCGACACGGTCGAATCGATCGTGAGGTCCTGCACCGGCTGGAAATAGACGCTGATACCGGCGACGCCCGCGGTTTCCTGGCGCAGCCGCGCCATGATGGTCTCGATGCTGTCGCTGCGCTCGTCCTTGGGCTTCAGATTGATGATCATGCGCCCGTCGTTGAGCGTCGTATTGGTGCCATCGACACCGATGAACGACGACAGGCTCACCACGTCCGGATCGCGGCGGACCGCATCGGCAAGTGTCTGCTGCCGCTGCACCATGGCGTTGAAGGACACGCTTGGGGCGGCTTCGGTCATGGCCTGCAGCAGGCCCGTGTCCTGCACTGGGAAGAAACCCTTCGGGATGGCGATGTAGAGAAATACGGTCAAGCCGACCGTGCCGAGCGCGCACCAGAGCACGAAAGTTTGATGGCCGAGCACCCACTTCAGCGCGCTGTCGTACCAGCAGATCACCCGCTCGAAACCGCGCTCGGCAGCCATGTCCGCACGGTTGCGCCCCTTGGCCTCGCGCTCCTCGCGGCTCTTGAGCATTCTCGAGCAGAGCATCGGCACCAGCGTCAGCGACACGACCGCCGACAGCAGAATGGAGATGCTCAGCGTGATGGCGAATTCGCGGAACAGCCGTCCGACCACCTCGCGCATGAACAGCAGCGGGATCAGCACCGCGAGCAGCGACACGGTCAGCGACATGATGGTGAAGCCGATCTCGCCCGCCCCCTTGAGCGCGGCCTGGAACGGCTTTTCGCCCTGCTCCACGTAGCGCGAGATGTTCTCGATCATGACGATGGCATCGTCGACCACGAACCCGGAGGCGATGGTCAGGGCCATCAGCGACAGATTGTCGAGGCTGAAGCCGAACAGGTACATCAGCGCGAAGGTGCCCACCAGCGATAGTGGCACCGACAGGCCCGGGATCACGGTGGCTGGGACATTGCGCAGGAACAGGAAGATGACCAACACCACCAGTCCGACGGCCAGTGCCAGCTCGAACTGCACGTCGTTGACCGAGGCGCGGATGGTATTGGTGCGGTCGGTGACCGTCTGGATGTGCACATTCTCCGGCAGCCCCGCCGCGATTTGTGGCAGCAGCTGCTGGATCGAATTGACGATCGCGATGACGTTGCCACCCGGTTGACGCTGGATGTTCAGCAGCACGGCCGGCGTATCATTCATCCAGCTGGCGAGCTGGGTGTTCTCGGCGCTCTGGGTAACGCGGGCGACGTTGCGCAGGTACACCGGATTGCCACTGCGATAGGCAACGACGAGGTCGGCATACTGGGAGGCGTTGGAGATCTGATCATTGGCGTCGATGGTCCAGGCCTGTGCCGGCCCGTCGAAGCTGCCCTTGGGAGCGTTTTCGTTCGCGTTGGAGATCGTGGTGCGCAGATCGTCGATGCTGATGCCGTAGGCGGCCAGCGCATTCATGTTGGCTTCGATGCGCACCGCCGGGCGTTGCGCCCCGTTCAAACTAACCAGGCCAACACCGGCTACCTGCGAGATCTTCTGCGCAATGCGCGTCTCGGCGAGGTCCTCGACCTGGGTGAGCGGCATGCCGTTCGAGGTCACCGCGAGCGTCAGAATGGGCGCATCCGCGGGGTTGACCTTGTTGTAGATCGGCGGTGCCGGCAGGCTCGCGGGCAACAGGTTGCTCGCCGCGTTGATTGCCGCCTGCACCTCCTGCTCGGCTACGTCGAGGTCGAGGTCCAGGGCGAACTGCAGCGTGATGATTGACGCGCCCGCCGAGCTGCGCGAAGTCATCTGATCCAATCCCGGCATCTCGCCGAACTGACGCTCCAGCGGCGCGGTGACCGTCGAGGTCATGACGTCCGGGCTCGCACCGGGAAGAAAAGTCTGTATCTGGATGGTCGGGTAGTCGACCTCGGGTAGCGCCGACAGCGGCAGGAGGTGATAGCCCAGGATACCGACTGCCAGAATGGCGGCCATCAGCAGCGCGGTCGCCACCGGTCGCAGGATGAAGGGGCGCGAGGGGTTCAGCATGGCGTCTGCCTGGAGCGGGTTAGGACGTCAGGACTACTGCGCCGGCGCAGCGCCTGGCCCCGACGTCGGAGCGGCGCCTGGCTGACCGGCCGGCGATCCGGCAGCGCCCGGCGTCCCAGCGGCCCCCGGTTGACCAGCCGCACTTGGCTGATCGACCCCTGGCGTGGTGACGAGCGCACCGTCCTTGAGCTGCTCAGCGCCGTCGATCACTACAGTCTCACCGACTGACAGGCCGCTGCGGATCGAGACCAGATCGCCGACGCCCGGGCCGGTACTGACACTGCGCAGGTGTACGGTGTGCACCGGACCCACGGGCCCACCCCCACCGAAATTGCCGCCACCACCGAAGCGGCGGTCGCCGCCGCGCCGACCGCGGCGGCCCCCGAAACCGGGCGTGCCGGACGCACCCGCCGCCGGCGGATCATCCACGGGCGTCGGTGCAGCCCCTTGGTCGACCACGTAGACGTAGCTGCCGGCGTTACCGTTCTGAACGGCGGCCGCCGGCACCAGGATCTGGTTCTGCAGTGTCTGCAGCGTCAAGCGCACATTCACGAACTGCTGCGGGAAGAGTTGCAGCATCTTGTTCTCGAACATCGCGCGCAGCTTCAGCGTGCCGGTGGTCGGGTCCACCTGGTTGTCGGTATCGGCGAGCACGCCGGTATCCAGCTGGGTGCTGAAAGTGCGATCGTAGGCGACAGCCACGAGCTTATCGCCCTGGTGAAGCCGCGCCGTGACCTGCGTGAGGTCATCCTCGGGAATCGTGAACAGCACCGACATCGGGTGCAGCTGCGTGACCACCGCGATGGTGCTGCTATAGGCGCTCACTACGTTGCCGACATCCACCTGCCGCAACCCGACGCTGCCGTTTACCGGAGCGGTGATACGGCAGTAGCTGAGGTTGAGCTTGGCCGAGGCAAGGGCTGCCTGGTCGGCGGCGAGCGTCGCCTGGTCCTGCAGCACCGTGGCCTGCTGGGTGGCGTAAGTCTGCTGGGCCACGGAGTTCTGCGCGACCAGCACCTTGTAGCGCTCCAGGTCTACCTTGGCATTGTTGAGCAGCGCCTGGTCGTGCTGCAGCTGCGCCTGATCCTGATCGACCGTGGCCTGGAACGGGCGCGGGTCGATCTCGGCCAGCAGATCACCCTTCTTGACCTGCTGACCCTCGGTGAAGGAAATCTTGACCAGCGGCCCGGTCACCTGCGGATGTACGGTGACAGTAGCGAGCGGCGTGACCGTGCCGAGCGAGTTGATGGTGATGGGCACGTCCCCGCGCGTGACCTGCGCGACCCCGACTGACAGCGGTGCGTTGAAGGCGGTGCGCGCCGCCTGGCTGACGAAGCCGTTTCCGCCGCCGCGTTGCGCGGCGATGCGCGCATACACGATGAAGCCGGTGCCGATGACGACGGCGAAGACGATGACCGTCCAGACGATCTTCTTCGTGCGGCTCATCTCGTGATGAACGGCAGGGTCGGCATCAGGCGGGGGCATCTGAGAGCTCATGGCGTATTAGCATCCGTGTGAAAACTCTGGCCGCAGGCGGTTATAAGCGCTTGATTGCGCAGTGGCACGCCGGCAAATGGGCGGGCGCACGGCGCAAGCGTAGTTAAATCAACCCACCGTCAACCAGTGTTTAGTTAAGGACATTTAATGTGCAGATGAAACAAGAATAAGCGCCGGGCGCTTACGGCGACGCCTTAGCCTCCCGACCGTGCCGGGGGAGCCGATTGTGTGTTGAACGCGCGGAGCACGCAATGCATCCGGTGACCGGTGTATGCTGCGTCGCAACAATCACGCCAGTAGCCCGTCGCAGGGTCTCTAGAAGTCCTGCGACACCCAGCCACGGCGTACTCTGTCGCGATCCGCTGCCGAAGATCCTGTCCAGCGACGCGCGAGTGCCGCGCCAATCATGAGAGAGCCCAGCCGATGAGGACACGCGCTCGTGGTCCGGAGGGATGTAGTTGTCGGAGATACGGGCCGATCGGCGGCGGCAAAGTTGAACTGCGAGGAGCTCCAGCCCTGAGAAGGTGGCTGATTTAATAGAGTCAGCGCAGCGTCGATCGATGTCAAACGCCTGAGGGCGGCCGATTGATTCTGGCGCGCGGCGCGCGCACTCTCGCAACACCATGGCAGACTCCCCCCGCAACTCGACACAGGAGCGGCGTTTCGCTAATGCAGCGGCGTTGGCCGATGCGCTCTGTGCGGAAATCGTCGGGCGGCTGCAGGAGGGCCTCGCGGCTGGGCGCGGTGCCAGCTTGGTGGTGCCCGGAGGACACACGCCGGTGCCGCTGTTCGAGCGGCTTTCCAATGCGCAGCTCGACTGGTCGAGTGTCTGGGTCACACTCACCGATGAGCGCTGGGTCGATACGCACGACAGCGCGAGCAATGAACATCTGGTGCGGCAACATTTGCTGCGCAATGCGGCGGCGGAGGCGCAGTTCGTCGGACTGAAGAGCGCGGATGCTGACCCGCACGCTGCCGCGGGCAGCGCCTGGTCGACACTCGCGGAATTACCGCGCCCCTTCGACTTCGTCGTGCTCGGCATGGGCGATGATGGCCATATGGCATCGCTGTTTCCGAACTCCCCCGGCCTCGCCGCGGCGCTCGACCTCGGCCAGCCGCCCGGCTGCGTCGCGATGACGGCGCAAGCAGCGCCACGCTCGAGGATGAGCCTGAATCTGCGCGCGCTGCTCGACGCGCGTCGCATCGCGCTGCTCATCGTCGGAGAAGACAAGTGGGCCACCTATCAGCGCGCGCGTGCGCGCGGGCCGAGCCTGGACATGCCGGTGCGTGCGCTGTTTGCGCAGCAGAATGTCCCGGTGACTCTGTGGTGGGCGCCCTAGCGCCGCGCCCGCGGCGGCGCCGAGCTGCAGAGCCGGCGGCTACAACGCCGAGCGCACCGATTGGGCGAGTGCATCGGCAAGCTGGCCGAGCAGCTGGCTCATGGCCTCGACGCGATCGCCGGCGCTCGCACCCACGCCGCTTTGCTGCAGGCGCCGTTGCTCGGACAGCGCAGGATGGGAGGGGCCGGCCGCCAGCAACGTCCAGGCAGCGTTGAGCACCACACTGCCGTCGGCTTCGGGCTGGAACTCGAGCACATCCACGACGATGCCGCGGCTCCCCTGGGGCGCGGGTGCTTGCGACGGCGCCACCATGCCGGCCGGCAGGCGCGCGCTCAGATCCTCACTCAGGACGTTGCGAATCATGTCGGCCATGGGAGCGCCCCACTGCCGAAACTCATCGATCTGCAGCCTACCTCCGGGCAACGCGCTGACCAGCTCCACCCGATCGAGCACCGCAGGAATATGCACGGCCCGCAGCTGCACTGGGCTGCCGGCAAAGTGGGCGAGCGGCGGCGACGCCCGCACGGCGCCGAGCAGGTAAAACTGCGTGCTCGGGCTGTGGCCACAGGCCACCAGCAGCAGCGCGCCTGCCAGTCCCACCACTCTGGCCAGTGGCATCCATGCCGCTGGCGTCCTCGCGCCTGCCCTCATGGTTGCTTGCCTCGCAGCAACGCCTCGGGATGGCGCTGCAGGTAGTCGGCCAGCTCTCTGACCGAGCGCGCGGTGCGCGTCACTTCGGCCATGGCCTCGTTCATGCCACCCTGCTCTTCGGCTCCGCCGAGGGCCTGGTGGGCCGCGTCCGCCACCCCTTCGAGCTGGTCGGCAGCGCGCCGCAGGCTCGTGATCAGCATTGGAATCTGCGGCTTGACCTGTCGCACCATCTGATCGATGCCGGTCAACGTATCCTGCAAGTGGGTGAGGCTCTGGGTAAGCTGCGGGGAATTCACAAAGCCGCGGATGCGATCGGTGATGCTGCGTACGTTCGTGCCGATCTGTTGCAGGGGCAGCGCACCGAGTTGCGCGGTGAAGCCCTTCAACCCTCCTCCGTTGGTCGCAGGCAGCACCGGCAGCGGCTGCCGCAGATCCAAATGCGCAGGCGGCGCATGCGGCACCAGATCCAGCGAGACGAAGTCGGCCCCGATCAGCGGTGGCTCCTGCGCCAGGCGCGCGCGCAGGCCGTTGCGCACCAGCTGCGCGATCGCCCGCTGCAGCCGCGCCACAGCCGCCGCTTGGGTCAGCGTGGCCGCGCCCGCGGAGCGATTGCCAGCGCCATCGGTCGAGAAGCGCAGACGATCCGTATCGATCGCGATGGTCACCGGGGTGCGCAGCTGGCCGCTGGCCGGATCGAACTGCAGACCGACATCCTGGACGTGTCCCACCACGAATCCCAGCAGCTTCACGGCAGCGCCGCTGCTCAGACCGCCGACCGGATCGGGGAAATTCACGGCGAAGTAGGCCTGTGGGCCCTGCGGCGCGAGCTCGGCGCTGTGCTTGTCGCCGTAGAGCGTGAAGACGCTGCCCGTGGGGCTCGGCGGCGCATGGCTCGCCGAGTCGGGCGTCTCGAAGGCCACGGCGCCCTGCAGCAATGCGAGCGCAGAGAGCAGCTGCAGCTTCAGTCCACCGGACATGGACAGCTCCAGCGCCCCGGCGTCATAGAAGCGCGAGCCGGCGTGTACCAGGCGGTCGTAGGGTGAGCGCACCAACACCTCGTAGCGAAAGGCATGCGGTCCGACCAGCTGCACGTCGGTGACCTTGCCCACGTCCAGTCCCAGGTAGTAGACGCCCGAGCCGCGCTGCGCCGAGCCCTGCGAGCTGGCCGTCAGCGTGAAGCGGGTTCCCGCGGTGGGCGTCTTGAAGGCCGGTGCGTGCGCCAGCGCCACGAATTGCCGCTGCGGCTGGCCTGCGCCGGGCTCCATCTCGATGGAAGGACCTCCCAGCAGCGACATCAGCGAGCTCAAATCGCTCAGGTCCCCGGTGGCGCTCTGCAGCCAGAAGCGCGTACCGCTGCGCAGATACCGATCCGCGGATCGGTCCATCGACAGGCGCACGCGCACGTGCATCCCATCATCGCTCAGCGTGACGTCCTTCACCTCCCCGACCTGCACACCGCGATATTCGACCTTGGTGTTCTGCGCACTGACCCCCGCGGCCTGCTCGAAGATCACCGTGACCGTCTCGCCATGCGTGAATAAAAAGCGCGCGCCGAACCAGATCAGAATGGCAGCCGCCGCGATGGGCACGAGCCAGATCCAGCCCGGCCAGCGGCTGCGGTGCACGACGGCAGGGGCAGCCGCCCCGGTCGGCGCAGAGTGCGCCTCGCCCACGGTACGCTCATCGGCCACCGGTGTGCTCCAGCGCGGCGTCCCACATCAGGCGCGGATCGAAGCTGCGCGAAGCGGTCATCGTCAACACCACCACGGCGATGAAGGCGCTCGCTGCCACGCCCGCATCCGTGACGATGAAATTGCGAAAGTGCATCAATGGAACGATGACCGCGATGATGAAGGGGTCGACGTTCGACCAGCGACCCGACTCATCGATGAGCCGGTAGAGCTTGGTCTTGAGGACCAGATGGCGATTGGAGCGTCGGTGGATCGACAGCAGGCACCAGCCCAGACCGACGAGTTTGGCCACCGGAATCCCGATGCTCGTACAGCTGATCATGATGCCCAGCGGCCACAGTCCTGCGCCAAACAGCGCCATGACTCCATCTATGATGCGATAGCGCTCATAGTGGTCCGGATAATGTGTCACGTTCATCGGGAACACATTGGCCGGGATGTAGAGCAGCAGCGAGGCGATGATCAGCGCCAGCGTGCGCTTGCGAACACCGGGGATGCGCCGCCGCAGCGTCAGTCCACAGCGCGGGCAGGGTTGTCCCTCGCGCTCCAGCGGCTGTACCAGGTCGCAGACCGTGCACGAGAGCACCGCTGCGCCCGGCGCGAGAGTGGTTTCCGGTCCCAGCGCACGCCACACCGTGCGCCGATCGAGCAGTGCGCGCGACAGCATCGCCAGCGCCGAGGCGGCGAGCAGACAGTAGCCTCCCGGCCCGACGTAGACGATGGATGCCTGCGCCTCGATACGCGCATAGCCGATGATCGCCGCGATCAGAAAAACTTCCGGCATGCTCCAGCGGTCGAGCAGTATTGCCCAGCGAAATACCGGGCCGCGCCATGTCTTGCCGAGACCCAACTGCACCGCGCCGAGCGCGGCCGTCAACAGCGCGTAACGGATGAAGGGCAGCAGCACCGCCGTCACCGCGATCATGAGCGCAAGCAGAATCCAACCCTTGCCGATGAGCGCCAGAACGCCTGAGCCGAGCCGGATATCCAGGACCAGCCCGGCGAAACGCACCTCGAGCAGGCTCGTCAGGTTGGCCGGAAACAGCAGGATGAAGGTCGCCAGCGAGCAGGCCAGCGCGACGTTGATACTGCGTGCCCAGACCCGCTCCAGCCGCGCCTCGCAGCGCCCGCAGGTGGCCACATCGCCGCGGCGCAGGCGCGGGAGCTGTTGCAGGGTGCCGCAATCCGGGCAGGCAATGGTCATGCACGGCGGATCTAACCGTGCCGTGCGTCGCCGCTAACAGCGGCGCTTGCGCCTATCTCGGATAGGCGCATGCCGGAAGGCCGCAAGGCCGCTCGCCTACGGGGCCGTCAGGCGACGCCCACCGCTCCTTGCGCAGTGTGCCGCTAGACCAGCACCCGCTCGATGCCGCCCTGGTTGGCCCGTCGCACGTAGTCGGCCATCCAGTTCTCGCCCAGCAGGTGGCGCGCGATCTCCACCACGATGTAATCGGCGTCGAGGTCCGCATCGTCGTTATAGCGCTTGAGTCCCTGCAGACAGGAGGGGCAGGAGGTGAGCATCTTGATCTGCGCGGCGCCCTGGGCGCGCAGCGCCTCGGCGCCGGCGCGCACCTGCTGCTCCTTGCGAAAGCGCACCTGCGTGGCGATGTCCGGTCGTGACAGCGCGAAGGTACCCGATTCCCCGCAGCAGCGGTCGTTGCGCTCCACGCGACCGTTCTGGCCGTCGTTCATCAGGGTGTTGACCACCTTCATGGCATCGTAGGTCTTCATGGGCGTGTGGCACGGGTCGTGGTACATGTAGCGCACACCGGTGACGCCCTCGAGTCGTATATTCTTTTCCATCAGATACTCGTGGATATCGAGGATGCGCGAGCCTGGGAAGATCTGATCGAACTCATAGCCCTGCAGCTGATCGAAACACGTACCGCAGCTCACCAGTACGGTGCGGATGTCCAGGTAGTTGAGCGTATTGGCGACGCGGTGAAATAGCACGCGATTGTCCGTGATGATCTTCTGTCCACGGTCCGACTGTCCGGCGGCGCGCTGCGGATAACCGCAGCACAGATAGCCCGGCGGCAGCACGGTCTGCACGCCCACGTGCCACAGCATCGCCTGCGTGGCCAGTCCGACCTGTGAGAACAGTCGCTCCGAGCCGCAGCCGGGAAAGTAGAACACCGCCTCCGTGTCGCTGCTGGTCGCGGCGGGGTTGCGGATGATGGGCACGTATTCGGAATTCTCGATGTCCAGTAGCGCGCGCGCGGTCTTCTTCGGCAGCCCTCCGGGCATCTTCTTGTTGACGAAGTGAATGACCTGCTCACGCATCGGTGGCTTGCCGGTGGTGGCCGGCGGCCGCCGCGTCTGCTTGTGCGCCAGGCCGCGAAGCAAGCGATTGGCCGTGCGCTGCACGCCATAGCCCCACTGAATCATCATCTTGCGCGCCAGCCGGATGGTCTCGGGGTTGGTCGCGTTGAGGAAGAACAGCGTCGCGGCCGTACCGGGATTGAAGCGCCGCTTGCCCATCCGTCGCAGCACATCGCGCATCGCCATCGAAACATCGCCGAAGTCGATGTCCACCGGACAGGGCGTCTTGCACTTGTGACAGACGGTGCAGTGGTCGGCCACATCCGCGAACTCATCCCAATGGCGGATGCTCACGCCGCGGCGAGTCTGCTCCTCGTAGAGGAACGCCTCGATCAACAGCGAGGTGGCCAGGATCTTGTCGCGTGGGCTGTAGAGCAGATTGGCGCGCGGCACGTGCGTGGCGCACACGGGCTTGCACTTGCCACAGCGCAGGCAGTCCTTGATCGCGTCGGAGATCGAGCTGATGTCCGACTGCTGCATGATGAGCGACTCGTGCCCGAGCAGATTGAAGCTCGGCGTGTAGGCGCTCGACAGATCGCCCCCGGGCAGGAGCTTGCCGCGATTGAAGCGCCCCTGCGGGTCGATACGTTGTTTGTAGGCACGAAAGCCGCGCGTTTCCGCCTCGCTCAGGAACTCGAGCTTGGTGATGCCGATGCCGTGCTCGCCGGAGATCACCCCGTCCAGCCGGCGCGCCAGCGCCATGATGCGCGCCACAGCGGCCGTGGCTGCCTGCAGCATCTCGTAATCGTCCGAATTGACCGGGATGTTGGTATGCACGTTGCCGTCGCCCGCGTGCATGTGCAGCGCGACGAACAACCGGCCACGCAGCACGCGCGCATGTGCCTCCTCGCAGGCGCTGAGGATCGGCGCAAACACCCGTCCGTTGAAAATCTGCTGCAGCGGCTCGCGCAGCTCACGCTTCCAGGACGCGCGCAGCGTATGGTCCTGCAACAGATCGAGCACGCGCAGCTCAGGCAGCAGCTGCTCGAGCTGCTCGGCGCCCGCCAGCTGCGCGGCCGGATCCACCAGCGCCTCGGCCAGCGGCGTGTCGAGATGAGTAGCGAGCCAGGACCAACGTCCCTGCACCTCCGCCAGCAGTGACTGCGCCTGGCGTACGCGCTCGCCGAGCAGCTCTTCGGGTGAGAGCTTGCCGAGCTCGGCATCCTCGGCGCGCGCCAGCGGCAGGGGCGCTGCGAGCAGCTGCTGGAGATCTGCGATGAGCCGGCGCTTGTTGGCCAGCGAAAATTCGATGTTGATACGCTCGATGGCGTCGGTATATTCGCCCATGCGCGCCAGCGGAATCACCACGTCCTCGTTGATCTTGAAGGCATTCGTATGGCGTGCGATCGCCGCCGTGCGTGCCCGGTCGAGCCAGAATTTACGGCGCGCTTCGGCGCTGACGGCGATGAAGCCCTCCGCGCCACGCGCATTGGCCAGGCGCACGACCTCGGAGGTCGCCGCGGCCACCGCCGCCTCGTCGTCCCCGACGATGTCGCCGAACAATGCCATCTTCGGCAGCGAACCGCGCCGCGACTTGGTCGTATAGCCGACCGCCCGCAGGTAGCGCTCATCCAGATGCTCAAGTCCCGCCAGCTGCACGCCGTGCGGGGCGCGTTCGATGAGGAAGCGCTTGATCTCCACGATGGAGGGAATTGCCTCGCGCGCCTGTCCGAAGAACTCCAGGCACACCGTGCGCGTATGCGCGGGCATGCGGTGCAGGACCCAGCGCGCTGCGGTGATCAGCCCGTCGCAGCCCTCCTTCTGCACACCCGGCAGTCCGCCGAGAAACTTATCGGTGACATCCTTGCCGAGCCCCGCCTTGCGAAAGCTCGCACCGGGCATCGTCAGGATGGAGCTTGCGAGCACGCGCGCTCGCTCGGGCGGCGAGCTGCCGTCCTTCACCACGACCTCGAAGCGCACCTCGGGCGCCTCATGGATGCGACCGAGGTTGTGATCCAGGCGCGTGACCTCGAGCCAGTTCCCCTCGCAGTCCACCATGCGCCACCAGGCGAGGTTGTCGACCGCGGTGCCCCACAGCACCGCCTTCTTGCCGCCGGCATTCATGGCAATGTTGCCGCCGATGCAAGAGGCATCGGCCGAGGTCGGATCCACCGCGAACACCAGGCCGGCTGCCTCGGCCGCGGCGGCGACACGTCGCGTCACGACGCCCGCCTCGGTGTAGAGGGTGGCGACTTCCTGGGTGACTCCTGGCAGGTGCACACGCTCCACCGTGCCGAGCGCCTCGAGCTTTTCGGTGTTGATGACTGCCGACAATGCGGTGAGTGGCACCGCGCCGCCGGTATATCCGGTGCCCCCGCCGCGCGGAATGATCGTCAGGCCCAGCTCGATACAAGTGCGCACCAAACCCGGCAGCTCGCTCTCTGCATCGGGCTTGAGCACGACGAAGGGATATTCCACGCGCCAATCGGTCGCGTCGGTGACGTGCGCGACGCGCGAGTAGGCATCGAAGCGGATGTTGTCCGCACGCGTGTGCAGCGCCAGCGCGCGCCGTACGCGCCGCCGCAGCTGCACCCAGGCGCGAAACTGTTCCTCGAAGACCTGCACGGCCTCGCGCGTAGCGCGCAGCAGCTCGCCCACTTTCGCAAAGCGCTCGCTGTCCGCCCGATCGCGCCGCCGATCGATCTCGCTGAGCCGGTGATACAGCGCGGCGACCAGCAGCCGCCGGCGTCTCGGGTTCTCCAGCAGATCATCCTGCAGGAAGGGGTTGCGCCGCACGACCCAGACGTCGCCGAGCACCTCGTACAGCATGCGCGCCGAGCGGCCCGTGCGTCGCTCATGGCGCAGCTCATCGAGCAGCGCCCAGGTGCGCTCGCCCAACAGTCGCAGCACGATCTCCCGATCCGAGAACGAGGTGTAGTTATAAGGAATCTCGCGCAGCCGCGCCGGCGCCTCGGCAGGCGCAAGCGGCTGCGTCGTCAGGTCGGCGGACAACTGTGCGTTCATCGCGAAAAAGTGGGAGATCCGGGAAGGGCGTAAGCCTGCGCCGCATTTTACATGGCAGGCCGTCACACGAGCCGCAAGACCTCATGTCGTTCCGTGTCGCGTACCGCTGACGACGCCGGCCGGATCACGTCACCGAGGGGCCGCCAGTGATGACTGCAGCCGTGCGCAGCGAGTTGGCGGTAAATCAGTGCCGTCCGACGGGGGAAGGGGCAGCTCCCCTGTTTCGAGCCTCCTGCTGCTCGCCCACCATGCGCGGCACGTTTGTTGCGCAACGAGGACATCACTCATGAATAGTCGCATGGCGTTCGGGATTCGCAGCCTCGCAGCACTTGCGCTGCTCATGGCCGGCTGCGGTCTGTATTCTGCCCCCGCCCGGGCGGATGCCCTGATGGGCCCCTCGGTCGGAGGGGGCGTCGGTGAATATTATCTGCGCATCAACAATGCCGAGTCGCTCGGTTCAGCTCTCGATAGCTACCGGGGCACCAATGACACGGCCTGGCAGGTGTTCGCCCAATATCGCTTCGCGCCCTTTGTCGCGCTCGAAGCTCAGTACATGGATCTGGGCACCAACCGCAGCTTCGCGGGTCGCACTGAGTTCACCAGCACCATCAAGGGCTGGGCGCCGTGGCTCGTGGCCACACTGCCCCTGGGCTCGTTTCAGGGCTCGGTGGTCGGCCCGTTCGAACTGTTCATCAAGGGCGGCGAATACTTTTACGACTTCCACGACAATTACGTCACGCCCGCGGGAATCTATCGCTACTACAGCCACAACGAGAACCACTTCGTCTATGGCGGCGGCATCGGCTTGGTGTTCATTCAGCGCCTGGACGTACGGCTCGAGTACGACGAGCTGCACATCCAGGACACCAATCGCTCCAACGCGCTCTGGCTGACGGCGGCGTTTAATTTCTGATCCCCACGGTTGAGTCAGCTCGCGATTGAGCACTCTTTAAAGAACCCCAGCAGCGGGCCCACTGCTTTTCCGCGTCGGCGCTGGATCGGAGACGACCAGCGCCGACTCGGCCACCCCACTGAAGTGCGCGCAGCGGCCGGCAAAGGCCCGCAAAGCAGTGCCTGCGTGCACCATCGCGAACAGTTCACTAGCCCGGCAGTCTCCAATCAGCGACAATAACTATTGTGAGCGAGGGCCCGAACGGGTGAAGTGAACTCACCACTGTGACGGTGGTCTCAAGTCTTCCGAAGCGCGGCTGGATAAGATCGCGCCGGCCTCGCTATGCAGCGGAGCCTTTGGCGTGCAGGGAGCCTGATTCGATGAAACGAACCACGAAGCGGTCGCTGCCGGCCTTGGCATTGCTCGCCGCTCTACTCTCCTCGGGTCTGCTCGGCACTCCCGCACAGGCGGCGCTCGGTGGCAGCGTCGACTCGGTGGCGGCGGACAGCAGCGCCCTGCGCGGGCAGCTGCGCAGCACGGGGTTCGTCGATTACGACATGCACCAGATCAGCAGCGGCGAACTCGTCGTGAACGAGTATGCCAACCGTGCCGGGCAGGTGTTTGCGATCACCTGGCATGGACCGCTGCCTCCCAACCTGCAGCAACTGCTCGGGACCTACTTTCCGCGCTTTCAGAGTGCCGCCGCAGCTGCGCATCGGGCGAACCCCGGCATCCATCGGATGTTCAGGCTGGAGCAGTCCGATCTGATCATTCGCCAGACTGGGCACCTGCGCGCCTTCGGCGGCATCGCCTATCTGCCCGCGCTCGTGCCCAGCGACGTCTCCATCGACCAGCTGCAGTAGTCCTGGTCATCTCACGAGTATTCCTCATGAAGCAAGTTCATCGCTTGTTCGGTCTACTTGGTCTGGTTGTCACGCTTGCGCTCGGCGGCTGCGGTGGCGGCGGCAACAGTGCCAGCAGCGCACCGACTCAGAATAGCTTCGCCGGCGGCGGTAACAACGTCGTCGCCATGACCGTTGAGCCCGGCCCCGCCTCAAGCGGCAATCAGCCGTTCAACCAGCCGTACGTCAGCGTCAAATTCTGCGTCCCGGGTGGGAGTTGCGCGACCATCAGCGGCATCCTCGTGGATACCGGCTCCTATGGACTGCGCGTCATGGCCTCGGTGCTCGAGCAAGCAGGTGTCGATCTTCCGGCGATGCCCGATCCGGTCGTGCCGGGCAATACCATCCAGGAGTGTCTGCCCTTTGCCGACGGCTATGCCTGGGGCAAGGTGTCCAGCGCCACGGTCAGCATCGGTGGGGAGACGAGCAGCAGCGCCGTGCCCGTGCAAGTGATCAACGATGCCAGCTCGCCCTCGCCCGCAGTTCCCCCGAACTGCTCAAGCACCAACGCTGATACCGCCCTGAACAACGTCAATGCGCTGGGCGCCAATGGCATCCTTGGCATCGGCGTGCTCGTGTCGGACTGCGGCAGCTACTGTGCGCAGACGCCCGCAGCCCCTTCAGACATCTATTACAGCTGTCCGCCGTCGGGTGGCAGCACCTGCACCTTGGTCAGTCAACCGGTCGCGGACCAGGTCTCCAATCCCGTCGCCTACTTCCCGACCGACAACAACGGCGTGATCCTGCAGCTGCCACCCATCAGCAGCTCGGGAGCCCCCACCGCCAGCGGCTACCTGGTATTCGGCATCGGCACCGAGTCCAACAATGGCCTCGCGAATGCCAAGGTGCTCACAACCAGTCAGGGTGGCAACTTCACTACGACCTTCAATGGCTCGACCCTGGGCAGCAGCTTCATCGACTCGGGCTCCAACGCGCTGTTCTTCAATGACAGCTCGCTCGCGCTCTGCGGTAGCAGCGCGCCGGAAAACGAATTCTTCTGTCCACCATCCACGACCAAACTGAGCGCCACCAATCAGGGCGAAAATGGCACCACGAACCCGGCCGATTTCTCGATCGCCAATCTCAATGACATCAGCGGCACGTCCTATGCCATCGACGACACGGGCGGTCCCGCGCCGAGCATTCCCGGTTTTGGTCCCTACTTCGACTGGGGCCTTCCCTTCTTTTACGGCCGCACGATCTATTTCGCCATCGAGAATGCCTCTGCCGGCGGCACGACCGGTCCCTACTACGCGTATTGAGGCGGACGTCGTCCGCTGAAAGCTGCCGTAAGCCAGAGCAGCGCAAGCTCCCCGTCGTGCCGGCCGTGCGGCTGTCCCAACGGCGGGCTGCTCAACCCCATCCAGCGGTACAGTTCAATAGGACGTCGCGGTTGATTGCGTCCGGCGACCTAACGTAATCCCGTAGGAGCGCGGCGCAAAGCGGGACAAAAATGCATCCGGCACTGGCATCGCCCATGCCGCCTCGGCATCCTATCGATACGGCATCGGCAGTCACAGACCGATCAGTTGCGGCGCGAAATATCCGATCCCAAGGGAGGCGCATGAGACCCAATCCATCCATCGTCCGCGCGGCTATCGCTGCGGCAGCTGGCATCGCACTGGCTTCGCTGGCCACGCCGGCGCTGGCTGCGCTCGGCGGTACGCCCGACACGGTCAACACGGACAGCTCAGTGCTGCACGGGATGCTGCGAAGCATCCCCGAGGTCCAGTACGACGTGCAGGAGATCGACAGCAGTACGGTGACCGTGCGCGAGTACGTGACGCGTGCCGGTAAGGTGTTTGCAGTGACCTGGCAGGGGGTTACCCCGCCAAATTTCCAGCAGGTGCTGGGCGATTACTACACACGCCTGCACGCCGGGGCGGCGGCTGCCCACGCCAACCAGGGCCCGGCGGCGCATCGTCACTACGGCATCCACCAATCCGACTTCGTCATGCAGTCGTTGGGCCGGATGGGAAATTTCCATGGCGTCGCCTACATCCCCGCGCTCGTGCCAACGGGTGTGGACGTCAGCCAGCTGCCCTGATCGCGCAGGCTGTCTCGCTCGCAGAAACGCAGAACACGCAGATATAGATACATAAAAGTAGGGAGTCCCATGAAGCAGGCCCATTGCTTGATCGTGCTGCTCGGTGCCCTGACGCTCTCCGCCTGTGGTGGCGGTGGCGGTGGTGGCGGTAGTGGCGGTAGTGGCGGTGGTGGTGGTGGGGGCGGCGGCACCGGCGCTAGCTATACCATCGGGGGCAGCGCTCAAGGCGTCGCCACGTACTCCAGTTCAGGCATGGTCCTGCAGGACAACAGCGGCAATGATCTGTCGGTGACGAGCGATGGTCCTTTCACCTTCTCACAGCCGGTGAGCGGCGCTTATAAGGTCACCGTGGCGACCCAGCCCACCGGGGAGACCTGCACGGTGACCAACGGCTCGGGCACCGCCACGGGCAATGTCAGCGATGTGTCCATCAGTTGCGTCAGTTCACTCGTCAACGGCAGCAACGTGGCGAGCGTCAGCGTCGGTACCTTTCCGAGCGACGTGACGCAGCAGGTCTTCAACGTGCCGATCGTCACCGTGAAGGTGTGTGGTACACCCAGCACCAACTGCCAGAACATTCAGGTATTGGTCGATACCGGCTCCTCGGGACTGCGGCTGATGTCTTCGGCCGCAGTCACGGCGCTCAACTTGGCGCCCGAAACGTCCGGCACCGGCACTCTTTCCGAGTGCGCCTACTATGCCGATGGCTACGCCTGGGGAGGGGTCTACACGGCAACGCAGGTCTCGATCGCCGACGAAACGGCCAGCAATGTGCCCGTCCAGGTCATCAACACCAGCACGCCGCCGACCAACTGCACCAGCAACAGCCCCGGCGGCACCACCGATCTGGATTCGCCCGATTCCTTCAGTGCCGATGGCGTACTCGGCATCGGGCCGGCGCCGCAGGACTGCGGCAGCCTCTGCACCACCAACTCGGCGCTGTATTACTACAGCTGTCCGGTGAGCGGCACCTGCACCGGCGCGACGGCGTCGTTGGCTACCCAGGTCACCAACCCCGTCACGATGTTTACCTCGACGAAGGACAATAACGGCACCCTGTTGCAACTGCCTGCGATCAGCGCCAGCGGCGTGGCCAGCGCGACGGGCTATCTGGCCTTCGGCATAGGCACCCAGACCGACAATGGCATCGGCAATGCGACGATCCTCTCGCTGAGTGGCACCCAGCCGCAGGATCAACAGCCGATGTACCTCACCACCAGCTTCAACGGCACCAACAATATCGACGGCATCATCGACTCAGGCTCCAATGCCTATTTCTTCGCCGATAGCCAGATCCCCCAGTGCACCACCTACGCGCCGTTCTACTGCCCGAGCACCACGCAGAGCTTGAGCGCGACCAACACGGGCGGCAGCTCGCCGAGCACGGTCTCGTTCCAGGTCGCCGACTTCAACACCTTGGCGGCTTCGATGTTCTACGCGTACAACGACGTCGGCGGGGCTGCGCCCACGGTCAACGGCACGACATATTTTGACTGGGGACTGCCGTTCTTCTATGGCCGCACGGTGTACACGCTCATCGATGGCGCGACCGTAGGCGGTCAGACATACGCCAACGGCGCCTTCGCCTACTAGTCCCGATCGGGTCTCGACCTTGGAAAAGGCGCGCCGGGACCGGCGCGTCTCTTTTTCGCACCGGGCTGGCCGCCGTCAGCCACGCCAGGACAGCGGCACACCGAACAGCCAGTCGTGCAAACGCCAGACGAACAGCACGTAGAGCGTCAGACCCACGAGCACTGCCAGCAGGTCGTTGTAGCGCCCCTCCGGTGCCCGACGGATGCGCGGTGGCACGCGCCTCTGCAGCGACATGCGATCCACCAGGGCCCAGACAAAGAACGATCCGAACAGCACCACTGCGGGCAGGGTGCCGGCGACCAGCAGATGCGCCGCTGACCACAGCAGCACGGCGCCGAGCATGGGATGGCCGATGCGCGCCAGAATGCGACCGGGCAGATAGGTCGCCAGCAGCAGAGGAAACACTGGCAGCATCAGCACCAGCGCCGCATAGCGCAGCGTCTGCGGGGCGACATACAACACGGTCGGTGCGCGACTGGCGCCACTGAAGCCGAGCACCTGCAGCGCCAAACCCGCGCTGATCAGCAGCGCGTAGGAGCCTTTCCAGCGCGCCTCGCCCAGGAGCAGCACCATGCGATCGCGCCAGTGTGGGGCCACGATGGCCACGGAGTGTGGCACGAAGAACAGCAGAACCCCGGCCACGAGCATGAGCATCGTATAATTTTCCGTGATGTATGCCGAGCGGCGATCGTCGAGCGCCAAGGTAGACGCAGTGACCTGCAAGATCCAGATCGAAGCGGCGGCGCCGCTCGTAGGAAGTCGCCACCCGCAGCCCCACGCCGCGCCCTGGAATGCTCGCCTCGCGTGCAATCCTATCCGCGTGCTGCTCGCTTGTGTGTTGCTCGCGCCGCTGCCGTGGGGCTCGGCTGGCGCGAGTGCGCTCGGTGCGCGCGCCTCAGTGCCCGCCTCTGCGCCGCGCGCGCTCGAGCTGCTGCAGACGCTGCGCATGCAGGGCTGCGAGGGCCGACCCGGCACTGCGCTTGCCCTGCGTCGACCGCCGGCTCTGCAAGCCGCCGCCGCACGCTGGGCCGCCGGCGCGCCGCCCGAGGTCGCCCTCGAAGCGGCCGGCTACCGGATCGAGCGTTTCAAAGGCCTGACTTACCGCGGCACCGCCGCCGGGCTACGCCGCGCACTGGTGCAATCGCTGTGCGCAGCGCTGACCCAGGAGGCCTATCGCGACGTAGGCGTCTGGGGACAGGAACAGGGCCTATGGATCATGCTGGCTGCTCCCTTTCAGGCACCCTCGCCCGCGGACGCCGCCACCGTGCGCCAGGAGCTGCTCGCAAGCATCAACGCAGCGCGTGCGCACGCGCGCCGCTGCGGCTCACAGACCTATCCGCCCGCGCCGCCTCTGCGGCTGGATGTGCAGCTCACCCGCGCCGCCGAACGCCATGCGCGCGACATGCTCGAGCACGACTTCTTCGACCATCGCGGCTCGGATGGCAGCACACCGGGCAGCCGTGCGCAGGCCGCAGGCTATCGCTTCCATGCGTTGGGAGAAAATATCGCAGAGGGCTCTGAGAACGTCGAACAGGCCGTGCGGGCCTGGCTCGCCAGTCCCGGCCACTGCGCCAACATCATGGACAGGGCGTTTCAGCAGACCGGCTTTGCCTTCGCAGTCAACCGCCGCGGCGCGCCGCGCATCTACTGGGTCGAGGACTTCGGCACTCCCTAGCTGCGCGGCTGACGCACCAACCGCAGATAGGGCTTGACCTCTTTCCAACCTTCCGGGAACAGCTTCTTGGCGTCCTCATTGTTGACCGAGGTCACGATGATGACGTCCTCGCCCGGCTTCCAGTTCACGGGCGTGGCGACCTTGAACTTGTCGGTAAGCTGCAGCGAATCCACGACGCGCAAAATCTCGTCGAAATTGCGCCCGGCGCTGGCCGGATAGTTGAGTGTCAACCGTACTTTCTTGTTCGGATCGATCACGAACACGCTGCGCACGGTGAAGCGGTCGCTGGCGTTGGGATGGATCATGCCGTAGAGATTCGCGACCTTCATGTCCGCGTCGGCGATCATGGGGAAGTCCACACTCGCGCCTTGTGTCTGCTCGATGTCCTTCTTCCAGCCCTGATGGTCCTGCACGCTGTCGACGGAAAGGCCAATGACCTTCACGCCGCGCTTGGCGAATTCCCCCTGCAGCTTGGCAGTCGCGCCCAGCTCGGTGGTACACACAGGCGTGTAGTCCTTGGGATGCGAGAACAGCACGCCCCACGAATTGCCCAGCCACTCGTAGAAGCGAATCCGGCCGACGGTGGTATCAGCTTCGAAATCCGGCGCAACGTCACCGATGAGCAGTGCCATGAGGAGTCCCCCTGCAAGAAGCCTGTCCGATGCGAGCAAGCCCCTCGAGTCTAGGTCCACGCGTCGTGACATTGCAGTGACAAGAACATAACAGTGCGGTCAACAGCGCCCCGTCGCGGCCTGGCGCCAGTCGCGGCGCTGCGTGCGCCTTCGCAACGTCCGCCCCGGCAACGTCAGCTTCCGGAGGGCCGGCGCTCGCGGCGGTTCTTGTCGAGCACACCGACGATGATCGACACGAAGGCCAGAATGCGCAGCAACAGCACCTGAAAGTGGTCGGCTTCATCCGTGCCTCCCAGGGCGGCGAGCAGCCATTCCACCGCCATCAGGCCGAAGGCGATTGCAAAGAATGCAAACAGCCGGTCACGGCTTGTGCGCCAGTAACGCAGAAAGAACAGCGCCGGCACGAGGCTGGCCATGGCCAGCACGCCCCAGACGTAGAACTTCATCGCGACTCCCAGATCAATCCGTAGATCATCACGGTCAGCCCGACAGCCGCGGGGATCGTGCGCCAGTAGAAAAGATCCACGGTACTTGGCGTCAGGGACAAATCGATAAATAGCACGATGTTATCGATCGTCAGGCCGACGAAGCACCACGTTGCCCAGAACAGCAGGCGTGCGCCGCTGGAGTGGTAGCCGCGCGCCAGCAGCCAGGCACAGCCCCCGCTGGTCAGCGTACAGGCGGCATAGATGATTGCGGCGATCATGGCTTGCGTCCCCTCAGCAGGAAAGCATCGGCGAAGGTACGCGCTGCCGAGGAGCGCAGGCGCTCGATGGCGTTGGCGCTCATCTGGCGGATGATCTCCAGTCGCTGCTCGGCATAGAGAGCGGCGAGGCGGTCCACGGCCACCATCGTGTCCGGCTCGACAGGCGCAAAGCGATAGCTCAGCGGAGAGCCGGCCTGCTTTTCGAGCAGACGCAGGGCAGTGAGCTCCTCGAGCGCCGCGGCGACACTGGACTCATCGATACGCAGCTTCTCGGCCACGTCCGGCACGCTGAAGCTTTGCCCGGCATCGGCACGCAGCAGCAGCAGCGCTTCGAGCTGCTCATAGCTCGCGATGCGCTCGTACAGCAATCGTCGAATTTCGGCATCGAGCTCGATGGCCATCCCCGCAAGTTCAATGACATGCGACGCGGCTCCCTACTTCCCAGAGAGCGCTTCGAACAGCGGCAACTCCGCCGACTGGTCCTGCACGCAGGGCGCGGAGCTGCTCGCACCGATCGGCGTCAGCCCGCTGACCTTGATCCCGAGCAAACGCAGGCGCCGCTCGAGGGACACGCGCCGCAGACATTGCGCGGCGGCGCGCCGGATGACCGCCGCTTCATTGGTTGCTACCGCGATCGTCTGGTCGCGTGTCACGCGCCGAAAATTGTCATAACGCAGTTTGACGCCGATCGTGCGCGCGACATAGCCATCGCGTTGCAGATCCCGCGCCACGCGCATGCACAGCGTCGTGAACAGCGCTCTCAGCTGCGCTCGATCGTATACCGCATGCAAATCTCGATCAAACGTCGTCTCACGGCTCAACGACACGGGCTCGCTGTGCGTGACCACCGGCCGGTCGTCCCAGCCCCAGGCCGCCTCGTACATCCAGGCACCATGGCGTGAGCCGAAATGCTGCTGCAGCCAGCCTCGCTCGCAACGCGCCAGCTCCCCGATCGTGCGCACTCCGAGCAGTTCGAGCCGCGCGGCCGCCTTGGGTCCAACGCCCTGGATCCTGCGGCAGGGCAGTGGCCAGATCTTCTGCGCAAGCTCCGATTCGAACACGATCGCCACGCCATTGGGCTTTTGGAATTCGCTCGCCATCTTGGCGAGCAGCTTGTTGGGAGCCACGCCGATGGAGCAGGTGAGCCCCGTCGCCTCACGGATCGCCGCCTGAATGCGCAGCGCCAGCGGACGCCCTCCCTGCTCCTGGCCGCCGTGCACCTCGCTGAAATCGACGTACACCTCGTCGATACCGCGATTCTCGATCCGCGGCGCGTGGCGGGCGATGACCTGCTTGAAGCGCTGCGAATAGTCGCGGTAGCGCTCAAAGTCCGCCGGCAGCAACAGCGCATCGGGACACAGCTGCGCGGCGCGCATCAGTCCCATCGCCGAGTGCACGCCGAAGGCTCGCGCTTCATAGGTGGCCGTGGTGACCACGCCGCGCCCCACGTAGTCACGCAGGCGGCGCAGCCCCGCGGGCCTTTCAAAGCCGGGCGACTCTCGGGCCGGCGCAGGGTCATGGGCTGGCGGCCCGGCCCGAGCCCCGCCGATCACCAGCGGTTGGCCACGCAGCTGCGGATAGCGCAGCAACTCCACGGAGGCGTAGAACGCATCCATGTCCACATGGGCGATACGGCGTGGGAGAGACACGCCGGCAGCATAACGCCGCTCAGCGACGCAAAGGCCGCCTGGCGAGCGAGGGCAGGACGGCAGGCGCGCCGTCACGCGCCGGCAACAGCACCGGCGCCGGCCGCAGGCGCGGCGCCCGCAGGTCCTCGAACGCCTCATGCACCCAGGCCATCGCGAACATCACTGGCACCCACACGAGCACGAAGGGCAGCAGCAACAGCTGCAATGACAGGCGGGACAGATCGGCAGAGAGCTTTTTCATCATGGCACCCTTCGGCACGGCACCGCGGTCTTTCGTTGTGGCCATAGTGCTCCCGAGGCGCTGAACCCAGGCTGAAACGAGCGCTTTCAGGGCTCGCGAAACTCGCGCAGGCCGCGCGGCGTCAACAGGCGCTCGAGCAACTGGAAGACGCCCATGACCAACAGGGCCAGCACGGCTGCCGGCACCGCACCGCGCAGGATGAGGCCGATATCGTCGAGGCGGATGCCGGTGAGAATCGGCTCACCGTAGCCGCCGGCCCCGATCAGGGCGCCGAGGGTCGCCGTGCCGACGTTGATCACCGCGGCCGTGCTGATACCGGCGAGGATGGTGCGCGCGGCCAACGGCAGCTCCACGCGCAGCAGCCGCACATGACGCGGCAGCCCCAACGCCGCAGCCGAGAGCACCAGGGGAGCCGGGATCGAAGCCAAGCCTGTGAGCGTGTTGCGCACGATCGGCAGCAGGCTGTAGAGAAACAGCGCCGCTATCGCCGGCCGGGCACCGATGCCGAACAGCGGGATCATGAATACCAGCAGGGCCAGGGAGGGAATCGTCTGCAACACCGCGGACACTGCCAGCAGCGGACGGCCGAGCACGGGCCATTGCGAGCCCAGCACCCCCAGAGGTAGGCCGATCAGCAGCGCCAGCGCCAGCGATACCCCTACGAGCAACAGGTGCTCGCGTGTGCGCGCCATCAGCTGCGCGACGCTACCGGCCTGCGCGCCGGCGCTGGGCGCCGCCGCCGTGGGCGCTCCCGGCATCAGCGTCGCATAAAACGCCGCCGCCACCGCGCGGTCATCGCGCTGTCCGAGCTGCACCGCAGCATTCAGACGCTGCATGCTCTGCACGGAGATGCGCCCCGCGAGCGCGTTGATTGCTGCCGGCAGGACCGGCCAGCGGGCTGCAGCGTCCTGCCGGTAGAGCCAAACGGCGTCGTAGCGTGGAAAGAAGTGCCGGTCGTCCTCGAGCACGGTCAGATGCTGCGCGGCAATCTCCGCGTCGGTGGTGTAAACATCGACGACGTCTGCCGCCCCTTCGCGCAGTGCCCGGTAGGCCAGCGAATGATCCATACCGCGCACCGAGCGCGGCGAGAGCTGATAGGCACGGCGCAGCCCCGGCCAGCCGTCGGCACGATCCATGAACTCATTGGAGAGCGCGTAGCGCAGTTGCGGCTGCGCGCGCAGATCCGAAACGGTCCGCAGGCGCAGCCGCTGCGCAAGCGCGCCCGGTACGGCCAGCGCATAGCGATCCTCGAATCCGAGCGAGGCGCTCATGCGAATTCCCACGCGCGCCAGCGCCGCGCGCAGCGCCGCCTCACTGGCCGCCGCATCCGCGCCGAGCGGCACGCCGGCCAGCAGCTGAGCGCGCAGCGTGCCGGTATATTCCGGATAGGCATCGATGCTGCCGGCCAGCAGCGCCTGCCAGAGGATGGCGCTGCCGCCCATCGCGCGCCGATGCGTGAGCGTCAATCCACGACTCTGCGCCGAGAGTTGCAGCAGGTCGGCGAGGATCAGCGACTCGGTAAAGTTCTTCGAACCGATACTCACAGAGCCGCCCAAGTGCGCCGTGGCGGCAGTGTCGGCCGCAGGGGCACCGGTCGCCCACGCGCTCGCGGACCACAGCGTCGCCGCGAGCAGCAGCGCGATGGCCGCCAGAAGTGC
The DNA here is from genome assembly GCA_035553315.1 of Steroidobacteraceae bacterium. GTDB lineage: Bacteria > Pseudomonadota > Gammaproteobacteria > Steroidobacterales > Steroidobacteraceae > FEN-1191. Next base: position 35,976 of record DATNDE010000013.1, read on the forward strand.
TCCCTCCTCAGGCCCGCGGCGCAGCTTACGGGATGGCATCCGACCGCCTGCGAGTCGAGGCTGCCAGCGCAGCAGCCAGCCCGCCGCGCTGTGCCGCGACGAAACGGCGCACGAATGCATCGGCAGGCTGCTCCAGCCAGGCTCGCGCCGGACCGTCCTGCACGATGCGTCCTTCGTGCAGCAGCAGCAGCCGATCGGCGAGCACTGCCGCCTCCGGCAGATCGTGCGTGACGATGAGCACCGTCTTCGACAGCGTGCGAAACAGCGCCGCGAGTCGCTGCTGCAGCTCATCGCGGACCAGCGGATCGAGCGCGCCGAGCGGCTCGTCCAGCAGCAGGGCCGGCGGATCGCTCATCAGCGCGCGCATCACCGCGACGCGTTGCCGCTGACCGCCCGACAGCTCACCGGGAAAGCGGCTCAGCAGCTGCGCGGGCAGGTCCATCAGCTCCGCGAGCTCCGCGGCGCGCGCGCGAATGCGTTCGCGCGACCAGCCCAGGTGTCGGGGCAGGAGTGAGAGATTTCCCAGCGCCGTCAGATGCGGAAACAGACCGCCTTCCTGGATGACGTAGCCGATCTGGCGTCGTACGGCCAGCCGGCGCGCCGGCTGCAGCGCTACCCCATCGATGAGCACCGCGCCACGCTCGGGCCAATCCAGGCCCAGCAGCAGCCGCAGCAGCGTGGATTTGCCCGCACCACTCGCGCCGAGAATGGCACTGACGCTCCCGGCGGCGAACCGCAGCGTCAATCCTTGGAGAATGACATTGGACCCGTGGCGCTTGTCGACCCCTTCGAAGCGGAACTCCACGGTCCGGGCGCCGCCCGCGTCAGGCAATGCGTCGCGCGGCCACGCGCGCCGGGCGCAGCAGCAGCGTGCGGGCCTGCCATTGCTCGGCGGTGGGCAGCGCCTGGAGCCACTGCACCTCGCCGCCCGTGTGCGTAGCCACGGCCACGCCATCGCGCAGCAGGACGCGGTTGCCGGCCAGCGCCGCAATGCGCGCCCCCGGGGTCACGATGCCCGCAAGATTCAGCGGATCGGCGGCACTGAGGGCGACGAGCGCGCCCTGCGGTTCACGCCGGCGCACCGCGCGCAGCGCGCTCACCGCTTCGGGCAGCGCGTATTGCTCGCCCGTGGCGCCGGCCACGAAGCGCCCGCCGCGGATGTGCCCCTGCGCCTCGAGTCGCCGATAACTGCGCAGCAGCGCATGCCAGGGCGGCAGCCAATCGGCCTCGCGGCTCAGCAGACGGCGAAACACCACCCCGTAGCGGCGCAGCAGCATCCAGGCGACGCTGTCGACGTCCGCCGTGTCGCCGCCCTCGCTGCCGGGTGCAGCGCGCGACAGCAGGCTCCAGCGACCCGCCTCGGCAAGCCCGAACGAGCCGCTGCGGCTGCGCGCCGCCAGCTTGCGCCGCCGCTGCAGTGGCAACAGCAGGGCACGCAGGCCCGCGAAGCTGTCGGCGGTGACGCGTCCGGCAGCCACCAGCTCGCCCAGCGCTGTCTCGGCCTGCGAGGCCAGCAGCCCGCTGCCGGCGAACAGTTCCTCGAAAAAGCTCGCGCCATGCATCTGCAGATACTGCGCCATGGCGCTGGCGCCCGCTGACAACGCTCCCGCGGGGGGCGACGGCATGAGCCGCTGCCACAGCGGCAGATTGGCGCGCGTGAGCAGCGCGATCGGCGTGGCGCGCACCGGCCCACCCGCCCCGGCCAGCGGCGCGGCCAGCCGCGCCCAGAGCACCCGACCCGACAGGCACAGCGCATCGAGCCAGCTCGCATCGTAGTCGCGCAGGCGTGCCGGCAGCACGTCGGCCTCCCAGGCAGCCGCCGGCAGCGCAAACCCCTCCAGCTGTCCGATCAGCGCCGCGAGGCTCGCCGCGCCCTCGGCGCGCGGCTCGCGGGTGACGCCCTGCCACTCGAGCAGGAAGCGCATGAACTCCCCGCTCGCCACCGGCTCGATCTCCGCGCGCAGCGAGTTGAGCGTATAGCGATGAATGCGCGCCAGCAGTCGCCGCTCGCACCACTCCATCCCCTCATCCTGGGCCGCACCCTCATCGCTCGGCGAGAAGCGCCCGCGCAGCACGAAGCCCTCGGCCTCGAGCATCGAGAGGGCCGTGAGCAAGTCGGCGGACGGCACACTCAGCAGCCGCGAGAGTGCTGGGAGCGTGATGGGCCCCGCAGCGGCCAGCCGTCCGCGCAGCAGCTCGCGCAGCGCCTCGGGGCGCTCCCAGCGACGCGCGGCAAATTCCGGCGGGGCGTTGAGGACAGGCTCGAGGCGCGCCGCCGGATAGGCGGTACACACCAGCGGCAGCTGCTCGGCCGCCACCCAATAGACGGCATCGGCCGTGTGCAGGCTCGTCGCGCGTCGCTGGCGCTGCAGCTCATCAAACAGCGGCTCGAGGGCTTGCCCGACTACGGATGCATCCGCGCGCGGCTGCATGACACCCAGCAGCATCAGCGCATCGTGCAGCTCCTCGGCATTCTCGGGCGTGGGGCGCGCCTGCTGGCGCACCGCCTCGATGGCCGCAGGATCGAGCCGGCCGAACTGCGCGGCGTTCTCGGGATCGAGCCAGCGGCGCGAGGCCACGGCCTGCGTGCGCCGCTCCTCGAGCGGCGCGTCGTCCAGGTAAGCGTACGGCCGCGCCGTGAGAATCTCCGCCGCCAGCGGCGAGGGGTGCGGCAGATCGCAGGGCACGGTTTCGATGCGGCCGCTCTCCAGCGCCTGCAGCAGCTGCGTCAGACCGGGCAGATCCATGGCCTCGTGCAGGCAGTCATACAGGGTCTGTCGCACCAGCGGATGATCGGGAATCTCGCGCTCGCCCACGACGTTCTCGCCGCACGCCAGTTGCTCGGGGAACACCACCGAGATCAAATCCTCGGCGGCCATGCGCTGCAGCGGCGCCGGCGTGCGCCGACCGCCGCGCACGCGCTGGATTGCCAGCGACACCGTGGCATTCCAGCGCCAGCGCGTCGCGAACAGCGGCGCATCGAGCACCGCCTGTACCAGCACCGCCTCGGCGGCGCGTGAGCCCAGATAACGTGGCAGCTCGGGCAGCGCAAAGCTGTGCGTCTCACCCAACGAGAGCACGATGGCGTCCTCGGTCGCGGCTGCCTGCAGCTCGAAGTTGAACGCGCGGCAGAAGCGCTTGCGCAGCATCAGGCCGAGCGCGCGATTGATGCGGCTGCCGTAGGGCGCATGAATCACCACATGCATGTCGCCGGCCTCATCGAAAAAGCGCTCGAAGACGAGCCGGCGCTGCGTGGGCAATTGTCCGAGCATGGCCTTGGCGGCCGCCAGATAATCCACCAACTGGCGTGCCGCAGCCTCCGGCACCCCGCTGACGGTGTGCATCAGCATATGCATGCAGCTGCGGAGCGATGCGCCGTCGATGCGCACCAGCGCGGCGTCGATCCGCTCGCGCAGCGCCGATACGGCCGCCGAGAGCTCGGCGCTGCGCGCGGGGGCCTCTCCCAGCCAGAACGGCATGCTCGGCGGCTGCCCGCGAGCATCCTCGACGCGCACCTTGCCGCTCTCCACTCGCAGAATGCGATAGGAACAGTTGCCGAGCTGAAAGACATCGCCCGCGAGGCTTTCTACCGCAAAGTCCTCGTTGAGCGTGCCGATGAAGGTGCCGGCAGGCTCGAGTATCACGCGATAATCGGCCGTGTCGGGAATCGCCCCACCGCAGGTCAGCGCCGTGAGCCGCGCGCCGCGCCGCGGGCGCAGGCGTCGATTCACGGCATCGCGATGCAGATAGGCGCTCTGCCGGCCGCGCCGCGTCGCAAAGCCCTCCGAGAGCATGCGCACGAGCTCATCGAAGCGCGCGCGCGACAACTCGGCATAGGGACCGGCACGTCTCACCAGCGCAAACAGCTCATCCTCGCCACACTCGCGTGAGGCGACCTCCGCGACCAGCTGCTGACAGAGCACGTCCAGGCCGCCCGGAGCAATCGCGAGCGCATCCAGCTCCCCGGCCTGCACGGCGCCGAGCAGCGCCGTGCACTCCACCAGCTCATCGCGGCTCAGCGGCACGAGCCGTCCGCGTGGCACCCCGGCGACCGCGTGGTTGGCGCGGCCGACCCGTTGCAGAAACGCGGCGATTGTGCGCGGCGTACCCAACTGGCAGACCAGGTCGACGTCGCCGATATCGATGCCCAGCTCCAGCGAAGCGGTCGCCACCAGTGCGCGCAGCGCCCCGCTCTTCAAGCGTTGCTCGGCATCCAGGCGCTGCTCGCGCGCGAGACTGCCGTGGTGAGCCGCGATTGCCGGTTCGCCCAGCCGCTCGCTCAGGTGGCGCGTCACGCGCTCGACCATGCGCCGCGTATTGGCGAATACCAGCGTGGTGCGGTGCTCGCGGATCAGGGCCGCGAGCTGATCGTAGAGCGTCTCCCAGGCATCGCCCGACATGACCGCCTCGAGCGGCACCGTCTGCATCAGCAGCGCCAGATCACGCGCGCGCGCATGCCCGCTATCGATGAGGGTACAGGGGCGAGGCTGTCCCTGCGCATCCACGCCGGTCAGAAAGCGGGCGATCGGCTCGAGCGGCTTTTGCGTCGCCGACAATCCCACCCTCTGCGGGGACGCGCCGCACAGCGCCGCAAGCCGCTCGAGCGAGAGGGCGAGATGTGCGCCGCGCTTGTTGCCCGCGAGGGCGTGGATCTCGTCGACGATGACCGCGCGCGTGCCGCAGAGCAAGCGTCGACCTGATTCGCTGGTCAGCAGCAGATACAGCGACTCGGGAGTGGTGACCAGGATATGCGGCGGCCGGCGCAGCATCGCGGAGCGCACTGCCGGCGGGGTATCGCCGGTACGCACGGCGGCGCGGATCGTCGGCACGCTCTGTCCCGCCGCAGCAAATTCGGCCTGCATCTGGGCGACGATGCCGGCCAGCGGTTCCTCGAGATTGCGCTGGATGTCGTTGGACAGCGCCTTGAGTGGCGAAACGTAGACCACCTGCGTCGCGTCGACGAGCCGTCCCGCTGCCGCTTCACGCACCAGATGATCGATGGCGCTCAAAAAGGCCGCCAGCGTCTTGCCCGAGCCGGTCGGTGCCGCGATCAGCGCATCGCGACCCGCAAGAATCGCTGGCCAGGCAGCCAGCTGGGGAGCCGTGGGAGCGGGGAATCGCGCCGCGAACCAGCGGGCGACCGCCGGATGAAAGCGCTCGAGAATGGGCATACATCCAGTGTACGCCGCACCGTTGAGGGTCGCACGGCGCGCCGAAACGCTCGCGCTGGCGTTGTTAGCCGGTGCGGGCGGGCAGGTAGACGCTCACCGTTGAGCCCTCCCCGCCCCGCTCCACCTGCAGTTGCCCATGCGAGCGCTCGAGCAGGCCTCGCACCAGTTCCAGGCTCGACTCGTCCGCCTGAGCGCGCCCCAGCGGCGCGCCGTCGCACGTCGCTGGCAGACGCACCGAATCGCGGATGCTGATGACGACGCTATGGCGCGCAGGCCGCCCGGCCTCCAGCGCCGCAGGCTGCAGGACCTCTGCGGTGTGAAAGCTGAGGCTTCCTCCCTGCGGCATCGCGTCGCGCGCATTCGCGGCGACGTGCAGCAGCGCCGCCTCGAGCTCGCTGCGATCGACGAGCACCCACGAGAGCGCCTCATCCAGTTGCTCCTCGACGGTAATGTTCTCGCTGAGCGTCTGACGCAGCAGCGCCACGACCGTGGCCACCACGTCGTTCACATCCGTGGCCACCGGCTTGAGGGGCTGTCGACGGGCCAGTGCCAGCAGGTGCTGCGACAGCCCGGCCGCGCGATCGGCGTTGCGCTTGATCATGTGAAGAAAGCCGCAGGCCTGCTCGTCCGCAGACCCGCGTCGCTGCAGCAGTGCGACCGCGGTCTTGATGACATGCACGACATTGTTGAACTCGTGGGCGATCCCTTCGCTCAGCCGGCCGAGCGCGACGAGCTTCTGCACACCGGCGAGCGTCGCGCGCGCCTCGGCCAGCGCCTGCTCCTGCTCGAGCCGCTCGCTCAGATCGGTTTCCACCACGCTGAAGCCGCCCAGCTGTCCCGAAGGCTCGCGCAGCGCCGCCAGGCGCGTCTCCATCATGATGCGCCGACCGTCGCGATGCATACGCCAGCCCCGCGCCGTGAACGGACCATCGCGCGCGGCAGCCTCCAGCTCGTTCTCCGCCACTCGGCCGCGCCGCTCCTCGGGCGTGAACAGCAGGTCGTAGTGCTGCCCCTCGATCTGCCGGTCACCATAGCCATGCAGCCGGCGCGCGGCGGCGTTGCAGTGCCTCACACACCCGGCCGGGTCCAGCAGCAACAGCCCTTGATCGGGCACCGCATCCACCAGCTCGGCCAAGTGCGCCTCCCCGTGTCGTGCGGCGCGCAGCGTCCGCGCCAGCCACAGCACGAGCAGCATCGCCGCGGCGAGCAGCCCCATCAGTCCCACGAACGCAGCCACCGATGCCATGCGCACTTATTTACGTGCGTGAGGTCTGATGGTGGCAAGCCCCGGTGGCGCTGCCGCTGGCGTGATTTGGCGTCAGTTGCGACTGACAGACGGGCGGCGTTCCTTGGCCGAACAACGCACTAGCCGAGCTGCTCGCCGACCGAGCGCCCCATGCCCGGCGCCGCCGTGTCGCGCAACTCCACTCGCACGGAGCCACAGCGCGCGATCGTGTGGCCGGGCGTCGCCTCGGTGCGCAGCTGCATGCGGCGCGCCCAATCGAGCGCCATCTCATCGAAGCGCCGATCCCCCGAGGACTCGACGATGACGCTGCTGGCGATGCTGTGATCGGCGTGCAGGCAGATGCGCACCACGACCTGCTCGCCGCGTACGAAGTGCCCGCGAATGAGAAAGGAGACTGCTGAATCGGCGAACGGCGACAGCGGGGGTGGCGGCGCGGTTGGCGTTGGTGACTGCGCGGGTGGCGTTGACGACGGAGATGCGGAGGCTGGCGGCGGCAACAGCGCCGCGCTAGACGCCGTGCCCACCGGGCGCGATGGCAGGCTGCATTCGGTCAGCACCGTCACGAGCGGCAGGCAGAGCGATGCGAGCAGCCATGACTTGTCAGTCCCGGCCATGGTGTCGATCATACGCGGGAGCCACGCCAGCGGCACCGGCCACCCCAAGAGGCTAACGGTCCATGAATGACAGCGCTGCCCCGAACCGTCTGCCCGTGGTTGTCATGGGCGTCTCGGGCTGCGGCAAAACCACGCTCGGCGAGGCGCTCGCGGCGGCACTGAAGCTGCCGTTCATCGAAGGCGACTCGCTGCACGACGCGCACAGTGTCGCCAAGATGCGCTCGGGACAGCCGCTCGAAGACGCCGATCGCGCCGGCTGGCTGACCAGGGTTGCGCAGCATCTGCAGGATACGCAACGCTACCCGCGCGGGCTGGTGCTGACCTGCTCGGCACTGCGCCGCGTCTACCGCGACCGGCTGCGAGACGGCACGCGCGGACTGCGCTTCGTGTTTCTGCGCATCGATGCGGCTGCCGCGACCCGGCGCCTGCAGCACCGTCCGCACCACTTCATGCCGGCAAGCCTGGTGCCCAGCCAGTTCGCCACGCTCGAGCCACCCGGTGCGGAGGAAACCGATGTCGTGACGCTGAATGCCGGGCAAGCGCCGGCGACGGAGCTGACTTGCGCCCTCGAGGCGCTACGCACGTGAGCTACACCGCCGCCCCAAGCGCCGCCGTTCAGGCGCGGTACAGCCCGGTGCGCACCAAATATCGATCGGGAGGGTGCGCCGACCATTACCGTTTCCAAGCGCCACCATTCCGCAGCGCGGCGGCCTGATGGGCGCGTCAAACTGCGACCTGTCGCAAACAACGACAGGTTGACAGTCATCCTCAGGGAACCTTGAATGGGCCCCCTTTACCAACATGGCAGCGCCGGTGCGGCGCAAAGGGAGGTCAAACCATTGCGATCAAGAGCCCTGCTTGCTGGCCTGCTGACGCTACTATCCGCCACTGCCGCACTCGCCGATCCAGCCCCGTTCGACCTGGCTGGTCCGAATCTGCTCGTCAAGGTGACCCATGCGGGCAAGACGCTGCCGATCTCGGCCGTCCCGAACCTGTCCGCGGGCGACAAGCTTTGGATCCGGGCGGCGCTGCCAGAGAATCAATCCGCCCGCTACCTGATGGTCGCAGCCTTTTTGCGCGGCTCCACCAACCCACCCCCCTCCGACTGGTTCTTCCCCTGCGAGACGTGGAAACGCCGCTGTCAGCACGGCATGACCGTGACCGTGCCCGCCGGCGCGCAGCAGGTGTTGGTATTCCTGGCGCCCAAGACCTCAGGGGACCTCAAGACACTGATCGGCGCCGTGCGCGGCCGACCGGGCGCATTCGTGCGCGCCTCACAGGATTTGAATCAGGCGACGCTGGATCGCTCGCGGCTGCAGGCGTACCTCACGGCCTTGCATCAGCTGGATGTCTCCGATCAGCCCGATGCGCTCAAACAGGCGGCACCGCTGCTGGCACGCAGCCTGTCCATCAAGCTCGAAGACAAATGCCTGGCCAAAATTCCCGAGCTGCAGCTGCCGTGTTTGATGGCGAATGGGGACAATCTGATTCTCAATGACGGACACAGCACCTCCATCGTCGAGGCGCTGACCACCGGTCCCACGAGCGACCTGGCGATGGAGGCCAGTTACACCCCACAGCTCAGCTACGGCTACTACAGTCCCTACATTGCCTCGGTGATGGACATCGTGCGCATCCTGGGTTCCTTCGGCACGGCGCAGTATCAATACATTCCGGCGCTCGCGACCCAATTCGGCGACCAGATCTCCCTGTCCCTCAACACCCCGCCCTCTTTCCACAACCCGCGTTCGGTGTTGGTAGCCTCATTGCCGGCCGTCGAGCCGGCGCAGTTGCCACCGCTGCACGCGGTGGACCCGAAGCAGATGTTCTGCGCTCGCAAGACCTCACTGGTGCTGCCGGTCGAGGGCGCGCCACTGGTGTTCTCCACCGGCTATGCCCGCGACATCGCGCTGCGGTTGACCGGCAAGGACGGCAAGCTCATCGATCTGCCCGCGCGGCCCGATGCCGAACAGGGCGGACTGGTCGTGGACACAGCCAAGCTCAGTGCCACCGATCTCGGTGACAGCATCCACGCCGCGCTACACGGCTATTGGGGATTCGATGATTATGAGGGGCCGAGCTTCGAGCTCGTCAACGCCCAGGCTCGCGCGCTGTCGCTGGTCGGCAGCGACGATGGCTCGCTGATCGTCGGGCGTGAGTCGACCGTACACCTGCAGGCCGTGAGCGTCGGCTGTATCGAGGATGTGATGCTCAAGGACCCCAGCGGCCATGAGCTCAAGGCCCAATGGAAAACGGTCAAACTCAACGAAGTCGAGGTGCGTCTGCCGTTGCAGGAGGCCAAGCCCGGCTCTCTCACGCTGGTGGTCACGCAGTACGGCGCAAAACCGCAACCGTTGCAGCTGCATGCGTTCTCCGAAGCCGGCCGGCTCGACAGCTTCACGATCCGCGCGGGCGAAACCCAGGGCGTGCTCAAGGGCAGCCGCCTGGATCAGGTCGCCAGCCTCTCGATGCACGGCACGCAGTACCTGCCTGGCAAACTCACCTCGACGCAGGGCGCCGATGAGCTGCAGATGATCGCGCAGGCAAATGCCACCAATCCCGCCACCTCGGTCGCCGCCACCACCTCGGTCGGCAGCACCGCCGCCGCTGGCGACCCTCCCAATCCAGGCCGCCCCGCCAGCTCTCTCAAAGAGGGCGAGAGCCTCACGGCACATGTCACGTTGAAGGACGGGCGTGTGTTCGATCTGGACACCCTCGTCGTGGCACCCCGCCCGAGCGTGGCGCTCATCGGCAAGAACGTGCAGCTGGCGAGGGCGACTGCATCCAGCAATATCGTGCTGTCAGCTGCCGATGAACTACCGCAGGATGCGACACTGACCTTCTCGGTGCGCGCGCAGACGCCCGCGCAGTTCGGGCGCGACGACCAGCTCGAGGTCGCGACCACCGACGGCAGTTATTCCACGACTCTCAACCTCGCCAACGGCGGCCTCACGCTGGAGGATGCACATGTGGCCGTGGCCACGCTCGATCCCGCGCGCGCCTATGGCAATTCGGCCTTTGGACCGCTGCAGTTCCGCATCGTCGATGACGGGGTCGCGGGCGAGTGGCAGCCACTGGCGACATTGGTACGCCTGCCGATGCTGCGCGATCTCAAGTGCCCGGCGAGCGCGGACCTGGCCTGCAAGCTATCCGGAGCGAACCTGTTCCTGATCGACTCCGTCTCGGCCGATGCGCATTTCGACCATGCGACGCAGGTACCGGATGGCTTTCCGGGCGACTCGCTGCCGGTGCCCCATCCGAGCGACGGAGAGCTCTACGTCAAGCTGCGCGACGATGCGACGGTGATCAACGCGGCCACGCTCGTCGCCGTGGCCCTGCCCCCCTCGCCGGCCGAGTTGGCGCGTCAGGCGGCGGCTGGCGCTGCCAAGGCGCAGGCGCAGGCGCAGGCGCAGCCTAAAGCGGACGCGTCTGAACCGGCAGCCACCTCGAGCGCTGCCAGCGCACCGGAACTTGCGGCACCATCCACCCAGAGCGCCAACGCGGACAGCGACACACCAGCCACCGCCGCCCCATCCTCGGTCCACTCGCCCGATTCCGCCGAGGCTGCTGGCAGCGCCCCTCCTGCGGCGGCCAGCGCCGCTACCTCCACCGTCACCCCAATCATCACCCCGGCTATCACCCCGGCTGTCACCCCAGCTGCAAGTCCCCCAACCGCCGTGGCGGCCGACGTCTCGGGAAGTGCCGCGGTCGCGTCCACTTCGGCGCGGGAGTAAGCTGGGCCGGCGCACATTGGACCGAGCGCACAGACCGGCTCAAAACAACCGGCACAATTCAAAGAGGGTGAACACATGATGAGCGAGGACAAGAACCAGGATCGTGGGGACGCTCTGAATGACCCATCACGGCGCGAATTCGTGGCGATCTCCGCCGCTGTTGGGCTGGCCGCAGGCGCCGCGCGCGTAAACGCGGCAGAGCCCCGTCGGCACAACGTCGTAACCAAGACTGTGCAGATCCAGACCGGAGACGGCACCTGCGACGCAGCCTACATTCACCCCGCCACCGGCAAGCATCCAGGTGTCATCGTATGGACCGACATCTTTGGGCTGCGACCCACATTCGTCGCGTTGGCTCGCCGCCTGGCGAGCGCCGGCTACTGCGTGCTGGTACCCAATCCGTTCTATCGCACCGCGCCGGGAGCACCGTACACCGAAGAAGAAATCGCCAAGTTCAACTTCCGCGACCCGGATGTGCAGGCCAAGATGAAAAAAGACACCGGCCCGATTGGCATGGCCGGTGCGATCGAGACCGATGCCAAGGCGCACGTGGGCTTTCTAGACATGCAGGCCGAAGTGGATACGGACAAGAAGCTCGGCACGCAGGGCTACTGCATGGGCGGACCGTTGGTCTTCAAGACGGTCGCCTCGCAGGCCGATCGCGTGGGCGCCGGAGCGACCTTCCACGGCGGTGGGCTGGTGACCAATGGCCCCGACAGCCCGCATCTGCTCATTCCGAAGTTCCAGGCGCAGATGTACGTCGCCATTGCCACCAGTGACGACGTGCGCCAACCCGATGCGAAGGACAAGCTCAAGGCGGCGTTTGCGGCCTCATCTGTGTCGAAGGTGCGCGAATCCACCGTCGTCGTCTATCAGGGCATGCAGCACGGCTGGACCGTGCCGGATATGCCGCCTCAGGCCAATGGCATGCCCATCTACAACAAGGCGGAAGCGGACATTGCCTGGAGCCACCTGCTGAAGCTCTACGGCGCCGATCTCGCCTGAGCCGCACCACCGAACTGAAGAGCTGATAAAGAAGAGGCGGCTCCCTGGGGCCGCCTCTTCTCTTTTCCCTTACCCTCCGCGCCGCCGCCGCGTCTCAGCGCGACGATGCGGGGCCGCAGTTACATCACGGCGAGACCCGATCGGTCGAAGACCCGGCGTGCTCGACTATCGGTCGTGGGGCCGTTGCCGGCGCGCGCCGCCAGCGCGCTGCACGCTGCACGATGACGTAAAACACGGGTATGAAGAAGATCCCGAGAAAGGTTCCGGCGACCATGCCGCCGAACACGCCCGTGCCGATGGCGCGCTGCGCACCTGCCCCCGCCCCGTGCGCGAACGCGAGCGGCAGCACGCCGAAGCCGAACGCCAGAGAGGTCATGAGGATCGGGCGCAGCCGGTCGCGCGCCGCTTGCAGAGTCGCCGCCACGATCTCCATGCCCTGCTCGACGTACTTGCGTGCGAATTCCACGATCAGGATGGCATTCTTGCTGGCGAGGCCAATGGTCGTGAGCATGGCCACCTGAAAGTACACGTCGCGCTCCAGGCCGCGGATAGTGGTGGCCAGCACGGCGCCGACCACGCCCAGCGGTACGGCCAGCAGAATTGAGATGGGAATCGACCAGCTCTCATAGAGACCCGCCAGGCACAGAAACACGACCAGCAGCGAGAGCGAATACAGCATCGGCGTCTGCGAGCCGGCCGAGATCTCCTGGTAGGACTGCGCGGTCCAGGCGATGCGAAATCCCGGCGGCAGCTCCCCGACCAGGCGCTCGACCTCTGCCATCGCCTCACCCGAGCTCACACCGGGGGCTGCCTTGCCATTCATCTGCACGGCCGATACGCCGTTATAGCGCTCCAGCCGCGGTGAGCCGAATTCCCAGTGCGTCGAGGTGAATGCCGATACCGGCACCATTTGTCCGGTCGCGCTGCGCACGTACCAGCGGCTGAAATCCTGCGGCTGCATGCGAAACGGTGCATCGGCCTGCAGATACACGCGCTTGACGCGACCGCGATCGAGGAAGTCGTCGATGTAGCGGCCGCCCCAGGCCACCGACAGCGTATCGTTGACCTCGGCCATCGTCACGCCGAAGGACTGCGCCTTCTGCGGATCCACGTCCAATTGCAGCTGCGGCGAGTCGTCCTGCCCGGTGGGACGCACGTCGACCAGCTTGGCATCGGCACGCGCCTTGCGCAGAAAGGCATTGCGGGCATCCATCAGCGCCTGGTGGCCCTGACCGTTGAAATCCTGCAGATAGAAGTCGAAACCGGCGGCGTTGCCGAGCTCGTTGATCGCCTGCGGCACCGTGGGCGTGACATCGGCATCCTTGAAGTTTGCGAACGCGCGACGGGCACGTTCGGCGATGGCCTGCACGCTCTTGCCGGGTGCCTCGCGCTGGCTCCAGTCCTTCAACAGCAGAAACTCGATGCCGACGTTCTGGCCCGAGCCCGCGAAGCTGAAGCCCTGCACGGCGAAGATTGATTGCACCGTATCGGCCTCTTTGCGCTGGAAGTAGGTCTGCACTTCATCGAGTGCGCGGCGCGTGCGCTGCTGTGTCGCCCCCGGCGGCGCCTGCACCTGCATCTGCATCGCTCCCTGATCCTCGTCGGGCAGATAGGAAGTCGGCAGGCGGAAGAACAGCAGCCCCATGATGGCCGCGAGCACCAGGTAGATCAGCATGTAGCGCGCCGTGTGCCGCAGCATACGTGCGACCACACCCGCGTAGCGCTCGCGGCCGTGATCGAGGCTGCGGTTGAACCAGCGGAACAGGCCGCGCTCGCTGCCATGCTCACCGATGTGCACCGGCTTGAGCAGCGTGGCGCACAGCGCGGGGGTCAGGATCAGCGCCACCAGCACCGACAGGCCCATCGCCGCCACGATCGCCACGGAGAACTGCCGGTAGATGACGCCGGTGGCGCCGCTCAGAAATGCCATCGGTACGAACACCGCCGCCAACACGGTGCCGATGCCGATCAGGGCGCCGCTGATCTGATCCATCGATTCGCGTGTCGCCTCTCGCGGTGAGAGGCCCCGCTCGCTCATGAGACGCTCGACGTTCTCGACCACCACGATGGCATCGTCCACCAGCAGCCCGATCGCGAGCACCACCGCGAACATGGTCAGCATGTTGATCGAGTAACCCACGGCATACAGCACCGCGAAGGTACCGAGCAGCACCACGGGCACCGTGATGGTTGGAATGAAGGTGGCGCGCAGGTTCTGCAGGAAGACGAACATCACCAGCACCACCAGCACCATCGCCTCGAACAGCGTCTTGACAACCTCGCGGATCGACAGACGGATGAACGGCGTGCTGTCCAGCGCCACTTTGGCGACCAGCCCGTGCGGGAAGGAGGGCCGCAGCTGGTCGAGCAGCGCATAGACTCCCTTGGCCGTATCGAGTGCATTGGCGCCGACGACGGCGTTGATGCCGATGCCGGCGGCCTGCTGACCATTGAAATTGACCGTGAAACCGTAGTCGGCCGCACCGAGCTCGACGCGCGCGACGTCGGACAGGCGCAACACCGAGCCTGAGTTACCGCCCCGCACGACGATGTTGCGGAATTGCGCCACCGTCGTCAGCCGGCTGCGCGAGCTGATGGTGGCGTTGAGCTCCTGGCCGGCGACCGACGGGGCGCCACCGAGCTGCCCGACCGTGATTTGCGCATTCTGCGCCTGTACCGCCGCGATGATGTCGTCGGGCGTGAGACCGTAGGCATTGAGTGCGCCGGGATCGAGCCAAATGCGCATCGCATAGGTCGAGCCGAACTGCTGGATGTTTCCCACGCCTGGCACCCGGCTCATCGGATCCACGACGTGCGTGGCGATCCAGTCACCGATGTCGTAGCGATCCATGCTGCCATCGGTGGAGATGAATCCAATGCCCATCAGCAGCGTGCCGTTGACCTTGTTCACGTTCACGCCCTGTTGCTGCACGATCTGCGGCAGCAGCGGCATGGCCTGCTGCAGGCGGTTCTGCACCTGCACCTGCGCAATGTTCGGATCGGTGCCGGTCTGGAAGGTCAGCGTGATACCGGTGTTACCCTGGGCATCGCTGCTGGAGGACATGTAGAGCAGGCCGTCGATCGCGGTCATGTGCTGCTCGATGACCTGCGTGACCGAGTCCTCGGTGTCCTTGGCGGTGGCGCCCGGAAAGCTCGTGCTGATCTGCACGGCCGGCGGCGCGACGGTCGGATAGCGCGAGATGGGCATCTGCGTCAGCGCACCGATCCCGAGCAGCATCAGCAGCGATGCAATCACACAGGCCAGGACGGGCCGATCGATGAAAAATCGAGAAAGCATGCGGGGCGGAGGCGCCGGGGGGCAAGGGAAGGCCCGGCGCAGATGGCGGGGATGGTAGACGATGCTCGCGCGTACCGCACGGACAGACGTCAAGAATGGTCAAGCGGCCGCTGCGCTTGCCCTTCGACCGATTGCGACGGAGTATCCCGCCATGAGCAAATTGTTGGTCCGAGGTTTCGGCATATCCCTCGACGGCTACGGCGCCGGGCCTGCACAGGATTTGCAGCACCCACTGGGTATACACGGCCCCGACATCATGGAGTGGTTCTTTCATACGCGTGTCTTCCAGCGCATGCATGGGCAAGCCGCACAACCGGCCGATGCCAACCCCGTCGATGAGCAGTTCGCGCAACAGGGATTCAGCAACATCGGTGCCTGGATCCTGGGTCGTAACATGTTCGGTCCCATTCGCGGACCCTGGCCCAATGACGCCTGGCGCGGCTGGTGGGGCGAGGAGCCCCCTTACCACACACCGGTGTTCGTGCTGACGCATCACGCGCGAGCGGCGCTGCACATGGCGGGCGGCACAGTATTTCATTTCGTGACCGACGGCATACACGCGGCGCTCCAGCGCGCACGTGAGGCTGCGGGCGCGCGCGACGTGCGTGTCGGCGGCGGCGTCGCCACCGTGCGTCAATATTTGCGCGAGAGACTCATCGATGAGCTGCATCTGGCCGTGCGCCCGGTCCTGCTCGGGCGCGGCGAGCCGCTGTTTGCCGATCTGGACCTGCGCGCCCTCGGCTACCACTGCGTGGAGAGCATCGCCGGGGAGCGGGCCACGCACGTGCGGCTGCGCCGGGATGGCTCAGCCTAGCGCGAGGGTTGCGCGCCGTACCTGACAGCCGTTTAGCGCCGCCGCCGGCTGTTGGTTTGACGTCACAGGCTCCTCCGGCTAATGTTAAATAAAATTTAGGTCGCTTTGCCGAGGGGTTGCTGCGCAGCTTGCCGCGCTCTGATCGGCTGGGGAGGCTTGCGTTATGCGTCGTTTTTGCCCCTCGCGCCCTCCCGGGCGCCGCTTGCCGCTAGCACTGCTCTGCCTGCTGTCAGGCTCGCCACTGGCCTGGGCGGCCGACCCTGGCAGCACCAGCGGCGTCAACGCCACACCGGCGGACACGTCCGCCACGGGCAGTGACGCATCGGACCAGGAGGCTGCGGGACAGCTGCAGGAGGTCGTGGTCACCGCCCGCCGCCGCCAGGAAAGCCTCGTCAACGTGCCGGCCGCCGTCACCGCCTTCACGGCGCAGCAGATCCAGCAGGCCGGCATCGAGAGCCCGCGTGATTTCATCCAGCTCACACCCAATGTCACCTTCGTCGAGACGCAGAACATCGGCACCGCCTTCGTCATCGCACGTGGCATCGCACAGGCGCGCAACAGCGAGCCCTCGATGGCCGTGGTCGTCGATGGAGTGCAGCAGGCGAACCCGTCGCAGTTCGACCAGGATCTATTCGACCTGCAGGAAATCCAGGTACTGAAGGGACCGCAGGGCGGTCTGTACGGTCGCGATGCCATCGGCGGCGCCATTCTGATCACCACTCAGGCACCGACCAGCACGCCGCAGTACAGCGTCAAGCTCGGCGTGGACAACGGTCCGGGCGGCTCGGTGCTCGGCACCGCGAGCGGCCCGTTGCCCCTGGTCAGCAACCTCAAGTACATCGCCTCGCTGTACTACGACAACACCGATGGCTACATCGAGAACCAGTATCTGCATCAGAGCGCCGATCCCTATATCGACACCGCGGGCCGATTCCGCTTGATCTGGCAGCCCTCGGACAGCCTGTCGGTGGATGCGCGCACCTCCTTTTCGCAGGTCGAGACACGCGCCTACTACTACAACATCGTCAGCAACGTGAACGATGTCAGCCTGCCGGTGCAGGTGAACAACGCCGGCATCGACGATCGCAACATGTTCGATAATTCCATCAAGATCGATGACAACCTTGGCTTCGGGACGCTGACCTCCGTCACCGCCTATGACACGCTCTCGGAGATCGACACCGGCGATGCGTTCGACTTCCTGCCGATCAAGCAATCCTTCTTCTACAAGCTGTTCGGCTTCGACCTGAACCAGGCGCAGTACCTCACGACCTGGTCGGTCAGCGAGGATCTGCGCCTGGCCTCACCGGCCAATCAGCGAATCCAGTGGACGGCCGGTGTCTACGGCATCCACACCCAGCGCTACATCTCGACCGGCAACATGATCGATACCGGCAACGGTGTTTATCCCGTCTACTACACCCCGAGCACCAATCCGCTCAATCCGCAGTTCAGCTTCCTGGCCGACAGCCAGAACAATGGCGCTTGGGCGGCTTATGGCGATCTGACGGCGGAACTTACCAGCCAGTTCGAGCTGGCGCTGCAGCTGCGCTATGACAACGATCACCGCGCAGACACGACTGATACGCCGGAGAGTTACCTTGCGGCCGTGAACATTCCCGGCTTCCCCGCCGGTTTCACCGGCGAGAAACGCACGGTCGACTTTTCCGCGACGCAGCCCAAGGTCACCCTGCGCTACAAGCCCAATCAGAACGTGACGCTGTACGGGGACTGGGGTCGGGGTTTTCGCAGCGGCGGTTTCAATCAGACCGGCGTCGGCGCCGTCGCGGCTTCCGAGGGCATCCTCGGCGTCTCCGATATCTTCAAGGCCGAGGTCGCCGACACTTGGGAGGCGGGTATCAAGGGCGAGACGGTCGACCGCCGGCTGCTGTTCGACCTGGCGGGCTACTACACCACCTCCCACGATCCCTACTTCTTCGTCTTCCTCGCGATCAACTCCACGCAGAATCTCGGCAACATCGACGAGGTCGTCTACAAGGGCATCGACTTCAGCGCCACGGCGCTGCTCACCGACCGCCTGCAGCTGGATTTGGGCTACGGCTACACCGACAGCGACATCAGGCACGACGCAGACCCGACGGTAATTGGCAATCAGGCGCCTGATGTATCCAAGTACACCATCAATGTCGGCCTGCAGTACCGACAGCCGATCCTCGCCAATGGCGACGACCTGCTGGCGCGAGTCGATTACCAGCGCATCGGGGATACCTGGTGGGATCCGCAAAACGACACGGTTCGCAATCCCGTGGACCTGGTGAATGCGCGCCTCAGCTTTACGGCCGGCCCCTGGATGGTCTCCGCCTGGTCGAAGAACCTGTTCAACAAGCTCTACAACGCGGAGTTCTCACCGGGCGGCTTCGTGTTCAAGGCGCTGCCGCGCACCTACGGCCTGGAAGGCAAGTACACCTTCTAGGCGGCGGGTGCCGCGATAGCCGCGGGCCCGCGGGCCCGCGGGCGTTCATCGCGACGTCGTATCGAAGAGCTGGCGCGCGCTTTCAATGATGGCTGCGACGGCCGGATGCTTTACCTTCCTTTCAACTGATATCGCATAGAACTCGTTGCGCACGGCATCGGCCAGACCAACGCGCAGCAGCCCATAGTGCTGGCGAAACTGCTCCTCGAGCACCACCGGCACCGGCGCCACGCCGTAGCCGGCCCGGGCAAATGCCCTGAGCAGCGCATAATCCTCGAATTCCGCCGCCACCGATGGATGCACCTGATGCCCATCCATCCACTGATTCAGCGTGTGCCTGATGGCCGTGTCCAGCGTGGGCAGCAGCAGCGGGGCGCCATTCAGAGATTGTGGAAATCCGCGCCGTAGCTTCGCGGCCACTTTCGCTCTTGCCATCCAGCACACCGCAGTACTGCCCAGATGATGGCTGTAAACGCGGAAGTTGAGTGCCGGCGTGAACGGCGCGTCCGAGATCACCAGATCACTCTCGTGCAGGGTCAGGTCCGCGACGAGCCGGTCAAGCGATCCTTCCCTGCAGGTGAGGCGCACCGGCTGTCCGATCTGCAGCGCCGGCTCCAGCAGTCGCTGCACGACCTCCTTGGGAAGGACATCATGGATGCCCACCGTGAAGCGCAGCGGGCGGTGGGTCGGCCGTTGTTCCAGAGCCTGTAGCAGATCCTGACCGAGATCGAAGATCTCGTTGGCGTATCCGAACACGAGCTTTCCAACGTCGGTCGCGGTCAACGTACGCCCGGATTTGACGAGCAACTGCTGGCCCAGGCGCGATTCGAGCGTCTTGAGCTGGGCGCTCACCGCGGGTGCCGATAGATGCAGTTCCTCGCAGGCGCGCGCAATGCTCCCGGTGCGCACGACCGTCCAGAAATAGAGCAAATGCTGGTAATTGAGGCGAGGCGCTGGCACTGGCTATGGTTCCAAAAAATGAAAGCGATTGAGCTAATAATTATACTGGATATATCCCCGGATCTGGCCTTCAATCTGCCTCACACAGCAAGAGAGTGCTCAACGGTAAGGAGAAGGTCCATGAAAATCTTTAATCGCATGCCTGTCGTGTTGACTGCCGCCGCCGTACTGCTCGGCACGGGCGCGGCGCTGCAGGTTGCCTCGGCGGAAACTGAATCGTTGCCGGAAGTCATGGTGCAGGCGGGCCCGGTGACGCAGACGGTGGTTGGGCGTCGCGCGATCAGCGGGGCACCCGTGGTGCGGACCGCCGTTGAATATCGGGTCAGCTACAGAGATCTGGATCTGGCAAAGCACGCTGACGTGCTGACCCTGCAGCAGCGCATCGAAGGGGCCGCGCGTAGCGCCTGCGGGCAGCTCGATGAGCTCATGCCCATCGACAGCAACCATCAGCAGACGCGCGAGTGCATCGAGTCAGCCGTCAGAGATGCGGCCCCCCAGCTCGAACAGGCTGCGGGTGGGCTGGAGGGATAGTTACGGTCCATCACGGCCCGCGAGGCGCTGAGCCTCGCGGGCCCGCGGGATCAAACGAGGAGTCACGCCATGAAACGTACACACTTGCCAACTCTGGGAGTCGCGGTGGCTGCCATCACCTTGTGGGCGGGGGCGGCGCTCGCATCTTCGCCCGCGAATGAGCGCGCCGAGGCAACACTGCCTCAGGCCGCCTATCGCATCACCAACTGGGGACTGGATGGCCACAAAGGTATTTGGATCGAAGCCGGGGTACAAAACTATTACGGCGAATTTCTCAGTCCATGTTGGGGCGCGCTGCCGGACCGCATCCTCTTCAAGTTCAATCCGGACGGCAGTCTCAATCGCTTCAGCGAGGTGGTCGTGCCTCACGATCGGCAGATCTGTGCCTTCAAGAGCTTCCAGGCGGGTAGCATGCCGATCGACAACGAGGCCGCGCAGGAGCAGCAGCGATGAGAGTCCGCTACCGCATCCCTGCGGATGCCGCCGAGCTCGAACAGGGCTGCGTGGACTGGTTCGATTACGATCGCTATCGCAAGGTGCCGCGGGGACGTCATTGCCGTCCCCGCGTGCAGGCACCCGACACGCTCGAGCCCCGCAAGGCTGTCAGCGATGCTTACAGCAATCCCAGCCGATCTGACCAATCTCGGTAACCCTGCGGCGCTTGCAGTCCTCCTGCAGGTGCTGATCATCGACCTCTCGCTGGCGGGCGAGAATGCCCTGGCGGTCGGTGCCCTTGCTGCGCGGCTCCCGCGGGCGCAGCGACGCAAGGCGCTCGCCATCGGTGTCCTGGGAGCATTGGTCCTGAGGATTACCTTTGCACTTATCGCGACGCAGTTACTGCAGCTCACCGGCTTGGTTCTTGCCGGCGGGCTGCTTTTGCTCTGGGTCGCATGGAAGATGTGGCGCGAGAAGGCGCCCCACGCGAACCCCTTGCGTCTTGCCGGCTCCGCTCGAAAAAGAAGCCTCGCGTGGACTGTCGGGGCGGTGGCATTGGCCGATTTGAGCATGAGTCTCGACAACGTCCTGGGCGTTGCCGGCGCCGCCAAGGATCACCCCGGAATCCTGATTGTCGGCTTATTTTTCTCCGTGGCCCTGATGGGCATCGCGGCGAACATCATCGCGCGCTACATCGGTCGTCATCGGTGGATGACCTGGGTCGGCATCACCGTGATCCTTTGGGTCGCTGTCGTCATGGTTTGGCACGGCTTGACCGACGCGCACACCGGGGTGTTGCACCTCGTTGGGGTTTCGTAGCACCGACGGATCACCCTGCTTCCGGCTACCGGTACCAGCCGGGTTGCGAGACGCTTGCGTGCGGCGCCGCCACCACGCAGCCAGGCCCGTACGCCGTTGCAGCTTCGCCACTGCGCCCTTCGCATTACGCAGAGCGCGGCGTGCCCAGAGAAATTCGCTGCCTAGAATGGCCAGACCAGCCACCACGATGGGGATCCCTGGACCAGGAAGCACCAGAAGTGCGATACCTATCAGCAGCACGGTGCCGCCGATGATGGCTGTCCAGGTTCGCTTCACGCTCGCACTAACGCCATCCAATAGAGCAGTAAATTGGCGGCAAAGAATAGGACAATTGCTGGCGCATCCGCCAGTGGCTCAGTGCAGCAGCATGAACAGCCCGCGTGGATTTTTTGTCAGCGCGACCGAAACGATATAACCGAATACCAGCAGCGCTGTGACCCAACTGCCCAAGCGTATCCCATCAGGGGTCGGTGACGCCCGCCCCAGACGCGGGCGCAATGCCACGACGCCGAGCACGATATAGCACAGCAGGCCGACAATCTTGGCGCGCAGCCAGGCAAGCGCCCAGGGCGACAGGTGCAGCACCCACAGCATTCCGAGGGCCGACAACAGTAGGATGGTGTCGATCACGTGAGGCAGCACGCGGGTGATGCGCCGCGTCACCCAGGCAGCCCCGCGCAGCACGCCCACGCCGCGCGCGACGAATCCCGCGAACGATGCGCTCACGGCACAGATGTGCACCAGCTTGAGCGTCGTGTAGTCGATGTGCGGCGTTCTCTGAGCTGCCGTTCAGGGGGCAGGCCGCACCCGTGGACCGCGCAGCTCTCCGCGACGAGCCGCGATACCGAGTTCCAGACTGTCGGCGATCCTGCAGGCCCGTTCGATGAAATACTTTGCGGCCGCCTCGGGACAGGTCTCGCGCGCTGTTTGCGCGAACAGCTGCAGCCAGCGGTCGAAGTGCTGTGGCTCAATCGGCAGGGACGCATGCGCCAGCATGGGCTGCCCGTGGTAGCGCCCGCTCATCAGCGTGACCGAAGACCAGAAATCGCACAGGCGCGCCAGGTGTGCATCCCAATCCTGCACGCGACTGGTGAAGACCGGACCGATCAGCTCATCTTCGCGGGCGCGCTCATAGAAGCGGTGCACGAGCTCCCGGATCATGTCCTCGTTGATGCCAGTGGCTTGCACCACCTCGGCAACCAGAGCCTGCCGGCGGGCGAGCCCGGCCTGCGCGTCTGCACTCATCACGACTCCAGTTCAAACATACATCTAATTTGCATGTTAATATCCCTGCCGACGGAAGTCCACGCACTTTGCCGCACTGCTGCGCCACCCAGGAACTGTATGCGCCTGACGCTTCGGACCGATTACGCTCTGCGTGCGCTCATCTATCTGGGCACGCAAACCGACAGCCTGTCCACCATCCGGCAGATCGCGGATGCATTTGCATTGCCGCGGACGCACGTCATGAAGGTGATCAACGATCTCTCGCGGTACGGCTATGTGCAGACGCTGCGCGGCAAGCACGGCGGGGTGCGCCTGCATGCCGCCCCTGCGAGCATCCGCGTCGGTGCCGTGGTGCGCGACATGGAGGATGACCTCGCGGTCATGGGTTGCTTCGCAGAGCCGGGCTTCTGTCGCATTCAGCGCTGCTGCGTTCTGCAACAGGCACTGCGTGCCGCCTCACACGCCTTCCTTGCGACGCTGGATAGCTACACGCTCGCCGACCTGCTCGGGCCACGTCGCCGGCTGGCACGCGAGCTCGGCCTCACGGAGGCGCGCAGCGCGGCGATGTAATGGGCCCGGTAGGATTCGAACCTACGACCAAGGGATTCACGTGACCCCGGCGTTTCCGCCAGGCGTGGACTATCTCTTCACCCGCGCACCCAAGGGTGCGGTGGGGTGCGGGAGGCTCGAGCCTGTCATTAAGGGCACTGCAGCCCCCAGGTAGTCTCTGCACCTTCCGGCGGTGTACCGCCGGCTCGGCTCAGGGTTGCCATGGTTTCACCCGAAGGATTCCCTGAATTCTTCCCGTCCACTGCGCGCGTTGCCACGCGCAGGCACCCTAGTAGATGAGTCCCCTGCACTAACCGCTGTGCTACAGGCCCCAGCGGCAAGTATACGCCCGCTCCCATGCACCGGCAGTCCCCATGCCGCTCATTGGCGCGCCCGAGGCACGCCTCGGCGTGCGGGCCGGGCTGTCAGCGGATCCTCCGGCCAATCGTGCTTGGGATAGCGTCCGCGCATTTGGCGTCGAACCTCGGCGTAGCTGCCCCGCCAGAAGCCACCCAGATCCCGGGTGATCTGCACGGGCCGGCGCGCCGGAGACAACAGCTCGAGCGTCACAGGGACCTTTCCAGCGCCGATGCGCGGGTTCTCGGCCATACCAAACATCTCCTGCAGCGGCACGGCGAGGCTGGGCGCGCGCTCGCCGCGATACTCGATCGGCCAGTGCCGTCCGCTGGGGGCCAGCAACGTGCGTGGCGCCAGCGCCGCAAGGGAGCTCTGCTGAGCATGCGAAAGACGCGCGAGCAGCGCCTCATGCAGCGCAATGCGCGCGAGCGCCGCACGGCTGCGCACTCCGGCGAGCCAGGGCCCGAGCCATACCGGCAAAGTCGCTAAGAGCGAGGCATCGTCGCTCGCCGGCCAGGGACCCAGATCCGCTCGGTCGAGCCCGCGGACGAATTCCATGCGCGCCTGCAGAACGCGGCTCGCCTCGCTCCACGGCAGGGCGTCCAGACCCCAGCGCAGCAGCAGCTCGAGCATCGCCTGCATCGCCCGCGACTCATCCGGCACCGGCAGGGTGCGCTCCTCGAGCGTGAGCGCCTGCAGGCGGCGGACTCGCTTCGCGACGAGCGTGCCGCTGTCCTCATCCCACCCAAACAGCTCCTCGGTCGTTATTCGGTCGGCCAATAGCGCCTCGATGGCCGCGACGCTGACCGGCGCTGCGATGTCGATGAGCGCCTCGCGCTCGCGATCATCGAGCTCCACCGCCACGATGAAGGGCTCTCGCGCCAGCACCCCGGGGCTGCGCAGCACCGCGCCCCGACCGTTGGCAAGCCGGAAGCGTGCATCGGCGCCGTCGCGGCGTTGACCGAGACGATCCGGAAATGCCAGCGCCAGCAGCGCGCCGGGCTCGTCGAGCATCTCGCCCGCGCTCTTGACCGCAGCCCTCGCCGCTTTGGCCTCCCCGCCGCGGTGAGCGGCCTCGGGCTCGGCGCGTACCAGCTGCTCGAGCTGGTGCGCACTGCGCAGCACTCGCTGTACCGCGGGGCTCGATGCCTGCTCCGACAGTAGATCCAATCGAGTGCGCACCTCTGCGTCGCGCTCGGCAATGTGCCGGCCGCGCAGCAGGTCGCGCTCCGAGAGCAGTGCGGCCAGCCGCGCCGCGAGCGGCAGCACCCCATGATCGCCCGCCGCGAGCAGCATGCGCGCGAGCCGCGGATGCACCGGCAGGCGCGCCATGCGCTGGCCGCGCGCCGTAAGGCGCCCCTGCGCATCGAGCGCACCCAGCTGTGCGAGCAGCTCGCGTGCCTGGGCCAGGTGCGCCTCCGGCGGGGCATCGAGCCAGCGCAGACGCTGCACATCGTCAATCCCCCAGCGCGAGAGTTCCAGGACGAGGGGTGCCAGATCGGCCTCGAGGATCTCGGGCGTCGTCGTCGCGGCAAGCTGCGCCTGCGCGCCCTCGCTCCAGAGCCGCAGGCACACGCCCGGCCCGAGGCGCCCCGCTCTTCCGGCGCGCTGCTCCGCGGCGGCGCGCGAGATTCTGCCGAGCGTCAGGCGGCTCATGCCGCTGACCGGGTCGAAGTGGCTGCGCCGGGCCAGCCCGCTGTCCACGACCGCAGTGACGCGCGGAATCGTTACGCTGGTTTCCGCGACATTGGTCGCGAGCACGACGCGCCGCGGCGCTCCTGCCGGCGGACTCATCACCTCATCCTGCGCCACGGGCGGCAGCTCCCCGTACAGCGGCAGAATCTGTGCGTCGATTGCACGCTCGAGCAGTACATCCTGCGTGCGGCGGATCTCCGCGACGCCCGGCAGAAACACCAGCACGTCCCCGGCCGTGTCCTGCAGCGCGCGCTGCACGGCACGTGCAACGCCGCGCTCGAGTGGCTCGGCCGCGGCCTGCGCAGCAGTCCGCACACCGGGCGCGGGCAATGTGGGCAGACCGCGCCCGAGGTAGTGCACCTGCACCTCGAAGGCACGAGCGGGCACCGCCACCAGTCCTGGATCCTCGAGCAGGCGTGCGACCGCGGCGATCTCCAGCGTGGCGGACATGATCAGCAGTCGATAGTCCGCGCCCAGCTGCTCACGTGCATCCAGGGCGAGCGCGAGACCCAGGTCTGCGGACAGGCTGCGCTCGTGATATTCATCGAAGATGAGCCAGCCGACCCCTTCGAGCGCAGGATCCTCCTGCAGCATGCGTGTCAGCACACCCTCGGTGACGACCTCGATGCGCGTGGCGGCCGATACGCGCGTATCGAGCCGCATGCGATAGCCGACCGTCGAACCGAGCGGCTCGCTTAATAGCGCGGCCATGCGCGCGGCCACCGCGCGGGCCGCGAGCCGGCGCGGCTGGAGCAGCAGAATGCGCGCCTGCCGCTGCCGCGCGTACAGCGCCAGAGGCACGAGGGTACTTTTCCCCGCGCCGGTCGGTGCCTGCAGCACCACGTCGCGATGCTCCGCCGTGGCAGCGAGCAGTGCAGTCACGAGCGGCAGCTCGACAGACGGCGCGGTGCTCACGCCTGACACTTGCCGGCTAGCTGGGCGACGCGGCGCTGCGAGCGATGCCCGCAGCGGCTGCACACCAGGCGAGGATCAACGACAGGCCACCCAGCGGCGTGAGGACGCCGACCAGTAGACGCAGGCTGCCGCTGACACCTCCGGCCAGCACATAGAGACTGCCCGAGAACAGCACGATGCCCATCATCAGCAGCCAACCGGCGGCCTGCAGCCAGCCCAGACCACGCGATGCCCCCGCGGACAGGCGCCCCATGAGCACCGCCACGCCGAGCAGCCCGAGCGCGTGATAGAACTGGTATTGCACGGCGGTCTGCACGATGCGCTGCGCATCCGGACCCAGCCGACCCGAAAGCGCGTGCGCATTGAGTGCACCCACCACCGTGGCCAGCGCGAGCAGCAGTGCGGCGGTTACGGCAAAGGTGCGCGCCGTCCGGGTCATGGACGCGGTGGACGGGATCGGCGGGCAGCCGCTCGCGTCGTGCGTACATGCTGCGTGCGAAATCGGCCCGGCGCAGAGCCGGAGCGCTGGCCCGCGGCCGCGGCGGGTGCGCGCACGCCCGGCGCAGGACGGCCACTGCCGGCCCCGACCCGCCCGGTGCCCGGCGGCTGATACGCCGGCACCAGCTGATGTTTCGCCGACCCGATCAAATCCGCACGCCCCATGCGCCGCAGCGCCTCGCGCAGCGTCGGCCAGTTGTCCGCATCGTGATAGCGCAGGAACGCCTTGTGCAGTCGGCGCTGACGCAATCCCTTCGGAATGAACACCGCCTCGCTGTCACGCGTGATGCGCTTGAGTGGATTCTTGCCGCTGTGATACATCGCGGTCGCGGTCGCCATGGGACTGGGTAGGAAGGCCTGCACCTGATCGGCGCGAAAGCCATTGCGCTTCAGCCACATCGCGAGCTCGAGCATGTCTTCGTCGGTGGTGCCCGGGTGCGCCGCGATGAAGTAGGGAATCAGGTACTGCTCCTTACCGGCCTCGCGTGAGAAGCGATCGAACAGCTCCTTGAAGCGATAGTAGCTGCCCATGCCCGGCTTCATCATCTTCGAGAGCGGACCCTCGCGCAGATGCTCGGGCGCGATCTTCAGATAGCCCCCGACGTGATGCTGTGCGAGCTCGCGCACGTACTCCGGCGACTCGGCCGCGAGGTCGTAGCGCACCCCGGAGGCGATCAGCACCTTCTTTATACCGGGCACGGCGCGAGCCTTGCGATATAACCGCACGAGCGCGGAATGATCGGTGTTCAGGTTCGGGCAGATCGCGGGAAACACGCACGAGGGGCGACGGCAGGCGCTCTCGATCTCACGGCTCTTGCAGGCCAGCCGGTACATGTTGGCGGTCGGTCCGCCCAGATCGGAGATCACGCCCGTGAAGCCCGGCACACGATCGCGGATTGCGCCGATCTCGCGCAGCACGGAATCCTCGGAGCGATTCTGGATGATGCGTCCTTCGTGCTCGGTGATCGAGCAAAAGGTACAACCGCCGAAGCAGCCGCGCTGGATGGCCACCGAGAAGCGGATCATCTTGTAGGCGGGAATCAGAGCCTGCCCGTAGCGTGGATGCGGGCGGCGCTGGTAGGGCAGATCGTAGATCCAGTCCATCTCGGCGGTGGATAGCGGCAGCGGCGGAGCATTCAGCCACACGTCGCGATCGGCGTGCCGCTGCACGAGCGCGCGCGCATTGCCGGGATTGGCCTCCAAATGCAGGATCCGCGAGGCGTGCGCGTACAGCACCGCATCCTGCACCACCTGCTCGTGCGAGGGCAGGCGGATCACACTGTGCTCGCGATCCGCGCCGCGCACGCCACGCCTGAAACGGACCACCTGCTCCTGTGGCGCGCCCTCGTCGCTGGCGCCCTTGCCGCCCGCCGTCTCACAGGGGGACGCTGCTGCCGCCGGCGACATGGCGTAGGGATCAGAATGCGCGCCGATCGGGCCGGGCGTATCCAGATGCGTCGAGTCGATTTCGATCCAGGCACCGGGCGGGCGGCCGATGAAGGCGGTGCCGCGCACGTCGCGGATCGAGCGCATCGGCTCCCCTGCCGCCAGCCGCGCGGCGATCTCGCAGATGGCGCGCTCGCCGTTGCCATAGACCAGCAGGTCCGCGCGCGCATCCACGAGCACCGAGCGGCGCACCTTCTCGGACCAATAATCGTAATGCGCGATCCGTCGCAGCGAGGCCTCGATGCCGCCGATGACCAGCGGCACATCGCCGTATGCCTCACGCACGCGCTGCGCATAGACGATCACGGCGCGGTCCGGTCGCTGGTCTGAGGCGCCTCCCGGGGTATAGGCGTCATCGCTGCGGCGGCGCCGGTCGGCCGTATAGCGGTTGACCATCGAATCCATGTTTCCGGCGGTAATGCCGAAGAACAGGCGGGGTCGCCCCAGCGCGCGAAACGGCTCGGCACTGTGCCAGTCGGGTTGCGCGATGATGCCCACGCGCAGCCCTTGCGCCTCGAGCACCCGACCGATGATGGCCATGCCAAAGCTCGGATGATCCACATAGGCATCGCCGGTCACGATGATCACATCGCACTCGGACCAGCCCAGTGCGCGCATCTCCTCGGCACTGGTGGGCAGGAATGGCGCGGCCGCGCCTTGGGATGGCTGCGGCGCTACGCTGTTATGCAGCAAACGCGCCGGCGCGGCAGCGGACACGGTCAAGCTGCGCAGGTCGCGGGCAGGGGTCGGCGCGGGGGACATCCC
Source organism: Steroidobacteraceae bacterium (assembly GCA_035553315.1). Classification (GTDB taxonomy): domain Bacteria; phylum Pseudomonadota; class Gammaproteobacteria; order Steroidobacterales; family Steroidobacteraceae; genus FEN-1191. The sequence goes on from DATNDE010000013.1 coordinate 64,489, forward strand.
CCATTATACGGGCTGGACCACGCGACAGCGCCGCGGTGGCAGTGTGATGACACTCTTACGGTAAAATTGCGCCGATCATGCCCCGCAGTGCGCATGACGCGATCGTCGTGCGCGGCGCGCGTCAGAATAACCTCCGCAATCTCGACCTCGACCTGCCCCTCAACGAGCTGATCGTTGTGACGGGTGTGTCGGGCTCGGGCAAGTCGTCCCTGGTTTTCGACACCCTGTACGCCGAAGGCCAGCGCCGCTACGTCGAGACTTTTTCTCCCTACGCGCGACAATTCCTCGATCGCATGGATAAGCCGCAGGTGGACCGCATCGAGCGCATCCCGCCGGCCATCGCCATCGATCAGGTCAATCCGGTGCGCACCTCGCGCTCCACCGTGGGCACGATGACGGAGATCAATGACCACCTGAAGCTGCTGTACGCGCGGGTGGCGCGCTTGCACTGCCGCGGCTGCGGTCGCGAGGTGCGCCGCGATGATGCGCAGAGCATCTGCGCCGCACTGCCTGCCGCGCTGGCGGACCTTGCACAGCCCTTGCTGCTGATCTGCTTCCCCGTGCCCGTGCCTGCGAACCTGACCCTGCCCCAGTTAAAGAGCGAGCTCGAGAAGCTCGGCTACGTGCGTATCCACGGCGAGGAGCCCGCACTGCTGACCATGGTGCAGGATCGCCTGCGAATGCCCGCCGCGGCAGAAGATCGCAGCCGGCTGGTCGAAGCGCTCGAGTCGGCGCTGAAGAGTGGACACGGCCGCGTCAGCGTGCACGCGCTCGACGCCACGGGACGGGAGCTGCGCACGCTGCGCTTCTCGAGCGATCTGCATTGTGCCGAGTGCGACCTGCACTACCAGGACGCCACCCAGGGACTGTTCTCGTTCAATTCCCCGCTAGGCGCCTGTGACACCTGCCGCGGGTTTGGTCGCGTCATCGGCATCGACTACGGCCTGGTGGTGCCCGACGATGACAAGTCGCTCGCGCAGGGTGCCATCCGTCCCTGGCAGACGCCTTCCTATCAGGAATGCCAGGATGATCTGCTGCGCTTCGCGACCCGGCGCGGCATTCCGACCGACGTGCCCTGGCGCGTGCTGAGCGACGAGCAGCGCAGCTGGGTGATTGAAGGCGAAGGTCCGTGGAATAAAAAGGTCTGGTATGGCGCGCGCCGCTTCTTCGAGTGGCTCGAGAGCCGCGCCTACAAAATGCACATCCGTGTGCTGCTGTCCAAATACCGCAGCTACACGGTCTGCGAGAGCTGCAACGGCGCGCGCCTCAAACCCGATGCGTTGCTGTGGCGACTTGGCACGCGGGGCAACGCACAGTTGGGCCCTGGCGCACAGTCCGGCCCCAACGCGCAGGGCGCGCTCGCGATCCATGAGGTCATGCAGCTGCCCATCGAAGACTGCCGGCGGTTCTTCGACACGCTGCAGTTCGGCAGCGCGCTGGATGGGGCCGCGACGCTGCTGCTCGGCGAGCTGTCCACGCGGCTGCGCTATCTGTGCGACGTGGGGCTCGGCTATCTGACGCTCGACCGGCAGTCCCGCACGCTCTCCGGCGGCGAGGTGCAACGGATCAATCTGACCACCGCGCTCGGCACTTCGCTGGTCAACACGCTGTTCGTGCTCGATGAGCCCTCGATCGGCCTGCATCCGCGCGACATGCAGCGCGTCATCGGCGTGATGCAGCGCTTGCGCAACGCGGGCAACACGCTGCTGGTCGTCGAGCACGATCCGCAGATCATGCTGGAAGCCGATCGCATCATCGATCTGGGACCCGGCGCCGGCGAGCATGGCGGACGCATCGTCTGCAACGGCACGCCGCGCGAGGTCATGGCGCATGCGGAGTCGGCCACCGGAGCGTGGCTTGCGGGACGGCGCAAGCTCGCCCCCCCGAGGCGTCACGCCGCGCCCGCCGTCGCGATGGGCCGCGCGGCCGGCGCGGAGCAGTCGATCCGCCTGCGCGGCGCCGCCGAGCACAATCTGCGCGATCTGGACGTGGACATCCCGCTGCATCGGCTGGTCTGCCTGACCGGTGTCTCAGGCTCCGGCAAATCCACGCTGGTGCAGGATGTGCTCTATCCCGCGCTGCTCAAGGCGCACGGCCGGCCCATCGAGTCGCCCGGCAAGCACCGCATGCTCGAGGGCGCCGAGCTCATCGAGGCGGCGGTGCTGATCGACCAGTCGCCGATCGGGCGCACCACGCGCTCCAATCCGGCCAGCTACGTCGGCGCGTTCGATGAGATCCGTGCGCGCTTTGCCGCCGAGCCGGAATCGAAACTGCGCCGCTACACGGCCGGCACCTTCAGTTTCAACACCGGCAAGGGACGCTGCCCCACCTGCGGCGGCAACGGCTTCGAGCACATCGAGATGCAGTTCCTCTCGGATGTGTACCTGCGCTGCGGGGATTGCCAGGGGCGGCGCTACCGGCCCGAAACGCTGCAGATCCGCATCGCCGGCGCCGATGGCAGGCGCGCCAATATCGCCGAGGTGCTCGATCTGACGGTCAGCGAGGCACTGGCCTTCTTCGCCGATGTCCCGGCGATCCTGCAACGCCTGAAGCCCCTCGGCGATGTCGGCCTCGACTATGTGCGCCTCGGCCAGCCGGTGCCCACGCTCTCCGGTGGGGAGGCGCAGCGCCTGAAGCTCGCCGGCCACCTGGCGGCGGTCGAGGCACCTTCGGGCAAGCGTCGCGGCAAAGCAGCTGCCGCCGCCGCTACCGCCGGCAATGCGCGGCTTGGCAAGCTGCTGATCTTCGATGAGCCCACGACCGGATTGCATTTCGAGGACATCGCGCGCCTGGTGCACGCCTTCGGGCTGCTGCTCGCCGCCGGACACTCGCTGCTGGTCATCGAGCACAACCTCGATGTGATTCGCGCGGCGGACTGGCTCATCGATCTGGGACCCGAGGGCGGCGTTCACGGCGGGCAGCTCATCGCAGCCGCGACCCCCGAGGCACTGATGCAACTGCCACAGTCGCACACCGGCCGTGCACTACGCGACTACGCCGCCGCCGCGACACCCGCTGCCGTGGCTGCCCTCGCCGCGACACAGGTTGCCGAGCCACCCGCCCCGCGCACGAGCGAAGCCGTCGTGGTGCGCGGCGCACGGGAGCACAACCTCAAGAACGTCGATGTGGACATCCCGCGCAATCGCTTCAGCGTGATCACCGGCGTGTCCGGCTCGGGCAAGTCCACCCTCGCTTTTGACATCCTCTTCAACGAAGGACAGCGCCGCTACCTCGAATCGCTCAACGCGTATGCCCGGCAGTTCGTGCAGCCGGCCTCGCGACCGGATCTGGATGCCATCCATGGCATCCCACCCACCGTGGCGATCGAGCAGCGCGCCAGCCGCGGCGGGCTCAAGAGCACGGTGGCGACGCTCACCGAGATCTATCATTTCCTGCGTCTGCTCTACGTGCGCCTGGGCACGCAGTACTGCCCGGACTGCGCGGTGGCCATCGCGCCGCAGAGCGTGGATTCGATCGTCGCCTCACTGCTGCGCGACTATCGCAACCAGCATGTACAGCTGCTCGCGCCGCTCATCAGCCATCGCAAGGGGCACTATCGGGAGCTGGCCCGCTGGGCCGCCGCGCGCGGCGCCGCGCAGCTGCGCGTGGACGGCCGCTTCGTACCGAGCGAGCCATTTCCGGCGCTCAAGCGCTTCGTCGAGCACACCATCGAGCTGCCCGTGGGGCAGGTCGACTGCACGGCGCGCGAGGAAGAGAGCGTGCGAGAGAAGGTCGAGGAGGCGCTCGAGCTCGGCAAGGGCGTATTGCACGTGCTCGGCGCGGACGGTGCAGCCGCAGTGTTCTCCAGCCGACGCGCCTGCCCGCAGTGCGGACGCGGCTTTCCGGAGCCCGATCCGCGGCTGCTGTCATTCAATTCCAGCCAGGGCTGGTGCGAGCTGTGCCACGGCACGGGCGTGCAGGAGCTGCTCGGGGGTGAATCAGACGCGCATGAGCACGAGCACGAGCACGAGGCGCGTTCCTGGGAAAATGGTGCCGGCGGGACCGACGGCGCGGATGCGGGCGCCTGCCTCGTCTGCGAGGGTTGTCAGGGCGCGCGACTCAATCCACTGGCACTGCATCTGCGCTTTCGCGACCAGTCGATCGCGAAGCTCACCGCGCGTTCGGTCGATGAGCTGGGCGAATTTTTCCGCTCGCTGCGACTGGACGCGCGCGAACAGGCCGTCGCGCGCGACGCGCTCGAGGAGATCCGCTCCCGTCTGAGCTTCCTGGCGCGCGTCGGGCTGGGCTATCTGGCGCTCGAGCGTGCCGCGCCGAGCCTCTCGGGTGGCGAGGCACAGCGCATACGCCTCGCGGCACAGCTCGGCTCGAATCTGCAGGGCGTCTGCTACGTGCTCGATGAGCCGACCATCGGGCTGCATCCGCGTGACAACGCCGTGCTGCTCGATGCGCTCGATCAGCTCTGCTCCGCAGGCAACACGCTGGTGGTCGTGGAGCACGACGAGGACACCATCCGGCGCGCCGACCACATCATCGACCTGGGTCCGGGTGCCGGGGTGCGCGGCGGACAGGTGGTGGCCGCCGGTACGGCGCGCTCGCTGCAGGCCAATCCCGCCTCCGTGACGGGGCGTTTTCTCGCACGGCCCCTGCATCATCCGGCAGCACCGCGTCGCGCGACCGGTCCGCGCACGCCTGCGCTGCAGATCGAATCGGCCCATCTGCACAACCTGCGCGACGTGGACGTACGCGTGCCCCTTGGTCGGCTCGTGGTCGTCACCGGTGTGTCGGGCTCGGGCAAATCCTCTCTGGCGCGCGATGTGCTCTATGCGAACCTGCGTGCCATGGTGGGCGCACGCGCCGCGGTGGCGCCGATCGGCGCCCGCGCACTGCACGGCGCGGAGCTCATCGATCGGGTGCTGGAGGTCGATCAGACGCCGATCGGGCGCACGCCGCGCTCGTGCCCGGCAACCTATGTGGGATTCTGGGACGAGATCCGTCGCGTGTTCGCCGGCACGCACGAGGCGCGCGTGCGCGGCTACCAGGCGAGCCGCTTTTCCTTCAATACCAGCGGCGGACGTTGCAGCGAGTGCGAGGGCGCCGGCATTCGCACCATCGAGATGAGCTTTCTGCCCGACGTGAAGGTGCTCTGCGAGCGCTGCGGCGGACGGCGCTTCGACCGCGAGACGCTCGAGATCCAGTGGCGCGGCCGGACGATCGGCGATGTACTGGCCATGAACGTCGAGGAGGCCGTCGCTTTCTTCGCCGCCCATCCACGCATCGCGCGACCGCTGCGGCTGCTGTCGGATGTGGGTCTTGGCTATTTGACGCTCGGTCAGCCGAGCCCGACGCTCTCGGGCGGAGAGGCGCAGCGCATCAAGCTGGTTGCAGAGCTGGCGCGGCTTGGGGAGAGCGCCCGCGGCCGCCCTGCCCATACTCTCTATGTTCTCGATGAGCCCACGGTCGGCCTGCACATGGCGGACGTTGAGAAGCTCATCACGGTGCTGCACCGGCTGGTGGACGCCGGGCACTCGATCGTGTTGATCGAGCACAATCTCGACGTGATCGCCGAGGCGGACTGGATCATCGACCTGGGGCCGGAGGCCGGCCTCGCCGGCGGCCGCGTGGTGGCGGCCGGCACTCCGGCGGCCATTGCGGCGCGGCAGGGCCGATCGCATACTGGCGTCGCGCTCGCCCGCTTCCTGGCCGAGCGCGCTGCATAGCCAATCACGCGAGGCCAGAGCTCCATGGCGCACAACCTGGTGTGCTGGAAGTGCGGCGCCGACCTGGCGGCGCTCACCCTGCCGTTGTCGCGTCGCGATGAGTGTCCGCAATGCCGCGCCGAGCTGCACGTGTGCCGCATGTGCGTCGATTACGCCGAGCAGCTGGCCAAGAAGTGTCGCGAGCCCACGGCCGAGGAAGTCTCGGACAAGACGGCCGCAAACTTCTGCGATTTCTTCAAGCCGCGTCCGGGCGCCTACGTGCCACCGGACACTGCCGCCGCCACACACGCGCGCAGCGAGCTCGAGCGGCTGTTCGGCGGCAAGGGGTAGCCGGCATGCCCACTCCGGCACGGGCACTTCGCGCACTGCGTGTCACGCTCAGCATCGCCCTCGCGGCAGCGATCGCGGCAACACTGGTCCCGCGCAATGCCGCGGCACAACCGCCGTTCTCATTCGATACAGCCGCCGGGAGACTGCCCAAGAGCATCGTGCCGCTCACCTACGACATCGATCTCACGCCCGACGTCCAGCAGCGGCGCATTGCGGGCCACGAGTCCGTGCTGCTGAGCTTTCGCAGCGCGAGCGATCGTATCGTGCTGAACTCCCTCAACGAGACGCTGCGCGATGTGCGGCTCGACGGCCGGCCGGTGCACGCGGTCCGCAGCGATGACAAGGCGCAGCTCACGACCTTGACGCTCGAGCGCGCCGCGCCCGCCGGCACGCACCGACTGACCTTCGCGTACACCGCCCGCATCGAGCAGGGGGCACAGGGGCTGTTCCTGCAGTCCTACCGCGACGCGCGCGGCCGGCCGCACAGCATGCTCTCGACGCAGATGGAAGCCACCGATGCGCGACGCATGTTTCCCTGCTGGGATGAGCCGGCCTTTCGCGCCCGCTTTCGCCTGACCGTACGCCTGCCGGCCTCGTGGGCCGTGGTTTCCAACATGCCGGTGGCGCACCAGGAGCGTCATGGGCAGCTGATAACGACCACTTTTGGACTCACCCCGCTCATGCCCTCCTACCTGGTGGAGTTGTCGGCGGGAGATCTGCGCCACCTGCAGGCGAGATCGGGCGGTGTCGATTTCGGTGTGTGGACGGTCGATGGGCGCCAGCAGGAAGGCGCCACCGCACTGGCCAACGCACAACAGATCCTCGCCGACTACAACGATTATTTTGGCTACCCCTATCCGCTGCCAAAGCTCGACTCCATCGCGATTCCCGGCGGCTTCAGCGGAGCGATGGAGAACTGGGGCGCCATCACCTATCAGGACAGCCTGCTGTTGCTGCCCGCCGGCGCGGATCTCGGCGATCGCCAGCAGGTGTATTCAACGCAGGCGCACGAGATGGCGCATCAGTGGAGCGGCGATCTGGTGACGATGGGATGGTGGGATGATCTGTGGCTCAACGAGAGCTTCGCCTCGTGGATGGCGGCGAAGCAGACAGCCCAGCGGCATCCCGAGTGGAAGTGGTGGGAGGTGCAGGATGCGGATCGCGAGACCGCTATGCGCGCGGATGCGCAGAGCACCTCGCCGGCGATCGAGCAGCACGTCGAGGATGAGCTGCAGGCCAGCAGTGCGTTCGATCCGGACATCACCTACAGCAAGGGTCAAGCGGTGCTGCGCATGTTCGAGGCCTACCTGGGCCCGAGCGTATTCCGCGACGGGATCCGTCGCTATATCCGCGCGCGCGCCTATTCCAATGCCACCGCCGCAGATCTGTGGGCCGCACTGCGTGCGGCCAGCGGCCAGGACATCGCCGCGATCGCGGCACCGTGGACACAGCGCCCCGGCTTCCCGCTGCTGCATGCCCGGAGCCACTGCGCCGCCGACGGCACGCGCACCGTGCAGCTCAGCCAGGAGCGCTTTCTACTGCAGGGGCACGCACCGGGTCAGTGGCAGGTGCCGTTGCAGGTGCGCATCGGCGTCAGCGCAACCGCGCAGGCGCAGCTGCTGAGGACCGACGGTCAGACGTTGGCCGCTGGCCGATGCGATGAGCCGCTGAGCCTGGACGCCGACGCGATCGGCTTCTATCGCGTCGACTACGACGCAGCGACGCTCGCACTCGATACACGCGATTTTGGCAAACTGCCCGATGCGGACCGCATTGCGCTGCTGGACGACCAATGGGCGTTGGTCGAATCGCATCGCGACGCACTGGCGAACTACCTCGCCCTGCCGCCGCGCATGGGTGATGACCTCGACATCCGTGCCTGGACGCAGATCGGCGCCGCTTTGAACCGCATCGAAGTCGATGAGCGAGGCACGCCCGGACACGATGCATTCGCGGCCTATGCGCGCTCGCTGCTCGCGGCGCCGGCGCGCGCGCTCGGCTGGGACGAGCGTGCCGGAGAGGGCCCGCAGGCCGCGCAGCTGCGCGCCATGCTGCTGATGGATCTGGGCAACTGGGGCGATGCGGCCGTACTACAGGAGGCGCACCGCCGATTCGAGCGCTTCCTGGCTGATCCAAACAGCGTCAATCCGAATCTGCAGCAGACCGTCCTGTCCCTGACCGCGTTCGACGCCGACGCGCACACCTTCGGGCAGCTGCATACGCTCGCCATGCAAGCCCGCGATGAAGCCGAGCGGCAGCGCGACTATGGCGCACTGATGAACGTGCGCGACCCGCAGCTCGCGGCCCAAGCCGCTCGGATCGCGCTGTCCACGGAGATCCCTCCGCAGGATGCGCAGCTGCGCCTCGATCTGATAGCGACGCTCGCCGCGCGTCACCCGGCACTCAGCTGGCAGGCCTTCAGCGCGCACAGTGAGCAGCTCATGAGCCCGCTGGGCACCTTCGTGCCGCTCTACACCGCGCAGTATGTGCCGCAATGGTTCTGGAATGCGCTGCCGCCCGAGCAGCTGGAAGCCTGGGCCCGCGCGCGCATCGCCCCGGACCTGCTGCCGGCGCTGGCGCGCGGCATGCAAGCCGTCCATTTCAATCTACGCGAGAAGGCCGAGCTGGTGTCTGCGGCGGACGCCTATCTGGCATCCCGCTCGCACTGACGCTCGTGAGGCGCTCATCGATGCAGCCCATTCTTCTGCGGCGCGGCGCCGCGCGCCGCTCGCTCGCGTCGCTGCTGGCGTATGGGCTGACCTGCGCCCTATTGAGCGGCGCTGTACGAGCCAGCCCCGGTCCCACGGTCATCGCCCCCGTGCACTCGATCCCCGCACCGCGAGATCGACGCTATCCGGGGCAGATCCACCTAGCCGTGGATGCCAGCGACGTACTGCGCCGCGTGGAGCATGTGCACGAGACACTCAGCGGCGTCACGCCCGACACGGTGCTGCTTTATCCGCAGTGGCTACCGGGCGCGCATGCGCCCGAGGGCACGATCGAGCGGCTGGCGGGTCTGCGCATCAGCGCGAATGGCGCCGCGCTGCGCTGGACGCGCGACCCGGTCAACGTCTTTGCCTTCCGCGTGCAAGTGCCGCGCGGCGTGACTGCTCTGCAGGTCGACTTCGATTACCTGTCACCGACGGGCAGCGGCGCCGACGATCTGGAGATCAGTCCCAATTTGTTGATGATCGAGTGGAATGAGGTGCTGTTGTATCCGGCGGGGTACTACTCACGCCAGATCCCCATCCAGGCTGAGATCACGCTGCCGCAGGGCTGGAGCTTCGGCACGGCGCTCGACGTCGAGCAGCGCGACGGTGCGCATACGCGCTTCAAATCCACCAACCTTGCAACCTTCGTGGACAGCCCGCTATATGCCGGACGCTATGCGCAGCGCCTGGATCTCGACCCGGGCGCCACCAGTCCGGTGCACCTGGATCTGTTTGCGGATCGGCCGGACCTTCTGAAGGTATCGCCGACGGCGCTGCAGGCCTATCGGTCACTCATCCAGCAGACCTACAAACTCTTCGGCTCACATCACTACTCGCACTACGAGTTTCTCTACTCGCTCAGCGATCAGATCCAGGAGAATGGACTCGAGCACCACCAGTCGAGCGAGAACGGCAGCGCTCCGGACTCGTTCACCCAGTGGGACAAGAACGCGCCGGACCGGGACCTGCTGCCACACGAATACGCCCATTCCTGGAACGGTAAATTCCGTCGACCCTGGGACCTGTGGACACCCAACTTCAACGTACCGATGCAGGATAGTCTGCTGTGGGTCTACGAAGGACAGACGCAGTACTGGGGACACGTGCTCGCGGCGCGCTCGGGACTGCGTACACGCGCGCAGACGCTCGAGGAGCTGGCGATGATCGCGGCTTACGAGCAGGCCGAGCCGGGCCGCCGGTGGCGCCCTCTGCAGGACACCACCAGCGACGAGATCATCAATCCGCGCCGTCCGATGTCCTGGCGCAACTGGCAGCTGTTCGAGGACTATTACGAGGCAGGAGCGCTGATCTGGTTGGATGCCGACACGCTGATCCGCCAGCGGTCGGGCGGGCAACGCTCACTGGACGATTTCGCGCGGCGCTTCTTCGGCATCGATGACGGCAGCTTCGTGACCGTGACCTATACCTTCGATGACCTCGTCAGGGCGCTCAACGCCGTGCAGCCCTACGATTGGGCCGCCTTCCTGCGACAGCGGCTGGATGACGTGAATACTCCCACGTTGCTCGATGGCCTCAAGCGCGGCGGCTATCGACTGGTTTTCAGCAGCACGCAGGGGGACTACCAGCACGATACGCAGGAGAGTGAGCACCGTATCGATCTGTTCTATTCGCTCGGTGTCTACCTGGATGATCGTGATGAGCCCGGCGCCATCCACGAAGTGCTCTGGGGCAGCCCCGCCTGGAAGGCCGGCCTGACCACCGGGGGACGAATCATCGCCGTGAACGGCATCAGCTACAGCGCCGAGGTGATACGCGCGGCCGTGCGCGCCGCAGGCACCAGCGCCGCACCGATCGAGCTGATCGTCAAGACGGGGGACAACTACCGCGTCATGAGCATCGACTATCACGGCGGACTGCGCTATCCGCACCTCGAGCGCGATCCGAGCCAGCCCGCGCGCCTGGACGCCATCCTCAGCGCACGTCCCTGAGGCGCGTGATCTGGCGAGGTATTCGCGCTTCGCTCAGCTGCCCATGCGCTCGGACAGTCGTCCAATCAGGCGCGAAAGCTTGGAAGGTCGCGCCTTGGCAGGCTCCAGCTGCAGGTGTCGCACGCCGGAATCATTGATGGAGGCGCCCGACCCATCGTCCACTTGCAGCTGATTCGCACCGAGAATCTCCAGGGTCTCCTCGAGCGTCTTCGGCTTCACGGGCGTGCGCGCATTGACCTGGCCGGGCTTGCGCACCTTGGCGCGCTTGCCGGGTGCTCCCCGTGTCGCACGACCGCCGATCATGCGGGCCGTCACGGGTTTGGCCGGCGGCGCGACGGGCGTGGGCCCGCTGCTCTGGGACGTCGGCGACTCAGTGCCTTCGATGAAGGCAAACTCCGGCTGCTTGGGTGCCGGCCGCGACGCATTGCGCGGCTTTGTCGCGGCAGCCATCGGACGCACCGCGCGCACCGTGTCCGCCGAGCTGTGGGCACCGCCGGCCGGCTTTGCTGCCTCGCCGGCATTCACGACGCCTCCGGCACCGGCGCTCTTGAGCGCCTGCTCGCGCTCACGCGTCGTCACCGGGACCACGGAAACCGTCGCAAAATCGCTGCGCACGTACTGCGCGACCTGCTTGGCGGAGACGGCATCGGTGAAGAAGCCGAGCCGCAGGCCATACCAACGTCGTCCGTCGCGATTACCCTCGGCGCCGTAGAGGGAATAGGCGCTGAAGATCGCCAGCTGCGGGATCTGTGTCATGTCGATCGGCTGCACGGACCATACCAGCTGCACGGCGTAGTACGGCTTCTCGGGGCGCGGCGCAGCGGCGGCATTCACCGCCGTCCTCGCGGCAGTCGTCGCGCCTGCTGAGCGAGCCGCAACCGCAGCAGGCGGCGCGGCCGGTGCTTGGGGCGGGGCAGCCGGTGAAGCCGCCGCCGACGCTTCGCGTAGGGCAGCGCCGACCTCGAGCAGGCGCAGCGTCGCGGTATTGCTCAGCGTGCTGGTCGGATCGACCGCCTCGACGGCACGCACCGGCTGAGCGACCGGAATGACGGCAGGTGAGAGCGTCGGCAGCGCATCGAGCACCGGTGAATGTATGCCACTGTCCTCGAGGCTCGCGATCGCAGCGCGAATGTTGCTCAGCGAGTGCCGCGCGGCACGATGCGCTACGGGCTGCGGGGCTTCCGCCTGCGCCGGCGCCTTTAGCGGCATCGCTGCAACGGGCGGCGCAGTGCGCGCAGCGACTGCCACCACGTCGTCGACATCGGCAAGCGGACGACGCGCCTCGTCCGGCACCAGCGCCAGACGACTGACCGTCATTTCCGCATCTGTCGTCGCGCGCGCAGCGACTGGGAGCGTCGGCGCGGGCTGCGGCACTGCGCGAGGAGCCGCACTCGTTGCGTTTGGTGCGTGCGTTGCGCCCTGCGCCGTCTCAGCAGTGGTGGTGGCTGTGGCAGGGGCAGCGGCACTGGCCGCTGCAGCGGCAGCAGCGAGGCGGCGCCCCGGCGCGAGGCCGGCCCACGCGCCCGGATAGATGGTGCGCACGATGTCGAGCAGCTGCTCGGCTTCTTCCTGCGTATCAAAGTAGCCCATGTGCAGGCGAAAGCGCTCGCGACCCTCCTCGCGCCGCCGGGAAACGAAGAAGGTAAAACGTTTCAACCCCGCGTGATCCGGACGTGTCAGTGCCACTGGCGTGGTCGAGGACACCAGGTTGATGACGAAGGAGTTGCTCGCGCTGCTTGCGCTTGCGCCCTGCGGTATTGGTGTCGGCGCCGGCGTCGGTGGCATCTTCGCGAGACTGGCTGATGACATGTGGCTTCCCCAGCAACGGTAGCGATTCGCAGTCGCCGGAGAACCTTCGCGGGGCCGCACACTCGTCCCGGCTGACCGCCGCGATGCCGTGGCAACCCCGCTATCCCTCTGTCTCCGGGACCGGTGGCTTTGCGTCCCTGTCTCACGACAGGTTTGCCCTTCAAGTCACGCCTTGAGTCTGCCAGCCCCGCGCCACAAAGCAAGGCTCGGAAGTCGACGCCAATCACACTGCGCACAGGCCGCAATGGCGTCGATGCAATCTGTCAAATGTCGCCAGCCAGACGACGCAGCGCAGGATAGAGATAGCGTGTCGTTCCCAGCCGCCCACTGCGTGCTGCGCCGCGCATTGCGGCGGCAACGACGGAAGCCTCGATGGGTCGATAGCTCGCAGAGCGTCCCATCAGCAGTGGACCCAATACCCAACCGGCGAGCTGAGCTGCGAGCTCCAGCGGACGCCGCTCGGAACGCGCGCCAAGCAACAGGGAGGGCTGCAGAATATCCAGCGAGCGCAGACGCAGTGCCTCCAGATCCTGCTCTGTCTCACCCTTGACCCGCAGGTAGAAGTTGTTTGATGCGGCGTTGGCACCCACGGAGGACACGATCACCAGCCGTTCGGCACCGGCGGCCTTGGCCGCGCGCGCGAAGGCCAGCACCAGGTCGTGATCGACGAGGCGAAAAGCGGCCTGACTGCCGGCCGCACGCAGGGTCGTACCCAGGCAGCAAAAAGCGTCCTGCACGGACAGACCCTTGAGCTGACTCTCCAGCGGTGAATCGAAGCGCAGGACCCGATTGGCCAGGCGTGCGTGCTCGATCGGCAGGGGACGGCGCGAGATTGCCTGCACGCGTGCGTATTCGGGTGCTGCCAGCAGCAGCGGCAACAACGCTCGTCCCACCAGGCCGCTGCCACCGGCCACGAGCGCGACGCGACTGGCGGGCGCCGGACCGGGCCTGGCAGCGCTCGCTGCGTTGTCATTGACAGCCATGCGCCGCGCAAATTGACCGAACGCCGCTCAATTTGCAACGATCGGATTCTGACGCCTCTGCTCCACCCTCAAAGCGGTAGTGTCATCTGTCCGCCGCGGCCCGGTGGACGAAACAGAGCCGGTGAGGGCACGGCCAGGCGGCGCTGATGAATACCATGACGCTTGCACGCGAGTGCGAAGCGATCGCGCAGTAGATCTGCCCAGGCACCGGTGCCCACCATGCGGCTGCCAAAGCGCGGATCGTTCTCACGGCCACCACGCGCATCGCGCACCAGCGCCATGACGTGCTCGGCGCGATCGGGCAGGTGCTCCTCGAGCCACTGGCGAAAAATCTCCTTGAGCTCGTGCGGCAGGCGCAGCAGCACGTAACCGACGCTTGCGACACCAGCGGCTGCCACGGCGGCGATGATGCGCTCGATCTCGCTGTCATTGACCGCCGGAATAACGGGGGCGATGAGCACTCCGGTGGGCACGCCGGCCGCGCACAGCTCGCGTACGATGCGCAGGCGCGCGGCGGGTGAGGCGGCGCGCGGCTCGAGCAGGCGCTTGAGCTCCATATCGAGGGTGGTGACGCTCACGAACACGTTGACGAGTCTGTCCTTCGCCAGCGATGCCAGCAGATCCAGGTCGCGCAGAATCAGCGCACCCTTGGTGACGATGCTGACCGGGTGTCGCGTGCGCTCGAGCACCTCCAGCACCGAGCGCGTGACGCGCAGCTGGCGCTCGAGCGGTTGGTACGGATCGGTATTCGCACCGAGGGTGATCTGCTTGGGTACGTAGCTTGGACGGGCCAGTTCCTCTTCAAGGCGGCGCGCAGCCTCGGCCTTGTAGAAGATCTTCGTCTCGAAATCGATGCCGGGCGAGAGATCCATGTAGGCATGGCTCGGCCTGGCGTAACAGTTGTGGCTGACGACTCCGTTCGCAATGAAGTCCTCGGTGCCGGTCGTGATGTCGTATAGGCGTTGCGCGCCGCCCAGTGGCTGGACAGCAACCACCCGCAGCCGCTCCGTGTTCTTGACTGCCTGGCCTGCGATGTCGCGTTTGCTGCTGATCGCGGGATCGACGCTGTGGAAGAACCGCAGCTGCTCCTGCAGGCCACCGTGGAGCCTCACGACATCGATGGACTTGATGGGCGGGCGATCCGCGTGCTCGATGCGGTACCTGAAGCCAAACTTCGAGAGAGCTGCGCAGATCCAGCCGGTGATCCGCGGATCGGTGCTGGAGATGCGGATAGTCCCACCGCTGTAGGCACCCTCGGCATCGAAGATGCCCGCGAGGAAGCCCGCATGCCAGTTACGTGGCGCGACATCCGTGGAGAGTGGCCAGGCAATGAGCTCTCGCACGCGCTCAACCCGGCTGCGCGCGTGCGAGTGGATTGCCTGCTGCGGACGGCGCGTGTGCGATCCGGCTGAGAACAGGAAGCGTTGCGTTGGGACTTCGGCCTCGTCCAGATAGCGCGCGGCGCGTTCCAACGCAGGCTCGTCGCACAGCGCCAGGCGAAACTGCGTCTGCCGGCGGCTTAAAGGACCGCCATCCGCTCGCGGGTATGCGTGATCGGCAATCAGCCCGTCGCCCCGGATCAGTCCACTGAGATATCCGCGGCGATAATCGTCGTCCTGAGCAAGAGCCTGGGAAAAAGCACCCGTGCCCATGAGTTTGTTTGCCGTCGTCAGCGTGGGTCGCAGTCCGCGACCGGGTGCAGCTGCGGCCACGAACTTCCAGCCGCGTTCCGTTAGAAACCGATGGTCACCGCCAGCGACGATTTGCGTACCATCCTCGAGCTCGATGCGGTAGGCGGGCTTGATGACGCTCCAGTGCGCCAGCACGCGTGTGCGCACGTACCTGCGATACCAGCCCTGCCGCTCGGTCCCATAGATGGCATCCCCTGGCTGCAGCTGCGCGATCGGACGCGGCGTCCCGTCGGCCATGAGGATTGGCGTATCGCCGGCCACGCAGTAGGGACATCCATGCTCGCAGCCGCGATACGGATTGATCGACTGCTCGAAGGGAATATCCGGGGAATCGTTGCGCGTGATGATCGAGCGTGCCGGCTCGGGGCGCACCTGGGTTGCGATCGAGTCGGGCAGCTCGTCGCGATACCAGCCGTCGTCGACGCCCTCGGTGCGACCCTCGAGGTAGCGAGGCGGCGGATTGCTGAGCGCGCCGCGACCGCGATAGCGTTCCATGGCGGATACTGTACATCCGTACAGTTCCTGCGTAAAGCCGGCAGACGCCGGGGCCCTCCAGCGCTGCGAACCGCTCAGCGCAGGTGATCCAGGCGTCGCAGCTGCGGAAACAGTCCCATCCAGCTGCACACTACGAGCAGCGTCAACGCGCCGCCCAGCAGCGTTGCGCGCACGGCCCCGAACCAGCGCGCGGTGACGCCGGACTCGAACTCGCCCAGCTCGTTGGAGGCGCCGATGAACATCGAGTTGATCGCGCTGACACGCCCGCGGATTTCATCCGGCGTATTGAGCTGCACGAGGATGCCGCGCACGTAGACGCTGACCATATCGCCGCAACCGAGCACGAACAGCGCAGCCAGAGACAACGGGAAGCTGCGCGAGGACCCGAACACCAGCGTGCACAGGCCGAAAGCTGCGACACCCGCAAACATGTAGGGACCCGCGCGCCGATCGATCGGGCGCAGCGTCAAGAGCCCCGCCGTCAGCGCCGCACCCACGCCCGGCGCGGTACGCAGCAGGCCCAGGCCGGCAGGGCCGATGTGCAGCACATCGCCTGCGAAAATCGGCAGCAGCGCAGTGGCACCGCCGAACAGCACGGCGAACAGGTCCAGTGAGATGACACCCAGCACCACACGCTGGCGCATCACATAGCGCAGCCCCTCGAGCAGCACATGGCCGCGCGATTCGTACGCCGCGGCCACCTGTCCGGCGGCACTGGCGTCACTGCCACCACCTGGGTCCACGTTGGCACCGCGCGTGCCGGGGGCGCCCGAGCTCGCCGCGGCCTGCGCGCTGTGCGGTCTGAGGGTGAAGGACAACGACACCGTCACCACGAACAGCGCCAGGCACGCGCCGAAGACCACCACGGAACCCAGCAGGTACAGCACGCCTCCCACTGCCGGTCCCGTGATGACAGCCGCCTGAAACAGCGTCGCGTTCAGTCCCAGGGCACGCGGAAATTCCTCGCGCGGCACCAGATTCGGCACCATAGCCTGCATGGCTGGTGCCCAGAAGGCCCGCGTGCCGCCGAAGACGCCGACAGCCAGGTAGATCGGCCACACCGCCGTGAAGCCCAGCGCCGACCAGACCACCAGCGCCCCGATGCAGACGGTCTCGATGCTCCAGGTGACCTGCAGCACGCGCTGGCGCGCGATGCGATCGGCCAGGTGGCCGCCGAGCAGCACCAGGCAGGTGAAGGGCAGGAACTCCGACAGCCCCACCAGCCCGAGCGACAGTGGATCGTGCGTCAGCGCATAGACGCGCCAGCCGACCGCCACGCCCAGCATCTGCCAGGACAGCGTCGTGATGAAGCGGCAGACCGCAAAGCGCGCGTAGCTGCCGTGCCGCAGGACGCTCAGCGCTGCGAAGCGCGGATTCATCCGGCTGCTCAAGCGCCGAGAAACAGACGGTAGGCCGCGTTGCCGCTTTCGTCGGTATAGGGATAGTGCAGCTCGCGCAGATGTCTCAGGAACTCCTCGCGCTCGCCCGTCGGCACCTGGATGCCCGCGAGCACGCGGCCATAATCCGAGCCGTGATTGCGATAGTGAAACAGACTGATATTCCAGGCGCTGCCGATGGCCGTCAGAAAGCGCAGTAGTGCTCCGGGCCGCTCAGGGAATTCGAAGCGATACAGCAGCTCCTCGCTGCCCTCGCGGCAAGTCGGTGCGCACCCGCCAATCATGTAGCGTACGTGCAGCTTCGCCATCTCGTTGCCACGCATATCGGCCACGCCGTAGCCCGCCTCGCGCAGCTGCGCAATCACGGCGTCGGCTTCACCGTGACCGTGTCCGGTGGCAAATCCGACGAACACATGGGCGCGCTCACTGCCCTGATAGCGATAATTGAACTCGGTGATGCTGCGCTGGCCGAGGGCCTCGCAGAACTGCAGAAAGCTGCCGGGGCGCTCGGGAATCTCCACCGCCAGCAGGGCCTCGCGCTCGGCACCGAGATCGGCGCGTTCGGCCACGTGCCGCAGGCGATCGAAGTTGATATTGGCGCCACTGTTGACGGCCACGAGATGCTGGCCGGAGGGAGCGCCACGTGCAACGTAGCGCTTGATGCCGGCCACGGCCAGCGCACCGGCCGGTTCGAGGATCGAGCGGGTATCCTCGAAGACATCCTGGATGGCCGCACAGATCTCATCGGTGCTCACCAGCAGGATCTCATCGACGAAGCGGCGCACCAGCTCGAAGGTTTCCTCGCCGACACGTCGCACCGCCACGCCATCGGCAAAGATGCCGACACGCTCGAGCGTCAGCCGTTTGCCGGCGCGCCGCGACTCGTGCATTGCCGCCGCATCCTCCGGTTGCACGCCGATGATCTTCACGCGCGGATACAGCGCCTTGACGTAGGCTCCAATGCCACCGATCAGCCCGCCGCCGCCGATGGGCACGAAGATCGCATCCAGCTCGCCGCGCGCCTGGCGCAGAATTTCCATGCCGACGGTGCCTTGCCCGGCAATTACGTCCGGATCGTCGAATGGATGCACGAAGATCATGTGTCGCTCGCGCGCGAGCGTCAGGGCATGTTCGTAGGCCGCGTCATAGACCTCCCCGTGCAACACCGCCTCGGCGCCCAGATCCAGCACCGCTTGAACCTTGATCGAGGGCGTGGTCTGCGGCATGACGATCAGGGCGGGGACGCCGCGGCGACGCGCCGCCAGCGCCACCCCCTGGGCATGATTGCCCGCCGAAGCACACACCACCCCGCGCGCCGCGATGGCAGCGGACAGATGCGCGATCTTGTTGTAGGCCCCGCGCAGCTTGAAGGAGAACACCGGCTGCAGATCCTCGCGCTTGAGCAGCACGTGCTGGTTCAGGCGGCGCGAGAGCCGTGGTGCCTCCTCGAGCGGCGATTCGATGG
Source organism: Steroidobacteraceae bacterium (assembly GCA_035553315.1). Taxonomy (GTDB): domain Bacteria; phylum Pseudomonadota; class Gammaproteobacteria; order Steroidobacterales; family Steroidobacteraceae; genus FEN-1191. The sequence goes on from DATNDE010000013.1 coordinate 82,997, forward strand.
CCACGTCGTAAACGCGTGCCTTGAGCACGCGCTGCAGATAATCCTCGTACATCGGCTCCCCGCGCCGGGCGGCAGATGCAGAGAGCTTACGGCATTCCGTGTGCCGCAGGCGCCTTCCGCGCGCGCCGCTTCAGGGCAGCCCGAGGAACTCGCGCAGCTGGGCGGCCTGCTCTGCCAGCGGCGCACCGCTGCGCGCGCCGTTCTGCCCGGCGGCCAGATCGATGAGCAACGTCGCATGGCGCAGGCTGCGAACCTGGGCTCGCAGGGCATCGCTCGGCGGGGAGAGCACCAGTCGTCCGATGTGCGCGGGTCGCAGCTCGAGCATCGCCAGAGCCACCGCGACTCCCTCATCGTGCGCCAGCAGATCCACGTGCCGCAGATGCATCGAATCCAGAAAATCGTACAGCGCCTGCGCCGCGTCGGCGTCCGACACGTGGCCACCGACCGGGTCGGATTCGCCGCAGGCGGGCAGGTCGGGCGAATAGGCGGAGCGGTCGCGTCCGAGCGATGTAAGCAGCGGCACGAAGTACCGCCCCGACCCCGGATGACCGGCCAGGCATAGCAGCGGGGTCGCCTCATCGAAGCCGCCGCCGCCTGGAATCGCATAATGCATGTGCAATTGTCCGTAGCGGCAGTCAAAGTACGCGCGGCGCACGCGTGCATCGGTGGGAACGGAACGGAGGGCGCGTCGGGCTGTGGCCATGCGATATGTTACCTGTCGTACATGGAAGCGAATGCAACCGGGATGGGATTATTCCTCAAGCGCCGCGCTCGCCGTGCGACACAGGACACACCCCGCAACGTACGACGTTCGGCCACGATCAACTCCTTTACTCCGACAAGCGGCCGCGACGAGAGCCGGGCAGGCCGATACCATAATCGGATGAGGCCGGTTGACGCCGCCGTAAGGCTGATGTTCCGATGCCGGCAATGTCCCGCTTCGCATTGCCGCCCACGCGCCTGACGCGCGCGACGCATCTCGCGCTGGCTCTTGCGTTCTCGCTGGCGCTGGTGATTGTCCTGTCGGTAAGTGCCACGGCTGCCGCCGCCTCCGATACCAACGTGCCGCGGGGGCCCGAGCCCACCCCCTCGCCGCCCGCGACGAAGCCACCGCCGGCGGAAAACATCCCGCCGACGCTGCGCAAAGTGCCCCCGCTGCCGAGCGATGCCCAGCTGGAGAAAATGCATGCGCGCATCGGCAGGGTCGAGATCCATATCATCCAGGTCTTCGATCTGAGCGATCCGTCCACCGACAACTGGCTGTTTCGCACGGCCGACATCCTGCACGTGCCGACGCGCGCCGCCGCCGTGCGCGCACAGCTGCTGTTTCGCACCGGCGATCCGTATTCGCGCCGCCTGCTGGATGAGTCGGCGCGCAACATCCGCCAGAACTCGGACTTCCTGCGCGAGCCGGTCATCCGGCCGGTCGGCTACCACGATGGGATGGTCGACGTCGAAGTGATCACGCACGACGTCTGGACGCTGCAGCCGGGGGTGAACTTCAGTCGCACGGGCGGGGCGAATGCCTTCGGCTTTCAAGTCTCCGACGCCAACTTTCTCGGCACCGGCAAGTACGTGGAGCTCGGGCATACGCAGAACGTGGATCGCAGCTCCATCTACGCGCAATGGAACGATCCGAACTTCCTCGGCACGCGTTGGGCCGACTCTGCCAACTACCAGGAAAATTCCGACGGCACCGTTTGGGGCGTCGGCTTGGCACATCCCTTCTACTCGCTGGAGACACGGCATGACATCGGCATCGATGCGGGCAACAACCACAGTGTGGTGCAGCGCTACCGGCTGGGCCGGCCCTATGACTCTTACGACAATGCCTGGCGCACGGGGGACTTTTATGTCGGCGACGCGCTGCTGATCACGAGCGCATGGACCGACCGGCTGCTGCTCGGCTGGCGGGTGGATGAGAGCAGCTTCGGTGCAGCCCCCGGTCACGAGCTGCTGGCTGCGCTACCGCAGGACCGGAATCTCTCCTATCCGTTCGCGCGCATGCAATGGACGCAGAATAATTACGTCACCCTGCGCAATCTCGCCATGATCGCGCGCACCGAGGACGTGCATCTGGGCCTGGATGCCAGCGTGGGCGTCGGGTTCGCTGCACCCATCTACGGCGCCGACCATAACTCGCTGATCGTCGACTCCGAGCTCGCCGATGCCTGGGAGATCGGTGACAAGCAGGATCTGTTCCTCAACGGCCGCCTCGCCATGCGCTACGAGGATGGCAGGCTGCACGATGCAATCGTCACCGGCAGCGGCAACTATTATCTGCGCACCAGCGAATACACGCGCTTTTTCATCAATCTGGCCGCCAATGTGGGCCATAACCTCGACGGCGATCACTACTTCGATCTGGGCGGCGACAATGGCCTGCGCGGCTATCCGCTGCGCTTCCAGAACGGCAACCAGTCGGCGCTGCTGTCCGTCGAGGAGCGGCTGTATACCAATTACTTCCTGCTGCAGCTGGTGAATCTCGGAGCCGCGGCATTCTTCGACATGGGCCGCACGTGGGGCTCACCGCTGGTCAGCACCCCGGACGTCGGCCTGCTGAAAGACGTAGGCGTGGGGCTGCGCCTGGGCAATGCACGCTCCTCCTTCGGCAGCGTCATCCATATCGATGCGGCCGTGCCACTCGACCGGCACGGCTATGACATCAGCCGTGTGCAGTTTCTCGTCACGACGCAGGCGAGCTACTGAAGGGCACGCCGGGGGATACGGCGATGCGACAATGGCGGCGAGCGACGCGACGTCAGAACATCGCCGAGGGCTCGATGTCCCCCGGGGACACGTCGCGCTCGCGCGCGG
>DATNDE010000014.1:0-35839 GCA_035553315.1 Steroidobacteraceae bacterium
GGCATGATCGCCCGGGCGTGTGCTCGTCGTGGCTCTGCTAGAATCCGCGCGCGCGGCGACGCTGCCGCCGAGTGCAAGGGTGATTCTGGAAGAGAATGGCAGAGAGCTACACCGCCTCCGACATCGAAGTCCTCAGCGGCCTGGAGCCGGTACGCCGGCGGCCGGGCATGTATGCCGACACCAGCCGCCCCAATCACCTGGCGCACGAAGTCATCGACAACAGCGTCGATGAGGCGCTCGCTGGCCACGCCAAGAACATCGAAGTCACGCTGCACGAGGACAACTCCCTCGAGGTCGCGGATGACGGCCGCGGCATGCCGGTGGACATTCACCCGAAGGAGAAGATCAGCGGGGTCGAGCTGATCCTGACGCGCCTGCACGCGGGCGGAAAATTCACCGAGGGCTCCTATAAATTCTCCGGCGGATTGCACGGCGTGGGCGTCTCGGTGGTCAATGCACTCTCCAAGCACCTGGAGTGCTGGATCCGGCGCGGTGGCAAGCAGTACAACATCAGCTTCAAGGACGGACACGTTCACTCCAAGCTCGAGGTGATCGGTACCGTCGGCCAGCGCAATACGGGTACCACGGTGCGCTTCTGGCCGGATCCGAAATTCTTCGATTCCGAGCGCTTCTCGGTGCCGGAGTTGAAGCGTGTGCTCAAGGCCAAGGCGGTGCTCTGTCCGGGCCTGCGCGTGAGCTTCACCAACGAGGCCAGCGGCGAGCGTGAGGAATGGTTCTACAGCGGCGAGCTCGGCGCCTATCTGGTCGAGCAGCTGGGGACGGCCGAACGGCTACCGCCCGAGCCGCTCATCGGTCAGCACACCTCCGAGCAGGAATCGGTGGACTGGGCACTGGTCTGGTCTGCCGATGCCGAGCATCTGGTCACCGAAAGCTATGTAAATCTCATCCCGACCCCCGCCGGCGGCACGCACGTCAATGGACTGCGCGCCGGAGTCGTGGCCGCGGTGCGCGAGTTCTGCGAGTTCAGGAATCTGCTGCCACGGGGCCTGAAGCTCGCCGCCGAGGATGTCTGGGACCGTACCTGCTACGTGTTATCCATCAAGATCCGCGAGCCGCAGTTCGCCGGCCAGACCAAGGAAAAGCTCTCTTCACGCGAGGCCGCCGGACTGGTGGAGGGTCATGCGCGCGATGCCGCGGCGCTGTGGCTCAATCAGCATCCGGATGCCGGTGAGCGCATCGCGCAGTTCGCCATCGCCAATGCGCAGGAGCGTGCGCGCGCCGCCGCTCGCGTGGTGCGCAAGCGAGCACTGGGCGGTCCGGCGCTGCCGGGCAAGCTGGCCGACTGCACCAATCAGGATCCGGCGCGCTCGGAGCTGTTCCTGGTCGAGGGCGACTCGGCCGGCGGCTCGGCCAAGCAGGCGAGAGACCGCGAGTTTCAGGCCATCATGCCGCTGCGGGGCAAGATTCTGAACACCTGGGAGCTCGAGTCCGGCGAGATCGGCAGCTCGCAGGAAGTGCACGACATCAGCGTGGCGCTCGGCGTGGAGCCGGGCGCGAGCGACCTCTCGCAGCTGCGTTATCACCGCGTGTGCATCCTGGCCGATGCCGACTCGGACGGGCAGCACATTGCGACGCTGCTGTGCGCGCTGTTTCTGCGGCATTTCCGGCCGCTGGTGACGAACGGTCACGTATACGTCGCGATGCCGCCGCTGTATCGCATCGATGCGGGCAAGCAGGTGCTCTACGCGCTGGATGACGCAGAGCGCGATGCGACGCTCAAGCGCCTGGCCGCGGAAAATGCACGCATGAAGCCCACCGTGACGCGCTTCAAGGGGCTCGGAGAGATGAACCCGTCACAGCTGCGCGAGAGCACCATCGATCCACGCACGCGGCGGCTGGTGCAGCTGACCATCGAGGCGAAGGACAAGACCGAGAGCCTGATGGACATGCTGCTGGCGAAGAAGCGTGCCGCCGACCGACGCGAGTGGCTCGAGCGCAACGGTAACCTCGCCGAGGTGACGGTCTGATGGCGCTCGACTTCGAGGGCATCGAGCGCCGCGCGCTCGGCCAGTTCACCGAAAAGGCGTACCTCGATTATTCGATGTACGTCATTCTCGATCGGGCCCTACCGGCGCTCGGCGACGGGCTCAAGCCCGTCCAGCGTCGCATCATCTATGCGATGAGCGAGCTCAGCCTGTCGGCGGCCGCCAAGCACAAGAAATCCGCGCGCACCGTCGGCGACGTCATCGGCAAGTTTCATCCGCATGGCGACATGGCCTGCTACGAGGCCATGGTGCACATGGCGCAGGCCTTCTCGTATCGCTATCCGATCGTGGACGGGCAGGGCAACTGGGGCTCCCCCGACGACCCCAAGTCCTTCGCGGCGATGCGCTATACCGAATCGCGACTGACGCGCTACGCGGAGCTGCTGCTGGCCGAGCTCGAGCACGGCACGGTCGAGTGGGCGGCGAACTTCGACGGTACGCTGGATGAGCCCACCATGCTGCCGGCGCGGCTGCCGAATCTGCTGATGAACGGCGCCTCGGGCATCGCCGTGGGCATGGCCACCGACATTCCGCCGCACAATCTGACCGAGGTCGCCGCCGCCTGCGTGCAGCTGCTCGACGATCCGGACAGCACTACGCGCGCATTGCTCAAGCACATCAAGGGACCGGATCTGCCCACCGGCGGGGAGATCGTCTCGCCGCGCGCGGACCTCGTGGCCTTCTACGAGAGCGGCAGCGGCAGCTTTCGCGCGCGCGCCACCTACGAGGTCGACGACGAGGGACTCATCGTCATCAACACGCTGCCCTACCAGGTGTCCGGCAGCCGCGTGCTGGAGCAGATCGCCGAGCAGATGCGCCAGAAGAAGCTGCCCATGGTCGAGGACCTGCGCGACGAGTCCGACCATGAGAACCCCACGCGGCTGGTCATCGAGCCGCGCTCCAATCGTGTCGACGTGCAGCAGCTGATGGCGCACCTGTTTGCAACCACGGACCTGGAGCGCAATTACCGCGTCAATCTCAATGTCATCGGCAACGACGGCCGGCCGCGCGTGCTGGGACTGAAGGAGCTGCTGTCCGAGTGGCTCGAGTTCCGCCAGAGCACCGTACGCCGCCGCCTGCAGCACCGCCTGGACAAGGTCACGCGGCGATTGCACATCCTCGACGGGTTGCTGATCGCCTATCTGAACCTCGATGAGGTGATCCGCATCATCCGCCGCGAGGAGGAGCCGAAGCCGGTGCTGATGAAGCGCTTCAAGCTCTCCGACGAGCAGGCGGAGGCGATCCTCGAGACCAAGCTGCGTCATCTGGCGCGCCTGGAGGAGATGAAGATCCGCGAGGAGCAATCCGAGCTCGCGGAGGAGCGCGATGAGCTCAGCGCCATCCTCGGCAGCCGCGCGCGCCTGAAAAAGCTGCTGCGCGAGGAGATTCAGGCCGATGCGCGCGAATACGGCGATGAGCGGCGTACGCGTATCGTGGAGCGTGCGGCCGCGCAGGCCATCGAAGAGACAGAGCTGCTCGCGAACGAGCCGGTGACCGTAGTGCTCTCGACCGGCGGCTGGGTGCGGGCCGCCAAGGGCCACGAGATCGACGCGCGCGCTCTCTCGTACAAGAGCGGCGATGCCTTCCAGGCGGCGGCGCGTGGTCGCAGTACCCAGCAGGCCGTGTTCGTCGACAGCACGGGGCGGGTCTACAGCCTGCCGGCGCACACACTGGCCTCGGCGCGCGGCGCCGGCGAGCCACTCTCAGGGCGGCTCGATCCGCCCGATGGCGCGCGCTTCGCGGCGGTTGCCATCGGCGAACCGGAGGATGCCTGGCTGCTGGCGAGCGATGCCGGCTATGGCTTCACGGTGCGATTGAAGGAGCTGCACTCGCGCAACCGTGCCGGCAAGGCGGTCTTCAAGCTCACGAGCGGGGCGCAGGTGCTGCCGGCCGCTGCGGTGACGGGCGCCGATGCGCGCGTCGCGCTGGTCAACAGCGAGGGGCGGCTATTGGTGTTTCCGGCCAGCGAGGTGCCCGAGCTGCCACGCGGCAAGGGCAACAAGCTCTTCGGCATCCCCACCAAGAAGGCAGAGTCCGGGGAGGAGCGCATCGTGGCGCTGTGTGTGCTCGGCGCAGGCCAATCGCTCGCGGTCTATAGCGGCGAGCGCCAGATGAAACTCTCGGCGCACGACCTCGCCGACTACGCCGGGGAGCGCGCGCAGCGCGGCGCGTTGCTGCCGCGCGGCTGGCGCACCGTGGAGCGCATCGAGCCGCTGGAGTAGGAGCGCGCCTGCCGTCCCGTCGCGCGATCAGCGGGTGCTAGCTGGACTTCCCGGCTAAACCACTGCGCGTGAGTCTTCCTTTTGCGTGAAGATCGATACGATCAGGGAAATGATGAAGCCAATAATAACGGTCGTGACCAGAGAGGTGAGCACGATGACAAGCGGCGTTCTGAAAGCCGACACGATCGTCAAGGCCTGCTGTGCCTGCGCGCCCGAGATGCCTCGCCGTTCGATGGCCGCGCGCTGCGCCTGGGCAATGGTCACGAGATAGCCGCTGTTGATGTACTTCAGATAGATGAACACCAGGATGGCATCGACGACGGCGGCAATCGCCGCCAGCAGCGTGCCCGAGCCCAGGCCCTGCGGATAGCTCATCATGCCTGCGTGAGCTCGTTTGTACTCCGAATGCGCCAGGATGATGAGCACGATGAGTATCACCGAGTTGACGGCAGTCACCGCCGAGCCGAAGCGGATGCCGGCGATGGTCCCCAATAAGAATAAAATAAATGAGATCGCGCCCTGTATGAGTCCATATTTGAGCGCGATTGCCTTGATGCTTCGACTCGATTGAGCTTCCATAGCTGCGTTCTCCCTTAGACGACCGCGTTGAGTGCCCTGGCGATTGGTAAGCGGGCCGCGCGCATGGCCGGGAACAGCCCACCGATCAGTCCGATGACGCATGCCCAGGCGATCGCCAGGACGACGAGCTCGGGCGTCACCTGCATCGCGAACATGATGGGGCCACCGTTGCTCAACGTGCTCGACATATGCCCATTGAAGAGCATCCCTGCGCACAGCGCTCCCAGCAGCCCCCCGGCGACCGACAGCAGCAGTGCCTCGGCCATCACGGAAACTACCATCGAGCTGGAACTGAAGCCGATCGCGCGCAAAGTCGCGATCTCGAGCGATCGAGCGCTGACCGAAGCGTAGAGGCTGTTGAGCGCGCCGAATAAGGCGCCGGTGGCCATCATGCCACCGATGACGTATCCAATCCCTTTCAGGAGACTATTGAAGCCGCGTGCTTGATTGGCCGCATAGGTGGACTCCAGATAAGCGCTGACACGCAGAGTCGGATCTGCCGCAAGCGCGCTCTTCAGCTGTTCCAGAGAACCTGGACCGGCGAGACGAACCGTGACGCTGTTGAACCAGGTGCGCTGCAACGCGGCGATCAGGGTCTGTGCGTCGGTGAGGATCTCCGAGTCCATGAGGCTGGGCCTGCCACTGGCAAACACTCCCACGACCAGCCAGTCCCCGTTTTGAAACATGATATGGCTACCCAGACCGATGCCATAACGCTCCTCCAGGGTGTGACCGACAACCAGCTCGTGCAAGCCCGGACGAAACATCCGGCCGTCGCTGAGATGGATTTCCGGGCGAAGCTCCGTTTCGACGCTCCCCACGCCCCGTAGCGCGACATTAGTGGGCTTGCCGTTTGCCTCGATCTGCACCTGTGCCAGTGCCTCGGCAGCGGCGATCGGGCGTCCCATGGCGTCCTTTGCGATTCCAGGGACTTGCAGGATATTCGGCACCTGATCGCCCGGAATGCTGCTCAAAGCTTCCTGGAGCGCGCCAGTCGAGACAATGAGAGCGCGATCGGGGCTTCCAGCTCCGGCAATCGTGTTGGCGAATCCAACCGCCATCGCCAGGATACTGACGAGCACGCCGGTGACCCCGGCAATGCCGATGACGATCACGAGCGACGCACCGATGCGCTGCGGCAGGTTACGCAGGTTCATGCCGACGACAGCATGGGTTTGCCTGATTACTCCCATGGTCGACCTCAGCGCACTGCCAGCGCGTCGATGATCGAGAGTCTCTGGGCGCGCCACGCCGGCGGCAGAGCACTCACCAGCGCGAGCAGCAGCGCGAGACACATCCCCAATGCGACGACAATCAACGGCAGGTGCAGGAGCGGTGTCACGCCGAGCGCCCGCTGCATCAGCGCAGCCATCGCGGAGAGCACCAGGCGCGCGGTCAACAGGCCGAGGGCGGCGGAACCCAGAGAAAGGAGCACTGCCTCGCTCAGCACCAGCCCCGCAACGCCCCGGTCCGTGAATCCGAGTGTCTTCATCACCGCGAAATCGCGTATGCGCTCGCGGTAGGCCTGCATCAGCGTACTGCCGACGAGCAGCAGCAGCGTCGCGAAGGCAGCGGCAACGATTGCTTCGACGAAGAAATCGAGATCCCCTATCTGGGCAAGCTGTCCCTGGGCGGTCGCCCGCTCGGTTTCGGTACGGGTGCGATTAGCCGAATTGGCGAACAGATTGTCGATCGCATTGCTGACGGTCGTTGCCTCGGAGGCGTCGGCGATGGTCTCCTGATAGAACTGTACCGTGCCCGTATCAGTCGCCCGAGCGGTGTCGAAGTAGGCATAGTTCATCAGCATCACCGGTTCCTGCGCCCCGGGGTTGTTGGGCATGTCGAAGGTGCCGACGATCTGAAAAGTCCAATCCGCGGTCCCGTCCTTCTTCTGTGCGTTGAGCGCATGGATCGGTATCTGCTGGCCGACTTTCCAGTCGAGCCGCTGGGCGAGGCTTTGCGCGACGAGCACTCCCGTGCGGGTGGCGCGTAAGCTCGCGCTCGCGGCGGCAGACACGCTGTACATGGAGTTCTCGGGGAAAAAGCTCTCCACATCGATCGGCTGGACGATGACGAGGTTGTGAATCGATTGGTAATCCCCGACGAAAACCGCCCGAGGCGTGACCTGCGTCACCCCGCGCACCGCTTCGATTCGAGACCGGTCGGCGAAGGGCAGGGTCAAACCCGTGGGACTTCGCGTAATGAGCACGTTGAGCCGCCCCTGGTCGGTCGCCTGTTTGAAGGTGCTGTCGATGCCCTGGAGCATTCCGAAGAGCAGGAAGGCGACGACGATTGACAGCACGGTGAAGATCGTGCGGACCTGCTTGCGCCACAGACCGGTCCAGATCAGGCCGAAGTACTTCAAGGCAGCCCCATCAGGCATTTGCCGCCCTTCACACTACGTCGCCCCGGCGGCTGCATGCAATGCATCTAGTATCTGCCGCTCGCCGCTAGTAGTCACGCCTTTGAATGATCAGGATGGCTGCCGCAAAGAACAGGGCCGCCAAAGCGATGGCCGTTCCAATGATCAGGCCCGAGGCAGCATGCGTGGTCAACGCCAGATCATGGAAGGTGTTTACCGAGGAGCGGCCGGCACGGAAAACAAAGGCCGAGGGTACGATCAGAATGACCACACTGGCCCTGACGCGTGCGCCCTCGTCGCAGAAGGTGGAGAGGCATGCCGAGAGTGCATAGACGGCCAGACTGCAGGCAGCGACCATCGCGAAGTAGCCAAGCGCATCACGCGGACTCGTGGTCGGTTGCGGCCAAAGGATCCAGAGCGCCGTAAAAAGGATTGCCAGGAAGATTCCTGTCTCGAGAATCCCGGTTGCCGTGCGCACGAGAAACAGCCGTAGCCGGGTCACAGGCAGTGAAAGCGTGAAGATCATGGAGCGCTCGGCACCCTTGTCGGAAGCGCCTGCGCGCGTGGAGGCCGTGTGGATTCCCGATCCGGCAAGCATGATTGCAGCGAAAATGGCTGCCTGTACGATGAGAAACATGAGAAGCGCCACTCGCACCTGTGCGGCGGTCGTCGACGGGGCATTCCGCGTTGAGATGATAGGCATGGCGAAGAAGAGAATTCCGATCATCAGGGCCCATGCGACGCGCCAACGGGTTTCCAACCAGGCCTTCAACCAGAGCATTTGTTGTTCCCCACGTGCTCCAGAAAGAGTTCCTTGAGCGTGACCGGAAAGCGCTCCACGATCCCACCCAGGGACTGACGCAATTGCGCCGTGATCGCATCGGCGTTGCGACTGACGAGAATCGATAGCATTCGTCCGTTACGCCGAATGCTCTCGATGCCGTCCAAGCGGCCGATGTCCACCGGCGGCTCGCCCGCGCAGACGATGCTGAGACGTTGGTAATGCGCCTTGATGTCGTCGAGGTTCCCCCAGATGAGCGTCCTACCGCGATCGATGATGGCGACGTGATCGGCGATCTGCTCCACATCCGGAAGCTGATGCGAAGAGAAGAAAATGGTCGTGCCTTGGTCGGCGGCCATTCCCACCAGCTCGCGCAGCACTTCCTCGGAGGCCGCTGGATCAAGGCCATCCATGGGTTCGTCCAGGATCAGCAACTCCGCACCATGCGAGATTGCGAGCAGCAGCATCAGCTTGGAACGCATTCCCTTCGAGAGCTGCGAAACCGCTGTGTCGGGGGGCAGATCGAACAGATCCAGATAGCGTCGTTCCAAATCGAGCCGCCAATCCGGAAAGAATGGGCGCGTGAATCGCAGCATCCCTTCCACGGTCATGTACGGATAGAGTTCCTTGTCTTCGGTAACGAAGCCAAGCCTGCGCCGAATGCTCAAGCCCGTGCGTGGATCGGCAACGGGCTGTCCAAAGATTCGTGCCGCGCCGGCGTCTGCTTTGACCAGCCCGAGCAGATGCTTGATGGTCGTGGTTTTTCCCGCCCCGTTGCGTCCCAGGAAGCCGAATACGCTGCCGGTAGGCACTCGAAGATCCAGCCCGTTGAGTGCCACGCGGCTGCCGAATGACTTTCGGAGACCTTCGATCTCGATGATGGGTGCGATCATGCCGGCTCCGTCTGCTGGTCCCGTTGGGCCGCCGCCAGCTCGTTCTCGATGAGTCGGCGGATTTCTTCTTCTGTGAGTCCCAGTTCCCGCAGACGCTGAATGACAGGGCCGACGAGCCGTGCGGCCTTGGCCATCACGCGGGTGCGCTCGCTGACGGATTGCCCCACGTATGCGCCCGATCCTTGCCTGAGATCCACGACGCCTTCGTGTTGCAGCTCCCGGTAGGCGCGGACTACGGTGTTTGGATTGACCACGAGCTCCTCCGCCAACTTGCGAATGGTCGGGAGTTTTTCCCCTGCGCGCAGCGCCCCGGTTTCCACGCCATGCCTGATCTGCTGCATGAGCTGCAGATAGACGGGAATACCGGAGGAATGGCTGAGGCGGAAGATCACTTTAATTGTGCTACTCTTCTAGCACAATATACGCTGGAGGAAGTCCGGTCAAGACGACGCGTTGCGCGCCTACTCCGTCAGCGGCGGCCCGCGGCCCTCGGGATACATCTGCTCCCAGCGCTTGCCATCGGTCGGGATGATGCGCATCGAGCGCACCGTGCCCTCATCCAGGCAGCGGGCGTTGACGCTATAGCCTTCGGGGTGCGAGCGCGGCACGTAGAAGGACTTGACGCCGCACACCGAGCAGAACAGATGCTGAGCCGTAAGCGTGTTGAACTGGTAACTCGTCAGCGATGCGTCGCCCAACAACAGACGGAAGCGTGACTTGGGCACCATCAGGTGCAGATAGCCGGATTTGCTGCAGATGGAGCAGTTGCAGTCGTTGACTTCGAGATCCGCCGGCGCCATGACCTCGAAGCGTACGCGGCCGCAGTGGCAGCCGCCGGCGTGTCTCACCATCTGAACCATAGAACTTTTGCCTCCGGCGGGATTATCGGCTCATCCCGCCAGTGTCGCCAATTCAGGCTCGCTCGCGAGCTCTTCGGCGCGATGACAGGCAACCAGGCTGTCACCCAGCGCACGCAGTGCCGGCCGCTCGCGCGCGCAACGCTCGATGGCATACGGACAGCGCGTGCGAAACACGCAGCCGGACGGGGGCGCGAGCGCCGAGGGAATCTCGCCGCTCAACTGCGGGCGCCCACGGGCGCGTGCCAGGCGCGGCGTGGGTGCCGGGGCGGCCTGCAGCAGCGCGCGTGTATAGGGATGGCGCGCGGCGCGGAAGATCTGCTCGCGATCGGCCAGCTCCATCACGCGGCCGAGGTACAGCACCAGCACCCGACTGCAGGCGAAGCGCACCGCGCCCAGATCGTGCGAGATGAACAGCATCGACAGATCGAGCTCGCCCTGCAGCTGCATCAGCAGATTGGCGATCTGCGACTTGATGGACACGTCAAGCGAGGAGAGTGGCTCATCGCACACCAGCAGCCGCGGACGTGTGATTAGGGCGCGAGCGATGGCGATACGCTGCGCCTGGCCGCCGGAAAACTCGTGTGGCAAGCGGTGCAGCTGCGTGGCCGAAAGACCCACAGCCTCGAGCATCGCCGTGCTGCGGGCGCGGCGCTCGGCGGCCGACAGCCCTGGCTCGAACGCGCGTAGTGGCTCAGCGACGCTGTTGGCGACGCTCATGCGCGGATCGAGCGAGGCGAGCGGATCCTGGAAGATGAGCTGCAGGTCGCCCCTGAGCTGGCGCAATTCCCGACCGGTCAGCTGCAGCAGATCCCGTCCTTCGAAATACGCGCGCCCCGACGCGGCGGGCACCAGCCGCAGCAGCGCACGGGCGATACTCGACTTGCCGCTGCCGGATTCGCCGACGATCCCCAGGCTCTGCCCACGCGTCAGCTCGAAGCTCACGTCGCTGACGGCATGCAGCCGCTCGCGGCGGCCATCCACGCGGACGTGGTAGTCGACGCATAACCCTTCGACGGCAAGCAGCGGCCGCGTCACGGCATTCATGTCGTGTCATCCCGCAGGCGTCCGAGCGGACCCTCATAATGACAGGCCTTCCAGTGCAGCGCCGTGGCCTGCAATAGCTCCGGAGTGCGCTCGTCGCAGACCGGCAGTCGATAGGCACAGCGTGGTGCAAACGCGCAGCCGCTTGGCAGGGCAGCGGGGTCCGGTGGCGCGCCGGGGATGCTCGCCAGGCGCCGCGGGGGCGGCCCATCCAGCCGCGGTACGCATTCCTGCAGTGCCTCGCTGTAGGGATGCAGCGGATGATCGAAGATCGGGTCGACGGGCGCCTGCTCGACGATGCGGCCCGCGTACATGAGCGCCACGCGGTCGGCGAGCTCGGCGATCACGCCCATGTCATGCGTCACCAGCAGCACCGCGATGCCGTGGCGCTCGCACAGCTGGCGCAACAGGCTCAGGATCTGCGCTTGCACGGTCACGTCCAAGGCCGTGGTCGGCTCATCGGCGAGCAGGATTTCAGGGGAGGCCATCAGCGCCATGGCGATCACCACGCGCTGACGCATGCCGCCGGAGAGCTCGTGCGGGTACTGGCTCAGCCGTCGGCGAGCGTCGCCGATCTGCACCGCCTCGAGCATCTCGCAGGCGCGTTCACGGGCCTGTTGCCCGCTCACCTTGGCATGCGAACGCAGCACCTCGATGAGCTGCGTGCCGATGCGCAGGTATGGATTGAGCGCGGTGACCGGATCCTGAAACACCATCGCGATGCGTGCACCGCGCACTGCATTCAGCTGCGCGGCGCGCAGGCCCAGCAGCTCCCGCCCACGGTAATTCACGCTGCCGCTGAGCTGCGCCTGCGGACCGTTGAGCCCGAGGATCGACAGCAGCAGCTGCGTCTTACCGCAGCCGGACTCGCCGGCGAGACCGAGAATCTCGCCGGGAGCCAGGTCCAGATCGACGCCGCGCACCACCGGTACAGGTTCCCCGCTGGCACTTCGGTAGCTCACGCGTACCTGCCGCAGGCGCAGCAGCGCCTGGGTGTTTGCTGCCGGCAGCGCTGCCTGCGGCGCGTGTGGGCTCATTGCGGGCATCAATCGTGACTGCGCGGGTCGAGCGCACGTCGCAGTCCGTCGCCCAGGTAGTTGAAGGCGTAGATGATGCCGCTCAGGAAGGCGGCCGGCACGATCAGCAGGTGCGGGTGCGACTGCATCTCCGAGGCGCCGTCGGCGACCAGTGAGCCCAGCGAGGCCATCGGCGACTGCACGCCCATGCCCAGAAAGCTCAGCAGCGCCTCGAACAGAATGACGGTGGGAATGGTCAGCGTCGCATAGACAATGACGATGCCGAGCAGGTTCGGCACGATGTGGCGGCGGATCATCGCCGCGCCGTGCACGCCGCAGACACGTGCGGCCTCGATGAATTCACGCTGTTTGAGCGACAGGGTCTGGCCGCGCACGATGCGTGCAATGTCGAGCCAACTGACCGCGCCGATGGCCACGAACATCAGCCACAGGTCGCGCCCGAAGAGCACCGTCAGCACGATCACCAGCGGCACGAACGGCACCGAATAGAGCACGTCGACCACACGCATCATCAGCTGGTCGGTGGTGCCGCCGGCGTAACCGGCGATCGCGCCCCAGGCCACGCCGATGACGACGCTCATCAGCGTGGCGATGACGCCGATGGCGAGCGAGATGCGGCAACCCCACATTACCCGCACCAGCAGATCGCGGCCCAGCGGATCGGTGCCGAGCACGTGGCCGCCGGCCAGCGTCGGCGCATGCGAGAGCAGCGCGAAGTCCGGGGTATAGCTGTCGTAGGGGGACAGCCAGGGCACCAGCAGCGCTGCGCAGACGATGGCGGCGAGCAGCGCCGCCGCGATGCGGGCCATGGGCTGGCGCATCAACCGTGAGAGCGTCTGCTTCACGATAGCCGTACCCGCGGATCGATCCAGGCGTAGCACAGGTCCGCCAGCAGATTGCACAAAATGATCAATGCGCCGTAGAGCACGGTGATGCCCATCACCAGCGTGTAATCACGGTTTTGCGCGGCCGTGATGAAAAAGCGCCCGATGCCTGGAAGCCCGAAGACCGTCTCGACGACGATCGACCCGGTGAGCACGCCGGCGAAGGCCGGTCCGAGATAGGACACCAGCGGGGTGAGCGCCGGGCGCAGCGCGTGGCGCCAGAGGATGCGCGTGGCGGGCAGTCCCTTGGCATGCGCGGTGCGGATGAAGCTGCTGTTGAGCACCTCGAGCGTGCTGCCGCGCATGAGGCGCGCGATGTAACCGGCATACGGCAGCGCCAGGGCGATCGCCGGCAGCACCAGGTGCGAGGGAGAGCCCGCGACCCAATCGCCGGCCGGTAGCCAGTGCAGGGTGACCGCGAAGATCAGCACCAGCAGCGGGGCCACGACGAACAATGGCAGGGCAATGCCCACTGCCGCGATCGCCATCGAGCCGAAGTCCCAGGCACTGTTTTCGCGCAGAGCCGCGCTCACGCCGATGCTCCCGCCCAACAGCAGCGCCAGTGCCAGCGCCGACAGCCCCACCGTGGCGTCCACCGGCAGCCCCTGCGCGATGATCTGATTGACGCTGGTGCCGCGATACTGGAAGGAGGGGCCGAAGTCGCCGTGGGCGAGATCGCCCAGATAGCGCACGTACTGACGCCACAGCGGCTCGTGCAGGTGATAGCGAGCCTCGATGGCCCGCTGGATCGCCGGCAGCATGCGCTTGTCCGAATCGAATGGGCCGCCCGGGGCGGCGTGCAACAGCGCGAAGCCCAGCGTCGTGATCAGCAGCAGCGTCGGGATCGCGACCAGCAGCCGACGCAGCAGGTAGCGGCCCACCTCAGGAACCCTGATGCTCGAGCACGACCATGTAGCGCGACAGATTGCGGTCCATGATGTTCGAATGCCAGCCGCGCAGGAAGGGCTTCACCAGGTGGCGCGTCGCGTAATAGTAGAGCGGCACGTAGGCGGCGTCGGCGTCGAGCATGGCCTCGGCCTGCTCGAATAGCTGGTAACGACGCGCAGGATCGTGCTCCTGGCCGGCCTGGTCGATCAGCGCATCGAAGGCCGCATTGGAATAATCGCCATTGTTATTGCTGTTGCCGCGATAGAAGGTCTGCAGAAACGTATAGGGATCGGGATAGTCGCCGATCCAGGCACCATGCATCAGTGCCAGCTTGTGCAGCTCGCGCTCCTGGATCAGCACCTTGAACTCACGCTCATCCACGTGCACGTCGGCGCCGAGCACGGCGCGCCAGCTCGCCGCCACCGCCTCGTAGAAATGTCTCTCGTCGGCGCCCTGCACCGAGGTGTCCAGGTCCACGCGCAGCGGATCGGCATCGGAGTAGCCGGCGCGATGATAGAGCTCGCGCGCCAGCGCGTGACGAGCAGCCGTGGACAGATGCGTCCAGGCAGGCACCGGCACGGCGTAGCCCGGTAGCGGTGGCATCAGCGTATAGGCGGGCTCGTAGAAGGGACGCATCGCGTGCACCAGCGGCGCGCGGTCGATGGCCAGTACCAGCGCCTCGCGCAGCGGCCAGTTATCGCGAAACGGCGGCAGGTCGAAGTTGAAGTCCACCTTGTAGATGCCCAGATACGGCGAGCTCACCACCTGCGAGCCGAGGCGCGCCTTCAGGTAGGCATATTCATTGGCGGCGAACGAGTCGGTCCATTGCACATCGCCGGCCAGGAAGCGCTGCACCTGGGTGCTGCGATCGGGCAGCACGTAGTAGACCACGCGCTGCAGGCGCACGTGCGCGGCGTCCCAGTAGCGCGGATTGCGCTCGAGCACGATGCGATTGTCGATCACCCGCTCCACCAGACGAAAGGCACCGTTGCCGACCAGGTGTGCGGGGGTCGTCCAGGCATCCCCGTAGCGCAGCACGACCGGCGCGTATTCGGGATAGAGATATTCCTGCGAGACCAGATCGAGCAGGAACGGCGTCGGACCGACCAGGTGCACGCGCAGCGTGTGCGCATCGAGCGCCTCGACGCCGAGCGTCCTGGGGTCCGCCTCACCCGCGGCGATCTGCTGCGCATTCTTGATCGGCGCGAGGCTCTGTGCGGCCTGTGCGCCGGTGTGCGGATCGACCACGCGACGCCAGGAGAAGACGAAGTCCTGGGCGGTGACCGGTGCGCCATTGGACCAGCGCGCCTCGGGACGCAGATGAAAGGTCCAGGTGAGACCATCGGCGCTCTGCTGCCAGGAGGAGGCGACGCCGGGTACCGTGCGGCCGTAGGCATCAACGGTCGTCAGTCCCTCATACAGATCGTCCAGCACGCGTTGCGCCGGCACGTCTACGGCCAGCAGGGGATCGAGGGAATGCGGCTCGTCATCGAGCGTGCGCGCCAGGACCTGCTCACGCGCCGGCGCGCTACCGAGGGACAAGTTGCCTGGGGTGGCCGTCTGGGCGGAGGCGTGCGCGCCGCTGCAACCGGTCAGCCAGCCGAGCGAGAGCGCGGCGGCGAGCGCGGCGGGGCGCGCCGGCACGTTCACGACTTGAGCACCACCTCTTCGGGCGCGTGCACGAAGTAGCCCTGGATGTGCTGCACGCCGAGTTGCCAGACCACGGCCATGGTATTGGCGTCCTCGATGCGCTCGGCCACGGTCTGCACGTTGCGGCCGCGGGCCGCGTCCACCAGTACCCGCACGCGCTGCTGCAGCTCGGGGCTTCCGGCCAGGCCCTGCATCAGCGAGCCGTCGATCTTGACGAAGTCCAGCGGCAGCGTGTTGAGCAGATTTTGCGAGTCGCGCCCGGTGCCGAAGTGCTCCAGCGCGACGCGCAGGCCGCGCTCGCGCAGCCCCTTGAGGATCTGCTGCGTCTGCTGCAATTGTTTGGCGGCCACTTCCTCGGTGATCTGCAGGCACAGCCGCTGCGCTTCGGCGTGCGTCGCCTTGAGCTGCAGCTCGAGCCAGGGCAGGAGCGAGGCGTCCAGGGCGCTGTCACGCGAGAGCCGCACGAACAGCAGGTCGGGCTTGCGCTTGGCCGCGAAGGAGAGCGAGGCGCCGATGACCCAGCGATCGATGTTCTTCAGCAGGTCGTTGCGTGCCGCGGCCGGCAGGAACTCCGAGGGCAGAACTTCCTTGCCCTGCGAGTCGAGCATGCGGATGGCGACGTCGAACATCTTGATCGAGCCGCTGCCCAAGGCCGCGATCGGCTGCTGGTTCAGCCGGAAGCGGTTCTCCATGAGCGCGGCCTTGATGTGCTTGACCCAGATCTGATCGTAGGCCTGCACGCGCGTGTCGTTGTCCGCGCGGTCCACGGTCGCCATCTGGTTGCCGCCCTGCTCACGGCCACGACGCAAGGCTTCGAGCGCATCGAGCACCGCGGAGTTCAGGTCGGGCTTGGCGAGCGGCACGACGCCGATGCCGACGGTACAGGTGGCGTGCAGGGTGTGCTTGTCGGCCTGGAAGAGCTGGCGGCTGACGCGCTCGATGAGACTCTCGCACCAGGCTTCCAGATCGCGCTGATTGCCGCGCTCGAGCAGCAGCATCAGCGTCGTGCCGCCGAAGTGTCCGGCCAGATCGTGCGGGCCGAGCAGTGAGCGTGCAATGTTGGCAAAGGCGATGAGGAACTGCTCGCTCGCGAGCACGCCGACGTCGCGCTCGATGCTCGCGAACTTGTCGGGCCGCACGGCGGCGAGATAGCGCAGACCGCCCGCCACCGGCTTTTGCAGCCGTTCCTGCAGCGCGGTCAGCAGGTGTCGCCGCGTTGGCAGGCCCGTGCCCGGATCGCTCTGCACCGCGGTTTCCAGCTCGCGCGCGAGCTGCTCATCGTCGCGCTTCTGTGCTGCCACGATCAGCCGCACGCTCGGCTCACCGTCGTACTCGCCGAGCGCGAGCGTGAGCGTCAGCGGCAACACCGAGCCGTCGCCGAGCACGGCACCGGCCTTGAGAGGATGGTTGCTCCAGTGTCCCTGCACGCAGGCCGTCAATGCCGCCTTGAGCGGCGCCTGGGTGGAATCGTCGAACAGGTCCATGACCGGTTGACCGACCAGTCCGGTGGACTCCACGAAGCCGAACAGCTCGAGCCAGCTGGCATTGGCATCCACGAGGATGCCTTCCTGGACCTGCGCGATGGCGTCATTGGAGCGCTGAAGCACCACTTCGAGCTGGCTGCGATAGTCCTGCGAGGCGCGCAGCGTCGCATTGAGAGTGCGTTCCAGTCGAAAGGCGTGCAGTTCGCGCGTGATGACCGCCTGCAGCCGCCGTGGCTCCTGCAGCGACACCGTATCACGTGCACCGTGCGCCATGTCCTGGGCGATGCCCGGCTCATCGACGCGATCGCGGATGACCACCAGCGGCAGGATGTTGGAGATCTGATCACGTGCCTGCGCGAGGGCGCGCACCGACTCGGCGCTGCCCGGATAGCACAGCAGCAACTCCGGATTGAGCTGCTCGAGCGCATCGGGAATGTCCTGCAGCGCTGGAATCCAGGTGCAATGTGCGGCCATACCGGCTCGACGCAGCAGGCTGTTGAGGGCCTCCACGGGATCGCGCGTCGCGCTGTGCACGATCAGTGGGACCGCCGTCGTGTCGTTCAAACATCCCTCCGAGAGGGACGGGATTCTAGCATTCGCCACTGTGTGGGCTGTGAAGCACATCCCGCTCGGTAGACCAGGGCGCCGGCGCGATGAGACGTTTGGCCGGTTCGCCGGCGGCCTCACGTGCCAGGCGTGGCACGAGATAACCCGGCAGACGGGCGGCGAGACTCGCCATGAGCTCGCGCGCCCGTGGCTCCGTGACCTCGAAATGCGCCGTACCGCGCACCGGATCGAGCAGATGCAGGTAGTAGGGCAGAATGCCCGCTTCCCAGAGCGCTTCGGACAGTTCCTCGAGCGCCTCGACGCTGTCGTTCACGCCTGCCAGCAGCACGGCCTGATTCAACAGCGTGGCGCCGGTGGCGCGCAGGCGACGCATCGCGCCGCGCACCCCGCCATCGACATCGCGTGCGTGGTTCGCGTGCAGCACGAGCACCACGGGCCAGGGAAGCGAGCCGAGCCACTGGCACAGCGATTCATCCACGCGCTCGGGCAGCACGATCGGCGTGCGCGTATGCAGGCGCAGCCGGCGCACGTGCGCAATCTCGGCGAGCTCATCGGTCAGACGCGCAAGGCGCGCGGTGGCGAGCGTGAGCGGATCGCCGCCCGAGAGGATGACCTCCTCGATCGAGGCATCCTCGCGGATGATTCGCAGCGCATCGGCGAGCCAGGAACCTTGCAGAGGCCCGTAGGGATACTCGCGCCGGAAACAGTAGCGGCAGTGCACGGCGCAGGCCCCTGTGGTCAGCAGCAGCGCGCGCCCGTGATACTTGTGCAGCAGGCCCGGTGCGCGACGGCTCAGCGCCTCCTCGAGCGGATCGGCGCAGTAGCCAACTTGCGCGAGCAGCTCGGCCGCCTGTGGCAGCACCTGGCGCAGCAGCGGATCGTTGGGATCCCCACGGCGCATGCGCGCGACGTAGCCGCGCGGCACGCGCAGCCCAAAGCCCTGGGCGGCGAGCCCGGCCGGCAGCGCGAGGTCGGCATCGAGCTGCAGCAGACGGCAAAGCTCGCGCGGATCCTCGATCGCCTGAGCGAGCTCGCGCTGCCAGGAGGCGGCGGGCGTCGCGGCATCGGCGGGTCGCGCTGCGTCGTCCGCGCGTGGGGGCTCCGGGTGGCGGGTCGGGGGGGATGCCGTTATCATACGCGCCCTTTTGCGGGGGGCCGTCATTGTGCGGTCATCCTCGACGGAATAGAACCGGCGGATAAGAAATGGCGAGTTATTCGACCAACGAGTTCAAGGCGGGTCTGCGCATCATCATCGACGGCGACCCGTGGTCGATCGTCGAGAACGAGATGGTCAAGCCCGGCAAGGGGCAGGCCTTCAATCGCGTGCGCATCCGCAACCTCAAGACCGGGCGCGTCATCGAGCGGACCTTCAAGTCCGGCGAGAGCGTCGAGGCGGCCGACGTCATGGACGTCGATATGCAGTATCTCTACAGCGACGGGGAGTTCTTCCACTTCATGGTGCCGGAGAACTTCGAGCAGCACGCCGCCGGCAAGGCGGTGGTCGGTGACAACGCACAGTGGCTCAAGGACGGCACGGTGTGCATCGTGACGCTGTGGAATGGGGTGCCGATCGTCGTCACGCCCCCGCCACACATCGAGCTGAAGGTCGTAGAGACCGACCCCGGCGTGCGCGGCGACACGGCCACCGGCGGGCAGAAGCCGGCGAAGCTCGAGACCGGTGCGGTGGTACGCGTGCCGCTGTTCATCAATGAAGGCGAGGTCATTCGCGTCGACACGCGCACCGCCTCGTACATCTCGCGCGCGAAGCAGTAGCGCCCACCAGGCGGTAGAGCGCGCGGGGCGCCGAGCACATTGCGCGCGCCGGCGGGGCCGGGCGACTAAAGGTGGCGCGCGTCGGGCGCGTGCTCTCAGGCTCGCTCCAGGGTGAAGGGCATGACCTGCTCGAGCCGCGCCGCCTGCGTTCGCAGCATCAGCACTCGATCGAAGCCCAGGGCAACGCCGGCCACCGCGGGCAGGCCGCTTTGCAGCGCCGCCAGCAGCCGCTCATCGAGCGCATGCACCGGCAAACCGCGCGTTTGACGCTCTCGCTGCTCGAGCTGGAAGCGCGCACGCTGCTCGGCGGCGTCGGCGAGCTCCTCGAAGCCATTGGCAAGCTCGACGCCGTGAAAATACAGCTCGAAGCGCAGCGCGAAGCGTGGATCGCGCGGATCCAGCCGCGCCAGGGATGCCTGAGAGGCCGGATAGTGATGCAGGCAGCAGAGCCGCTCGCGTCCCAACTGCGGACCAATGACCGCAGCCATGAGCCAATCCGTGAGCTCGGCGAGCGTGCAGCGCTCGGCGGCGGGCGCATCCAGCCCATGCGACACGGCCAGCTCACGCGCGGCACGCTCCTCGAGGCGCAAGGGATCGATGCCCGTGTGCCGCTCGAACGCCTGGGAGTAACTGATGAGTTCCGGGGCGAGCTCACCCAGGTCCAGCAGCCGCGCCGCGAACTGCGCGGTTTCCTGCATCAGCGCGTGCAGCGAGCAGCCGAGGCGATACCACTCGATGAGCATGAACTCCGCGTTGTGCAGCCGCCCGCTCTCATCACCGCGGAACACATGGCTCATCTGATAGATGTCGCCGCTGCCGGCCGCGAGCAGCCGCTTCATTGCATACTCGGGCGAGGTAATCAGGTACAGGCTGCCGGCGTGGCCGGGCAGCGACACCGCGGCGGATTGCAGCTGCGGATCGGTGACCGCATGGCCGACCAGCAGCGGCGTATCCACCTCGAGCACCTGCCGCTCCGCGAAGAAGGCGCGGGCCTGCCCCAGCAGCTGCGCGCGCAGACGCAGCGTGTGGACAGTGGTGCGCGGACGCCAGTCGGGCGGGCTCACGCCCGATCGGTCCCTGGCAGTGCGGGCAGCGCGCCGTGGCCGCTCGCCTGCGGCGAGCTACCGGTGAGCGTGCCGAGCGTCTGCCCGACGCGGCAGGTCTGGCCGGTGCGGCAGGCGGCCTCATCCCAGTGCGCGCTGCCGGCCGGCAACAGCACGATGACCGTGGAGCCCATGTTGAAGCGTCCGAGCTCCGCGCCGCGCGGCAGCAGGTCGGCGGCGTTCTGCAGCGCCAGGCGATGCACGCCGCCGGGTGCCAGCGGCGCCGGATGCACCGGGGCGCCGCCGTTCGCGCGCGCTGCGCGCCAGGGGGTGATCTCGCCGTGCCAGACGGTACTCATGCTGCCGACGAACAGTGCGCCGACCAGGATCACCGCAAAGTAGCCGTGCTCGCCTTCGAAGCCACAGACCACCCGCTCGTTGCGGGCGAACAGGCCGGGCACGCGCGCGGCCGTGGCGGTGTTCACCGAGAACAGCCTGCCCGGCACGTGCCAGGCCGCGCACAGCCGTCCGGCCAGGGGCATGTGCACGCGGTGATAGTCGTAGGGCGCCAGATAGAGGGTCGCGAAGCGGCCGCCGGCGAGCCGCTCGCTCCATTCGCGATCTGCCCCGAGCAGCGCCTCGAGGCTGTAGCGATGTCCCTTGGCCTGCAGCAGCGTGCCCGCCTCGATGCTGCCGCACAGGCTCACGGTGCCATCGCAGGGGCAGAGGATGCGGCCGGGCCCGCCCACCAGCGCTCGCGCGGAAGGGCGCAGCGCCCGGGTGAAGAATGCATTGAAACTTTCGTAGCGCAGCGGATCGGGTTCAAGCGCATCACTCATTTGCGGCCGGTAGTGCTCGACGAAGCGCCGGATCAGCAGGTTCTTCAGCCATGGCCGTCGCGAGCGTGTGAGTGCATAGGCCAGACGGCAGAGCAGATGGTGCGGCAGCAGGTACTGCAGCGTGACGAACAAGCGGGCCATCGGAGGCGGGGTGGGGTGCCGGGCCCGCTAGAGCTGGTCGCTCGCGGCGATGCGCCGCAGATCGGCGCTCAGTGCGCCCACCGAATACGGTGGCGTGAAGACCGCGGCGAGCTGCCCCTGCGTATTGAGCAGGTAGAGCGTGGCCGAGTGCTGCATCGTATAGCTGCCATCCGGCAGGGTCTCACGCTGCGCGACCACGTGCAGGCTCTTGAGAAGTGGGGCGAGCTGCGCCGGGGAGCCGCGTGCGCCCAGAAAGGTCGGGCTGAAGGCTGCCAGATATGCGCGCAGCACCGCACGGCTGTCGCGCTGCGGATCGATGCTTACGAACACCACGGTGAGGCCCGGCAGGGTGGCGCGTGGCAGCTGCGAGAGTGTGGCCAGCGTCAGCGGGCAGACATCGGGACAGTTGGTGAAGCCGAAGAACAGCAGCGTCGGATGGCCGCGCAGACTTTGCAGGCTGAAATCGTGCCCGGAAAGATCGGTCAGATGAAAATCGCTGACCGGCGCAGGCTGCGGCAACCAGGTGCCGGCGGCCAGCGACACGCTGGCAGGGGTGAGCAGTTGTGCGAGCATGATGCCGAGCGCCACTGCGGCGGCGCCGACCAAGGACCACAACAGCACGGTGCCCCGTTTCATGACTGGATTATCGCATAGGCAAGCGAGCTCCCCGACCGTGCAGGCGCTCATCGCCACGACGGCGCGTCGTCTGACGCGCGCCGGCCTGCACTATGGTCACGGCACCCTCGATGCACGCGACGATGCGGCCGCATTGGTGGCGCACGTAATGCGCCTGCCGCCCGCGCTGCCGGCACGGGCCCTGGCGAGGCGTGTGCCTGAAGCGGCGCACAGACGATTGCAAGCGCTGCTGCAACGACGCATCCGTGAGCGCGTGCCGGTCGTCTACCTCACGCAGCGTTGCTGGTTTGCGGGACTGCCGATGTTCGTAGATGAGCGCGTGCTCATTCCCCGCTCGCCCATCGCCGAGCTCATCGAGCGGCGCTTTGCGCCCTGGGTCGAGCCAGAGCGTGTGCGGCGCATTCTGGACTTGGGCACCGGTTCGGGCTGTATCGCCATCGCCTGCGCGCGTGCCTTCCCGCGCGCGCGGGTGGATGCCACGGATGTTTCTACGGCGGCGCTGGCGGTAGCGCGGATCAATATTGCTCGTCATCGACTGCAACGCCGCGTGCGTGCGCGGAATGCGGATTTGTTCACGGGGATCAAGGCCGCGCGCTACGATATGATTGTCAGCAATCCTCCCTACGTGCGGGAGGGGGAGCTGCAGGGCTTGCCCGCAGAATATCGGCATGAGCCCCGGCTGGCGCTCGCGGCAGGCAGGGATGGCCTGGACGCGGTGAGAGGCATATTGCGCGACGCAGCAGCCCATTTGAACGAAGCCGGGATTCTGATCGTCGAGGTCGGCGACTCGGAGAGGGCGCTGCGACGGGCTTTTCCGAGAATCCCCTTTCTCTGGCTCGCCTTTCAGCGCGGCGGCGGCGGGGTGTTCCTGCTGTCGCGCGAGCAATTGGTGGCGCATGAGTCGGGCGTGACGAGCCGTTAGGGATCATCCGTCAGGAATCATTGATGTCAGGCAACAGCATTGGCCGACTGTTCACGGTCACGAGCTTCGGCGAGAGCCATGGGCCCGCGCTCGGCTGCATCGTGGACGGCTGCCCGCCTGGGCTCGCGCTCGCCGAAGCGGATCTGCAGCGTGATCTGGACAGACGCCGCACGGGCACCTCGCAATTCGTCAGTCAGCGTCGCGAGGCCGATGCCGTGCGCATTCTCTCGGGCGTGTTCGAGGGCCGCACCACCGGTACGCCGATCGGACTGTTGATCGAGAACACCGATGCGCGCGGCCGCGACTACGACAAGCTCAAGGACCGCTTCCGTCCCGGGCACGCCGACTACACCTATCAGCAGAAGTACGGCGTGCGCGATCATCGCGGCGGCGGCCGCTCCTCGGCGCGCGAGACCGTGATGCGCGTGGCCGCGGGCGCCATTGCGCGCAAATATCTCGCCGAGCGCTGCGGTGTGCGCATCTACGGTTACCTGAGCCAGATCGGCGCGCTGCGCCTGGACGTGCGTGATGCGTCCTTCGCCTATCAGAACCCGTTCTTCTGTCCCGATCCGGCGCGCGTGGCGGAGCTCGAGGCGCTGCTCTGGGAGTTGCGCTCGGCCGGGGACTCCGTGGGTGCGCGCGTGACCGTGTGTGCCGAGGGTGTGCCCACCGGGCTCGGTGAGCCGGTGTTCGACAAGCTGGATGCGGAGCTCGCGCACGCCATGATGGGCATCAATGCCGTGAAAGCCGTGGAGATCGGCGATGGCGTGGCGGTGGCGGGACAGCGTGGCAGCGAGCATCGAGACGAGCTGACCCCGGCGGGGTTCCTTTCCAATCACGCCGGTGGAGTGCTCGGCGGCATCTCGTCGGGTCAGCCGATCGTGGTGCACCTGGCGCTCAAGCCCACCTCGAGCATCCAGGTGCCCGGCCGCACCATCGATGTGAGCGGCCGCCCCGTGGAAGTGGTCACCACCGGACGGCATGACCCGTGCGTCGGGTTGCGCGCCGTGCCGATCGCGGAGGCCATGCTGGCGTTGGTGCTGATGGATCATTACCTGCGCCACCGGGCGCAGAACGCCGAGGTGCGCTCGCAGACGCCGGACATTGCGCGCGGTGAGCAGCGTGCGGAGCAGCAGGGCATATCCGAACAGAGTGCGTCATTGAAGATCGTTGGGCAGGAGTCGCAAGCAAGATGAGCAAGTCCTATCGTGTGGCGGTGGTCGGTGCAACCGGACTGGTCGGCGAGACCATGTTCCGCGTGCTCGAGGAGCGTCACTTTCCGGTCTCGGAGGTGTTTGCGCTGGCGAGCAATCGCTCACTTGGTAAGCGAGTGCAGTTTCAGGGCAAGCACCTGCCGGTGCTCGAGCTGGCCGGCTTCGACTTCTCGCGCGCGGACATCGGGTTGTTCTCGGCCGGCAGCGAGATTTCCGCGGAGTTCGCACCCAAGGCCGCTGCGGCCGGCTGCGTGGTCATCGACAACACCGCGCAGTTTCGCTACGAGGACGACATCCCACTGGTGGTGCCCGAGGTCAATGCGCACGCGATCGCCACCTATAAAAAGCGCGGCATCATTGCCAATCCCAACTGCTCCACCATCCAGATGGTGGTGGCCCTAAAGCCGTTGCACGATGCGGTGGGCATCGAGCGCATCAACGTGGCGACCTATCAGTCCGTCTCCGGGGCGGGCCGCGAGGCGGTCGAGGAGTTGGCCGCGCAGACCGCGGAGCTGCTGAACGGCCGCGAAGCCGGTGAGGCGCGCGTCATCGCCAAGCAGATCGCGTTCAATTGCGTTCCACAGATCGACAAGTTCCAGGACAACGGCTACACCAAGGAAGAGATGAAGCTGGTCTGGGAGACGCAGAAGATCCTGGAAGACCGCTCGATCCGGGTGAATGCCACCGCCGTGCGCGTGCCGGTGTTCTACGGGCACTCGGAGGCTGTTCATATTGAGACGCGGCGCAAAATTTCTGCCGGCGAGGCGCGTACCCTGCTGGAGCGGGCGCCGGGGGTAGCCGTGCTGGACGAGCGTCGGCCGGGGGGATATCCCACGGCCGTTACCGAAGCAGCGAACCACGACACGGTTTACGTCGGTCGCATCCGCGAAGATATGTCGCATGAGCGCGGTCTGGACCTGTGGATCGTTTCAGACAACGTGCGTAAAGGTGCGGCGACCAACAGTATTCAGATCGCCGAGGTTTTGGCTCGTGAGTACTTATAAGCTATATTGCGATCGGCACGGCGCAAGACTTATGTCTTACGCTAGGTGTCTGTTTGGCAAGCATAAATGAGCAGAAAGCCGCAGGGAGACATGATGTTCGTGCGTAATCTTCCGGGGCTTAAGCTGTCGGCGCTGATCAGCGTGCTGCTGGGGCTGCCGACCCTGGTGCTGCTGCCCTCCAATGCCCACGCCCTGGGGCTGGGGGACATTCACCTCAAATCGACGCTCGATGCGCCGCTCAGTGCGGACATCGAGGTGGTCGATGCCAATGCCGATGACCTCTCGACGCTCAAGGCCTCGCTGGCCTCGCGCGAGACCTTCATGCACTTCGGTGCGGATTATCCCTCGTTCCTCGGCACGCTCACTTTCACTGCGCAGCGCACTGCCGATGGACACGCGGTCATTCATGTGAGCTCCTCGGGTGTCGCGGACGAGCCATTCGCCACGCTCCTGGTCGAGGCCGATTGGGCACGTGGACATGTGGTCCGCGAGTACACCGTGCTGCTCGATCCGCCGGTGTTCAATTCCAAGGCGCCGAGTAATGCAGCGGTAGCGGCGCCGCAGGTCGACAGCGGCGCGCGCAGCGGCAGCATTGATCACCCCGCGGCCGCCGCTGCGGCCGCCTCCGTGAGCAGCGGCGGCTCTACGGCCGAGGCTGCCTCTGCCTCACCCGCGCCCTCGGATCAGGGCCGCGCTGCCGCTGGCGCGAGTGCGCCCTCGAGCGGTGCGCCCGCTGGGCATCCGCGTCGTGCAGCGGCCAAGCCCGCAACCCCCGCCGATGCGTCGACCGCGGCTGGTAAGGGCGCTGCGTCTGCGGCGGCGGCGAAGCCGGACAGCAGCGAGAAGGGCAATGGCGCCGCCGGTGGCAGCTATACCGTGCGGGCCGGCGATACGCTTTCCACGATCGCCACCCAGACCTATGCGCCGTCCAATCGGCGCGCGCGCGATCAGGCCCTCGTGGCGATCTTTCGCGCCAACCCGAACGCCTTCTCCGGCAAGAACATGAACGTGCTGCGCGCCGGCAGCGTGCTGAACCTGCCCGGTGACGATGAGATCGCAGCCGTGGGGCCCGGCGAGGCCTCGACGGAAGTGCGCGCCCAGTACGACGCGTGGCGCACCGGACACGGCGGCAATGCCGCTGCCGCCGGCTCTGATGCCGGCGCTGCCCAGGCGAATGCCGGGGCGGCCGGACAGCTGCGCCTCGTGGCCCCGCAGGAGAGCGCGCAGCAAGCAGCTTCGGGCGCCAGTACCGGGAGTGCCAATGGGACCGGTACCGGCGGCGGCGCCGTCAATGCCGCCAACGCACAACTGCAGCAGCGCGTGCAGCAGCTGCAGTCGCAGCTGGCAGAGTCGCAGCGCCTGTTGCAACTGAAGAACTCGCAGCTTGCGGACATGCAGGCGCGCCTGGCCAAGCAGGGCAACCCCGCCGCCGCGACGCCTGCAGCCCCGCCGGCCAGCCTCGCGGCTCCGAGCGCCCCAGTGGCCACGCCGCCAGCCACGCCGGCCGTCACCCCGGCGCCGGCAACCAACGCCAATGCGCCGGCAGCGGCCCCTGCGCCTGCGGTAGCAGCGCCCGCGGCCGTGACGCCGCCGCCGCACCCGCCGGTGCACCGTCCGGTGAGCGTGCATCCGAAGGCCAAACCCGCCCCGGCTCCCTCGAGCTCGGTGCTCGGACTGCTGTCGCAATACTGGTATGCGTTGGCGCTGGTGGCGCTGGCGCTGGTCGGCTTCGTCGTGATACGCGCGCGCCGCGCGCGCCGCGAGGACGCCTTCGATCGTTCACTCGGGCACCTCTCGCCAGAGATCGAGCCCGAGCTCGCCAGCCCTGCGCGCAGCGACACCATGCCGGTGCGCACCATGGCCTCTCGCGAGGAGCCCTCCTATAGCGTCGAGGAGTCGGGCACGCACCAGCAACCGGTGTTCGATGAGCCGCTGCCTGCGGGCGAGGCGGGCGGACAGCGCGTCGCCATCGATGAGGGCATGACGGGCGAGGTGCCCGTGGCGCTCGACCAGGGCGATCCGCTCGCCGAAGCCGATTTCCACATGGCCTATGGTCTCTATGACCAGGCTGCCGAGCTGGTACAGAACGCAATCGCGCGTGAGCCGCAACGGCGCGATCTGAAGTTGAAGCTGCTGGAAGTGTTTTTCGTCTGGGGCAACAAGGAGCGCTTCCTGCAGAGCGCCCACGAGCTCGCGGATACGCGCGGCCAGGCCCCGGCTGGTGAATGGGAAAAGATCGTCATCATGGGGCGGCAGATTGCGCCCGAAGATGCGCTGTTCGCCGATGGGCGCGCAGTGGCCGGTGCCGCGAGCGCTGGCGTGGATCTCAATCTGGAAGGCGGCCAGAACCGCGTCGACTTCGATCTGCTCGGCGAGCCCTCGCTGGCCGCGGCCGCTCCCGATGGTGCAGTCGACCTGGACCTGGGGACCGCGCTCGGTCACGCCGATCCGGATCGCACGCACAATCGCCTCGGCCAGGCCGACTCGACCGGTCAGGCGCACGCGCTCGGCAGCAGCGTCGACTTCGACTTGGACGGACCGCCGGCCAGCGATGCGACCGGCTCGACCCTGAAGATGCCCGGCGCGGCCAACGGCATCGGTACCACGCGGGAGATGCCGGCAGTGCCAACCGCCGCGCGCGGCGTGGGCGATACGGAGCGCGTCGCCATGGGCGGCGCGGAGCTCACCGGCGATGCACCCACGGTGGAGCAGCCTCAGCTGCGCCCGGACGACAACGCGACCATCCGCCAGAAGCTCGACGCGGCCGCCCGCAACGGCCTGTTGACCGGAGAGCAGACGGCAGAGCTTGCGATCGATGATCTTGGCCTGGATCTGGGCGCCCTGGAGGCGCCGGGCGAAGAGCGCGCGGTGGCCAACAGCTCCGATGCGCCGACCATGCTCGCCGAAGTGGATCCGAGCGCACGGCAGAAGCTTGCGCGCGCCGATACAGAACGCGCCGAGAGCGGCGGCACGACGCAGGTGCGCGCGGCGCCGACCGGGCAGATGCGTGCGACCGGCACGTGGATGTTCACGGACACGGACTTCGCCAAGATGGCGCCGGTCAAGGGGCCGGGAGCCGATGCGACGCAGCAGGCCAAGACCGAGCTGGTCGCGCAGATTCCCGCGCAGCCGCCGATCGACACGAGCTCGACCTCGCGACTGGCGACGCTGGATGCCTCGGATCTGGATTTGGACCTGAGCTCGCTGGGCAGTCTGAACGATCAGTCCGCCGGTGCGGTGGACCTGGACGTCGGCTCGGGTGCAAACGGCCAGGAGCACGCGGCGCCCAACGGTCACGACGAGAGTCTGCCGGATCTGGAGCCCGTCACGCTCTCGGAGGTCGGCACCAAGCTCGACCTGGCACGTGCCTATATGGATATGGGCGATCCGGAGGGCGCGCGCAGCATCCTCTCGGAGGTGCTGAGTGAGGGCTCGCTGTCGCAGAAGCAGGAAGCCCGGCGTTTGATGGACGCGCTGCCCGGTTGAGTGTGGCCGCGGGCCCCGCCCGCGCGCGCCGCGTCGCGCTGCAGATCGAGTACGACGGCGGCGCTTACGCCGGCTGGCAATCCCAGCCGCTCGCCCCGAGCATCCAGTCGCAGTTGCAGACCGCGCTGGCGCGCATCGCCGATGCGCCGATCGCTCTGGTCTGTGCCGGCCGCACCGACGCCGGCGTGCATGCGCGCGCGCAGATTGCGCATTTCGATACCACCGCGCTGCGCAGCGCCGAGGCGTGGGTGCTCGGCACCAACACGCTGCTGCCGGCGGACATCAGTGTGCGCTGGGCACGTCCCGTGCCCGCGCATTTTCACGCGCGCTACAGCGCGCTGTGGCGCACCTACCGTTATCTCATTGTGAATCGTCGCGCGCGCTCGGCACTGGCCGCGGGGCGGGCGCTGCGCGTGAGCGCACCGCTGTCGGTCGAGCAGATGCGTGCGGGGGCCGCCTGCTTGCTCGGCGAGCACGACTTCAGCGCCTTTCGCTCCGCCGAGTGCCAGTCGCGCTCGCCGGTGCGCATCGTACGCGCGCTAACGATCGAGCGGCTCGGTGATTGGGTGAGCATCGACATCACCGCCAACGCTTTCCTGCACCACATGGCGCGCAATCTCGTCGGGCTGCTGCTGGCCATCGGCGCCGGAAGGGTGCCGGGCGAGCATGCGCGCCTGCGCCTCGCCTCACGGCAGCGTGATGCCCACGTGGTGACGGTGCCGCCCGCAGGTCTGTACCTCTGGAGCGTGCAATATCCCGCACCGTTCGGCCTGCCGGTCGATTCGGCTATGATGCCTCCGGTGCCTGCACCCGGCCCGGCCTAGCGCCCTGGAGCTGCCATGTCCTGGTTCGACAAAGTCGCTTCCCGCATCAAGACGCAGCGGCGCTCGCGCTCGGTGCCCGAAGGTCTGTGGGAGAAGTGTCCCATCTGCGACGCGGTGCTCTATCGGCCCGACCTCGAGCGCAATCTGCACGTGTGTCCCAAGTGCAGTCACCACATGCGCATCGGGGCGCGCGCGCGACTGCTCAGATTCCTGGATCCGGAGCCCACCACCGAGATCGGCGCCAACATCGAGCCCGAGGACCCGCTGAAGTTCAAGGACAGCAAGCGTTACAAGGAGCGGCTCGCCCAGGCGCAGAAGCTCACGCGCGAGAACGATGCGCTGGTCGCGTTGGCCGGCCGGCTATGTGGTGAGGACATCGTTGCCTGCGCGTTCGAATTCGATTTTCTGGGCGGCTCCATGGGCTCGGTGGTCGGCGAGCGCTTCAAGCGCGCGATCGATCATTGCCTCGCGCAGCGCTGCGGGCTGGTGTGCTTCACGGCCACCGGCGGTGCGCGCATGCAGGAGGCGTTGCTGTCGCTGATGCAGATGACCAAGACCAGCGCGGCGCTGGTGCGCCTGGCGCGCGCCGGGCTGCCATACATCTCCGTCATGACCGATCCGACCATGGGCGGGGTGTCGGCGAGCCTGGCGATGCTTGGGGATCTCAATCTCGCCGAGCCGCGTGCGCTGATCGGCTTTGCCGGGCCGCGCGTCATCCAGCAGACGGTGCGCGAGACGCTGCCCGAGGGCTTCCAGCGCAGCGAGTTCCTGCTCGAGCACGGCGGGCTCGATATGATCGTGGACCGCCGCGACATGCGCGAGCGCGTCGCGCAACTCCTGCGACTGCTGCAGCAGCGACCGCCCTTGCAGGCGGCCTGAGGCGTTGGCCGACGCGAGAGCACGGCCGCGCTCGCTCGAAGCGTGGCTCGAGCATCAGCAGGGCGTGCATGGCCCGACCATCGATCTGACGCTCGAGCGCGTGCGCGCGGTGGCGCAGCGAATGGGGCTGCTCGAGTCGCACTGTCCCACGACGATCGTCGGGGGCACGAACGGCAAGGGATCCACGGCAACAATGCTCGCAGCCATGCTCGCAGCCGTGGGCCGCCGCGTGGGGCTCTTCACCTCGCCGCACCTGCTGCATTACTGCGAACGCGTGCAGATCGACGGCCAGCCGGTCGATGCGGCCGCGCTGGTGGCGGCGTTCGAGCGTATCGAGGCCGCGCGCGGCGACATCACCTTGACCTTCTTCGAGTACAACACGCTGGCTGCGCTCGAGGTGTTTCGCGTCGCCGGCGTGGACAGCCGCGTGCTGGAGGTCGGGCTCGGCGGGCGGCTGGACGCCACCAACATCGTCGATGCGGACGTGGCGGTGCTGTGCTCGGTGGGACTGGATCATCGTGACTGGCTCGGCGATACGCTCGAGCAGATCGGCGCGGAGAAGTCGGGCATCTTCCGCGCCGGCAGGCCCGTCGTGCTCGGCAGTACGCAGATGCCCGCCAGCGTCTGGCGCGCCATCGGCGCGTTGAATTGCCCCACGTACACAGCCACGCGCGATTTTCACTGGCGCCTGCACGCGGATGGCGCACCTACGGATGCGGCAAACTGGGATTACGAATCGGCGCTCTGCCGCCTGGCGCAGTTGCCCGCACCGGCGCTGCGTGGCGAGATCCAGTATGCCAATGCAGCCACCGCGCTCACGACATTGCTGCTGCTGCAGGGGCAGGACGGCTGCGCTGCCGGCCCGGTGGGCAGCGCGCTGCGGGAGCTGCGTCTGCCGGGGCGCTTTCAGATCGCACGGGTGGCAGGTCTGGAATGGATATTGGACGTGGCGCATAACGAGCCAGCCGCGCAGGTGCTTGCCAGAGCCCTGGCCGCGCGGGCGCATACGGGGCGCACCCTTGCCGTGGCCGGCATTCTCGCCGACAAGGATGCCGCGGCCATCACGCGCGCCCTGGATGGCAAGGTAGACACCTGGGTGCTGGCCGGCGTGACCGGCGAAGCACGTGGCCAGTCCGCGCAAGCCCTGGCTGCACGCCTGCCGCCGCTGCGCTCAGCGCCCATCCTGCAGCCGGACGTGGCAGGGGCCTGCGCCCGCGCACGCGAGCTTGCCCGGCCGGGCGATCGCATCGTGGTGCTGGGCTCTTTCCACATCGTGGGGCCGGCCCTGGCGTGGCTTGGGCTATACTGAGGTGCCAGGCGTTATGGAAAATCGCCTCAAAGAGCGCCTGACGGGCGCCGCCATCCTAGTGGCGCTGATCGTGCTGATCGTGCCGGAAATCTTCCATGAGCGCCGCAGTGCCCCAACTCCGACCGGTGCGACCACCGCAGCTGCCAGCGCCGCCAAGGCGGTCCCTTCCCGCTCCGTGACGATCGAGCTGGCCCCCCCGCCCGTAGCGGTCGTGCCGCCCCCGACCGAGGCGCCGCGGCGCCCTTCCAGCGCCGCGCAGTCCGGCGCAGCACACGCTGGCGCTGAGACATCGCCGGCGGGCGGGACGGGGACGGGGTCTGTCAGCGGCAGGCCGGCCGACCGGACCGAGGCCGTCGGCGGCGCCCCGCCGGGCGCACGGGCGGCCCGCACCGCGCCAATCAAGCGGACGGCGCCGGCCAGGCGCGCCGCTGCGCCGCGCAGCGGCGGCTGGACCGTGCAGCTGGGGCTGTTTGCCAAGCAGGCCAATGCCGAGCGACTGGCGCATACCGCGCAGAGTCACGGCTTTGCGGTGCAGATCTCGCGCTTTGGCCAGCGCGGCTTGTACCGGGTGGCCGTTACGGGCATCGCCGATCGCGCGGCTGCGCAACAGCTCTCACATCGGCTGCGTGGCGCCGGGTTGCCGGCGGCGATTCTCGGACCGCGATGAAGATCACGTCGTGCAGGGCGATTTCGCCTGGCAATGAGAACTCAAATCGCGAGCGGCAGCGTGCAGCCCCCTAGAATTTGCACGCCTTCACAGGGAAGGGACTGATGAACTGGGCAGATTACTTATTGATCGCGCTGGTGGTGCTCTCGTGCATCGCCGGGCTCGTGCGCGGGCTGCTGCGCGAGGTGATTGCGCTGGTGACCTGGGTGCTGGCCGTGTGGCTCGCCTGGGAATATGCACCGCTGCTCGAGCCACATCTGGGCGGCGCGCTGGCGGGAGAGGCCGTACGTCCGTGGGCCGCGCGCGCGTTGATCTTCATGGTCGTGGTGCTGTTCGGTACCGCCGTCGGCGTGCTCGTGAGCCACCTCGTGCGACTGTCGCTGTTCACTGGCGTGGATCGCTTCTTTGGCGGGCTCTTCGGGCTGCTGCGTGGCTGGGTGATCGTGGGTCTGTTCGTCATTCTTTGTCATGCACTCAGACTCGATGGCCAAACCTGGTGGCGTGGCTCAATGCTCATGCCGTACGGGGAACACGCGGCGAATGTGCTGCGCAGCATGGTAGGGGAGCGTAAAATCGTCGTTCGGCGTTCTCGCAACGCCAGCGGTTAGCGAGTAGGGAAGACGCGCCATGTGCGGCATCGTCGGCATCGTAGGCACCAGTCCCGTCAACCAGCGCCTCTACGATGCGCTGACCGTGCTGCAGCACCGTGGTCAGGATGCGGCCGGCATCATGACCGCCTTCGAGGGACGGCTCTGCTCGCGCAAAGGCGCCGGGCTGGTGCGCGACGTCTTCGAGCAGCGGCACATGCTCGAGCTGGCCGGCAACGTGGGCCTGGGCCACGTGCGCTACCCCACTGCCGGCTGCGACAGCGCCTCCGAGGCGCAACCCTTTTACGTCAATGCACCCTATGGCATCTGCCTGGCGCACAACGGCAATCTGACCGACGCCGCACAGCTCGCCGAGGTGCTGATCCGCGAGGATCGCCGCCACCTGAACACCGAATCGGACTCCGAGGTGCTGCTGAATGTGTTCGCCTCGGAGCTGCAGCGCGTGGGCACCGCGCGCGTGACTCCCGCGGATATCTTCGCGGCCGTCAATGCCGTCTACCGACGCTGCCGCGGCGGCTATGCCGTCGTGGCCATGGTGATCGGCCATGGCATCCTCGGTTTTCGCGATCCCAACGGCATCCGGCCGCTGGTACTCGGGCAGCGGCGCACCGCGCGCGGCACGGAGTACATGCTTGCTTCCGAGAGCGTCGCGCTGGACATGCTGTCCTTCTCGCTGCTGCGCGATGTTGCGCCGGGTGAGGCGGTATTCATCGATGAGGCCGGACGGCTGCATACACAGCAGTGCGTGGCCACGGTGCGCCACACGCCCTGCATCTTCGAGTACGTCTACTTCGCGCGACCCGATTCGATCATCGACAACATCTCGGTGTACCGCGCGCGCATGCGCATGGGCGAGAAGCTCGCCGCAAAGATTCTGCGCGAGCGGCCGAACCACGACATCGACGTGGTGATTCCGGTGCCCGACACCAGCCGTACCAGCGCGCTGCAGATGGCACAGAGCCTGGGGCTCAAGTACCGCGAAGGCTTCAACAAGAACCGCTACATCGGCCGCACCTTCATCATGCCCGGCCAGGAGCAGCGCGAGCGGCAGGTCAGGCGCAAGCTCAACGCGATCGAGCTCGAATTCCGCAACAAGAACGTGCTGTTGGTGGATGACTCCATCGTGCGTGGCACGACCTCGGCGCAGATCATCGATCTGGCGCGCGAAGCGGGCGCGAAGAAGGTGTACTTCGCCTCGGCGGCCCCGCCGGTACGCTTTCCGAACGTCTATGGCATCGACATGCCGGCGACCGACGAGCTGGTGGCCGCAGGCAGGAGCAACGACGAGGTGGCGAAGCTCATCGGCGCGGATTGGCTCATCTACCAGGACCTCGAGGACCTGGTGGCCGCCTGTCGGCACGATGATGCCCGCATCGAGGAATTCGACACCTCCTGCTTCTCCGGCCAGTACGTGACCGGCGATGTCACGCCCGACTACCTGGACCGACTGCAGCGCGCGCGCTCGGATGAGGCTCGCAGCCGTCGGCGTCTGGCGCAGAGCGGGCTGAAGGCCGTCGGCAGTCCCTAAACGCATGGTTATACCGGCCCGCGAGCCCAGCCACCAGGCGACCGGAGTGGACGGGCAGCCGCGTTTGCGGCTGCTGCTGATCGAGGAAGACCCGAAGGTCCGTGCCCTGATCCGCCACCACGTGACCTGCCATTGGCCCGAGGCACAGATCCGCTCGCATCCTCCCACCGCACGCGGCCCGCTGCCGACGGAGTTTCTGGCGCAGGGCTATGACGCCGTACTGCTCTCGAGCCTGCGCGAGGGGCAGGGCGTGGCCTGGCTGCACGAGCTCGTGAGCCGTCCGGGGTTTGCCCCGGTCATCTTTCTCGCCGATAGCGAGCAGCAGGCACAGCGCCTGAATGCCACCGAAGTGGGTGCCTGCGGGGTCATCTATCGAAACCGTATCGAACACGCGCGCTTCATCGAGCTGCTGCAGCGGGCACGCCGTGAGCACCGGCGCGCGCTGGCTGATTGGCGCGTCTCGGCCGAGGCGCAGGAGTCGCGCCGCTTCGGTGATGCCCGCATCCCCGGCTACCGGCGTGCGCGGCTGCTGGCGCGCGGTTCCATCTCGCAGCTCTACGTCGCCGAGAGCGAGAAGGTCGGAGCCCTCGTAGCCCTGAAGGTCACCCCCTCGCGTCGCGATGAGTCCGGCATCGACCTGGCCCTGGCGCGCTTCATCCAGGAATACGAGATTGCGCAGCGCGTGCGCCACTCGAACGTCGTGCGTCTCTATGAGCTCGGCGTCGCCGACGATCATGCGTATCTCGCCATGGAGTACTTCCATCAGGGCGATCTGCGTCGGCGTATGCGCGCGGGACTGTCACCCTCCGAGGCACTGCACTTTGCGGCGCAGATTGCGCGCGCGCTGGGCGCGCTGCACGAGGAGGGCATCCTGCACCGTGATCTGAAGCCCGGCAATGTGATGCTGCGCTTGAACGAGCAGGTTGCGCTGATCGACTTCGGCCTCGCCAAGCACGAGGCCATCGAATTGGATCTGACCGACGCGGGCCTGATCTTCGGCACCCCGCACTACATGAGCCCGGAACAGGGGCACGGCCAGGACCTCGACGCGCGCAGCGATCTCTACAGTCTCGGCGTGGTGCTGTACGAGATGCTGACGGGTCAGAAGCCCTTCAGCGCCGATAACCCCATGACCATCATTTATATGCACCGCAATTCGCCCCGGCCGCGCCTGCCCGAGCCGCTCGAGGCGCTGCAGCCGCTGCTCGATCGAATGCTGGCGCAGCTGCCCGGTGAGCGCTATCAGAGTGCCGCAGAGGCCGTGCAGGCCATCGAGGCCGCTCGGACGCAGTGGCTGCAGCAGGTGCACACCGTGCTGCACGCGGCGGCCACGCCGGCCTGAGCCCGCAGCGCCGCGTCTGCCGGCGAACTCCTCTCAAGCGGCCGCCTCGCGTGCCAGCCGCAGCAGCTGCGGTCCGTGCGCGTCCCAGGCAACACAGCTGCCGGCCTCGTGCCAGGCGCCCAGCACGATGCGCCGCGCATCGGCACCCTCCAAGCTCAGGGCGTGCACAGCAGGCCGGTGCGTGTGGCCATGTATGAGACTGCGCACCCCACAGGCGCGCATCGCCGCCCGCACCGCCTCGTCGTCCACGTCCGTGATCTGCTCGCCGATACGCGCCATGTGCCGGCGGCTGCCCGAGCGCGCGCGTGCGGCCAGCGCGCGGCGCACGTCGAGCGGCAGGGCGAGGAAGCGGCGTTGCCAGCGCGGGGCG
>DATNDE010000015.1:0-99438 GCA_035553315.1 Steroidobacteraceae bacterium
GTGAGCTGTCCTTAGTACGAGAGGACCGGGATGGACGCACCTCTGGTGTTCCGGTTGTCACGCCAGTGGCACTGCCGGGTAGCTATGTGCGGACGGGATAACCGCTGAAAGCATCTAAGCGGGAAGCCCCCCCCAAGACTAGATCTCCCTGGGAGCTCGACTCCCCTAAAGGGCCCACGAAGACTACGTGGTTGATAGGCCGGGTGTGTACGTGCAGTAATGCACTCAGCTAACCGGTACTAATTGCCCGTGAGGCTTGACCATATAACACCCAAGGCGTTTGCCTGACGGTGGATGCAATTGGCTGATCATTGCGGGTTTCAGCGACCCGCGCGATTGGCGGACGCGACAGGCGTCGAAGCAAAGAATTTCCGGTTTCGCCTGGCGGCAATAGCGAACGGGAACCACCCGATCCCATTCCGAACTCGGAAGTGAAAACGTTCTGCGCCAATGGTAGTGTGGCTTCAGCCATGCCAGAGTAGGTCACTGCCAGGCTTCTCATGCGAAGGCCCCGGTACTCGAAAGAGTGCCGGGGCTTTCTTCTACACGCTCAATGCTGATCCGCCGAATCGGCTGGCGGTTGGTGCAGCATCTTGGCGCCATATTCGATCACCTTGTCCACCCCGGCTTCCTGGATGGTCGTTGGATCGCGGTATTCGCGCTGGATGGTCACGGACTGACCGGGAATGATGATGTCCGTTGCGCCGTCCGGCTTCTGATAGACGTTGGGGTCACAGCCGTACATGTTTACGTGATCATGAGGATCGGTCTCGCGGACGATCTTGATCGTGGCGTGCCACGGCTGCCTCAAGGCGAGAGGATCATAGATCGTCGCATCGTCCTCGATCGTATCCGGGCCGGTCATCCTGATGCGTTCAATGAAGCTGGCCTCGTCGCTGAGACTCGGTTGAAGCCGCTGCATCTCCATATTTGCCATCACATACAGCGTATGGACTACCAGCGTGTCCCCATCCCAGAAGCCGATCGAATCGCCATCCCACAGCGGCGCTGATTCCACCGGAGGTATGTGGCCGCGGCCGTCGGTGTAGATGCGGCGGATGTCATTCAGAGTCTGGGAGGTCATCCAGGTTTCTTTCGGCGTAACGATGAGCTCTCTGCCGAACGGGTCGAGCAGCGCTCCCCGAGGAAAGCCCGGAGGCAGGCAGTCGCTGAGCGGGTCCCACTCGATGTCTTTGGTCACGGCCGCCAGCTTCTCGCGAAATCGCAGCGCGTACTGCGGAGTCAGCGCGGCGAGCAGCCATCCTTTGCAAGGAAATTCGGGCGTGTCCCCGTGCCAGCAGTGATCCAGCAGAGCCTGCGCCGATTTCGCGCCAAGTCCGCGGGCAAGCCTGTCTACCGCCGTGCCATCCCAGACGAACCCACGGGCCCCATCAACGGTCCAAAGACCGGACCAGTCCGGCATGTGGTCAGCGTCCCGAGTCGTCCCGCCGTGCGCCTTGGCCTTCATCTGCAGATAAATTCCGTAGGATTGCTGCGCCCACTTGGGCACGGCGGTGGAGGGACCGGGCTCCGCCCATGGCGTGGCTCCTGCAACGCTGGAATGAATCATGATGTCGGCCGACTGCGCAAGTACTGCGCTCGACGAACACAGAAGAAGCGCCATGCAGCCGCAGGCCAGGCCGAGCGTTCCCGACGAGTGTAAACGCGCCATTTTTTTAAAATTCAACGCAGCCATATCGTCTCCCCGTCAGTGAGCCTGACGTCCCGTGACCCTGACGTTCCGCCAGTATTCAATTCTGTGGCGCAGACTTGCCCCGTGCCGTGAATACCTCGCCATCCCCCCTGACCGCCTTGGTAAAGGTGCCCGCGGTGCGCCCGTCCTTCATCGGATGGCCGGTGATGGTGACCTTGGTCCCCGGGGTGAAATCCTGTCTGTGGATGCCGGCGCGTGTCAGGAAGGACAACTCGCCCATCTCAAAGGACCAGGTGGTGAGACCGCCGCCCGCGCCCGGCACGAGCACCACCAACCACGCATGTGGATTCGTATATTGGAATTCCTTCACGGTTCCGGTGACCGTGACCGTCTTTACCGGCTCGAACATCGAGGCCGAATGATGTGCCAGGGCGGGCAGCGCCGACAAACTCAGAGTGCCCGCCAGGGCAACGATGGCAATGTTCTTCATTTCATGACTCCTTCAACTCTGGTTCCATTCCACCGCAGGCGCATTCGCAGTGTTGCTCTCGTAGTACCACTTCAGGCCCAGCGGCTCTTCGCTCAGGATGGTCGTCTTGAAGCTTCTCCAGGCCTGCACCTCGAAATAGTCGAGCGGCCCTCCGACGGCACTCAGCCGATGGGGCACTCCCGGTGGAAAATACACCAGCGTGCGCGGCTCAATATCCCTGGAGCTGCCTTCGACTTCGACACGTCCCTGGCCCTTGAAGGTGATGTAGCAATGATCCGCGCCCTCCGGGTTGGCTGCGGTTCCGCGGTGACAATGATAGGGTGAGGCGCCGCCGGCGTTGTAATGCATCTCGCCCGCCTGGATGGCATTGGTAGGCGTCAGCCGGCGGCCGTCGGATAACCGCACGGAAGATTCGGCGCAGAATCGCCTGACCCGACCACCGCTGGCATCCTTGAGCGCGCGCAGTGTGTCCCGATCAAAGAAATATCCGGGTC
Source organism: Steroidobacteraceae bacterium (assembly GCA_035553315.1). GTDB lineage: Bacteria > Pseudomonadota > Gammaproteobacteria > Steroidobacterales > Steroidobacteraceae > FEN-1191. Next base: position 2,639 of record DATNDE010000015.1, read on the forward strand.
CCCCGGGCAGCCCAGCCTCAACCGCGCCTGGCGGTGTATCGACGATAAGCTGCAACAGATTCAGTTCCAGGTCCTTGGTCTCGAAGGTGGCGGTCTCACCCGGTGCGATCAAGGTGCCTGCGCCGGCACTCGCGGCATGTCGACCGCCCTGGGCGGTGATGGTGCCGCCGCCGGGGGCATCGATGACGTAGAGCAGTTGGTAATTGCCGTCCTCCTTGACGGACCATGAACCGCGCTTGCCAACCGTGCGGTAGTAAGCGGCCAGATGCCTCGAGCCGCACAGCTGCGGACCGCATATCAGTCGCTCCGTGCCGTACTCGGTCGAGCGGGTAGTACCCGCATCCGGGCCAATGATGGAGATGTCTGAAATGGCAGCCATCCGTGATCCCTCCGGGCAAATAAACACTTGGGCAGTTCGATTATGATGCCGGACCGGTGCAGCGCGTTAATAGGGGGCCGCATGCAATCCGACTCATTATCGACCTCGAGCGTCGGTCAATGGCTCGATAATCGGCCTGTCGGCCCGTTCCAGCTGCTCATCGTCGTGTTGTGTGGATTGATGACGGCGCTGGACGGCTTCAACGCTCAGGCCATCGGATATGTAGCACCGAGCATCAGCCGCGACTGGCACCTGCGACCGGGAGATCTCGGCCCTGCGATCTCCATCGGGCTGGTTGCGTTGATGGCTGGAGCGCTGTTCATCGCGCCGCTTGCCGATCGGATCGGCAGGCGCCTGATCCTTATTTGTTCCGCGCTGCTGTTCGGGCTCGGTACGTTTGCGACGGCCTGGGCGGGCAATCTGCACACCCTGATGTGGCTGCGCATCGTCACCGGTCTCGGCCTCGGGGGCGCCATGCCGACTTCGCTGGCACTGACCTCGGAGTTCATGCCCGGCAGGCACCGGGCCTTCCTGCTGGTCATGATGTTCAACGGCTTCAATATCGGCTCGATGGTCGGAGGCATACTGTCGGTGCACTTCCTGCGCACGGCCGATTGGCGCGCGGTGTTCCTGATCGGCGGGCTGCTGCCAATGCTGCTTGCGCCGGTCCTGCTGCTGTTGCCGGAGTCGGTGAATCATCTGCTGCGCAGCGGCGGCGCACGCGCCAAGGCGCGGCTTGTCCGGCAACTGCGGCGTCTGGGCATGAGTCAGCAACTCACGAACGCGCCGCTGCCGCATGTCGCTGCAGTGCCGTCGGGTGCGGCGCCTCGCGTGAGCGTGCGGGAGCTGTTCGCTCCCGGCTATGGCGCTACCACCTGCCTGTTGTGGGTGATTTTCTTCATGAGCCTGCTGGATATCTACCTGCTGGTCAGTTGGATTCCCACGGCCTTGAACGTGGCCGGCGCCGCACCTGCGGCGGCAATTACTGCCGCCATCCTGCTGCAGGCCGGCGCGACGGTGGCATCGCTGCCCGTCGGCTGGTCCCTGGATCGGTTTGGCCCCGCGGCGACGCTCGGAGTGGCCTATCTGTTGGGGACGATCTGTATCGCAGCGGTCGGCCAATTGACGCACGCCGTCCCGTGGGCCCTGGCGATGACCTTCGGAGCGGGCTTGGGGCTGATCGGGGGACAGGCCGGTGCCAACGCCGTCGCCACGGTGGCGTACCCGGTGTATCTGCAATCAACCGGTGCCGGCTGGGCGCTGGGTATCGGACGCATCGGCTCGATCATCGGACCGGTCGTCGGTGGTGCGATGTTGAACGCGCACGTGTCGATTCCATACATCTTCTACCTGAGCGCAGTGCCGGCTTTACTGGCCGCCGTGGCCACGATCTTCCTGCAGCGGCGGCGATCGGGCACGCGAACTGCACAGCTCGCGCTTTGATGCTGGCCATTCATCAGAAAAGGAACACATCAGCCATGAGTCAGCAGAGTCTGCAGCAACTGTTGGATGAAGTGGGCAACCCGGTCGGGATGCTGCGAAATTCGAAGATTGGCCCTTTCGTCTATCCAGTGGTACCGGCGGAATACAGCAATTGGCGTGACGAGCAGCGCGCGTGGCGCGAGTCGGTGGCGCTGCTGGATCAGTCGCACCATATGGCTGAAACGGTCATCAAGGGACCCGATGCGAAGCGACTGCTTTCATATCTGGCCATCAACAGCTTCGCAAACTTCGCGCCCAACCGTGCCAAACAATTCGTGGCCTGCAACTACGACGGCTTCGTCATCGGCGACGGCATCCTTTTCTACCTCGCGGAGCAGGAGTTCAAGCTGGTCGGACGCGTGCCATCACACAACTGGGTGGATTTCCACGCCAGGGCAGGCGGCTACGACGTGACGGTGGAGCGTGACGACCGCTCGCCCTCGCAGCCGCGTGGCAAGCCGGCCGTGCGGCGTCGCTATCGTTTCGAAATCCAGGGCCCCAACGCCGCCAAGCTGCTCGAGCGCGTCAATGGCGGCCCGCTGCCGGAGATCAAGTTCTTCAACATGGGCTCGATCCGGGTCAAGGGCAGGCCGGTGCGCTGCCTGCGCCATGGCATGGCGGGCACTCCGGGCCTGGAGATCTGGGGGCCCTTCGAGGAAGGCGAGTTCGTCCGCGACGCCATTGTCGAGGCGGGACGCGATCTGGGGCTGGTGCAGGTCGGTTCGCGAGCCTACGGCAGCATCACGTTGGAATCCGGTTGGATTCCCTCGCCGCTGCCGGCCGTCTACACCGGGGAGCAGATGCGAAAATATCGCGAATGGCTGCCGGCTAGCGGCTATGAGGGCGGCGGGTCACTGGGCGGCAGTTTCGACTCGGACAACATCGAGGACTATTACCTCACTGCCCAGGAGCTCGGATACGGGTCCTTTGTGAACTTCGATCACGACTTCATCGGGCGGCAGGCGCTCGAACGGGGTGGCGGGCAAACGCGTCGTCGGAAGGTTACCTTCGAGTGGCGCGCAGAGGATGTCGCAAAGATATTGGCCGGCTCGTTGCTCAATGCTCAGGGGGAAAATTTCAAGTTCTTCGACGTGCCGGTGGCGAACTATGCATCTTCCTCCTATGACCGTGTCGTCAAGGCAGGCCGCACGGTGGGGCTGTCCATGTTCAGTGGCTATAGCGTCAATGAGCGCACGGCGCTGTCCCTCGGAGTCGTCGACGCCGACATCGCGCCGGGCGACGTGCTCACCCTTGTCTGGGGTGAGAGGGATGGTGGCACGCACAAGCCGACGGTGGAGCGACACAAGCAATTGGAAGTGCGTGTGGTGGTGTCCCCGGTGCCATTTGCACGCAATGCTCGCGAGACCTATCACGGCGGCTGGCGCACGCAGCAAAAATAGCCACCTGCCAGCACCGCTGCGCGAAGGTCTGCGCGGTTGCCGACACCCACTTTGCCGCAACCTCAGATGTTGGTGGTGAAGCCGATCCAGCGGCCCATGAAGATGACGGCGATCCACAGTGCGATCGAGAATGCCCCGGCCACGCGTGCGCCGATTGGAGGACGTGCTGCCTGTTCCCAGTCGAGTACGTGGCGGTAGACGCCGCGATGGAAAATCACCATGTTCACACCTGCCAGGAACATGAACAGAAATTTCAGCTCGAACTGCAGGTTATGAAAATACTGATCCGCCTTCGTCAGGAACAGCAGCGAGCCGGTCAGCACCGCGCATCCAAAGGCCGTCCAGGTGTACGGTAGGATTTCGCCCGATATCTGTGACACCGTGCCATCGCGCTTGGCGAGACCCAGCAATCGAACGTCCACCATGAAGATCGAGCCGAATACCACCGCGATGGACAGCACGTGGAAGGTCTCGATGATCGGAAAAAACCAGGTGGTGAGCCGGATCGGGTCGGATTCCCCGCGGATCGCCGCGGCGAGCGGATTGTTCTGCAGCGTCTGCAGAATCAGGTGCAGCGTCATGGCGCGCGAGCGAGCGCTGCGTGGATGGCGACTGCGCAGGAGTGGCGGCTCTCAGGCATAGAAGTTCCAGGTGTAGGCGATGAAGCGGCCACAGAAGATGATGGCAATCCACAGCGTCAGGGAGACCACGGCGAAGAGCAAAGCGCCGCGTGGCTTCGAGGCGGCACTGTCCCAGCGCTCGCGATTGCGTCTGACGGCGCGGTCGAAAGCCGCAGTCAGCAGAAACACGATGAGCACCATGGTCATCTTGGCCCAGAATGCCGGAGCGACGAACTCGCGCATGGGTTCGGCAATCGTCTGAAAGGTGCCGGTAATCAGCAGCACGAGCAATGCACCGTACATCCAGGGGGTGAGGGAGGGCACCAGGGTCGAGACCGGGCGGCCGCGGGCACTGACGCCCAGCACGCGCAGATTGATGACCACGGCGCAGCCGAACACCAGCGAGAGCATGACGATGTGAATCGACTGCAGGATCACGATGATCCACTCGCGTGCGAGGAGCCACTGGCTCAGCTGGGTGGCCGCGAGATGATTGGCCCAGTGATGTAAAGTCGGTTCCATCGTCGTTTTCGTTCGCGCCGGCGGGCCCCACGAGCTGACCCGCACCGTGACGCGCCGGCATGCCGTGGGCGGATCAAGCGGTTATATCGTACCTCTTCCGCCATCCTGCGGGCAGGCAGCCGCCATCGGCACTTGAATAGCCCGCTGCGTCGCAATTCAAGTCAGGGTGGGATATTTGGCCGCGAGCAGCGCAGCCTGGTCCGCCCGTCCCGTGGCCCGCAGGCGTTGCAGGTAGGCGGGCAGCTCACCGCGCACGTGAAAGGGACCGCCCTCATGAACCACGTTCTCGAGCGGATCGCGCCCGCGCGCGGCGTGCGGCAGCATTTGTGCGTGCCAGTGCGACAACAGCGTGAGGCCCCGAGCGACGACCTCGGGTCGTTCGCCGGCGAGGTTGCGCTGCTCGAAAGGATCGTGCGCCAGATCGAACAGCATGACGTCATCGTAGAGGTGATAGCCATCATGCTGCGTACTGATGAGGATCCACTCGTCGAAGCGTGCAGCGCGCTGGCAGGTCCAGGCGCCCTGCGATAGCACGAGGTGATCGCGTCCGACGTCTCCATGTGCACGCAGGCTCGAGGCAAAGGATGCGCCGTCCCAGCGGGCGGGTACCTCCTGTCCGAGCAGCTCGAGCAGCGTGGCGCTGACATCGATCTGATAGTGCAGCGCCTTGCGCCGGCCGGTGCCCAGGCCCGGCCACTTCAAAATGAGCGGCACGTGTGTCGTGTATTCATCGGCGGTGTGGTGATCGCAGTACACGTTCAGCTCGCCGAGGGTTTCGCCGTGGTCGGCGGAGATCATCACGGCCGTGTCGTCTGCGATGCCGAGTTCCCCGAGCAGGCGGAACAATCGGCCGGCGTACAGATCTGCAACCATGACTCCGGTGTCGTAGCCATCGAACATGGCACGCACGGCCGTCATGTCGAAGATCTCCTGCGGTTGGCGCGGGTAGTGGGCGCGATCATATTCATTGGGGTAGAAGCCGCGTCCCTCCTGTGCGCTGTGCGGGCCGCAGCCGCGCCAGTGGCGCGCGCGGATCTCGTCGGTCAGCCAGGCGGGATGCGGCTGATCGGCGAAGGGCTGACCGTAGGAGGCGGCCGCGCGATAAGGGCCATGCGGATCCCACAGGTGCACGTGCAGGAACCAATTGTCTGCCGTACCGCGGCGCTGCAGCCAATCGGCGGCGAGTGCGTACACGTCTTCGGCCGTTTCCATGCCGTATTTGCCGACGTTGCAGGCTTCGTCGAAGCCTGCGTACCAATGAAAGGCGGAGTGGCGAAACGCAAACGAGCTCACCGTCACCGTGTGCAGGCCGGCACGCTTCAGCCGGTTCGGAAACGAATCCATCATCAGGTGTGTATGAAAGCCGCGCGCCGCGCCCTCGATGGCGGGATCGGCGTCGGTGCCGCCGTGGTTGACCACGCCGTTGCGGATGCCAAATTGCCCTGTGAGCAGTGCCGTGCGGCTCGGCAGGCACGGAGTATCCGATGCGTAGACCCTCTCGAAGACGAGCGCCTGGGTCGCCAGACGGTCGATGTGGGGAGTCGTGTTGCGCGGGTAGCCGTAGCAACCCAGATGATCGAACCGCAGGGTATCGATGTCGATGTAAAGCAGCCGCATCGCGTGCATCTTACGCCAGCGCCCGTGGGCCGCGCAGGCGCGAGCTCCCGAGGCGGCGTGCAGCAACCGATGCGGTCCGCGCAGTGAAAGCGGGCCGGCGTCGCGCGGTTGGCACGCTTCCGGGGACGAATCCTTATTGTGTTGCGCGGACGCTGACGGGCATTCTACAGCGCCGCTGCCGAATGAACAGCCGCCTGGCGAGGCCTGGGGCCGGCGGCGTGCGCTTGACGGGCGATCCGGGCTCTCCCTATAGTCGGCGGCCCGGGGGACGGATGCTGAGTGCACCCGGTCGACAAGGAGCGCAGTCATGAAGAGAAGTACCGATCGCATTCTGACAACTCACGCGGGCAGCCTGCCGCGGCCGGACGACCTCACCCGCATGATGTGGGACGAGATCGACGGCAAGAGCAACGATGCGGTCAAGGTGCGCGCACGGGTCAAGAGCGCCGTGGCGGAGATGGTCCAGAAGCAGCTCGAGGCCGGCGTCGACGTCATCAGCGATGGCGAGATGAGCAAGATCGGCTTCAGCAACTATGTGGTTCAGCGCTACTCGGGCTTCGGCAAGCCGGCCGGCTTCGTCGCCACCGATCTGGGCGAATTTCCGGAGATCATCAAGAAGATCTTCGCCAACGAGGGCGGTGCACATCTCAGTCTACCCAACGTCGAAGGCCCCATCGAACTGAAGGATCCGCAAGCCGTCCAGCGCGACATCGACAACTTAAAGGCCGCCATCGGCAAGCGCGATCCGGACGATTGCTTCATTCCCGCCGTCACGCCGGGGCAGATGCTGTTCAACTTCCCCAATCTCTACTACAAGAGCGATGACGAATATCTCGAGGCGGCCGCCAAGGCCATGGCCTACGAGTACAAGGCGATCATCGACGCCGGCTTCAATCTGCAGCTGGATGCACCGGACCTGCCGATGCATTCACACAGCTACGCCGGCAAGACCGGCACCAAGGCGCCCAAGGATCACGTGCCCAAAGCCATCGAGGCGATGAACGAGGCGATCAAGGGTCTGCCGCCGCACAAGATCCGCCATCACCTGTGCTGGGGTAACTATGCCGGTCCCCACCATCACGACATCGAGCTCAAGGAGCTCGTCAATCCGGTGCTCAAGAGCAAGGCCGGGTTCCTGTATGTCGAAGCCGGCAATCCGCGTCATGAGCACGAGTGGGAGGTCTGGCAGGAGACCAAGCTGCCGGAGGACAAGGGTCTGATCATCGGCGTGATCGATGTGCTGACCAATCACGTCGAGCATCCGCGACTGGTCGCGCAGCGCATCGAGCGCTTCGCCGACATCCTCGGGCGCGAGCGGGTCACTGCGGGGACCGATTGTGGTTTCGGCACCTTCGTCGGTTGGTCCGGCTGCGATCCGAACGTCGCCTGGCTGAAGCTCAAGAGCCTGTCGGAGGGCGCGAAGATCGCGTCCGAGCGGCTCTGGAAGCGCAAGGCGGCCTGACGTCGCGCGCTGCAAGTTGCGCCCGCGAGCCGAGAGCCGCGGGCTGATGGCTGAGAGAGCGGTGCCTGTGGCCGCGGCCTGTTTGCTCGTCGATCAGACCGGAATTCGAGAGGTGCACGGGCCATGGCGCCGCTGAGAGTCGCAATCGTTGGATTGGGTTGGTGGGGCGGCACGTTGATCGATGCCGTGCGCGACAGCGCGTCGATCCGTTTCGTGGCTGCAGCCACGCGCTCGCGCTCGCAGAAGGATCAGGATCTCGCGAGCAAGCACGGTCTGCGTCTGCTCGGCAGTCTCGAAGAGCTGCTCAAGGATCCCGAAGTGGACGGCATCGTGCTCGCCACTCCTCCGAACGGTCATCCCGAGCAGATCATGCAGTGCGCGCGGGCCGGCAAGCATATCTTCTGCGAGAAGCCGCTGTCCGCCAACAAGGTCGCCGCCGAGGAGGCCATCGCTGCCGTGCGACGCGCGGGTGTCACGCTGGCGCTGGGCTACAATCGGCGCTTTCATCCTTCCTGGGTGGACCTGAAGCGCCGCATCGACAGTGGCGAGCTCGGCACGATTCTGCATGCCGAGTGCACCATGAGCGGACCGAATGCCCTGGTGATGAGCGCGGATGCCTGGCGCGCCAAGCCCGATGAGGCGCCCTGCGGGGGGCTGCTGCCCATGGGCGTGCATGCGATCGATGGGCTGATCGATCTGTTCGGCAACATCGAGGGGGTCTACTGCCAGAGCCTGCGTCGTGCCGCGCCCGGCCCGAACGATGATACAACCTCGATGTTGTTCAGGCTTGCGGCCGGCCCGACGGCGTACCTGTCAACGATGATGTCTACCGCGGGAAGCTTTCGCTTCCAAGTCTACGGCTCCAAGGCCATGGCGCTGCTGGGCGGTGCGGTGCATGTGGCCGGTCAGTCGTCCGAACAGCGCCGCAGCGGCCTGTTTGGGAGTTATCTGCTGCAACCCATCAAGGGAGATGCGCAGGCGCTCGAGGTGCCGCAGTTCGACGTGAATCGCGCCGAGCTCGAGGCATTCGCAACCGCGGTGCGTGGCGGTGCGCCGTTTCCGATTTCCCTGGAACAGATGATCCACGGCGTCGCCGCGACGCAGGCCGTGCTGGCCTCGGCGCGCTCGGGCCGATATGAGCGTGTTGCCTGACACACGCGGAGGATAAGAGCTTGGATCTTGGCAAATACGGACATCTCACATACTCCACGCTGGTACATCCGGGCGATACCTGGCCCGAGATCTGGCACAGCCTGACGACCTACGTGCCGAAGGTGAAGGCACGGGTGTGCCCGAACAAACCCTTTGGCGTCTCACTGCGCATCTCGGCGGCTTCGGCCGAGGCGCTCACGCAGCAGCCGGCCGAGCGCGCCAAGCTCAAGGCGTTTCTCGACGACCACGACATGTATCTCTACACGGTCAATGCCTTCCCCTATGGACCGTTCAAGAACACGGTCGTCAAGGAGCAGGTGTACGAGCCGGACTGGAGCACGGGACTGCGCACCGAGTACACCAAGAAGGTCGCGAACATCCTCGCCGAGGTGTGTCCGACCTCTGTGAATCCGTCCATCCAGAGTCCGCCGCTGGGCTTCAAGCCGCGCGTCACCGACGGCAGCGTCGCCGCCTACGCCGCCAATGTGCGCACGCTCGCGGCGCATTTGCACGGCATCCGCGAGCGCACCGGGCGCACGGTCACGCTGGCGCTGGAGCCCGAGCCGCTGTGCTTCCTCGAGACCACCGAGGAGACGGTTGCATTTTTCAACAACCACCTGCGTACCGAACAGTCGATCACCGCGCTGGCGAAGCTCATCGGCGGCACCGCGCAGCAGGCGCGCGAAGTGCTGCGCCGGCATGTGGGGACCGTGTACGACATCTGCCACCAGGCGGTGGAGTTCGAGAACATCAGCGCGTCGCTGCAGAGCCTGGTCGATCACGACATTCCCGTGTTCAAGCTGCAGGAAGCCGCGGCGATGCAGATTCCCGAGGTCAACGCGAGCATCGTCGAGAAGCTGCGCGAGTTCGCCGATTCGATCTATCTGACGCAGACCATCGAGCGTCGCAATGGCAAGCTGACGCGCTTCACCAACCTCGAGGATGCCTTTGCGGCGTTCGAGAAGAGCCCCGGCGGCCCACGCGAGTGGCGCACGCACTTCCATGTGCCGGTGTTCCTCGACAGCCTCGGCGAGCACCTGAAGACCACGCGCTTTGCAATCGAAGAGGCACTGGCGTTCCACAAGGCGCATCCGCTGAGCGGCCAGCTGGAGATCGAGACCTACACCTGGGACGTGCTGCCGGATCACCTGAAAAGCGGCGATATCGTCGATTACGTGACGCGCGAGCTCGAGTGGGTTCGCGGTCAGCTGCAGGGCACGGCGCAGCGCGCGGCCTGAGCGCGTTGCGGCCGATGCCGGCGCTTATTCGGCGCCTCGGCGGGCGGCGCATCATGCCGCCCCTTTTCGAGCCGTCGGACAGTGTGAGCCCGAATTCCGGCCCTTCACAGTCCTCGTCCGTGCTATAGCTCTGCCTCAACCACAGGAGGGTGAGGCGATGCGCGTGCCGTTTCGCGCCGCGACGGCGAACAGGGACATCGTCGTCGGAGCCTCGGCGGGCGGAGTCGAGGCGCTGCAGCAGCTGCTGAGCCTGCTGGCGCCCCGTCTGGCGGCCAGCATGAGCGCAGGCGGTGCCGAGGGCGGTTGATTCGCGGGGACATCGCATGAGCGAAGCGGATCAATATGAAGACATGCCCAGAGCGATGCTGCTCGAGCGATTGCGCATCCTCGAGCAATCGTCCACGTCCGCGCGCATCGCCGAGCAGGCCGCAGCTCATGAGCTGTCCACCTATCAGGAAGAAATCGGCGTTCAGAATACCCAGCTCAGGGAAATGCAAATCGAGCTCGAGCATTCCCGTGACCGCTATGCCGAGCTGTATGACTTTGCGCCGCTCGCCTATGTGACGCTGGATGTGCACGGCATCATCCTCGATATCAATCTGACCGGCGCTGCATTATTGGGCCTGCCTCGCCAGCATCTGCAGGGTCAACCGCTGCGTGCCTTCCTGGACAAGGGCGCCCACCAGGCCTTCTTCGATCACCTGCGGCGCTGTCGCGAGAGCGGGCGTGACATCTCGGGGCCACTGTCATTGCTGGCAAAGGGGGGGCGCCCATTTCCGGCGCAGATGACCACGCATGCAGTGACTGTGTCTGCGAGCCAGGAGACGCAGCTGCGCACTGCGATCACCGATCTCACCGAGGTACAGCGCACGGAGCAGGAACGGCGGCAGGTGCTGCTGCGTGAAACCTCTGCACGTGCGGCCGCCGAGGCCAAGGATCGGCTCATCGCGATGGTCTCGCACGAGCTGCGCACGCCGCTATCGGCGGTGTTGCTCTGGGCCAAGATACTGCAGATCAAACCGGTCAGCGGCCCTGAGCTGGCGCACGCGCTGGAGGTCATCGTGCGCAACGCCGAGGCACAGCGCCAGCTGATCGACGATCTGCTGGATGTTTCGCGTATCGCCTCAGGAAAGATGCGTCTGCAGATGCGACCTACCGAGGTCGCGCCCATCGTCCGGGCGGCTGCGGATGCGCTGCAACCGATGGCGCGCACCAAGCAGATTCAACTCGAGGGCGACGCCGAGGAAGGCCTCACCTTGCGTGTAGACCCGGAGCGACTGCAGCAGGTGCTGTGGAATCTGATCAGCAACGCCCTTAAATTCACCCCCGCCGGCGGGCAGGTCTCGGTCAGCGCCCGTCGGTTCGGCAACGAACTGGATCTGCGCGTGACGGACAGTGGCGCCGGTATCGATCCGCAGCTGTTGCCGCACGTGTTCGAACCCTTCCGCCAGGCGGATTCGGCGATTACTACGCGACCTCACGGAGGACTGGGCCTGGGCCTTGCCATCAGCCGGCAGATCATCGAACTGCATGGCGGCTCGATCCATGCGCGCAGCGATGGCCGCGGCAGCGGTGCGACCTTCGTCATCCGTCTGCCGCTGCTGCTCGGCCGGCAGCCGATCGATGCGCGCGCAGGCGAGGACGCGGTGGCGGAGGGCGAGGCAGCCGCCGAGGCTGCGACGCTGGCGGGCTTGAACGTGCTGGTGGTGGAGGACGAGCTCGCGACGCGCAGCGCACTCGAGCGCCTCATCGGCGAGGCCGGCGCGGAGGTCATCGCGGTCGACAGCGCGCAGGCGGCCATCGACGTGTTCAGTCGCCGCCGTCCTGACCTGTTGGTCGGCGACATTGGCATGCCCGGCGTGGACGGTTATCAGATGATGCGGCACCTGCGTGCAATCGAGCAGTCGGGCGGGCGCCCCGTGCGGGCGTTGGCACTCACGGCGTTCGCCAGCAAGCTGGATCACGAGCGCGCCCAGCAGGCGGGCTTTGACCGGCACCTGGGCAAGCCGATAGAGCCTGCGGAGCTGCTGTTTGCGCTGCGCCAGTTGGCCGGCGCGCAATCGCCGCGCGCTGCGCAGGGCGCTAGTGCGCGCCCGCAGTCGACGCGCTGAAGTACTGCGTCGCGAAGCTGACCACCGTATCGACGACACCGGCCAAGCGGCCAGCCCGATATCGGCCATGTCAAATGCAGCATGACATGGGATGGCAGGGCGGGCGCCCAGGAGGTGGCATCGACCAGACTATCGGACTGGGCCGAGCCGAACACCTGCATGCCGTAGTCATACACCCGTGTACCGTCAACGCGGCTCGCCGGCGGCGCAGCGCTGCGACGTGCTCTGCTAGGATGGCGTTATGCAGCAAGTTCCCAATCTCGGACTGTATCGCTGGGCGTTGATCGCCCACAGCGACTGGCGCTGGGTGGTGGTGATTTCAGGTCTTGCAACGCTGATCAGTGCCCTGAGCGGCCTGTCGGGGGAGCGTCCCTGGGCTGGCGGTGGTGCCAAGCTCGCGCGTTTCTTTGGCGTTGCAGTGGACATCCAGGTCCTGCTCGGGATTGCGCTGTATCTGTTCCTCAGCCCGCTCACGACCGTCGCGCTGGCGAACACGACCATGCCGCTGCCAGCCTTCTTTACCGCGTTGCATCCCGCCGTTATGTTCACGGCGTTCATCGTCGTGCACGTCTCGGCGGTGCTCGTGCGGCGCGCTCGCACCAATGCCGGTCATCATCGTCGTGCGCTGATCTTTTACGGCATCACCTGGCTGATGCTGCTGTCCGCGGTGCCCTGGGGCATGCGGCCCTGGTTTCGGGTCTAGCCCGCTCCGCCCGACCCCTGATCGGGCCGAGGTCGGGTCGAGGTCGGAGGGGCGGGGTCACGTGCTATCCTCCGGCACTGCGTAATGGCGATTCGACGCGGTTTTCGAGGGGTCGGCGACATGAAGTACAACTCGCCCTACAGCACGGCGTCTTGGGGGACTCAGGCCAAGGACTGGGAAAAGGGAGTCGATTATGACCGCCTGCTCAAGGCGCGAATCGCGCGCGCGCAGCAGGCGATCAAGCGTGCCGGGCTCGGCGCGGTCATCTGCTTCAATTTCGACAATATTCGCTACGTCACTGGCACGCATATCGGCGAGTGGGCGCGCGATAAATTCATGCGCTATGCGCTGTGCGGAACGGAGGGGGCGCCGCTGCTGTGGGATCCGGCGCCGCCGGCCAAACGCCTGTCCTCGCCCTGGATCGCGGACAACGTGGCCGCGCCCATCTCCACGATGCAGGGCGGGTTGCCGCCCTGGCTGAACATCCAGGACGACTTTGCGCGCCAGATCAAGAAGGCGCTGACTGACCGCGGCATCGCCAATCAGCCCATCGGCATCGACCTGATGGAGCTGCCGATGCTGCGCGCGCTGGAGAAGGCCGGCATCGAGGTGGTCGACGGCCAGCAGGCGCTGCTCGATGCGCGTGAGGTCAAGACGCCCGATGAGATCGAGCTGCTCAAGCTCGCCTGCGCCATGGTCGATGCCACCTACGTGGACATCTGCCGCGCCATCCGTCCCGGTACGCGCGAGAACGAGCTCGTCGCGATCGCGCACGATCGGCTGTTTCGCATGGGATCCGAGCGCGTCGAGTGCGTGAACTCGGTGTCCGGACCGCGCGGTCGGCCGCACTCACACACGTTTTCCGATCGCATGATCCAGCCGGGCGACATGGTGTTCCTCGACATCATGCACAGCTACAACGGCTATCGCACCTGCTACTACCGTACGTTCATCTGCGGCGAGCCTAACAATCACCAGATCGACGCCTACGAAACCGCTTCCAAGTGGCTCGCCGCCTCGATGGATAAGGTGCGCCCCGGCGTCACGCCCGACGAGATTGCCGCGGTGTGGCCCGACGCGCAGCAGTTCGGCTACAAGGACGAGGCCGAGGCATTCCTGCTGCAGTATGGGCACGGGGTGGGTCTGTCGCTCTGGGAGCGGCCGATTCTCTCCAAGCGCTACAAGGGACAGAACACGCCGCTCAAGGAGGGCATGGTGTTCGCCCTGGAGACCTGGAAAGGCTCGGACGACGGCTCGGGCGCAGCGCGCATCGAGGAAGAAGTGGTCGTGACCAAGGATGGCTGTCAGATCATCACCAACTTCCCCTCCGACCGCCTGATCTCCTGCGGTCTGCCGGGTTGCGACGTGTTCGTCTGATTTGATTCGCCCAAAGCAGGCCTGACATGGACATCCTGATGCCGCAGCTCGGCGAGACCGTCGCCGAGGGCAAGATCACCACTTGGTACAAGTCGGTGGGCGACAAGGTCGCTTCCGGCGATGCGCTGTTCGAGATCGAGACCGACAAGACCTCCATGGAGGTCCCGACGACCGAGCCCGGCGTTCTCACGGAAATCCGCGTCGCCGCCGGTGCGACCGTACCGGTTGGCTCGATCGTCGCGGTGCTGTCCGGGGCAGGGGCAGCTGCAGCCGGCGCGGCCGGGTCGACCAGCGCCGGTGTGCCCGGCACGTCGGCGCGTGGGGCCGCCGGGGCAGCGCCAACGCCTGGCGCACGCGCCGCCTTCGATCCGGCCAACCCGGTGCGCTCGCCGGAGCGGCACTACGGGCCGGCGACGTTGCCGAACGGCACCAAGGTCACCCCCGTGGCCCGCAGGCTGGCGGCCGAGTCCGGTGTCGATCTGGGCGGCCTCAAAGGTTCCGGACCGCACGGCCACATCGTCGCACGCGACGTTCAGGCGGCGGGGCGGGCCGGCGCCGTGAGCTCGGCGGCGGGCCGCAAGACGGGCACACAGCCCGATGGGGTATCGGGAACCCCCTCGCTGTCCTCCGGAAAGATCAAAGCGCTGTACGCCGGTGCATCCTTCGAGGAGGTGCCGCTCGATGGCATGCGACGCACCATCGCGCGTCGCCTGACCGAGGCCAAGCAGAGCATTCCGCACTTTTATTTGAGCATGGACGTGTCCATGGACAAGCTCGTAGCGATTCGCACCGAGCTCAATGGGCAGAGCAATGGACAGGCGAAGATCTCCATCAACGATTTCATCATCAAGGCCGTGGCGCTGGCGCTGCAGCGCGTGCCCGAGGCCAATGCGGTCTGGGCCGAGGAGAGCCTGCTGCGCTTTCGTCAGTCAGACGTCGCGGTGGCGGTGGCCGTGGAAGGCGGGCTGTTCACGCCGGTGGTGCGCGATGCCGCGGCCAAGTCGATTGGTGCGCTGTCGCGCGAGATGAAAGGGCTGGCCGAGCGGGCACAAGCGCGCAGCCTCAAGCCCGAGGAGTATGCAGGCGGTGCAATCACCGTCTCAAATCTCGGCATGTACGGCGTGCGCGAATTCGCCGCCATCGTCAATCCACCGCAAGCGGCGATCCTCGCAGTGGGCGCCACCGAGCGTCGCCCGGTGGAGGGGCCCGATGGTTCGGTGCGCTTTGGCAGCGTCATGAGCCTTACGCTCTCGTGCGACCATCGCGTCATCGATGGAGCGCTCGGCGCGCGCTTGCTGGGCGCCATCCGCACGTTACTGGAATCCCCGCTGCTGCTGCTGGCCTGAGCCGGCCGCACCGCGGCGCCGTGCGGTGCACCGTCCTCGCCGTGCCGGGCGCGGCCCACATTCGACCCTGGGAGAGCGACGTTGAAAGTCGGTTTCATCGGACTGGGACTCATGGGACAGGCGATGGCCACGCGCCTGGTGCAGGCAGGCCACGAGGTGATGGTCTACAACCGCACGCGTGAGAAGCTCGCGCCGCTGCTGGCGCTCGGTGCGCAGCCGGCAGCGAGCATCGCCGAGGCCGCGCGGTACGGCGGCATCGTGCTCTCGATGGTTTCCGATGATGCGGCCCTGACCTCGGTCGCGCACGATCCGCAGGGGCTGCTGGCCGGCCTGCCGCGCGGCGGCATCCACGTCGCGATGGGCACGCACGGTGTGCCGACGGTGGAGGCGCTCGAGAAGGCGCATCAAGCCGCCGGACAAACGCTGGTCAGTGCACCGGTACTCGGGCGGCCCGAAGCGGTGACGGCCGGCCGCCTGGGTGTGCTCGCGGCCGGCGAGGCCGCTGCGCTCGCGCGCGTGCGAGCGCTGCTCGAGGCACTCGGCCGGCGCGTGTTCGAGCTCGGTAGCGAGCCGCGCGCCGCCGCAGCGACCAAGCTGGCAAACAATATGCTGCTCGCCTGCGCAATCGAGGCGATGGGCGAGGCGTTTTCGCTGGTGCAGAAGTGCGGTGCGCCGCCGGCAGCGTTCCAAGAGGTCGTGACGGATGGCCTGTTCGCCTCGCCGGCATACACCATTTATGCGCGCATCATCACCGAGCGCAGCTGGGACAAGGCAGGCTTCAGCGTCGCGCTGGGGCTCAAGGATGTAGATCTGGCACTGGCAGCGGGGGGCCGCGCCGCCGTGCCGCTACCCAGCGCCAGCGTCTGCCGCGAGCGTTTGCTGAGCGCGGTCGCGCACGGCGATGTGCAGAAGGACTGGGCCGTCATGGCGCTGGAGCAGGCGCGCGCCAGCGGCCTGGACTGAGGGGTCACGCATGGCCGAGGAGCCCGATGCACGTGCCGACGTGCACACGCCGGTCACCGTATTGACCGGCTTTCTGGGCAGCGGCAAGACGACCCTGCTGAACCGCGCGCTGCGCCACCCGGCGATGGCGCGCACCATGATCGTCATCAACGAGTTCGGCGAGATCCCGATCGATCACGTGCTCACGGAAGCGAGCAACGACGCGATCGTGGTGCTCGAGAACGGCTGCCTGTGCTGCACCGTGTTCGGCGACCTGGTGCAGACCTTCAATCGGCTCTGGTACGCGCGCTCAACCGGTGAGATCGATTTCGATCATGTGGTCATCGAGACCTCGGGGCTCGCCGAGCCAGCGCCGGTGTTGCAGGCGTTTTTGTCCGAGCCCACGCTCGAGGGACTGTGGCGTGTGGGCGCGGTCGTCACGACGGTCGATGCGATCAACGGACCGCACACGCTCGATGAGCACGCGGTGTCGGTCGCCCAGGCGGCGCTCGCGGATCACCTGCTCATCACCAAGCTCGATCTGCTCGAGCCTGCAGGGCGCGAATCCGCGCGCGCGGCGCTCACCGCGCGGCTGCGCGCGATCAATGCCGCCGCGAGCATCAGTGCGGTGGAGGATCCGGATGCCGATCCGATCCGGCTCATGCGCAGCGTCGTGGCCGATCCGAAGGCGGGGCCGGAGAGCGCCGCGCTATGGCTCGCGGGCGCGCTCGGCGAGCGCACCGCCGGCGGCGAGCACACCGCGCACGGTAAGCAGGCGCATAGGCATGACGAGCACGCTCATGCGAGCCACGAGGCTGATGCCAGTCGGAGGGCTCATGCCGGCCCAGGCGCTCATGCGCACGAGGATGATATTGCGACGTTCAACTTAATCCGCGACACGCCGCTGTCGGCCGAAGCCCTGCAGTTGCTGCTCAGCTCGCTCGAGAGACAACTGGGCCCCCGGCTGCTGCGCGTGAAGGGTCTCATCCATGTGGTGGAGCGGCCCGAGCAGCCGCTTGTGGTGCAGGGTGCACAGCACCTGCTGCATAACCTTTCCTGGCTGCCGCGCTGGCCGGACGCCGATCATCGCACGCGCATCGTGTTCATTACGCAGGGAATCGCCCCGGATGAGCTCTCCGAGATGGTCAACCTGCTGGACCGGGTTGCGCAGCGCACCGCGGCGGCGCGTGCCAGGGCCGCTGAGCCGCCGGAGGCGGGGGTCGCGCGGCAATAGCGGGTAGAATAGGCTCGAGCGGTAGAGCATGGAGGTGTCTATGGTGGTCAAAGTGGGTCCGAAGGGCCTGGCGGCCGTACCCCCGCAGGTGGAGCGGCAGGTGGACCGGCAAGAGGACATCGGCGAGGCCAAGCGCCTGGAGCTCTACCGGTTGCAGGTGCTCATCCGCGAGGCCGAGCAGCGCGCCTACGACCTGTTCCTTCAGAACCTCGTCAAGGGCACGAGCCACCTGTCGCTCGGCCAGGAGGCCGTCGCGGCCGGTTGCGCCGCGGCGATGCAACCGGGAGATCTGAGCTTCTGCACCTATCGCGGCCACGCGCACACCCTGGCGCGTGGGGTGCCGGTCGAGAAAGTGCTCGGCGAGCTCATGGGACGCGACAACGGGCTGATGCGCGGCAAGGGCGGCTCGATGCACCTGACCTCGGTCGAGCACGGCGTCATGGGCTCCTACGCCATCATCGGGGCGCATCTGCCGATCGCCTGCGGTGCGGCCTGGCGCGCGCAGTACAAGCGCCAGTCGGATGTGACCACCTGTTTCTTCGGCGACGGCACGACCAACATCGGGGCGTTCCACGAGGCGCTGAACTTCGCGGTGATCTGGAAGCTGCCGGTGGTGTTCGTCTGCGAGAACAATCTCTACATGGAGTACACGCCGATTGCCGATGTGACGGCCGTGGCCTCACCGGCCGGCGATCGGGCAGCGGCCTACGGACTGCCGAAAATCGTCATCGACGGCAACGATGCCGATACGGTGTATCGCACCATGCGCGCGGCCTACGATCGCGCGCGTCGCGGCGAGGGGCCCTCGCTCATCGAATGCCTGACCTACCGCTACTCGGGCCATTCGCGCGCCGACCCCGCGAAGTATCGTCCTGCGGGGGAGCTCGAGCGCTGGAAGCAGAATGACCCCATCAAGGTGTATCGCCGCCGGCTGGATGAGATGGGCATCGCCGCGAGCAAGCTCGATGCGATCGATGCCGACGTGCGTCGCATCGTCGATGAGGCCACCGAGGCCTGCAAGAAGGCCCCGCCACCCTCGAGCGATATTCTGTTCACCGACGTCTATGCCGACGGGGGGAGCACATGGCGGAACTGACCTACCGCGACGCCGTCGCGCGCGGCATTGCGCAGGAGATGGCGCGCGATGAGGACGTGGTGTTCCTCGGCGAGGACATTGCCAAGGCGGGTGGAGTGTTCAAAGCGACCGTGGGACTGCTGGAGCAATTCGGGCCGCTGCGCGTGCGCGATACGCCGATTTCCGAGCAGGCCATCCTCGGCGCGGCGATGGGTGCGGCGATGACGGGCCTCAAGCCGATCGCCGAGATCATGTTCGCGGACTTCCTCGCCGTCTGCTACGACTACATCGCCAACGAGTTTCCGAAGAGCCGCTACATGTCCAACGGGCAGGTCAAGTGCCCGCTGGTGGTGCGCGTCGGCAGCGGCGGCGGCGCGCGCTTCGGCGCGCAGCACAGCCAGAGCGTGGAGAACTGGTGCATGCAGTTCCCGGGCCTGAAGGTCGTTGCCCCTTCCTCGCCGGTCGATGTCATCGGACTGCTGGCCGCCTCGGTGCGCGATCCGGATCCGGTGATCTTCGTGGAGCACAAGTCGCTGTATGCGAGCAAGGGCGAGGTGCCGGACGGGGAGATCGTCGACCAGCTGGGTCGCGCCAAGCTGCTGCGCACCGGCAGCGACTGCACGATCCTCGCGCTCGGGCTGATGGTGCCACGCGCGCTGGCTGCCGCCGAGAAGCTCGCCGCCGAGCATGGCGTGCAGGCGGAAGTCATCGACGTGCGCTCGCTCGTGCCGCTGGATGCGCAGAGCATTCTCGCCTCGGTTGCGAAGACGCATCGAGTCTTTACCGTCGAGGAAAATCCGCGCGTGCTCGGGTGGGGCGCGGAGATCGTCTCGATCATCGCCGACGAGGCGTTCTACGATCTCGACGCGCCGCCAGTGCGCATCACCACCCCGCACATTCCATTGCCGGCCTCCGACGTGCTCGAAGACATGGCGATCCCAAGCGTTGCCCGTATCAGCGAGAGCGTGCGACGCTCCCTATCCGCATGAACGCCACCGCCCAGCCCATCGCGACTGCGAACTCCCCCGAGCGACTGCTCGCGGGTGTGCCCACCGACCTGTGGATCGGGGGCCAATGGCGGCCCGCTGCCGACGGCGCGCGCTTCGACGTGGAGGATCCGGCGACCGAGCGTGCCGTCGCCTCGGTCGCAAGCGCCACGGTCGAGGACTGCATCTCGGCGCTCGATGCCGCGCAGGCGGCATTCGCCGCCTGGTCGACGAAGTCCCCGCGGGCGCGCGGGGAAATTCTGCGCCGCGCCTTCGAGCTCATCATGCGCGATGCCGAGCGGCTCGCGCGCATCGTCACGCTCGAGAATGGCAAGGGCCTGGCCGACTCGCGTGGCGAGATTGCCTACGCCGCGGAGTTCTTCCGCTGGAACGCCGAAGAGGCCGTGCGCATCATCGGTCAGTCTTCCAGGGCGCCGAGCTCCGGCGCGCGCATTCTGGTCAATCACAAGCCCGCCGGTATCGCGCTGCTGGTCACGCCATGGAACTTTCCCGCGGCGATGGCCACCCGCAAGATCGGCCCGGCGCTGGCCGCCGGCTGCACCGTGGTGATCAAACCCGCCTCCGCGACCCCGCTGACAATGCTGGCGCTGATGCCGCTGCTGCAGGAGGCCGGTGTGCCGGCCGGCGTGGTGAACCTGGTGCCCTCGCGTGCCTCGGGCAAGGTGGTCTCGGCCATGCTCAAGGATGGCCGCGTGCGCGTGATCTCCTTCACCGGGTCGACCGAGGTCGGGCGTACCCTTCTCAAGGAGGCCGCCGACAACATCGTGCGTCCGGCGATGGAGCTCGGTGGCAATGCGCCGTTCATCGTCTGCGAGGATGCGAACGTCGATGAGGCCGTGGAAGGTGCAGTCATCGCCAAGATGCGCAACATCGGTGAGGCCTGCACCGCCGCCAACCGCTTCTATGTCCACGAGGCGGTGGCCGAGGAATTCTCCAGCAAGCTCGCGACCAAGATGTCGGCGCTGAAGATGGGCAACGGGCTGGAGGAAGGCGTGAGCGTCGGTCCGCTCGTCAATGCGCAGACGCGCGACAAGGTGCACGCGCTGGTCGAGCAGGCCAAGGCCAGAGGCGCCCGTGTGGTCACCGGCGGTGAGCCCGGCAAGGGCAAGGGCTACTTCTATCCGGCGACCGTGCTCACGCAGGTGCCGCCGGATGCCGATCTGGTGCACGAAGAGATCTTTGGACCGGTGGCGGCCATTCAAACCTTCTCGGACGAGGAGGATATGCTCAGCCGCGCCAATGCCAGTGAGTTCGGCCTGGCCTCCTACGTGTACACGGCGGATCTGAAGCGCGGCCTGGGCATTGCCGAGAGGCTCGAGGCGGGAATGGTGGGCTTGAATCGCGGCATGGTTTCCGATCCCGCCGCGCCCTTCGGTGGTGTCAAGCAGAGCGGCCTCGGACGCGAAGGCGGCCACGAGGGATTGCTCGAGTATCTGGACACTCAATACGTCTCGGTCAGCTGGTAGACAGCGCCGCATGCGCTGCAGCTGCGGGGAGCGCCACAGTCATGCCCGGCATTGATTTGTTCAGTCCCGGCCAGGTCGGCGAGCTCGCGATCCCCAGTTGCATCCTCATGGCCCCCATGACGCGCAACCGCGCCACCTTTGAAGCTGTACCGACGCCGATGATGGTCGAGTACTACCGGCAGCGCGCGTCCGCCGGTCTGATCATCACCGAGGGGACCTCACCCTCGGCGGGCGGGCTCGGCTATGTGCGCACGCCGGCCATCGAGACGCCCGAGCAGGTCAGCGCCTGGAAGAGCATCGTCGAGGCGGTGCACGCCCAGGGTGGCAGAATTTATTTGCAGCTCATGCACGTCGGCCGCGTCAGTCACATCGCCAATCGAGTGCTGCAGGAGCCGCCGGTCGCACCCTCGGCGATACGCGTGTCGGGTCAGATCGTGACCGACGCGGGCATGCAAGACTTCTCCATGCCGCGGGCGCTCGAGACGGCGGAGATTGCCGGAGTGATCGCCGAGTACGCGCAGGCGACCCGACAGGGCCTGACGGCAGGCTTCGACGGCGTGCAGCTGCACGCCGCCTCCGGCTATCTGCCGATGCAATTTCTGTCGAGCGGCTCGAACCATCGCCAGGACGGCTACGGCGGGAGCGTTGCGAATCGGCTCAGATTCGTCATGGAGACATTGGAAGCGATGATCGAGGCGGCAGGATCGGCGGCCCGCATCAGCCTGAAGATCAGTCCGGCGATGCCGTTCAACGATATACAGGACGATGATCCGGTGGCGACGTACTCGGCGCTGGTGCGCGCCGTCTCGCCGCTGCAGCTCGCATTCCTGCACGTACTGAGGTCCGATCCGCTACCCAATATTTTTGAAATTCTGCGCCCCCAGTACCAAGGGACGTTTGCCGCCGTGGGCGGCTTTACGCGCGAGTCGGGCAATCAGATGCTCGCCGCAGGAGGCGCCGACCTGATCGTCTTCGGCAAGCCATTCATCTCGAACCCGGATCTGCCGTACCGATTCCGCGTCGGCGCACCGCTGGCACCCTGGGACGCGAAGACGTTCTACACGGGTGGCCCCAGGGGCTATATCGACTATCCGTCGCTCGCGGCGGGTGAAGCCTGATGGACGATGCATCGCTGCAGCTGCCGGATTTTCTCAAGCAGCTGCGCACGCGGCCGCTCTGCAGCCTGTTCCTCCAGGTGCACAAGCCGCAGATCGTGGGCACATCGCCCGATGGCTATCGCCGGGTCGGCGTCATCGCCCGCGGCTCATTTGAAGGCGAGCGCCTCCGCGGAGAGGTGCTGGAAGGCGGCAGCGACTGGCAGCGGGTGCGACCCGATGGGGCGACGACCATCGACGTGCGGGCGGTGCTCAAGACGCGCGATGAGGCGCTCATCGCCATGCAATATCGAGGTTTTCGCCACGGCCCTGCCGATGTGCTGGCGCGCATCGACGCTGGTGAAGTCGTCGATCCCGCGCAGTACTACATGCGCATCTGTCCGTTCTTCGAGACCGCGGCGCCACAATACGACTGGCTCAATCGCATCGTCGCGGTCGGTGTGGGCCATCGCAACGCGCACGGCGCGCTATACAGCCTGTTCGAAATTCTCTGACGCTAGCTTGCTCAGCGGCGCGCGGCGGGACCGGCGACGCGCGCGCGGCTTTCGGGTGCAGGCGCCTTCAGGTAAAGGCAATATAGCGGCCGGCCGTGATCACGGCCAACCAGATCACGATCGACAGTCCCGAGATGACCTTGGCGAGGCGCGAGGCCTCGATGCCCGGCCCCCAGCGCTCCAGATCCAGGAAGACCCCGAGCCGGAACCACAGCGCGTTCAAGCCCGCGATGACGATCAGCAGCATCTTGATGCGGAAGCTGATGTTGAAGGCGTACACCCACGGGTCGTGGCAGAAAAAGCAGATGCCCGTGATGAGGTTGATGCCGAAGCCGATGAATGCCAACGGCAGGAAGCGGTGCAGTGGCGCAAGCGGGACGGCTCGTGCCACGCCAAGCACTCGCAGGTCGATCGCTCCGACGACCCCGAGCAGCATCGTCATGCCGATGAAGTGCCAGGACTGAAGGAACGGGAAAGCCCACGCGCTGTTACGCACCCACGCACCGATGGGGGTGTATTTCATGAAGCGAAAGATCGGGTAGGCCGCTTCCTTGGCAGCCTGGGCAGCGGCGTATTGAGCGTTCATCTGCGCATTGAGCGCAGCCAGGCTGGCGGCACTGTTGGACGAGGCTGCCGCAGCGGTCGCAGAGGCCGAGGAAGCCACGGCGTGACCGGAAGCGGCTACGCCTCCAGCGGCTGCGCTGATGACATGACCGGTGGCCTGGCCAGCGGCGGCCACGCCCCCCGCCACCGAGGTGGCCGCTGCCAGAACGATGTGCATCATGGACGGGAAACTCCGCTAACAAACTTCAATTGCATCCGGGCAAAAGTAGCCCGCTGCGCTTCAGCCCGCGCCACCGGCGCCGATGTCTGCAAAGGTGCTGTACGCCAAATAGCGGCCGGCCACGATCGCGCTGACCCAGCATGCCAGCGACAGGAAGGCCAGCGCCTTGGCGCGGCCGGGCGCGCGCGTGCCGGCGGCCGCGAATTCGTCCCCGACACTAAGCAGCGAAACGTTCAACACTGCGCCGAGCACCAGTCCGGCGATGATGAATCCGATCTTGAAGCGAAACAGCGTGTTGTGGACGTACTTGTCGGGGTAGATGGAGAACAGCAGGATCCCCGAGCACAGGTTCATCCAGAAGCCGATCCACACGACTTTCATGAAGCGGCGCATCGCCGCGATGGGCAGGCCGCCGCGGCCAATGCCGAGCACGCGCAGGTTGATCATGCCCTGCAGACCCACGAGCAGCGCCATACCGGCCGAATGGACGGTGATGATTGGCGGGAAGGCCCCTTGCGCCAGCCAGTAGGCAAAGTGGCTGTTCTGCACCGCCAGCAGCAGATGATCCATCCCGTCCTCGCTAATCTTTAGAGTCGGCCCGCCGCGCCTTCATGGCCTCTAGCCCATGGACATCGGGCCGTCGATGTCGCTGCCGGCGCAATATTCCCAGGGCCTCAGACTTGGAAAGCCTGGGGCGGATCCGCGCGCCTGATGGGCTGGACGGAGGGGTCCAAGGACCCCTCCGTCTTTCAACTCAGCTCAAATCAACCGAACGTGCCGGCCCACTTCCAACCGTCTGACGGACGGGTGATGGCCCGCATGCGCAGACGATGCGAGGTCGCATCGCGCGCCGGATTGCCCGTGACAACGACTTTGTCACCGGGACGCAGCGTGTCGTGCTTGACGTTGTCGGCACCCAGTGCGCCGCCCGCGCCCCACTCGACCGCCCACACCACGTTCTGGTGGGTTTTCGGATCCTGCGCCATCACGTGCACAAAGGAGTGCGGATTGCGGAACAGGAACTGCACCACCGTGCCCTGGATCGTGACCGTCTGGTCGACCATGTAGGTGGCCGGAAAGGAGTGATGCGCCTGCGCCGGCACGCTAGCCGCCGCACCCAGCACTCCAGCCAGCAATGCGCCGGCACATACAGCTTTGAATCTCGTCATGCCCCTCTCCTGAATTTGCTCTCGCCTATCGCCTATTCTGATTGCGCCATCCCAAGTGAGATGCGCGTCCAACATTCGCTCAACCGTGGACAATAACACCACCGCTGGCTGCTCTACCACTGCCAACCCGAGCGGTTCAGGGGCCCAGCGATGGCCGAGAGACCAGCTATCTGGCTATACGCAGTGCCATCTTTGAGCACTCAACATTCTGATCATGTTGGGAGCCCCCCGCAGGGGGCGGAATCATAGCACCGCGTCGCGCCGTGACGCGGCAGGCGCCATGTAAAGATCCCTTTACATATTTGGAAGGTGCACCGTCGCGATCGACGAGCACTCGCTTGGATTAACTCCGGTTAATGTGAGGCTGAAGTTACCATGACGAACGAATGGCCAAGGCGACAGGTTAATCGACCGTCAAGCCCACCGACAGCCGTGTGCTGCTAAGCAGCATCAGACTGTCGGTGGCGCCAGAGCCGCATTGCCAGCGGGGCGATGGCTGGCCACGCCTCAGTTAGCGGCGTGGATTGCTGGGGCCGGCGCGCCGGCCTGTCGCGCGAGCGGCTCGCGCCGGCGTGACGAGCGCCGCGCGGGTATGCGCGCGCACCACGGCCTTCATTGCTGCGATTCCACGTGCATCGAACTGCTGCCAGCCGAGCGCGGCGAGGGTTCCCTGTCGATTGGCGTGGCACATGCTCACCTGTCCCATGATCGTGAGGGCGCGCAGGCGTGTCTGCTCGGCGTCGGGGTCCTCGCGCAGTATCAGGCCGATCAGCTCGCAGACCGCGAGTCGCAGCGGCGTACTGACGCGCTCGCGCATCATCGTCATGGCCGGCTCGGAGCCGTCGGCCTTGCCGCGCGCGATGAAGCGGCTCCAGGCCTCGGCGCCCGCGGCAACCAGCGCGTCGGCCAGCGCATCCAGCAGGCCGAGCAGCGCTTCGAGCGCCGCGGGCCGAGTGCGTGAGCGAATGCTCGCCTGCGCGCGCTGCATGGCCGGTGCGAGCACCTCCAGGACCCGATCGATGATGGTCTGCACGCAGGCGCGGTACAGACCTTCCTTGCTATCGAAATAGTACTGCAGCGCCGGTGGATTCACGCCCGCATTCGCGGCGATCTGGCGCGTGGAGGCCTGATCGTAACCCTGGTCGCCGAATATCTGCAGCGCCGTGGCGATGATGCGCGCGCGCGTCTGCTCGCCGCGTGCATAGCCGCCCTCGCGCGGATGACGCCGCGGCGCTGCGTGCATGCCGGCGTGGCTTGCAGTGAGTGCCCGTGACGTGCCCATCCGCGTAAATGTATTCCACTTGACACATAGTTTCCAGCTGGACAACATTGCGGGCTTTACGCTGCCGCGCGCCGGGTCTGTCCATGGCCGATGCTTCCGCCCAGTCTGCCGCTCCCGCCAATCCGGCCGCGCCTGCAGGAGCCGCCGGCTCTGCCGCCGTCGCGCCGCGCGGGTTGCGCAATCCCCGCGTGCGTCTGGGGTTGTCGGTGCTCGGGGCGCTGGCGCTGGCGGTGGCGCTCATCGTCGCTCTGCGCTGGTGGTTCGCCGGACGCTTCATCGAGAGCACGGACGATGCCTACCTGCGCGCCGACGTCGTGACGGTTGCGCCCCGAGTCGCGGGCTATGTGCAGGCCCTGTACGTGCAGGACGACCAGCAGGTTGCCGCCGGGCAGCCGCTGCTGCGCATCGACGTGCGCAACTACCAGGCGGCGCTCTCGCAGCAGTCGGCCGATCTGGACGCGCGTCGCGCCGGGATCACGTTGGCGCAAAACCAGATCCGACAACAGCAGGCGCTGGTCACGCAGAACCGCGCGCAGCTGGCCGGCGCCGCGGCGAACGCGCGCTTCGCCGATGACGAAGAGCAGCGTTACCGCATGCTGCGCGATGAAGGCGTGGAGACCGAAGAGCGCTACGAGCAGGCACTCAACCAGAAGAACCAGGCGCAGGCGTCGTTGCAGGCGGCGCGCGCCGCGGTAAGCGTCGCCGAGCGGCAGTTGGCCACGATGCAAAGCGCGCTATCGCAGAGCCGGGCGCAGCTCGCATCCGCACAGGCGCAGGTCAACACCGCGCAGCTCAATCTGAGCGACACGCTGCTACGCGCCAGCGTCGCCGGGCGCGTCGGCGATGATACGGCGCGGCTCGGCGAGTACGTGGCGCCGGGCACGCGCCTGATGTCCATCGTGCCCGTCCGTGACGTCTACGCGGTGGCCAACTTCAAGGAGACGCAGATCCGTCGCATGCGCATCGGTCAGAGCGCCACGGTGCGCGTGGATGCGCTGGGAGATCGTCTGATCGATGCACGCGTCGAGAGCTTCTCCCCCGGCACGGGCGCGCAGTTCGCGCTGCTGCCACCGGAGAATGCCACCGGCAACTTCATCAAGATCGTGCAGCGCGTGCCGGTGCGGCTGCATCTGCTGCCCCCGGCAGATCTGGCCGAGCGGCTGCTGCCCGGGTTGTCGGTCACGGTGTCGGTGGACACGCGGCAGGAATCGAGTCGCGCCCCGTGAGTGGCCCCGTCGCGATGGCCGCGTTGCATGCCGAGCCGCGCGCCAGCGCCCAGGACTGGATTGCCGTGTGCGCCGGCGCGCTCGGCGCGCTGATTGCCTCGCTGGACATCTCCATCGTCAACTCGGCGCTGCCGCAGATCCAGGGAGAGATCGGCGCGACGGGCACCGAGGGCACGTGGATCTCCACTGGCTACCTCGTCAGCGAGGTGGTCATGATCCCGCTGTCGGCCTGGTTCAGCCGCGTGCTCGGCCTGCGCACGCTGCTGCTGAGCTTCTCGATTCTGTTCACGCTGTTTTCCGTCGTCTGCGGCCTCAGCCACAACCTCGCCATGATGATCGTCGGTCGCGTGGGCCAGGGCTTCTTCGGCGGTGCGCTGATCCCGACGGCACAGACCATCGTGCGCACGCGCCTGCCCTGGCAGCAGATGCCGGTGGGCATGACGATCTTCGGCCTGATCGTGCTACTCGGTCCGCTGCTCGGCCCGGTGGTGGGCGGCTGGCTGACCGAAAACGTGAGCTGGCAGTGGTGTTTCTTCATCAACCTGCCGGTCGCGATCACGCTCGTGACGCTGCTGCTCATCGGTCTGCCGCACGAGAAGGCCGATCTGCACGAGGTCGTCAATGCGGACTGGCTGGGCATCTTCGGCTTGTCGCTCGGACTGTCGTCGCTGACGGTGGTGCTCGAGGATGGCCAGCGTGATCAGTGGTTCCAGTCCCAGTTGATCGTCTGGCTGACGGTGACGGCGATCATCGGCATCGCGATCATGGGCATCTCGCAGTTCACGGCGCGGCGTCCGGTCATCAAGCTGCGACTGCTGAAGAATCGCTCCTATGCGAGCGTGATCCTCATCATCATGTCGGTGGGCATGGTGCTCTACGACATCCTGTACGTGCTGCCGCAGTTCCTCAACATCATCGCCGGCCACAACGCCGAGCAGTCCGGCTGGGTGCTGGCTCTGTCCGGGCTTCCGGCCTTCGCCATGATGCCGATCCTGCCGCGGATCATCGGACGCATGAACCTGCGCATGGTCGTGTTCTGCGGACTGTTGTGTTTTGCGGCCAGCTGTTTCATCGACATTCACCTGACGGCGCAGTCATCCGGCGGGGATTTCGTCATGTCGCAACTGCTGCGCGGCGTGGGCCAGATCCTCTCGTTCATGCCCCTCAATCAGGCCTCGGTCGGCGCGGTCAGCCGCGCGGACACCCCCGATGCGGCGGGGCTGTTCAACATGGCTCGTAACCTTGGCGGCTCGATCGGCCTGGCGCTGCTCGGCGTGTTCATCGATCGGCGCACCGAGCTGCACGCCGATGCGGTCCGCGCGAGCGTCGATGCAAACTCCCAGCTCGTGCAGCAGCGTATCGCCGCGCAGGCCGCAGCTTTTGCGCAGGGCGGGGGCGATGCCGCCCATGCCCATCAACAGGCGCTCGGGCAGCTCGCGGTGCAGATTCATCAGCAGGCGATGGTCATGACCTACTCGGACTGCTTCTGGCTGCTGGGAGTGTGTCTGGCGCTGATGCTGCCGCTGGTACTGCTGCTGCGCGCACCGCCGCGCCCGGTAGAGGGGCACGTGCGGTCGGGCGCACCCTCTGCCACACGCGCGCCGATCGCGGCCGCGCACTGAGCAACCCGGAGCGCCTCGTGCAAGCTGCCAGCGCCGCCGCCTTTTCCAACGCTGCGCCCGGCATGGCGCTCGCCGCTGCAGTGCTGCTGCTCGCCGGTTGTACGGTCGGGCCGAAATACCGCGGGCCGCCGCCCGTGGCCGGTGCGAGCGCGCAGGGATACGTGCGCGCCGGCGCGGTGCCGCTGCGTGCCGCGCCGCCGGTGGCACGCTGGTGGACGACCCTTCAGGATCCGGAGCTCGACCATCTCATCGACCTGGCCCTCGCCGACAGCCCCGACGTGCAGCAAGCCGAGGCGCGGCTGCGCAGCTCGCGGGCCGTGCTCGCGCAGCAGACCGCTGGCTTGTTTCCGACCACCGGGCTGTCGGGCGCCTACCTGCGTACCCGCAATCTCGGCGCTCTGCTCGGCGGCAGCAGCGGCGGAGCGGGGGGCGGCACCAATCTCTATGCGCTGGGGCTGGACGCCAGCTGGGAGGCGGATATCTTCGGCGCCCAGCGACGTGCGATCGAAGGGGCGATCGCGGCCGCCCAGGGCTCGCAGGCCAGCCTCGCCGGCGTACTCGTGAGCCTGTCGGCGGAAGTTGCCCAGGCCTACGTGGCGCTGCGCGATGCTCAGCAGCGCCTGGCGCTCACACAGCGTGATCTGGATGCCGAATCGCGCCTCGTGGATCTCTACGACCTGCGCCGCCGCGCCGGTACGGCCTCGGATTTGGATGTGGAGCGCATCACCAACCAGGTCGACACCACGCGCGCGACGCTGGCGCCCTTGCGGGCCGAGGTGCAGGTGCAGCTCGATCGACTCGCAGTGCTGTCAGGTCGGCCTCCGGGCGCGCTGGACGGGGAGCTGCAGCGCGCGGCCAGTGGCGCGCCACCGGCGCCACCCGCGCGGGTGGCGATCGGCGATCCGGTGGCGATGCTGCGCCGGCGACCGGATATTGTCGTGGCGGAGCGGCGCCTGGCGCAGCAGACCGCCGCGATCGGCCAGGCCGTAGCCGCGCAGTTTCCCCAGGTGCGCCTGCTCGGGGAGGTGGGCTTTGCCTCGCTGAGTCCGGGGACGCTCTTCAACGGCAACAATTTTTCGTACATCGTCGCACCTATCCTGCAGTGGAGTCCGTGGGACTTCGGCCGCAACCGCGCACGCATTGCACAGGCGCGTGCCGGCCGCGACGAGGCGGAGGCGCAGTACCGCGCCGCAGTTCTGGCAGCGCTGCAGGACGCCGAGTCGTCGCTGGCGCGATACGGGCAAGCGCGCAACGCGGCACTCGATCTGGCGCGCGCGCGCGATTCCGCCGAGCGCGTCTACACGATGACCGAGCTGCGCCTGCGCGGCGGGACTGCGGACACCAGCGATGTGCTGGATGCAGACACCCGCCGCATCCAAGCCGAGCTCAGCTATGAACAGGGACTGGCGCAGGTGACGCAGTACTACGTGGCGCTGCAAAAGAGCCTTGGGCTCGGATGGCCGACTGGCCGCGATTGACAATCATTCGCATTTGCATTACGGTCTATCACGTCAGCCGGAGCCGGAGCACCTCGTCCATGTACGTCTGCATCTGCCGCGGAGTAACCGACAGTCAGATTCGCCGTGCCGTCGATGAGGGTGCGGCATCGCTCTCACAGGTACGGCGCCAGCTGGCTGTCGCTGCCTGTTGCGGTCGCTGCGCGCCCATGGCCCGCGACATCATTCGGGAGCGCAGCCAGGCAGCGGGGCTCTCTGCCGCGGTTCCGTCCACCCTGATCTGAGCTCATCGCCCACGCGCCGCGCTGACGGCCCGTCCGCGCGAGGCTTGCGCCTGACTGTGCATATACCAATACTGCCGGCAGTCGGGCGTTGCAGCACACATACGCCGGAGCGACAGGAGCGGCGCTATGCAAGGTGATGCCGAGACAATCAGGCATCTCAATACTGTCCTAAAGAACGAGCTAACGGCGGTCAACCAGTATTTCCTGCACTCGCGCATGTTCCGCAATTGGGGCCTGAATCGCCTGCAGGAGCACGAGTACCACGAGTCGATCGACGAGATGAAGCACGCCGACCGTCTCATCGAGCGCATCCTGTTCCTGGAAGGCCTTCCCAATCTGCAGGACCTCGGTAAGCTGCTCATCGGCGAGACCGTGCCTGAAATGCTCGATTGCGACCTGCGCCTGGAAAACGCCGCACGCGCGGACCTGCGGGCCGCGCTGGCGCACTGCGAGCGCGTGGGCGACTACGTTTCGCGGCGGCTGCTGACGGCCATCCTCGAGTCCGAGGAGGAGCACATCGACTGGCTCGAGACGCAGCAGGACCTGATCGCGCGCATCGGTTTGGAACGCTATACGCAAGCGCAGATGCTCGAGCTCGTCGAGAAGGGAGAGTGAGGGCGTCCATGCACGGTCCGGGTGCGCGATAGGATCCTCGTTACAAGGAGCAGGGGCATGAAGCTGGTCACGGCCATCATCAAACCGTTCAAGCTCGATGAGGTGCGCTCCGCGCTCTCCGAGCTCGGCGTCTCGGGCATGACGGTCGCCGAGGTCAAGGGCTTTGGCCGCCAGCGCGGCCACACCGAGCTCTATCGCGGCGCCGAGTATGTCGTGGATTTCGTCCCCAAGACGCGCATCGAGATTGCCGTGCGTGCCGAGCTGCTCGAGCAGGTCATCGAGGCGATCCTCAAGACCGCGAAGACCGGCAAGGTCGGGGACGGCAAGATTTTCGTGACGGAACTGCAGCGCGTGATCCGCATCCGCACCGGCGAAACGGACAACAGCGCGCTGTAGCCGGCTGCGTAGCGCCCGGCGCGCTCGCCGCGCAGGCATCGCCCCGCTCAGCCGATACGTCGATAGACGCTGCGGATCTCGATGCGTCCGATCGTGGGATCGCGCAGCGAGCGTGTGTACACGAGCGCCCCGTGCGCATCGAGCGCATAGCGCTCCTCGAGTCGCGCACCACTGGTATAGCGCTCGGTCAGCACGAACGCATGGTCCTTCCAGGCGGATCTCAACTGTGCCGTTCCGTATTCCTCGAAGCGGGTGATGGTGTCCCCGGGCTGGTAATCCCGGCCAGGCAGACCATCCCGCTCGATCTGTACCTCATCGGATAGCACCGTGAATGTCAGCGTGGTGGGGGACGCCAGCGTCTGCAGCAGCCGCTGGCGCAGCTGCTGAAAGTTCGGACCGATGCGGGCACCCAGATCAAAGTTGTTTGCGGCCTCATCATCGTCACCCGCGCCAGCCTCGCCGGCGCCACCCTCGCTGCTAGCACCGGGTCTCGGGCTGAATTCCGCCGCTCCTCTCATACGACGCGCAGCCTCACGCTTTTGGGCGGAGCCGATGGCGTTGGTGATACGCGCCGTGGCATCGTCGCTGGCGGCACTGTCCACACGCCAGTGGCCCTGCAGCTGCGGATCGGCCGTTCCGGGCGTACTGGCGCAGCCCGCCAAAGCCGCTACGGCCGCCAAAGCCAGCAGCGTCGACGGCAAGCGTGCCGATGCCGGGCGCGCCGGCGCGGAGCGTGCCGGCGTCGGGCGTGCCAGCCGGCGCTGAGCGATCCTCAATAACAGGTAATGGCGCATTTTGGCAGGACAGTATGGCTGGGCCGCGGGGCTGTCAAACCAGTACACTCACCGCGTGCATCGTACGCTGCTCTACTTGATCGCTGGTTGGTCCGGCTACTTCGTCATGGGCGTGGAACTGCTGGGGGGACGTCTGCTGGCGCCGTACTTCGGCAGCAGCATCTACGTGTGGGGCGCCATTATCACGGTCTTCATGCTGGCGCTGTCGATCGGCTACCTGGCCGGCGGTCGCGCCTCGTTGCATGCGCCGAGCCTCAGGCGCCTGGCGCTCATTCTGCTGGCCGCGGCGCTCACCACCGCCCCGATTTTGCTGTATGGCGATGCGCTGCTCGATCGGCTGTCGGTGGCAGTGCGTGATCCGCGTTTCGGTTCGCTATCCGCGGCGATGCTGCTGTTCTTCGTCCCCACGGTGATCTCCGGTATGGTGTCTCCCTATGCCGTGCGCCTGCTGGTTGCGGACCTGCGCGGCGCCGGTGATCGCGTCGGGCGCCTGTACTTCGTATCGACCTTCGGCAGCGCGGCTGGCACGCTGCTGACCTCGTTCTACCTGGTGCTGTATCTGGAAATCAATCAGATCATCGAGCTGATGCTGGCCGTCTCAGCGCTGGTCAGCGCGTTGGCCTTCCTGCCGATCGCGGAGACCGTC
Source organism: Steroidobacteraceae bacterium (assembly GCA_035553315.1). Classification (GTDB taxonomy): domain Bacteria; phylum Pseudomonadota; class Gammaproteobacteria; order Steroidobacterales; family Steroidobacteraceae; genus FEN-1191. The sequence continues at coordinate 35,656 of DATNDE010000015.1, forward strand.
GCAGCATGAGACAGTCGCCCTCGCTCGCGCCACGCCGATGGCGCTCGCTGTTGCTGCTGGCCGTGGGCGTGGCGGTAGGGGTGGCGGCCGGCGCATGGTTGCCGCACGCCACGGCGGCGGCGGATGATCCGCGGCTGATCCATTCCGAGCGCTCGCTGTATCGTGACGTGCTCGTGTATCAGGACGATGAGGAGCACACGCGCTGTCTGTGCTTCACGCGCTACTGCGACATCGGCCGTCAATCGTGCCTGGACCTCGTCAGCCCGAATCGGCTGGTGTTCGAGTACACGCGGATGATGCTGGGCGCCCTGTACCTGGATCCGAAGCCGCACAACGTGTTGATCATCGGGCTCGGCGGCGGCACCCTGCCGCGCACGCTCGAGAAGTTGCTGCCGGATGCTCAGATCGACGTGGTGGAGATCGATCCGGCCATCGTGCGCGTGGCGCGCGACTACTTCGGCTTCCAGGGCGATGCGCGCGTGCACATCATCGTGCAGGACGGTCGTGCCTACGCGCGCCAGGCGCTTCGCGGCAGCAAGCGCTACGACCTCATCATGCTGGATGCCTACGAGCGCCAGTACATCCCCGAGCACATGCTGACGCGCGAGTTCCTGCAGGAGGTGCGTGGGCTGCTGACGCCCGGCGGCATCGTCGCGGCCAATACCTTCTCCTCGAGCAGGTTGTATCAGAACGAATCGGTGACCTATCGGGCCGTGTTCGGTCCGTTCTACAACCTCAAGAGCAGCAACCGCGTCATCCTGGCTGCCAATGGGCCGCTGCCCGCACTGCCGCTCGTTGACCGCAACGCCGCGGCCTTTGCGCAGCCGTTTCGCGCCTTCGGGGTGTCCTCCCAGGAGGTGCTCGGACTGTTCAGTACGACCGTGGATTGGGATCCGCACGCACGCGTGCTCACCGATCAGTATTCGCCGGCGAACCTGCTGAACGGGCTGCCACCCTGAACGGATCTGGCGGGCGGCTCAGCCGCCGGCGCTGTCGCGCGTGCGACCGCTGTCTCCGCCACGACTGCGGTCCGCGACCGCCGCGCGCAGCTCCTTGAGCTTGGCCTTGACGGCGGCTTCGTTCTGCGGGCCCATGCGCACCAGCATTTTCTGCCCCGCCGACAGATTCTCGAGCATCGGATCGGCGTACTGATACATCACGTTGGGGCGCACCAGGGCGATGTCGCCACTGACGTCCGGCGTCTCGAGCAGGTTGTCGATGGTCTCGACGAGGCGGTCGTTGAAGTAACCGTTGGGGTAGCCGAGGTTCTGGTAGGCCTGCTGGAACAGCGGGTAGAAATGAAAATACACCTGCACCAGCGTCCTGACATCGATGGCCTGCAGGGCCTGGACGTAGGGTGTGTAGCGCTGATAGTTGGCCGGATCGATGACTGCGTGCTGATCATCGCCCTTCACCATGAACTGGCCCGGTACGGGACGCACCGGCCGCAGTTCCAGGGCGGCGCGTTTGCGCGACAGATTGTCGACCGTCACCACGAGGTGACGCACGATCATGTCGGGCTTGACCAGGTGCGCCGTGGCCGCCTCGCCGATCAGCATGTTCAAGGCGTTGCGTACCGGGTTGTCGCTATCGGCCAGCGAGGGCAGCGATTGGGTCTGCGAGACGCTCGGCGCGGGCACGGGATTTTGTACGGCGGGGGCCGGCGTGGCGGGCTTGGGTGCCTTGGCCTGGACCGCCGGAGGGTGAGGCGCCAAATGGCTGGCGCGCCAAGAGTAGATAAGCACGGCGGCGCTGGCCAGAATCAGTACTCCGACCACCCACCATATGGACTTGCGCATAGTGGAACCGTATGCCCCTCATGGTCGGATTGCAACCGCGCCGTTCCGCCCGCGGCGTCGTCGCGCCTGCAGTATGATCGCCGCGGCGCGTTGCGGGCGAGTTCCTATCCAATTCGTGAGTGCTTCCTCTTCCTCCCAGGCTCCCCTGCGCGCCCAGAGCGCTGCGTGCGTTGTGCTCGTGCGTCCCGCGGCCTTCGGCTACAACCCGGATACCGCGATGACCAATCATTTTCAGCGTCCCGTTGACGCGCAGCCGCAGGCGCTGCAACGACGCGCCCTGGCCGAGTTCGATGCGCTCTGTGCGGCGCTCGAGGCGGCGGGGGTACGCACGGTGATCGCCGAGGACAGCCTGGTGCCGGCCAAACCCGATGCGGTTTTTCCCAACAACTGGGTCAGCTGGCATCAAGATGGCACGGTCGTGCTGTATCCCATGCAGCCCGCCAGCCGCCGTGCCGAGCGGCGGGCCGAGCTGGTCGCTGCCGTGGAGCAGCAGTCGGGGTTTCGCCGCCAGCGGTGCATCGATCTGTCGGGTCGGGAGCTCGAAGGACGCTATCTCGAGGGGACCGGCAGTCTCGTGCTGGACCATGCTTACGGCATCGTCTACGCCTGCCGCTCCGCGCGTACGGACGAGGGGCTGCTGGCGGAGTGGGGGCGGCTGCTGCGCTACACACCATGCATCTTCGACGCGCGCGCGGCCGACGGCAGCGTTCCCTACCACACCAACGTCATGCTGGCGATCGGCACGCGCTGGGCGATCGTGTGCGCGGCGGCGATCGTGGCCGCTGACCGCGAGCGCGTGCTCGGCAGCCTGAGCGCCTCGGGGCGCACTCTTATTGATGTCTCCGCCGAAGCGATGCAGCAGTTCGCCGCCAATGTGCTGGAAGTGCGCGCCGGCGGCGCGGCGGGCAGGGGCGCCAGCGCGCTGAGCTGCCATCGGCACGTACTGGCGATGTCGGCGAGCGCCGCGGCCGCGCTGCAGGCGCAGCCCGGCGCCTGGGCCGCACTGCGCGGCTGCGTCGATGAAGTCGTCGCCGTCGATGTCGGCAGCATCGAGCAGGTCGGCGGCGGCAGCGTGCGCTGCATGCTGGCCGAGGTCTTCAGCGCATGAGTGAGATGCCGCTGACGCGCGCACTCTATGCGCTGCTGTCGGATGCGCAGTTTCACTCCGGAACTGCACTGGCGCAGCGCTGCTGCGTCAGTCGCAGCGCTATCTGGAAGGCGGTGTCGCGCTTGCGCACTCTCGGCGTGGTGATCGATGCCGTGCCCAATCGCGGCTATCGCATCCGAGCGGCTGGTGCGCTGCTCGAGGCCGCTCGCATCCGCGCGCTGCTGCCCGCTGCGCAGCGGGGCCGGCTTCACGAGGGCAGCTGTGTCTGGATCACGGGCTCGACCAATGCGGATCTGCTGCAGCAGGCCGGTCCGTCACCGGGGCAGTTCGATTTCCGCACCGCCGAATACCAATCCGCCGGCCGCGGCCGGCACACGCGTCGCTGGTTTGCGCCGCCGGGTGGGGCGCTGTGTCTGTCCTTGAGCTGGAGCTTTGCCTGTCTGCCGGCGCACGTCGCAGCGCTCAGCCTCGCGATCGGTGTCTGTGTGCTGCGCGCGCTGCACAGTATCGGGCGCAGCGGTTGCGCACTGAAGTGGCCCAACGACATCATGCTCGACGGGCGCAAGCTCGGCGGCATCCTCATCGAGCTGCGCGCCGAGGGCAGCGGCCCGGCGCTGGTCGTGATCGGCATCGGTCTGAATCTTGCGCTCGGAGCGCAGATCTCGGCAGCGGTGCGCGCCAGCGGTACGCAGGCCACCGACCTGAGCGCGCTGGGCGGTGATCCCTGCGACCGCAATGAGCTGGCCGCGGCGTTGCTGGCGGCGTGTGTGTCCGGACTGGCGCAATTCGAGCAGGACGGCTTCCGCTCGTTCATGGGGGAATGGCGCGCGGCCGATGCGCTGGCCGGTAAGGAGGTGCTCATCAGCGGGCAGGGCGCTGCCGTCGCCGGCCATGCACGCGGCATCGATATGGACGGCGCCTTGTGCGTGCAGACACGCGACGGGCTGCAGCGGTTTGTGACGGGCGAGGTGTCCGTGCGGGCGGCAGCTTGAAGCGCCGCCGCGCATCGGGCGGTGCCAATGAGGCGCGAGCTCGCCGCGCGGGCGCGGCGGCGGACATACCGCGGCTGCTGCTCGACATCGGCAATTCCCGCCTCAAATGGGCCCTGTGGAGCGAGCGGGCGCGGACACGCGCTGACACGCGACGGCTCGAGCGGCGCGGCGTGCTGGCGCGCGATGCGCTCTCGCGCTCGGATGCGCCGCTGCGGGCGCTGTTCGCGTCGGTGCCGCCCGGTACGGCCATCCTCACCTGCAATGTCGCGGGTGCCCGGATCGAGGCGCGCGTGCGGGCCTGCGCACTACACGCGCGCCTGCCGCGACCGACGTTCGTGCGTACCACCGCACGTGCCGCCGGAGTTCGCAATGCCTACGCGGAGCCCTGGCGATTGGGCGCCGATCGTTGGGTGGCACTCATCGGCGCGCATGCGGCCTGGCCGCGCCGCGCGCTCTGCCTGGTCGGAATCGGCTCCGCGCTGACTATCGATCTGCTGGCACCCCGTGGCCGCCACTTGGGCGGCTGCATCGCTCCCGGTCCGCAGATGATGATCGAGTCATTGCTGCGCGAGACGGCCGGCATCCGCAGGCGTGCGCAGCTCGGCAACGGCGCGGCGATTGCACGCGCACTCACCCCTCCAACCCGCATCGGCGGCATGTCGCGCCAGGTGCGCGCTGCCCTGTTCGCTGGCGCGACGCGCGAAGCTTTGCTCGCCGGCGCGCGCCACGCCTGCGCCGCACTGATCGAGCGCGCAGCGCAGCAGGCGCGCCAGCGTGTGGGCAGCCCTGTGCAGGTGGTGCTCTGGGGGGGCGCTGCCGATGCCATTGCGCCGTTACTGGCAATCACCTATCGGCGCGACGAGGATCTCGTGCTGCACGGCTTGCTAGCCCTGGCGCGAGCGGAACGTTCGATCGCGTAGAATTCCCACTATGAGAGCCGCCTTCTACGCCCTGCTGCTGTTGAATGTGGCGTTCTTTGGCTGGGCACATTGGATCGACGCTCCGGCAGCGCCCGGACCGGCGCCGCCGGCGCCGGCGCGCGCATTGCCTACGCTCGCACTGGTACCCAACGGCGGGACCGGCAGCGCCCAAGCTCGGCCCGGTACGGCAGCGCTAGCAGCTGCTCAGCCCGCCACTGCGGCTGCGCCCACCAACAAGACACCCGACACGCCGGCCTCCGGTAAGCCCGCGTCCGCGAATGCGGCCGCCGCGGGTGCCACGGTGGCGAGGGCCAGCGTGCGATGCCGCAGCCTCGGACCGTTCACGAGTACCTCACTGGCGGCTCAGATGGCCGCACGGCTGAAGGAGCGCGGCCTCGCGCCGATCGATCGCAGCGTCGACATCAGCATCAACGATGGATATACGGTTTATCTCAGCGAACCCGCCGACGATGCCGGCGCGCAGCGCCGCACCCTGGCCCGCCTCGCACGCGCCGGGATAACGGACGTGCACGCGATCACCGGGCCGCAGCAGGAGCCGCGTATTTCCCTCGGATTGTTTGCCGACCAAGCTCGCGCGGTGCGCCGTGCGGAGCAGATCCGTCAGCTTGGCTTCAAGCCGGCGCTCGACATCCATCAGAGCTCGGTCACCACGCACTGGCTGGATCTGCAGCTCGAGCCCAACGAACCCACTCCGCCGCTGGCTCAATTGCTCCAGGAGCTGCCCGGTGGGGCTGCCGCGGTGACCCCGATGGTGGCCTTCAGCGACTGCCCGACTCCGGCAGCAGGCGGCTGATAGAATCTGCCGCGCTGAAGCGCTGCCAGGCGCGCCGATGCCTTCAAGCAACTCTGCCGGCTTAGCTCAGTGGTAGAGCAGCGGTTTTGTAAACCGTTGGTCGGGGGTTCAAATCCCTCAGCCGGCAAATAATTCAAAGACAGGGCTGGCAGGCAACACGACGGGCATCCAGCCCCGGCGATTGCCCGGCATCAGGCCGACTCTTCGGCCACGGCCGTTGCTCGCTCCGCGGCGATGGCGCGAGCGGGTGGAATGCCGTCAAGCAGGCTGCGGATCTCCTCTCCGCTGAGCGTCTCGTATCGGAGCAGACACTGCACTAGCTGCTCCAACTGGTCGCGATGACCGGTCAGGATCTGGTGCGCCTGCGCCAGGCCGGTATCGATCAGCTTGCGCACCTCGAGGGAGATCGCCTGCGCGGTCTGTTCCGACACATTGTGTTGACGCGCAACGGAGTGGCCGAGGAAGACTTCCTCCTGGTTATCGTCATAGGCCACCGCGCCGAGTTCCTCGGAAAACCCCCAGCGGGTCACCATGGTGCGCGCAAGCTTGCTCGCTTCCTGAATATCACCGGCCGCTCCCGAGGTGATCCCGCTTCGCCCGAAGACCATCTCTTCCGCGGCTCTGCCCGCCATCATGATCGCCAGGCGCGAGGTCATCTGCTCGAGGCGCAGGCAGGCCTGGTCCTCCTCCGGTATCTGCTTGACCATGCCGGTGGAGCGCCCACGCGGGATGATGGTCACCTTATGGACCGGGTCGGCCAATGGAACATGTACGGCGACGAGCGCGCGGCCGGCTTCGCGATAGGCAGTGAGTCGCTTCTCCTCGTCGGTCATGATGTGGGTACGGCGCTCGTCCCCCATCGTCACGGTGTCCTTGGCGTCGTCGAACTCCTGCATGGCGACCGTGGTCCTTCTGCGCCGGGCAGCCAGGAGCGCCGCTTCGTTGACGAGGTTCATCAGATCGGCGCCGGAAAACCCAGGCGTGCGACGCGCAATCGTCTTCAGATCGACGTCGGGCGCGAGCGGTACCCGGCGCACGTGGACCCGCAGAATCTGCTCACGGCCGCCGACGTCGGGATTCGCGACGACGACTTCGCGATCGAAGCGCCCAGGGCGCAGCAGCGCCGGGTCGAGAACATCCGGCCGGTTCGTCGCGGCGATCAGAACGACGCCCTGGTTGGCAGCGAATCCGTCCATCTCGACCAGCAGTTGATTCAGCGTCTGCTCGCGCTCATCGTTGCCCCCCCCGAGGCCTGCGCCGCGACGGCGGCCAACCGCGTCGATTTCGTCCACGAAGATTATGCACGGGGCGCTCTTCTTGGCCTGCTCGAACATATCGCGCACCCGCGAGGCGCCGACGCCGACGAACATCTCGACGAAGTCCGAGCCGGAGATCGTGAAGAACGGCACCTCGGCCTCGCCCGCCACGGCGCGCGCCAGCAGGGTCTTGCCGGTGCCAGGGGGACCGACTAGCAGCACTCCGCGCGGAATGCGGCCACCGAGGTGCTCGAACTGACGCGGGTCGCGCAGGAACTCTACGATCTCCTGCAGCCTGTCTCGGGCCTCATCCACGCCGGCGACGTCTGCGAATGTCAGCCGGTCGGGCGAGCGTGTCAGTTGCTTAGCCTTCGATTTGCCCAAGGCGAGGCTACGGCCGCGCGCGCCGCCGCCGCTCTGGCGCAGAAAGTAGATCGAGATGACGACCAGGATGAGCAGCGGCAGCGTGGAGGTCAGGATGGTGCCCATCGAGGGGGCACTCGCCGGAGGCGGCACGGCGGTGATGGCTACGCCTTTCTGCCGCAGGAGCCTGATGAGGTCGGGATCGTCGGCCGCATAGGTGCGAAAAGCGCTGTTGTCGAGCAGCAGGCCGGTGATTTTCGGTCCCGCGGCGATGACGCTGCGCACCTGGCCCTGATCCAGGTCCTGCAGAAACTGGCTGTAAGAGAGTTCCTTGAGATGCGGAGCGGCCTTGCGTGCCTGATACAGATTGATAAACGCCACGATCAGCAGGGTCGCGATGGCGCAGGCCGCGAAAATGTAAAACCCCTTGTCGTTGGAGGGGGTGGAATTGGTTTGCGTCATAAATTATCGGCCGCGGTTATGAGGCGGGCACATCGACCATCGCGTCACTCACCCCAGGGACGGCCGGACTTTGCACAGATCCTATCGGGACGACAGCGAGGCAGGAACCGGGCGCGCCAGGCTTACCGCTGCCGTTGGCTGCTAGCTTGCGGGGGGACTTGCATCTTGACTTCGTCCCGTTCGATGAGAATAGAATATCGATATTGCCGAATTCAAGCCTCCTGCCGGGCGACAGACCGAAAGCGAGAGCAGGGGCCGATGAGGCTGGAACCTTTCCGCACGTATCGATCGGTAGTGTGAAAGCCTGTTTGCTGCAGAGGAAGAGGTCGCAATGCGTGCCGGGCTCCAAGAAAAGTCACTCACACTTCCGCTCGTCATTCCCATCCAGAAGATCCTTCCGTGGGCGATCCTCGGCGGAATGATTTTTTCCATCGCCATGTACTTCGTCGGTGCAGAGGGGGGTGCCTTCAGCTCCCTGGGCGGCATGACGGTCCACGAGTGGGTGCACGACGCGCGCCACCTGCTGGGCTTTCCCTGTCACTGATCCTCTGATTTCAACTCCCCGGCGCCGTAGGCCTCACTGTGAGACCAGGCCCGTTTGGGATGGTTATAAGGTCGCCGTGAACCGCATCATCGCGACGAAATCCCTGACACCCGGATTGCCCCCCGCGTCGATGATGTATTGCAGATCCGGCTGCAGCGCCAAGTGCGGCAGCATCTGATCGGCATAGGTCAGCTCGATGTGGGTTTCCGCGTGGGCCAGCGTGGCACCCGTCGCTGCGACCGCGGCACGATACTTTGCGCCCAGCAGCGCCTGGGCGATCGCCAAGGATGCCTTGGAATCAGGGCGCCCGGGCATGGCGTGCTCGAGCAAGGCGCCAACCTGCCAGCTTGACCGGAAAGGACCGGTGTTACCGTCGGAGAGGCCGGCGCGAACGAACCCGGTGAGCCGGCGGGCGTTATCGCCGCCGTCATACAGCGGCTGCTCGGCCAGCAGATAGGCGCCGGCACTGGTCCGCAGCAGCGGATTGCCCGCGCTGTCCTGATCAAATAGATCATCCTGAGGCTTGGAATAGCCCCAGGCGCCGAGGGCGAGTTTTCCATGGGCGGTCCAGCCCGCTTCGATGACTTCCAGTACCCCGTCCTTGAAATCGGTATTGACCCCGCCCGGATCGCCCGGATCGCCCACATCGGCGTTGAAGACGGCCGCACGAAGGTAGGCGTCCTTGTCCGGTCGGATCGCCAACAGTGCGCTCAGGCTCGATTCGGGAAAGATCGATGGTCCTCCCGGCCCGCTGGCGGCGAGTTCCGAGCCGACGCCGAACTCGGGCGCGATCAGCAGCGCGCTTGCATCATCGGCGTAGAACTCCGCATTGAGGTCGATAAGACCTGCCTGCAGCAGTACGACACCGAAGTCCTGCTGCAGCCACGCCGTAAACAGCCGCGAGTGGCGCTGACCGGGTAAGACTTCGATGTTGTCGATCCCCTCGAGGTCGCCGAGCTCCTGATTGGGTGTGGCGCCCGAGGTGTTCATGAAGGTCAAGGAAGCGCTGCCGCCGCTCCAGCTGGCCAGCTTGGCGAAATCCGCATCCAGAGTGATCAGGAGCTTGTCCAGCTCACGCACTCGTTGGCCGGACCCACCCTGATCGATGCCAACGACATCGACGCTCCAATTGCCCGAGACGTCCAGTCCTTCCACCGCGTGAACCGGATCGGCAAAACCCGCAAGCAATATTCCCAAGGCCCCAGCGACCGCAGCCCCGGAGTATCGCGCCCTGTCTTCCACGTTTTCTTCCCTGGGAGTGGACTCTGTGGCCCGGGGGGGTGGTTCGGATACCCGGGTTGATACGTTGGGTACGTGCGCATCCCTCATGTCAGGCACGCTGGTAAGTCACGGCCAGCCGCGGAGTTTTATTAGTGCGAGAGTTTCCGGAACGACAGCGCGACCTCGATCTTGTCGCCGACCTTTACGTCAGCCAGGGAGAGCGGTGGGAAATGCAGCCTCAGCGTCATGCCATCGGCGTGCACTTCCATGACGCCGGTCTTGCTGTCGAGAGCGTCCACCGTGCCTTGCATCTGGTGTGCGCCCTGCATGCCCTGCATACCCGGCACGTTTTTCATGTCCGCCATGTGGTGGGCGTCTTGCGCCTGGCTGACGGACAGCGAAAACAGAGTCGTCGCTAGCGCGCCGATCAACATCCGCTTCATACCAATCCCCTTGTAATGGTCAGGCATCGCCACTGTAGCCTGTGTGTGAACACTTCAGGAACTAATCACCTTCGGGCCCGCCGTGCCCGGGCCTGTCGTGCTCCTCGTGCTCTTCGTCGAAAGCGCCGACGGGAACGAGGGGGCCGAACGAGCGCAATACCCAGCGCCGGCCGTTCGTACGCAGGTCGGTCCGGGACAGCGGCGTGACATCGACCCGCCAGAAGGATGGCAGCCGCGCCTCGATCACGGCAACGATGATGGCGCGGATCACCGTAGCATGAGTGATCGCAACGGTATGGCCCTTCTCGGTTCCGACCTCGCGCAGCCATGCGGCCGCGCGCTCGAGCACCTGGGGAATGGTTTCGCCCCCGTGCGGCGCCGAGCTCGGATCCCTGATCCAGGAGACGAGTTTTCTCGGTTCTCTCAGCAGCACGCCGTTGAATCGCAGGCCCGACCACCGGCCGAAATCACACTCGCGCAGCCGCTCGTCGACCGTCGCCGATAGGCCAAGCGCCAGCGCGGTTTCCCGCGCCCTCAAGGCTGGACTGGTGAAGCATCGGTCAACGTGGCCCAGGCTACCCAACAGACGCTGCGCCTGCGCTTTGCCCGCCTCGTCGAGCGGATCGTTGCCGCCGAACGTCGCGGCACGAAGTGCCTTGGTCGTGGCGTGGCAGATCAGGCTTATGCGAGGGCGCATCGTGGCCTTCGGCGGGGGCAGGCGGACGCAACGCCAAGGGCGCTCTCGCGCCGCCGCATTTGGTCATGAGGCGGCAGAATCGCCATCAACGTCATGGGACAATAACTCATTGATATATTGAACGAATATAGCTGGCAAACTGACGAGCTCGTGGAGGGGCGGCTGGTTTGAGGGAAACAGCCGTGTCGTACGTATTTGTCAATGGTTCGCGAAATACTTTCGAGGAGGATGATGCCATGCCGGCCGCCGTCGACGAAAAATCGCTTGCGCTTTCCATCGCCATTCCGGTTCAAAAAATTCTGCCGTGGGCCATCCTTGGTGGGATGATCTTTTCCATCTGCATGTACTTCGTCGGTGCCGAGGGCGGTGCCTTCAGCTCCGTGGGCGGCATGACGGTCCATGAGTGGGTGCACGACGCGCGACACCTGCTCGGGTTTCCCTGCCACTAGCTGCGCAATTATTCGAATAAGATCGAGCGGGAAGGGGTAACGAAATAATGTCTGCTCTCATCGCTCGCGGGCTGATCGTCGGCATCGTGGCGGGACTGCTCGCGTTCGCGTTTGCCAAAACTTTCGGAGAGCCGGCCGTGGCCGTGGCGATCAATTTCGAGTCGGCCCAGGACGAGGCGGAGCGCGCCGCGGCGATTGCTGCCCATGAGCACGTGCAGCCGGAAGAGCCGGAGATGTTCAGCCGCACGATTCAGACCGGCATTGGACTTTTCACCGGGATCGTGGGGATCGGTCTCGGTATCGGCGGCCTGTTCGCGATTCTGTTCGCCTTTGCCAATGGACGCATCGCCAGGCTGGGCCCCGGCGCCACCGCGACACTGGTGGCGGCGTTGTGCCTGATCACTTTCTACATCATCCCGGCGCTCAAATACCCCGCCAACCCACCCTCCGTAGGCCATCCGGATACCATCCGGCTGCGCACGGGCCTGTATTTCCTGATGATGGCGCTGTCGGTTGCCAGCACGATTGGTGCCGTGCTGTATCGGGAAAAGCTGCAGCCGCGGCTCGGGACCTGGGGCAGCTCGGTCGTCGTCTTTCTGCTATATGTCATCGTGATTGCGGTCATCTACACGGCGCTACCGAGCATCAACGAGGTGCCTGCGACCTTCCCGGCGGTCACGCTGTGGAACTTTCGCATTGCCTCGCTGGGTATCCAGATCGTCCTGTGGGGAGCGACCGGCCTCATGTTCGGCTATCTCGCACAGCGGGAAGCCAGGTCGCTGACGAATGGAGCAGCGAACAGGACGGCCACGCGCTCCGAGTAGTCGCCGGCGCCGTTGCAAGCGCGTCGTGACTAAAGCCGGGACGCGTTACTGCTGGCTGTCTTTTGCGCCGTTGAGCAGTCGCTCGTTCAGCAGTGCGTCGGACGCAACGACATTGCCCTTCACCGAAAAGGCGATGATGCGCCCGCTCGAGAGCTTTATCGCATGCATCAGACCGGCTTTCGATCCGTCGAGGGCGGGAGAGTAGACGAGCGAAAAGGTAGTGCCGATCGGCAAGTCGTTGCGAGCCGATAAGCCGGCCCGACGCAGCGCCAGTATCGCTTCGGTCTCAAAGGTCCAGCTCTCCTGCTGACCGTTGACCGTGCGGATGAAGTATAGGTAGCCATGCGGGTTGCCCAGATACACCTTATCCAGCACGCCCGTGAAAACGATATTTTTGTTCCCATCAAATTGGGAGTTAGCCGCATGATGGGCCTCGGCAAGGCCTACGCTGGTCACCGCCAGCACCATTGCCATGGCTGCCTGCTTTAGCATCTTCATCACTCTACCCCCCACGGATGAGCGACCGGTTTGGCCTGACTGGCCCGAAAGCGTCTGTATATTAGTAATGTTTGGTGTGCGAGGCAAAAAAAACAGCCGTCGCCCTGTTTGGCGTGGGAAACGCTTTCGCTCACCAGCGTGCCTGTAGCTGGCACAGTTTTTGGCGATATCAGGTTCTCCGCTTGCGGTGCCGCTTAACGTATTGGGATCGTTGAGGGACAGCACGCAGCCCTGAATGCGCCATGGGCCGACGGCACGTGCTCACACGTTGGGGGCATAAGAGCTGTACTCAAGCTTCAACCGGGCCTGTATTGCGTGATGAGCACCTCTTCCGAATCCGCCGGCGCGTCTGGCACCGAAGGCGGGTCGTCCGGCGGATATGGGCCGGTAGCTGCCGGCGTGCCGCCCAGGGACGATGCTGCAACCGTCGACCTGAACTTCGACGTAGCAGTGGGGGCGGAGGGGGTGCAGCCGTCTGTCCAGCCTGAGCCTGGCACCGTGGTCGGTTGCCACTACCTGCTGGAACAACTCGTCGGTCGCGGCGCAACCTCCAGCGTGTATCGGGCCAGGGATTTACGCCCGGTGGCATCCGCGGGCGCGAACGGCAACCTCGTGGCCGTAAAGTTTCTGCACGGCCCACGACGGATCGGGCAGGGGCCGCCTGCCCGCTTGTATCGAGAGTTCCACACGATGAGAAGGCTGGCTCATGCCAACATCGCACGGGTGTTTGAGCTCGCCTGCGAAGGCGACCTGTGGTTCATGAGCATGGAGCTCATCGCAGGTCAGACGCTCAAGGCGTGGATGAGCAACGGCGCGGGTACGCACGCGCAAGCGACCCACATCATCGAGGCTTGCTGCGCGGCTCTCGAGTACGCGCATTCCAGGGGGATCGTGCACGGAGACCTCCAGCCGACCAACGTGCTGGTGAGCGACGATGGCGCCGTCAAGCTCATCGACTTTGGGTCCTCATCGATGCCAGGTGCGGGTTCCGGAGCGGATTCGACCGTGGCCGCGACCCCTTTGTACGCAAGTCCGCAAATTCTTGCCGGACAACGCGCAGAGCAGCGTGATGATGTCTTCAGTCTTGCGTGCCTGAGCTACAGCATCCTCAGCGGAGGGCGGCACCCGTACGGTGGCCATCCTTCGTTCGAAGGGTTGCGGGCGAAATCGGCCCCCACCTATGTGAGCGCCATTCCGATCGAGCTCTTCGAGGTCATCGAGCGCGGCTTGTCTGCCGACAGAGCCCAAAGACCGGCGTCGGTGAGCGAATTCTGGCGCAAGTTCACCGCGGCCGATCAGCTTTGCCGCTCCAGAGCCCGGGTGTCGCCCGCAGACTCCAACGGCATCAAAAAGAGCGCTCCGGATGCCATCAGTCCGGTGCCGGCAGCGGTGGTGTCGAGTGTGGGCCGCGGCGCAAGGCGCCTTTTCCCACCGCGCATGCCGAGAATCAGTCCGGTCGCGTTAGCACTGATTGCCCTGATGGTGCTGGTGGCCGGCGGCGCCACGCTGGCGAAGCATCGCGCGCGCGGCCGCTCGCCGTCTGTAAGCGCCGAGATACCCCGGCTCCCCGCGCCCGCTCCGCAACCCTCGGTGCTTCCCTTGGCGCCGATTCCCGACCTCGCGCCGCCTGCGCCTTCAAAGGCTGCGCCCCTGCCGCATGATTCCACCCATATCTCGTTCAAGGCAGCGCTCATACATGCAAGCGCAGGGCAGCCGCTGGTTGCCATTACCGTTCGTCGCACACCGGCGAATGGGCGCCCAGGACCGTTTGTGTGGCGTGTGGAACGCGGCACCGCCATTCCGGCAATTGATTATGAGCGGATCAAGCCGCAGCGCGCCGAGTTCATAGAAGGCCAGTCGGTTCGCACGCTGTTCATACCGCTGCTGACCAATTCCGCGTCGCACGTGCCGCGCGGTCCACTTTTTTTCGATGTCGTCTTGCAACCGGTAGCCGGCGGGCCTGCCCTGGGTCCCTTGGCCCGTATCACGGTCGTCATCGATCCGATGTCATCCGTCTGGGTTGCAAGCTCCCAGCCCCGGAGCAGTGCTTTTCGCCAATAGTCACGGCCCCCCCGGCAGCGGTGCACCCCTGCATGGGCTTCCGATTCAGCATCGATTCGCGAACGCAAAATCGATGCTGTAAGAAGGGAACTTCAAGTCTTGTTGTCAGGTCAGGAGTGAGGGTACTGCAATGCAGGGAACTGCAATGCGAATTGTCAAAGTGTTCGATTATCCAAAACATGGGAGTGTTTGTGTACTTGCCGGCCTGATGCTGGCCGGGTGCGGAGGCGGTGCCAGCAATCACAGCGCAAGCAGCACCCCAGCGGCCGCCCCGACCGCCGCTGTCAAAGCTCCGGCTGAATCGAACGCTCCCGAGGCGTCCGCCACCGCAACTGCCCCGTCATTCGTCTCCCCGGTAGGCCTTGCGGTGAACTCCGTTGGCGAAGTGTATGTGGCCGATTACGGCAACAATCTGATCCGCAAGATCTCACCGACGGGCGTGGTGAGGACGCTGGCAGGATCGCGCTCACAAGGCGACGCTGATGGCATCGGCAGCGCCGCGTCGTTCTATTATCCCGAAAGCGTTGCGCTGGATTCGGCGGGCAACGTCTTCGTGGCCGACCATGACAACAACCAGGTGCGCAAGATTACTCCCGCGGGCGCGGTGACGACGCTGGCAGGATCGGGCGAGAAGGGCGATGCCGACGGCAGCGGG
Source organism: Steroidobacteraceae bacterium (assembly GCA_035553315.1). GTDB lineage: Bacteria > Pseudomonadota > Gammaproteobacteria > Steroidobacterales > Steroidobacteraceae > FEN-1191. The sequence goes on from DATNDE010000015.1 coordinate 50,762, forward strand.
CGAGCTGCAACGTTCGATGGCCCCGAAGGCGTGGCGGTGGACAAGTCGGGCAATGTGTACGTGGCCGACTACGGCAATAACGCGATCCGCAAGATCACACCGGCGGGCGTGGTGACGACCTTGGCGGGCTTGGGAGCGCCAGGCAACGCCGACGGCACCGGCAGCGCCGCATCGTTCAATGGCCCCGAAGGCGTTGCGGTGGACAACTCGGGCAATGTGTACGTGGCCGACTACGGCAATAACGCAATCCGCAAAGTCACGCCGGCGGGGGCGGTGACGACGCTGGCAGGATCGGGCGCGCAAGGTAACGCCGACGGCCACGGGAGAGCCGCCTCCTTCAATGGGCCCGAAGGTGTAGCGGTGGACTCGGCGGGTGATGTGTATGTGGCCGATTACGGCAATAACGAAATCCGCAAAATCACCCCGGCCGGGGTAGTGACGACGTTGGCCGGATCGGGCGCGAAGGGCGCTGCCGACGGCACCGGAAGAGCTGCGTCGTTCGATGGCCCTGAAGGCATCGCGGTGGACTCGGCGGGCAACGTGTACGTAGGCGATGAATTCAATAACGAGATCCGCAAGGTCAGCACGGCAGGCGTCGTGACAACGCTGGCGGTATCGGGCGCAGAAGGCGATGCCGACGTGCAGAAGGTGTCGCCGCGTGCGCCAACGTGATCGCAGGAAATCGCAGGATATTGCTCCGCGCCTGCGCACTTGTCCTCCTTGCCAGCATGTCGCTGGCGGGCTGTGCGCGGCACTCGAGCCCCCCCTCGGCCGCGGCGCCCCCGCCTGGTCCGCAAGCGCCTGGTGACTCTGCACGGAGCGGTCCGGGCGCTGCAATGCTGGCGGCCGTGTACGACGCACGGCAAGCGATCGGCTTGCACGATCCGATCGCGGCATACAACGATATCAGCCAGGCGCTTGACGCCGGTCGGCAGGCCGTCGATCAGGGCACGGTCGAGCAGGGCACACAGTCCCTGACCGCGCTGCTGGAATCATTCCCGGTGCAGGCAAAGCTGCTCTCCGCGCAGGCGCAGCTGACGGCGGGCAAGGTTGCAGCTGCCGACGCACTCCTCGTTGGGATAGAGAATCTGATACCGGCCCGCCTGATGCCGGGCAATCTGTCGCTGCGCGAGGCGGCAGCCAGTTTGGAGCTCGCCCGGCAGGCCGCTTCCCTCGGCACACCGCAGTTGCGCACACAACTGTTGTGCGCAGTGGCCGCCCTGCGTGGTGCCCTGCGTGATCATCCTGGCACCGCTCACGTGCAAGAGGCGATGGCACTGGCTGCAGCGCTCGACCGCACACTTGCGAATCCGGCGCAGCTGCGCACCCTGCTGCCGGAGCAGGTGAGTATCTGGCTGGCTACCGTCACGCAGATGATGGGAACGGATCGCTGGGCTTGATCGTCGACGGCACACCGTATCCTTTATTCAGGCAGTGGCTCAGAATGATCCATTGCTGTCGGTCAACCCAGCCCCGAGTAATGCATGAATCTGGATGCGATTGCCGTCGGCCATAATCCGCCGGAAGAGGTCAATGTCATCGTCGAAGTGCCTGTCGGCGGCGAGCCCATCAAGTACGAAATGGACAAAGCATCCGGCGCCATGGTGGTCGATCGGTTTCTCTACACCGCGATGCGTTACCCGGGTAACTACGGGTTCATTCCGAAGACGCGCTCAGGAGACAACGATCCCTGCGACGTGCTGATCGCAAACCAACGCGGCATCATGCCGGGCGCCATCGTGGCGGCGCGCCCCGTGGGCGTGCTGAAAATGGAGGACGAGGCGGGCATCGATGAGAAAATCATTGCCGTGCCGGCGACGCGGCTCACGCGTCGCTACGAACATGTCCGAAATTACACCGACCTGCCGGAGATCACGATCCAACAGGTGCAGCACTTCTTCGAGCACTACAAGGATCTGGAAAGCTCCAAGTGGGTGCGGGTAATCGGCTGGGGAGGGTCAGCCGAGGCGCAGCAATTGATCGTGGCGGCCATTGAGCGTCATCGCGCCAGCTCGCTGAAATGACCGCCGGTGCGCTGTCGTCGATTTTCCAGGCGGGCGCGCCGCGCTGCATCGAGCCATCGCGCCCGGCGGGATCGCAGTCAGCAGGTGTCCAGGCGGGTGCGGCTCAACGTATTCAAAGGCTTATCCGGCAGTGACGTTTCTGCTCCGTCGTTCCACGGCGCTATCAGATTATTTTGTCGCTCAGCCGCCTGCGTATTAGTATTTGCACAATAGCTGAATCTATAAGGAGAACGAATCGTGCGAACCCGAGTGGGGCTGAGTGGGGGTGCTCTCTGGTTGCGCGCTCGAGGGCGCGGAGCGTTTGGCGCTGTGTTGGGGATTACCGCAGGCTGGGCGCTGTTGCAGTCGCAGCCAGTGAAGGCAGCAGCGCCGCAGTGCCAGGAGCCTCCGATGGCGTCCAAGGTGCTGGCGGACCAATTCAAGGATGTCGCGCCGGGTGTGCCCTATCAGGCCGGTGTGCCGCCGGTCAAGGAGCGCCCGAAGGGCGAGGCGGCGATTTTGCGCATGGTCGAGGACCAGGTGGGCATGATCCGCGGCGCGGGACCGGCCGAGACCCTCCATGCGATCAACCGCCTGCGCTACAGCGGCTGCGGGGAGTTGGTGGAGGACGGCCATACCTATGAGGTCACGAAGTACATCTACGGGGTAAGCCTGCACGAGAACGCAGCACGCGAGGACGTCCAGGCCGAGGACAAGGTGCGCCTGATCCGCGTGGTGCGGGACAAGGAAGCGTGGGACGAGAGCACTCCCGGCGTGGGCACGCACTCGGAGGATAAGCTCGCCAGGGAGCGGCAACTGCAGCTGCAGCGCACGCCCTACGGGATCGTCGATGCGATCGTCGGTCTCGATCCGAGTCGCATCAAGATTCACGACACCGGCAGCGGTGCAGTGACTCTGCAGCTACCGGTGGAAGGCGTAGCCACGAAGGTCGTGCTGGACCGGAACTACCGCCCCATGACGGTGACACAGCGGGTGGGCCGTCACACGATCGTGGATCAGTACACCGACTATCACGATCTGAACCAGTACGGGCTGATGATTCCCAGGCACATCGTGGAGACGATTGACGGGAAGCCGCACCTGACCATGCACATCACGCAGTCGATGCTGTCTGAATATGAGGCATTTCCGGCGCCGTCATTCGAAGCTCCGTTCCCGCCGCCGGCGAAGAGCGACAACTTTGAGTATATCGGCGGTGGCTTTGGCGTCCCGCCGCACATCACCCCCGTGGGGGAGACGCCGCGTCTGCCCGACGGGCATCCGGATCTGAGTGGCTTCTGGGGTGCCCCACCAGCACCCGGTCAGGGAGAGCGCAACCCTGGAGACGAGCAGCCTGGTCAGCAGCTCTTTCCGGCACGTCACGGGATCTTCTCCAACTTCGAGAACGATTTCTTCGTGACGGGGCAACAGGGCAGCAACATCCCGCTCTACAAGCCGCAGTACTGGGAACAGATACTCGACAATCAGACTCACGGTGCGGCACGCGATCCCTACCTGCACTGCCTGCCGATCACGCCGCCGCGCCTGGGGGCGCCGGTGAGGATCGTGCGGGTCCCCAACAATAAAGAAGGTGAATACCTGTTCTTTCGTGAAGCGTTTGGTACCCCCAACACGTTCCAGGACATCCCGGTGGGACCGATGTTATTCAAGCCCGACCCGGACGGCACTTGGCAGGGTGATCCGGCGGCACACTGGGACGGGGATGCGCTCGTGGTGGAGACGGTCGGTTACAACGGTATGACCTGGCTCAGCCGGGCCGGAGACATGGCCAGCTACAACCTCAAGACCATCGAGCGGCTGCAACGCGACGGCGACACGATGAACTACGACGTCACGGTCGAGGACCCAGACTACCTGGAGCGGCCGTGGGCGCTGCCGACGATACAGCTCAAGTCGCGTCCCTCGGGCGTTTCGAGCATTGGGACGCCTTGCATGTGGCAGGATTATCCGCCGTCGATCGGCGGGACCCTGGGCTAGCCGCGAGGCTTGGGTCGTTTGGGTGATCGGCCGCCGTCGCCAGCCGGCGGCGGCCGGTCACCGGTTCGCGCTGATCCTTCTCTGACCTGCGTGTTTGCGAGGGATGCGAACGACGCTTCGCATCCGTGCATGCCATGAACAATCCTGTTCCCGCGAGCCGCCGCTCGTCGGGCGCGAGCCAGGCACCCGGCTCCGTGGCGGTTCCGCCAAAGCGTTTTGGAGCGGATCCCGCCGGTGGTTACGGCTGGGTCTCGATCGTGCTGCACTGGGCGACGGTCGTGCTGCTGCTGCCGCTGTGGTTCGTCGGCTATGCAACCAGCCATCCGGGCTCCGAGAGCGTACTGAAGCTGATCCACACCCATACGACGATCGCCGTCTGCGCCTATGCGTTGCTGTGGCTGCGAGTACTGTGGCGATTCAGGCAGGGCAGTCCTGCGCCGCTGCCGCGTCAGCGGCGCTGGTCGTTTCGGCTTGGCAAATTCGTCCATTACCTGATGCTGGTTGCGATCGCCGTCATGTTGGTTTCGGGGCCGATCATGGCCTGGAGCGGCGGCGATGCCATCCACGTGTTCTCCGCCGCAATACCCTCACCGTTGCCGAAGCTGCCGCAACTGTCAGCCTGGTTGCTGATCGTGCACCGCACGACCTCGCGGATCATCATGATTGCCCTGCTGGTACACGTGTGCGCCGTGCTCAAGCACGTTGCCTTCGATCACGACGGCATGCTCGGTCGCATGCTCGTCGCGGCCAGGTCCACGACCGGACGCTAGCCGACCCCGGGCCAACCCTGAGCCAACCCCGGTGCCAAGGAGCCCGAGTGGCTCGTTGGTGCCCTGCGTAAGATGAACTAACTGCGGATCTTCCTGAGCACCGATATACTGTGAAACCCGACGATTCCACACACCGGCGGCGGCAGTCACGCCGTACGGATACGGAGTAGACAGCGATGATTCACTTCCTGGCCCCGGGGCAAGGGGTGCTGGATTGGATGCAGGCCCTGCCCATCAGCGAATGGATCACGGAGTCCAACTGGGGCTTTCCGATCATGCTCGTGCTGCACTCGTGGGGCATGGCGGCCGTGGTCGGCATCCTGGTCATGCTGGATCTGCGCATCCTGGGCCTGGCACGAATTGCCCCATTGTCGGCCTTTCCGCCCATGATGAGCCTCGCCTGGGTTGGTTTCTTCATCAATTTGATTTCGGGCGTGCTGATGTTCATGGCCGACGCCAATCGGCTGATCGTCAACTGGTCATTCCTGTCGAAGATGAGCTGCGTGTTGCTCGGCGGCATCGTCACGGCCGTGCTGTGGCGCAGGTTGCGAGCCGCCGGTGCGCTGGCAGTCCATCAGTCCGTCGCGCCGCCGCGCGTCGCAGTCGCTGGCGGAAGCGGGGTGGGGGTGGTTGCCGTGAACAGCGAGGAGGAGGCGCCGGCCTCGGTGCCGTTGGCAGTCGACGGGTCAGTGCGGGTCCTGGCCATCCTGTCGCTGGCGCTGTGGAGCGGCGCAATTCTGTTTGGACGCTGGATCGCCTACGTCATGGATAACATGATCCTGCACGGCGCTTTCGGGGGTCATTGATGAACGGGCTGACGCACACTCTCACGCCGTTTCTGAATTGGCTGAATGACAGCTGGCTGGGTGTCGTCACCCGGCAGTATCACTACCTGTTCACGGCCGGCCTGGTGCTGCATTTCATCGGCCTGTCGCTGTTGATGGGCGCCATGCTGATCGTCGATTTGCGGCTGCTGGGGTTCCCGCGGCAGATGCCGATTACCGCGGCCATGAAGTTTTTGCCGATTGCCATCATCGGCTTTCTGATCAATCTGTGCACCGGCGTCATGATGGTGTCATTCGACGCACTCGACTACTGGCTCAACCCGGCCTTCCGGGTCAAGATGGCTTTGGTGCTGCTGGCGGGGCTGAATGCCCTATGGTTCACCCTGGTTGAGCAGCGTCGAGTGCTCTCTCAACCCAGCGACCAGAAAACGACCATCGCCGTGCGGACCTCTGCGGCGCTGTCGCTGCTGGTGTGGTTCGCAATCATTTTCTGGGGACGCATGATCGTCGCCTTCCAGAGCTCATCCAGCTTTTAGCCGGAGACCTCTGGTCAAACCCCCGGGTCCTGATCGGCGTGTCGGGCTGTCAGTTCGGGTTGCGACAGATCCGCGAGCCGAAATCACAGCAGTCATTCTTGCAGTACTCGGTCGGCGGCTTGTAGCCCTCGCTCAGCATGCGCTTGCGGAATTCCGGGTATTGAGTCTCCGGACCGCCCAGGGCCGCATCCAGCGGGATGTTGTAGTGTTTCGTCTCGTACATCTTCAGCGATTGAATCGAATCGGGCAGCTCGGCGGCGGCGTGATACCCATCCGAGACGGCTTCCAGCTCGGCGGGCATGCAATATAGGACGCTGTTGTTGACGGCAGCCCCGGTGTCGACCCGGCGCGCCAGCGTGGCGGCAATCACCCACGGAGCAGCCAGATAGACCGGGTCGCGAATGACGCCGGTGATAGCCATCTGATCCCCGTGCGGGGTCATGAACATCTCATAGGTCTCCTGATTGCTTCCCGGCGTGCCGTTGCGCTCGATGAAGTTATCTTTCAAATGGGTGGTCATGGTGTGCAGCGTGTTGCCTTCCCACTTGCCGCTCGTGTAGCCGCTGTAGGTGTGCAGAGCTTCCGGCGACGGCGGCGCACGCCCATCCGTCCAGATGTTCATCGGTAGTCTGTCGTAGACGCTGATCGTCACGTTCCAGCCGTGCACGGTGCCGAAGCGGTCACGTATCGCCGTAAATCGACCGCCCCACAACCCCGTGATGATGTAGTCGGGAGACCAGGGCTCGCACTGGCGCTGAAGTTCCTGTCTCTCGTCCTCGGTCCAGGCCAGGCCAGCAGCCTGGCCCTGTGCGTTCAGCGGGATTCCGGCGAAATCGTCGGCAACTCGCCCATCCCCGGCATCGATGGTGTCGCTTTGCAACGCCCAGGTGCCGGACAGGTCAACCTGCGCCAGCACGGCGCTGGTGTAAAGCAACGACACACAGAACGGTACAACCAGCGCAAGCGGACTCTTTTTCATCGCTGACTCCTAAAGGACACCAAACGTTTCCCCCGCCGACTCACGGAGTCAGGGAACAGGGACTGGGATCCCATTTGGAACTGTCGGCTTCCTTCTGGAAGATTGGATCGTATACATAGGGTCGGGTCAGATAATGCGGATCCACCACGGTGGTGCTGATCTGCAGCCATTGCTCGCCGCTGCCTTCCTTGCGCAGATCCCACCACTCCGTTTTCTTCGTGTCGCCGTCATAGGGGATGCCGTTCTTGGTGAACAGGCCCGGCAGCATGTGATCGGTCGTGACTTCAATCGAGCCCTGCCCCGCGCGGTCCATCTGACCGGGTGCGGGTAGCACCCAGCGCGCGACGGAATAGCCCTGCCTACTCGGGGCGGTGTCGGCGGGTGGAGGTGAAGGCGCTGCAGCCGGGGCAGCGCCCGCGCCACCGCGCACGGACACGAAGTGCAGCACCCGCGTCTGCATTCCGGCATCCGTATCCACCCGCAGGTTATTTGCGTCCAGCCAGCTGATGTGCAGGCGCTCAGGCAGCCACATGATGATTGCCCCGCCGTAAGCCGCGCAGTCCTTGGCGGCCGCTTCGGCCGCTGCCGGGGTCCAGGCGTTTGCTGCCTTGTAGGCGGCCGCGTTGATGGGAACGCCAATGTAGTCGCCGGGACCCTTTACGACCATGCGCAGCCGCCAGTTCTGGGTGATGAGAGAAACCCAGTAGCCACTCAGATCATAAGGTGCCTGATCCCGCGCACTCACTGGCGCTGCCGGCCCATTGGCCCGGTTGCCGCGAGGCCCCGATTGCTGCGCCCAGAGGACCGTGGATCCGAGCAGCAGCACTGCCGCCAGGGCTCCCCGGCGCATTGCGCCGTCCGCGCACGTCAGTGCGCGCCGTGCAAATCCTTGCCTTCCGTGCCTCTTCATGACTTCACCCTGCCGTGCTGGCCTTTCTTCTCCGCGAGCAGGCTCTTATAGATCGCCTCGACGAAATCGTTGGTGGTCCAGCTGCCCGTGTCAGAGCCGAAGCGGGTCTCGTACGCCTGCGCCGGGCGTTCTGCTTCGATCTGCTTGAGGTTCTGGCCGCGCGCAAGGTAATAGGCGACCCGCGCTCGCATGTTGAACACCATATCCCGATAAATGACCAGGTCGTCTTCATCGCACAGCGGTCCACGCATTGGAATGATCAACGTGCCGCCGGTGTTCGCGAGTATCGGAATCTGTTCGAATGACAGTGTGTTCGCCAGCTTGTTCAATGCGTCGATTTCGCCCTGGATGCTGCCGCCATGGGCAAGATCGATGACCGGAAAATGCGTGTCGTCAAATACCGCGCCGGTCACGACGACGTCCTGGCGGTCGAAGCGCACGACGCTGTCGGCGCCGGTGTGCGCGGCAGGCATCGAGATCACCTCGACCGGACCCCTGTTCATGATGAAGTTGTATTGCGGTCGCGCAAAAGTCTCACTCGGCAGCGCATTGCTTGAATAGAGATTCTGACTGGTCATCTGCTGCAGCAATTCCTGGCGCGCGACGATCGTAGCGCCCGCACCGGAGTTCGCGCCGGGAACGTCAACCCTTGCGGCGGCCGAGCTGTCCTGACGGGAAATGAACTCATCCAAATTGCCCAGATTCACGCCAGCCGAACTCAAAACGCCGCCGCCTCCAACCAGGTCCGCATCAGCATTGGTATAGATCACATAGCGGATCGTGGCGTTGTTGGTGACCTGTTTTATTGCGGCCAGGATTGACTGCGCGTCGCTTTGTGGCCCGGAGTCGACAACGATGGTGCCTTCCGGTCCGGTTTGGATCGCCACGTTGACGCCATCGACGGTCAACATGTACATGCCACGCACGACGGGCAGTACATGTACCGGTCCGATGCTCTGCAGCGGCGCGTCGCCCCCGTCGGATATGTCTGCTGCGGCTGCGTAGCCGCCAGCTGCACTCGCAACCAGAGTCGCCGCCAAGCCAAGCATGGCCCGACTCAGAACGGTGTCCCGTACCATTGAGGTCCCCCGCGATTTATAGACTTCGCACGCTCAACGCCGCCGCAGTATATTGACCCGGCTACGCCCTGGCCACCCCTTGGCGCCAGGTTGCGCCGCAAGGGTCGGCCGCGGGGAATAGTCCACGATTTGCCGTCCGGATGCGCACTAAGCTTTGATTTTATTCGTTCATACGCATGCGTTGTACTCATATACGTGCCGTGATATGTTCGAAACCAAACGCGATCTTGGTGTGTGCGAAATTGCAAGCGATTCGGGCGATATGACTCGCTCGGCCCCCTAGGAGGTTAGGTCGATGAATATGCTGAAGAAGGCGGCCATCGTAACGATGCTGGCGGTGGGTACCGTAGGCCTCGCCGATGCCCATCATGCTGACAACTCGCAGTTCAATGCGAACAAAAGCGCGGTATTCACGGGCGTGCTGTCGAGGATGTACATCGGCAACCCGCACAGCTATCTGTACTTCACGCGCATGGTCAATAATCAGCAGCAGAACTGGACCTTCGAGACCGAAGCCGTGTTGGCGCTGCGCCGAGCTGGTTTGTCCGTGCGCGATTCGCTCAAGGTCGGGGATACGTATTCGCTGGTTTTCTCTCCGGCCCTCGACGGTTCCAGCTCCGGTCTGATGACGGCGATCAAGCTTGCGAACGGGCGTGTCATCGCCTTCCTGACGAAGAACAACGTAGACACGGCCAACAAGCTGCTGAATGAAAAGCTGCTCGAAGGCGCACCCAGCGGCGGCGCGCCGAGCAACCAGCAGTAACCGCCGGGTGGGCGGATCACAGACACCGCTGCGCGCAGCAGTCTCCTGCGCGCAGCGGCACGCCGCCTGTCCGCAGATTTTCGACCGCTAGCAGCTGCGATTGGAACCGGATCTGATCGCCAAAGTCTCAGACATCTACTCCGCTGCCCGGCACACGCGAACAAAGTGCCGTAGCTTAGTGCCGTAGCGGCGCAGCATCAGCAGCATAATGACCCGCCCGAGCCAACTCAGGGCGCGTTACAGGGCCGGCAGGCGCCGGGACACGACGGGGGAAATATGAGCGTAACAGCGGGGCGCATGCGGACGGTGCTGGGAGCGGTCATGCTGCTGCTCGCCGTGAGTCTCTCGCCCAACGCGCTGGCGGCGGCATCGGCAGCATCTCCCGAGGGGGTGTCCGTGCTGCCGCTCGTGCCCGGCATCGACATGCTCACGGTGGACGGCGTCAACGTGGCCGTGAACAGCGGGCCGCAAGGCGTGATCGTCGTCGATACCGGCCCGGCCAGCGCCGCCCCCGAGCTGTTGGCGGCGATCAAGAGCATCACGCACCAGCCGATCCGCTATGTCATCAATACCAGCGGCGACGCCGACCTGATCGGTGGCGACGCCGTACTGGTTGCCGCCGGCCAATCGCTGATCACCGATCCGGGTACCCTCCGTCTGGTTCCCCGCAACGTGACAGACGCGCATGTGGGTCAATACGCGCCCATCGTCGCGACACAGGAAGTGTTGACGCGCATGATTCAGCAGAGCGGCTACCCTTCCTGGGCGCTGCCGAGCGAGGTCTTCGAACGGGCTCAATACCAGTTCTACATGAACGGACAGTCGATCGCGGTCATCCGTGAGCCCGCAGCGCACTCGGATGGGGACGCGGTGGTGCGATTCGAGCGTTCGGACGTGGTGGTGACCGGGGATATTTTCGATATCGAGCATTTCCCGGTGATCGATGTCGCGCATGGCGGCAGCATCCAGGGCGAAGTGGATGCAGTGAACCAGTTGCTGAATACACTCGTATTTACGTCCACGCCGATCGTCGAGGACGCGACGGGTACCCTGGTGATTCCCGTGCACGGCCCCGTCTGCAACCAGGCCGACGTCCTGACCTATCGGGACATGGTCGCCAACGTGCGCAATCGCATCGAGTATCTGATCGCGCACGGCAAGAATCTCAGTCAAGTCGAGGCTGCAGACCCCACGCAGGGCTACGAGACTCGCTATGGTGAGGGCAGTGCGGCCACGGCCTTCGTCGAGGCCGCCTACAAAAGTCTGATGGCGAGCCGATCACACGGGCGCGCGGCGAAGGAGTGAGCGGGCATGAAGCAGTTGCTGCGTAGCGCGGGGCGTGCGGGATGGTTGCTGAGTGTAGGCGCCTGGCTATGGAGCCCGGGCCCGGGCGCACAGGCGGCCGCACCGCCCGGCAATCCGGCCGCCAAGGCCACTCCGGAGGAGCAGACGCCGCGGGGCTTCGATCTGCCGGGCTACTGGGTTTCGATCGTGACGCAGAACTGGCGTTTTCGCATGATCGTTCCCGGCAGGGGCGAGTACGTGGAGATCCCCATCAACCTCAAGGCCAAGCAGTTCGCCGATGCCTGGAATCCGCTGACGGATGAGGCCGCGGGCAAGCAGTGCGAGGCCTATGGTGCGGCGGCGATCATGCGCGTGCCCGAGCGGCTGCATGTAAAGTGGCAGGACCCCAGGACGCTGGTGGTGCAGACCGATTCCGGCATGCAGACTCGACTGCTGAATTTTGCGCCGGCCGCTACCGAGCACGCGGCGCCGGCGCCTGCGAACGAGAGCTGGCAGGGCTACTCGGTGGCCCGCTGGGCCCTTCACCCGGCCCCACCCGCGTTTGGCGGTGGCGCGGGCGCGGCTAAACCGCAGCGACAATACGGCGGCATGGAGGTCACGACCACCGATATGTTGCCGGGGCTGCTGCGCAAGAACGGCATACCCTACAGTGACAAGGCGCAGATGAGCGAGTTTTGGGAGGTGAACGGCGAGCCCGATGGCGATCAATGGCTCACGGTCACTACCAAGCTGCACGACCCGGAATATCTTCAGACCGATTACTACTTCACGTCGATCTTCCTGAAGGAGCCGGACGGCTCCAAGTGGGATCCCACTCCGTGCTCGCTCACACAATAGGACGTTTTTTCATGAGTCAGCTTATGAAGCAACACCTGCTCGCAGCGGCACTCGTGGGCCTGTTGACGCTGCTGGCCGCCGCTCCCGCGTCCGCACAGGTCGATTTATCCGGCAACTGGGCGCTGCTGGATTTCCAGAATTCGCTCAAGGCCGGGCCCGGTCCGTTTCCGAACAGCTTCCAGGGCATACCCATCAACAAGGACGGTCGCGACGCTGCACTGAGCTTCGACAATGAATCGCTCTCCGAGCTGCAACGCGAGTGCGAGCCCTGGATGGTGCACTATGTGATCCAGGGGCCCTTCGGCTTCCGGATCACTTCGGTCGTGGACAATCATGTCTCCGGTGAGGTCGTGGGCTGGACCATCAGTGGCGAGGTGTACGATCGACTGGCCACGACCATCTGGGTGGACGGACGTGCCCCACCCCCGCCGCAGGCGCTGCACACCTGGGGCGGGTACACCACCGGCGTCTGGCGCGGTGATACGTTGGTAAGCACCACGACCCACATCAAGGACGGAGCGCTCGAGCGCGTCGGCGTACCGAGCAGCAATCAGGAAGTATTTCGGATGTTCATCACCCGACACGCCGACCTGCTCACCATCACCGGCATCATCCATGATCCGATCTATCTCACGGCTCCCTACGCCCTGGCGCAGGTGTTTCAATCGACGACGACTGCCGATCCGTCTACGCCGGCGATGCACTGCGCCCCGGAGCTGGAGGACACCAGGCTCGCGAGCGGCTATCAGATTGCCGCCTATCTGCCCGGACAGAACCCAGCCGTGATGTATATGCCGCAGCACTACGGGATCCCATTGGCGGCGGCCATGGGCGGGGCGCAGACCATGTATCCCGAATATCGCAAAGTTCTCCAAAAGGAGTACAAGCCTCCGACCAAGTACTGCACGCAGTACTGCTGCGAGCGGGGTTACGCCGGCCAGGCCGCTGTTTGTAAGACGCGCAATTAGTTGACGGGGCAGACTCGCGGCGGAAGTCTCTGCTAGACTCATCGAAGTATTGCGTTGGGGGGATCTGCAATGCTCGAGCACGGCATCAAGTGCACTGCCGTTGCATTCTTTGCAGCGGCCGCTGCCCTGGCGGGCGGATTCGCGCCTGCCGCGCTCGCGGCTGGCGCATCCGCCAAGGCACATTGGGTCGGTACCTGGGGTGCCTCGCCGGAACCTCCGCGGCCGACCGTCGGCAGGTTTGCCGGCACTCCGGGCTACTCCAATCAGACGATTCGCCAGCTGGTGCGCATCTCCGCAGGCGGCACGCACCTGCGCATTCATTTCACCAACGAGTACGGCACCCATGCGCTGCACATCGGCGCGGCCAGCGTCGCCCTGGTGGACGCGAATGGTGCCTTGGAGCCTGGTACTGAGCGCACGGTGACTTTCGGCGGGAAGGCGGACGCGTTCATTCCCGCCGGCGCGCCCTACGTCAGTGATGCGATTGATCTGGCGGTCAAGCCGCTCGCGACCGTATCGATCAGCGTCTACCTGCCCGAGCAAACCGGTCCTTGCACGTGTCATGGGATCGGGCTGCAGACTGCGTACGTCTCCGGGCCCGGCAACTTCGTCGGCAAATCTTTCGATGCGGCCCAAAAGATCCAGTCACGGGCATTCCTTTCGGGTGTCGACGTCGAAACGGCGACATCGGGCGGGGCGATCGTTGCGCTCGGTGACTCGATCACGGACGGCTTCGGGTCCATGCCCGACACCAATACGCGCTGGCCCGATTTGCTCGCCAACCGACTCGGTGCGCAGCATGGGGGCGGAGTCTGGGGCGTCGTCGACATGGGCATTTCCGGCAACCAGGTGCTGGCCGACGGGGCTGGCGACAGCGCGTTGCACCGCTTCGATCGGGACGTGCTCTCCGTACCAGGCGTCAGGTACGTCATCATCTCCAATGGGCTGAACGACCTCGTCAACTCATACGGGGGTGCCTCGGCGCCTCCTTCGGGACCCGCATTGAACGACCCGCGTGCGTCCGCGCCGAAGGCCTCGGCGGCGGCGCTGATCGCGGGCTATCGCCAGCTTATCGAGCGCGCCCACACCCATGGCATCAAGGTGCTCGGCGCCACGCTCACGCCTTACGAAGGCGCGGTCCTCGGCAAGAACGCGAATCTCTACTCACCGGAAGGCGAGGCTCAACGCCAGATCATCAACCGGTGGATCCGTACCAGTGGCGCCTTTGACGGCGTGCTCGATTTCGATGCCGCCTGGCGCGATCCGCAGCACCAGACGCGCATCATCGAAAACTTGCAGCACGGCGACCATCTGCATGGAAACCTCGCCGGCTATCAGGCACTGGCGCAATCGATCAACGTGGCGCTATTCAAGTAGCGTCGCCGCGGGAGGCATCTCGACATATTCCTTTCGTTTGTTAATTACTGTAGAGTCATGCAATGCGATGTGTGTTGCTTAATGGCAACATCATTGAAACAGAAATCGACGGTACAACAAGACTTGGGGGAAACACGGATGAGCGGTAAAACTCAGGGATTACCCGGCCAATTGGCGGGTTTTTTGGTCTTGTCCGGTGTGCTGGTTTCGGCCGGACCGGCATTTGGCCAGGCGACAACTGACCAAACTGCAACGGGCCAGGCGAGTGCGGATACGCAAAGCCAGGCGAATTCGGATGTGCTCCAGGAGGTGGTCATCACCGCCGAGCGTCGCGCAGAGGACGTTCAGACCACACCAATTTCGGTTATCGCAGTCTCGGGCGCCGATCTGCAGGCACAGTCGATAACGAACTTCTCCGCTCTGCAGCAGGTAGCCCCCTCTCTGACGATCCAGTCCGAGTCCGGCGCCGGCAGCAGCTTGGTCAACATTCGCGGTATTGGCGTAGAGCCGATTGGTGCCGACGCGGTGGCCGGTGTCGTCGTGGTTCGCGACGGTGTCGTCAACAACAGCACCGGCGACGGCCTGAACATGCCCTTCTACGACATGGCCGATGTCGAGGTTCTGCGTGGCCCGCAAGGCACCTTCGAGGGCGACAATTCGACCGGCGGGGCCATCGTCATCAACTCGCAGAATCCCAATTTCCGTGGCTACAACGGCTACGCAAACTTCAAGGTGGCGACGTACAGCGATACCCAACTGCAGGGCGCTGTGAATCTCCCCGTGACCGACACCCTGGCGATGCGTCTTGCCTTCAATGAGGAGCAGCGCGGCAGCTACTCTTACAACCTGGGATCAGCACTATATGGTCCCAGCGAGGCCGGGCCGTTCCTGGTCCACGCCAGCCCGACCTGCCCGTCGTTCTTCCAAAACATCCTGCATCCCTGCGCCAGCTCCGGCAACACGAGAAAGACCGGGACCGATCCGGGTAATCTCAATAACAAGGACATGCGCCTGGGCCTGCTGTGGAAGCCGACCGACAACTTCCAGTCGCTGTTGAAGATCGAAATCGATAACCAGGATACCGACGGTCTGCCGGCGCAGCCGAATACCAATACCTTCGCACCTCTTGGAGCTGGGCTGCCCTGCCCCGCCAATCACGGCACGGCACCCAATTGCACGGAACAGTTTTTTTCAGGCTATTCGGGGATGCCCCGGGTGCTGAATTACAGCGTGACGACGAAATACGACGAGCACATCAACATGTACAGCGATGAGCTGCGCTACACGATGCCGGGCGGCACCGTGGCGCGTATGCTGCTCGCCGACACGGAAATTGATGATGACACGCTGTCCAGCAACACCAACGACTCGATCAACACGCAAACGCCAGACCCGATCAAATACCCGATCGCACAAAATGCGAACACTTCAAGATTCCATGAGCGCGGTTACAACGCCGAGGTCGATTTGATTTCGCCAACGACCGGCAAATGGAGTTGGGTAGCCGGTGCGAGCTGGAGCTACACGGCCAACGCGTTTTCGAGCTACTCTCCAAACACCCTGTCGACGTCAGGATTTTCGCCCACGAATCTGGGCGTGACTGCCTGGGTCGACGGCGAGACCATCTATGCCAAGGACGAGGGCATATTCGGCCAGACCACCTGGCAGATGACTCCCACTCTGCAATTCCAGATTGGAGCGCATGTGGGCTGGGACACGGATACGGGCTACGGCGCGTTGCAGATCGGCCTGGGCGGCACACCGGGCGCAGGGCCAGGGCAACCGGGCTATGTACCATCGATTCCTCTGCTCGCACTGGGCTCATATGACCACAGCTCGGTTGAAGCCGGGGACAACGCGGTTCTGACCGGTAAGGTCGGGTTCAACTGGCAGGCGACGAAGAACCAGTACTTCTATGTGTTCTGGGCGAATGGCTACAAGCCGGGCCTGGGGAACCTCGGGCTTGCGAAGGCGACCACGAAGGAAGTGCTCAATGACTCCGAGCTCGGCTGGAAGGGCACGTTTGCGGGCGGGCACTTGCTGACGCAGGTCGGCGGCTACTACATGAATTACTACGACCTGCAGGAGAGCCTGTTCAATCCGTACAGCGTGTCGGGGACGCCGGACGGGAATATCAAATATTCCAGTGTCAGCGGACTCGAATTGTCCCTGCAATCGCAGATCGGAGGCTTGGGTGTCAGCCTGAGTGGATCCCTTAACCGGTCGGTACTGGGACATGCTGTCACCGCTGCGACCTACGCCTTCCCGAGCAGCTTTGGGCGTACGAACCAGTGCACCACTACCCCGGGGCCTCTCCAGGGGCCGCCTAATGCCGGGAACACCAACTGTACTGACTACCTGGGGGTGTTCACCGGCGTGAATTTCATGAAGACCCTGACCGGCGAATCACTGCCCTATTCGCCACGAGGTCAGGCGAATGCCACCGTCAAGTACAACATTCGCCTGGGCGAGTCGATGTCCCTGGTGCCGAGAGTCAACTACTCTTACGTGGGCACCAGTTATGCCAGCTTGTTCCAGATCGACTTCTACAAGCTGCCGTCACATGGCCTCGTGAACGTGTACCTGGATTGGAATGCGGGTCCGTGGACGACCACGCTCTTTGCAACCAATGTTGGTGACAAGCTGTATGTAACGAGCCTTTCGGGGACCTCTGAGTACTACGGCGATCCGAGAGTGCTCGGACTCCAGGTGAATAGGACGTTCTGATCGATGCTTTGCCCCGGGTTCGACGTGCGCCCTCCATTGGCGCACGTTGAGCCCGGGTCAGACCGAGTGGAATGGTCCGACAGGGGGCCGCCCGCCCAGCTCTTCGCGAGCTCTACGGGGATTACAAAATGAAATACGCCAACCCGGCTCCCTTGGGTCTCAGCGGTTTTGCCCTGACTACGTGGCTGCTCAGCATGGTCAATGCCGGCTGGTTCAGCGGCGAGGCTGTGCCGCTGGTGCTTGCCTCGGCATTCGCGTTCGGTGGCAGCGCTCAATTCTTCGCCGGTCTGCTGGAATTCCCACGTGGCAACACCTTCGGATTCGTCGCCTTCTGTGGCTATGGCGCGTTCTGGTGGTCGTTCGCGCTTTTCATCCAATTCTTCCAAGGCAAGGTGCCAGCGGCCTTCGTTGCCTGGTTCCTGCTTCTATGGGGCGTCTTCACCTTCTTCATGTGGATAGGAACGTTCCGCGCCAATCGCGTCGTACAGTTCATTTTTCTGGCGTTGTGGATCACGTTTCTGCTCCTGGCCCTGGGTAACTGGGCAGCGAGCCCGAAGCTGCAACTGGCTGGAGGCTATACCGGTTTGATCACGGCGTTGGCCGCCTTCTACCTGGCGGCTGCAGAGGTGATCAACGAGACGCGCGGTGAGGCCGTGCTGCCGATCGGACCTTACCAGCCGCCCGAACACCCGAATCCGCGTCCGATCTGAACACAAGTCAGCGCTCGGCTGACAGGCGCCACCGAGGGCTCCCCCTACACTCGCGCTGATCCGCGTGAGTTCATAGGGAGGTTGCATGGTGTTCGCGCAGCGGCGAGCCTGGCTCGGCGCAGTGATGGTGGCCGCCTCTCTCACTGCCTGTGGCGGCGGCTCCTCGACTGCCAGTACCAGCGCGAGCACGGGTGGTGGTGCGGCCAGCAGCCAGGGCAGCGGTGCAGGGGCTGGCACTGGCACTGGCACTGGCACGGCATCGAATTCCAACGACGGAACGGGCAACGGGTCGGGCACCGCGCAGGCGCCCTCCAATGCGAGCGCTCTGACGTTGATCCTGTCGGATGCGTCCTCCGGCGACTGGGCCACGGTGGGCGTCAAGGTCGCCAGCGTTGCGCTCGTGCCCGCGAGCGGCGGAGCGCCCGTGATCATTTATACGGCAGCCGCTCCGGCGATGATCAACCTCGAGCAGCTCGATCACATCGGCCAACTGCTCGGCACCGTCAGCGTGCCCGCCGGCACGTATAGCGGCGCCGTCGTGACGTTGAGTGGCAATGCCGGCGATGTCGCCCTGACCACCTCCTCGGCGCCTAGTGCGCACGTCGATGCCGCCGCCAGTACGGCGATCCCGGCGAGCCAGATCGAGGTGCAGAATCTGACGGGCAGCAGCGGATCGCAGACGGTTGCCGTCCCAGTGTCGTTCGCATCGACGCTGAATACCCAAAGCGGGGCTGCGCCGCAGGCGCTGGACATCGATCTGCCATTGTCGAAGCCCAGCTTCATCCTGACCCATCAACCCGTCGATGGCACGGCGACGCTGTACGCAATTACCTTCGACGGGGCCATCAACGTCGATACCACCAGCGACATCGTCTCGATGGTGCTGCGTCAGTCGTATGGCACGATCGCCGCGGTCGCCGCAGACGGATTGTCGATGACTGCCACCATCGATAACCCAACGGTGCCGGCGGTGTCGCCCGAAACCGCCCAGCCGAGCGGTCAGGCCCTGACCGTGTGGGCCGACACGAGCAACGGCACCATGGTGTACGACCTGGACGCGCAAGCCGAAGTGACCGTGTCAAACTTTGCGCCGGCGGCCGCGTTGATCGACGGGCGCTACGTGCGAATCGAATCGCGCTTTGAGCCGAGCGGCTCCCTGGTTGCCACGCGTCTGTGGGTCAGCAGCCAGTTTCAAACCGTCTGGCAGAGCCCGGAAGGGCACATCACGCAGGTTGATGCGAAGAAGAATACATTGACCATAGAGGACGACTCCGGCAAATCACAGACGGTTGGTGTCAATGCAGCGACGGAGTTCGATTTCCAGGGCAACGCCATCGGCACAGGAACGGCCATGCTGGCCGGCGGCCTCATTGCGCCGGGCTTCAAGGTCCATGTCGGTCTGTCGGGCACCCGCTCGCTGGCCAGGACCGTCGACATCGAAGCGGCGATCTTCTCCGGGGCCATCTCCAATGCGAGCGCCACGGGTCTCACCTACAGCAGCCAGTATCAGGCACCGATCAAGAATTACAGCCTTGCGCTCGATTACATCGCGCCATCGAGTCCGAACGGGACCGACGCGAAGGGACAACCCATCGCGGGATACGACTACTGGAATTTCGCCTTCCCCAGCGAAATCGCTTCGGGCCCGGCGGCACCGCAGAGCTTCGCGCTGGCAACCACCGGCTCGCTGGTCTCAGAGGGAATCAGCGTGGCGCATTGGGCCGATCCGGTCTTCCCGACCGGCTGGGCGCTGGCGTCCACAGTGCTGGTGCCGATCCCGATCGGGCTGGCAACGGTCACGAGCGGATTGGTCACCAATGGCGCTGTGTCGACGCTCACGGTGCTTGCATCCGGCAGCGCCACTGCGCTGACGGTCCAGCTGATCAATGCCAGCGGCTCCGCGCCGCTGGTCTATCAAATGGATCGTGCACGCGGAAACGGCAAGAACAATGGAAATGGCAACGGAAGAGGCAATGGCAATGGCAAGGTCACTCTCAGGCCGGTGGACATTACCACTTCGGCCGGGCTGGATCAGTTGAGTACGGCCTTGCAGGTGGGCGTGAGCGTGCGAATCTTCGGCTTGCCGAAGGCGGATGGTGTCGTGCAGGCCTATACGCTGGTCTATTACACGGGCGTGAAACCCGCGAATTGACGCAGGGATGATCCACCATTGTGCTGGCCAGGCGCGGTTGACGCCACCGAATCGGCTCAATAAAGTCACTGACGCGGCTCAAGGGGGGAAGCAGGGCAATGCTCAACAAATTCTCCAATTTTTGCGCCGTGCTGTTCGCGGGTGTCGGCGCAGTACTGCTGAGCATGCCGGCTAGCGCGCAGGACACGCATCAGAGCCTCGACGGATTCTGGAATGCGCTGTATGACGAGGACCAGCCAGAGCGCATCCCCGGTCCCGATCAGGGTGACTACGCGGGGCTGCCGATCACGGCAGCAGCCGCGTCGGTCGCGCAGACCTGGGATCCGGAAGTGCTGACCATTCCGTATCTGCAGTGCCGCCCGCATCCGGCGCTGTACGGCATTCGCGGCGTCGGCCAGCTGCGTATCTGGGAGCAACTGGACCAGCAGACTCTACAGCAGGTGGCGATCCACACCTGGATCGTAGCCTGGGAGTCGCAACGCGACATCTGGATGGATGGCCGCCCGCATCCGCCACCGTGGGCGGCGCACAGCTGGGCGGGCTTCTCGACCGGTCGTTGGGTCGGGGACGATCTCTACGTGCACACCGACATGTTCAAGCGCGGCTGGACGCGTCGCAATGGATTGCCGACGAGTGATCGCGCGACTTTCGATGAACGCATGTTCCGCGACGGCGACATTCTCACCGACGTGACGATGATCACTGATCCGCAGTATCTGAGTGAGCCGTTGGTGAAGAGCACCGAATACCAGAAGGCCGACGAAACCAATTTCGTGACTTATCCCTGCCGCGAGGTGACGGAGATTCCGCGACACGAGGGCGATATTCCCATGCACCTGCCGAATCAGACGGCGGTGGAGCAGGACTATCCGGCGCGCAACGGCGTGCCGCTCAAGGCTTCGCGGGGCGGGGCCCAGACCCTCTTTCCTGAGTATCAGGACGACATCGTGAAGCTGCCACCCAATCCGCCGATCAAGCAGGTTGAGAGGCAGGAGCAGCAGCAGGACAGCGCCGATGCCAAACTGTAGGGTGGGGGAGCGAACGCGCCCGGAGTCGCCGATGTACGCATCGCGCAATGCGCTCGGCCTGTGCGCCGTCGCGCTCGCCGTGACGTGGGCTGTCGGTGCGCAGCCCGCTGGCGCGCAGGTGCCCTACGATGCCGGCACGGTCAGCAAATCCGAGCAGCTCGATGTGCGCCAGTCGCCGTACTACAAGGGATACGACTACTTCAAGGGTACGGCCGACCAGGGTACCTACGACGATGGCCAGATCCATCCCTGGCACGTGCAGGGTAACGTCTGGCTGTTGGCCGGCGAGCCGGATGAAAGCAACGTCGCCGTGCAGATCGGCGAAAATGGTGCGCTGGTCGTGGACACCGGCACCGAGGCGATGGCGCCGAAGCTGCTCGCCGTCATCCAGAGGATCACCGAGCAGTTCGGTGGCGATCAGAAGAACATCCAATGGGTCATCAATACCGATGGGCAGCCGGACCACGTGGGTGGCAACTTCATCATCCGCAACGCCGGCACCACCATCATTGGCTCGAACGTTCAGTTCGATAATCCCGGCGTGACACCCGGCGCCACCGTGATCGGCAGTCTCAACACGCTCAATCGCATGGTGGTCGTGAACGCCCAGGGGCAGACGGCGGCGCCGCAGGGCATCTGGCCCAACGAGACGCATACCGAGCCGACCTATGCCTGGGATAACAATGACGAGGCGGTGCAGCTGGTGCACCCGCCGAGCGCCAACAGCGATGAGAATGAGCTGGTCTACTTCCGTCGCTCAGACGTCATCGCCACGGGCGATGTCGTGAGCATGCTTCATTACCCGATCATCGATCCGACGATCGGCGGCAGCATCGATGGGGAGCTGGCGGCGCTCAACAATACGATCGAACAGGCCACCGCCGATTTCCACATGGGGCCGCAGGAGGGCGGCACGATGATCATCCCCGGCCAGGGACGCCTGTGTGATCAATCGGATCTGATCGAGTACGACGTCATCCTCACGACGATCCGCAATCGCATCATGTACTACAAGAATCTGGGCAAGTCGCTGCAGCAGGTGCTCGCGCTGAAGCCGACCTGGGATTTCGATGATCGCTGGGGAAAGCCCGATGGCTCGTGGAGCGCGCAGCAGTTCGTGCGAGCCGTGTACGACACGCTGCCGGCTCGCGGCAAGGGCAAGGTCAGATTCGCCATGCCCGAGATGGCGGGGGGCTAGGTGCGATGAAGCTGCGAGCTCTCGTGGGGGCCAGCGCGCTCGCGGCAGGTTGCCTGCTGGGGCAGACCGCGCTCGGCCAAGGCCGCGGGCGTGCACCGGCCGGCCCGGCTCCGACCGCCGAGCAGGCCGCGCCGATCGAGCTGACCGGTTATTGGGAATCGTCCGTCACCGAGGACTGGCGCTGGCGCATGCTCACCGCGCCTCCCGGCGACTATGCCAGTGTCCCGCTGAATCCCGCCGGCCAGGCGATGGCCAAGCAGTTCAATCCGGCCCCCTATGGCTCAGGGTGGACCGAAACGATCGATTGCAGGGCGTATGGGGCGGCCGGCCTGATGCGCATGCCCACGCGCGTGCACATCACCTGGGTCAACCCCAATCAGCTGCAGATCCAGAGTGACTGGGGCCAGCAGACGCGCGAGATCTATTTCGACCGTCGCGACCTGCCGCATGCTGCGCCGAGCGCACAGGGCAGCTCACTGGGCGATTGGCTCGTCCCGC
Organism: Steroidobacteraceae bacterium; assembly: GCA_035553315.1. Classification (GTDB taxonomy): domain Bacteria; phylum Pseudomonadota; class Gammaproteobacteria; order Steroidobacterales; family Steroidobacteraceae; genus FEN-1191. The sequence goes on from DATNDE010000015.1 coordinate 73,385, forward strand.
AAACTGGCGTGTTCGGCCTTGGCCGCGGCCCTCGACCCAAGCCGGTGACCGGCAAGCTGCACGTGCTCACCGATAACCTTGCGCCCGGTTGGCTGCGGCGTAACGGTGTGCCCTATGGGGCGCAGACGCATCTGACCGAGTGGTATCAGACCTTCACCGATCCGACCGGCAAGCAATGGTTCGATGTCACCACGCGCGTCGATGATCGCGAGTACCTGCTGGCGCCATTCATCACCAGCTCGGACTTCCGTCAGGAGACCGATGGCTCGAAGTGGTCGCCGCATCCCTGCAAGGCTGTGGCCGCGGACTGAGCCGCAACCGGCGCCGGGCCCGGCGCCTGCAGCGCCGTGCTCAGAGATGCACTCCCTGCACGCTGCCGAGCGCCTGGCGATCATCGGGGCGCGGATCATTCACGAGCCGGCAATTGTTGTCGAGGATCATGGTTGCGCGCTGCGCACTGTCGTAGGGCGGCCACTGCGGCAGAGACGGCGTGTTGGGATTGCCGGTGCGCGCAAAGGCGGTCCAGGCACTGCTCATGCGGTTCTGCAGTGCATAGCGATCATGCCCGGTACCGGTCATCGATCGGCCCCGATCCACGTTGTCGAACGCGAAGGGGATATCCAGCGTATGAAAGGCGCGCAGCTTGCCTTCGCGCACGGGTGATTTCCAGGTGAAGTAATACATGTACACCGGCGCGCCATGCTGGGCCGATTTGCGCTCGGCCTGCGTCAGCGCATTCGTCCAGGCGAACATATCCGAAGCGACTTCGATCGCGATGTCGATCGGGCTGATGCCCGGCTGATCCTTGCGGTAGGCGGCGATGACCGCCGCGGTCTGCTCGTCGCTGGCATGCAGCGTCTGTTTGACCCGCGGCACCAGCGCCGACTCATCGATGGGATCCAGCGCAGCCCCGGGGAAGAAACCCGCCTCGTCCTGCGTCGACCCCACCAGCAGCGGCACGTGCGCCGAGATCGCCGGTGCGACCGGATCGAAGGGGTCGGACGGCAGCGAAGTTCCATCGACCACGGGAGCAAAGCGGAAAGCTCGATTGCGGCCGGCTTGTGCGGCCAGCAGCTGCTGCATCGTCAGGCTCTGCAGCTTGTCCAGCTCATTGGGCGCGATGCCGAGCTTGGCGAGGACCGCCGCCGTGGATTGGTTGGCCGCCTCGCGTGAGACGCCTTTGATCGCGGAGCCGCTCTGGACGATGGCGCGGTGGAAGAGGCCTCGGGCGGCGGGCATGGCCATGAGCGTGCTGACCTTCGAGCCGCCGCCCGACTGGCCGAATATCGTCACGTTGCCCGGATCGCCGCCGAAGGCGCCGATATTGTCCCGCACCCACTCGAGCGCCTGCACGATGTCGAGCATACCGACGTTGCTGGCCTGCGCATACTTGGCGCCGCCCACATCCGGCAGGAACAGGAAGCCGAAAACGTTCAGGCGGTGATTGACCGTGACCACCACGACATCGTGATGCGCGGCGAGGTGGGTGCCGTCGTAGATGGTGAAACCGCCCGAGCCGCTGGTGAAGCCGCCGCCGTGCAGCCAGACCATGACGGGGCGGCGATGTGTGTGGTTGCCGATAGGCGTCCAGACATTCAGGCACAGGCAGTCCTCTCCCATGGGTTCCCTGGAGTCCACCGCTTCGACTTCCGGAATGAGTCCGGAGGGCAACTGCGGTGCGCGCAGGCCGAGCTGGGTCGCTTCCCGCACACCGCTCCAGGGCTCGAGCTTCTGCGGCGGCAGGAAGCGTCGCTCGCCCGCGGTCGAGGCACCGTAGGGCACCCCTTTGAAGTAGGCCACCGAGCCTTGCTGCCCGCCGCTCAGCTTGCCGGCTCTGGTCTCGATGACGGGGCCGCTGGTTTTGCCGTCCGTGCCGCCCGAGTCCGCTGCCTGCGCCGGCGGCGCCTGCTGGAGCAGCGCGCCCGTGATCAGCGCGGCGGAGGCCGCGCCCACGAATGTGCGCCGATCGAGCTTGCGCCCGCCCTCGTCAGACCCATCTGCAGTCATGGTGCTACTCCTGGATGCGACCGGAGAGGCGCGGCGCTTGTAGGGTGAATGAGTCTACACCCGCCGCCGCGGCTCCTTCAGCCGCTGTCCAGTTGTCCGCTGTATTGTCCGCGGACAGCCGCGTGACTATGCCTGTGCACGCGGCGCGCTGTCTTTCCAGGCACTTGTCACGCCCTGACGCCTGGCATGGGCTTTGCTCCCCTGCAGCCGTCCGCCGTCAACGGCAAGATGGCACGAAACCCGTGCCAGTGCGAGCAGCCAGCACTGATGACAAGCAGCAAAAGAGCGCAGGGAACAACTGCCGGCGCATTCCGAGCACTGGCCGCACCCCGTGCCGCGCCCGTGGCCGCGCCCATGAGCGGGTGCTTCGGAGCGGCCGCAGCGTGCGCGCTGCTGCTTGCCGCGCCGACGCACGCGCGAGCCAATGATCTGTTGCGTCTGTACGGGCTCGCGCAGCAGCGCGACAGCGTGCTGCAATCGGCGGCGTATCAACGCGATGCGGCCATCGAAGCGCGTCCGCAGGCACTGGCGCAATGGTTGCCACAGCTCGCTGGCAGCGCGTCCACCGAGCGTGAGCGCCTCAGTCAACCCGCCTCCTCATTTGGTATCAGGCCGAATCAGTCCGGTGCCTTGCCGCCGCTCGGCTCGTTCGGCCTGCCGGGCTGCGAGCTGGCGACGGAAGTCACGGTCCGATGCAACGTCAACTACACCACCTACGGTCTCACGCTCACACAGACCGTCTGGAGTTTCCAGTCCTATAGCCAGCTGCGCGAAGCCGACTCCCAGGCGGCCAGCGCCGAGGCCACGTTCCTCAGCGCGCAGCAGAAACTCGTGATCCGAGTGGCGCAGGCGTATTTTGCGGTGCTGCAGGCGCAGGATCTGCTCAATACCTTCACCGGCGAGCGCAACGCCTATGCGACCGTGTTGAAGCAGGCGCAGGGCCGGCAGCAGACCGGCGTCGGCTCGGCCAGTGAGGTCAAGCAGGCGCAGGCCTTTTTCGATCAGACGGCGCAGAACGTCATCAATGCACAGAACGCACTGGACAATGCGACTCTTGCGCTCGGGGAGATCATCGGCGCCACGCCGGGACATATCGCGGGGCTGCGCGACGACATCCCGCTCGCCGCCCCAGATCCCGTGTCCGTGGAGGCCTGGGTGAGCGCTGCGGAAAGCGATAATCCGGACGTGCGCGCCGCGCAATTGTCGAGCGAGGCGGCCCGGCGCGACATCGGCGTGCAGCGGGGCAGGGGCTTACCGAGCATCGCACTGAGCGGCACCGATACCTATGCGACCGCGCCCTCGTTGTTGGGGGGGCATCACGGCCTGGACACCGTGGGGATCTACTTCAACTGGCCGTTGTTCCAGGGGGGCGCGGTGGCCTCGGCCGTGCGCCAGTCGCGCGCGCTTTACCGCGAGAGCCAGGCGAACCTCACGACCCTGCAGCGCCAGACAGAGCAGCAGACGCGCAGCGCCTATCTGGGCATCCTCAGCAATATCCGCGGCATCAATGCAGCGCGTCGTGCGATCGATGCGGCGCGTGCGGCCGTCGAAGCCGCGCAGCACGACATCGAATTCGATGTCGGCGGTGGCGAGTACGCGCTGTTCAACTATCAGCAACTCTATTACAACGCGATCTACGCCTATGACCAGGCACGCTACGCCTACCTGACCAGCATGTTGCTGCTGAAGCAGCAGGCGGGACGGCTCTCCGAGCGCGATCTGGCTTCGATCGATGCGCTGCTGGTGACGCCGGGAGATGCACCTGCGGCCGGCAACGGAGGCTGATATGCCGGACAACCCTTTTTACGGCACCGAGCGTCAGGACCGCAGTATCGAGCTGCCCTGGTGGCGCCGCAGACGCATCCATCTCATCGGCGCGGCCGTCGGCACGCTCGTGATCGTGCTGGCACTGGTGGCGATGCTGCGGCACGTGGCGGGCGCTCAGAACTCGGTCGACCGCTCGCGCTTGACCATCGCGACCGTCGCGCGGGGCCTCTTCGTCCGGGACCTGGAAGCGGATGGCCAGGTCGTTGCCGCCGTTAGTCCCACCCTCTACGCCCCGGCGACCGGCACGGTGGCGCTGAAAGTGCATGCAGGTGACGCCGTCCGGCGCGGACAGGTGCTCATCGTGCTCGACAGCCCCGACCTCACCGCCAATCTGGCCCAGGAGCAGGCCTCGCTGCAGAGTATGCGTCTGGACTGGCAGCGCGCGCAGCTGGATGCTTCCAGCAAGCTTGCTCAGTTGCAGGAAACCTATCAACAGGCGAAGGTCGATCAGACCACCGCGCAGCGCGACCTCGATCGCAGCCGGCAGGCCTACAAACTCGGCTCCTATACCGAGCTGCAGATGCTCAAGGACCAGGATGATCTGGAGAAGGCGCAATTCGCGCTGCAAGAGGCCAAGAACAACCTCGACCTGCAGCCCAAGCAGAACCGCTTCGACATCGGCAGCAAGCGCGCGCTGTTCGAGCGCCAGCAGGACCTGGTGAAGGATCTGCAGCGCCAGGTCGCCGCGCTGCAGGTCCGCTCGCCGGTCGACGGCCGCGTCGGCCAGGTACAGACCGAGGATCGCGCCACTGTCGCGAAGGACACGGCGCTCATCACGGTCGTGGACCTGTCGGCTCTGGAGGTGGAGATCAACGTACCCGAAAGCCAGGCGCGTGATCTGGCGCCCGGCATGGGCGCGGACATCGAGGGGGATGGCCAGCACTGGCCCGGCAGCGTCAGCGCCGTCTCGCCGCAAGTCGTGAATGGCGAGGTGGTCGCGCGCGTGCGCTTCGGTGATGCCAAGCCCGAGGGGCTGCGGCAGAGCCAGCGCATGTCGGTGCGCATCCTCATCGACCAGCGGCCGAATGTGCTGATGGTCGATCGTGGCACCTTCATGGACCAGGACGGTGGCGGCTTCGCCTACGTGGTCCACGGCAACATCGCCGAGCGCGTACCGGTGCGCCTCGGCGCAGCCAGCGTACAGAAGGTCGAGGTGCTCGACGGCCTCGCCGCCGGCGATCAGATCGTGGTTTCTGGTACGGATGAATTCAACAACGCCGATCGCGTGATCCTGGCGGAGTGATCAAGTCGGGCTGGCTCGGGCTGGGCCATGCCGTGCGCGATCGGCCCGTGTAATCGAAGGGGGTTGTCATGCTCAGGATGTCGCATCTGTCGAAGGTCTATCGCACCGAGGTTATCGAGACCTATGCGCTGCGCGACTTCAGCGTTCACGTGAAGGAGGGCGAGTTCGTCGCGGTCACCGGGCCATCCGGGTCTGGCAAGACGACATTCCTGACCATCGCCGGACTGCTGGAGGACTTCAGCAGCGGCGAGTACTGGCTCGATGGAGTCGACACGCGCGGCATGAATGATCGACAGCGCTCGCGCCTGCGCAACGAGAAGATCGGCTTCGTGTTCCAGTCCTTCAACCTGATTCCGGACCTGAACGTGTTCGACAACATCGACGTGCCGCTGCGCTACCGCGGCATGGGCGGGGCGGAACGCAAGCGCCGCATCCACGCAGTCCTCGAGCGGGTGGGGCTCACCTCGCGGATGCGTCACTACCCGGCGCAGATGTCGGGCGGGCAGCAGCAGAGGGTTGCGATCGCGCGTGCCCTGGTCGGCGAGCCGCGGCTGCTGCTGGCAGATGAGCCCACGGGAAATCTAGACACGCACATGGCGCACGGGGTCATGGAGCTGCTCGAGGAGCTGCACCGGGGCGGGGCGACACTGGTCATGGTGACGCACGATCCGGAGCTCGCGGCGCACGCGCAGCGGCAGGTGCACATCATTGATGGGACGATCTTGGAGTTGAGCGCCGAGGGAGCGGCGGCGGGGCAGCCGGTGGCCATTGCGCCAGCGCGGACTTAGCGAAATCGAAAGATAGACGTGTTCGGGTACTACCTGAGTCTGACGCTGCGGGGTGTGCGTCGCAATCCCGTCCTCACGGCGCTGATCATCAGCGCGATAGGCGTGGGCATTGGCGCATCGATGACGACGTTCGCGGTTTTTCGCGCGATGAACGGGGATCCAATTGCCTACAAGGCGTCACAGCTGTATGTGCCGCAAATTCAGAACTGGGACCCGAATATTCACTCCCAGAACAGTTCGGCGCAGCCGGACGGATTGAGCGATCAACTCAGTTATATCGACGCGGTCGCGCTGATGCGCGCGCATGCGGCCTCCCGTCAAACCGCACTGTATGAGACCCGATCCGTGCTGACGCCGCCTGATCCGCAGCTGCTGCCGTTCCAGATCGGCACGCGCGCCGGCTATGCCGATTTGTTTGCGATGTTCGATGTGCCGTTCGCGTATGGCGGGCCGTGGAGCGCAGCGGACGATGCGGCGCATGCGCCGGTCGCGGTGATCAGCCGCGCGCTGAACGACAAGATATTCGGCGGCGGTGACAGCGTCGGCAAGGTGCTGCGGCTCGACGGCCAGGACTACCGGGTCGTCGGCGTACTGCGCGACTGGAAGCCAGTGCCGCGCTACTACGATCTGCAGGACCCTTTCGGCATCGAACCGGATGATGTGTTCATGCCTTTCACGCGCGCGATCGATCAGCACAAGCTCGCCCGCGAGAGCAGCAATTGCAGTGGCGGTGAGCCGCCCGCCAGTGGTTGGAGCGGTTGGCTGCAATCGGAATGCGTCTGGCTGCAATTCTGGGTGGAATTGCCGACCGCGGCCGATGCTGCCCGTTACCGCACGTTCCTGCATCACTACGCGCAGGACCAACAACGCTCGGGCCGCTTCCACTGGGCCGCGCGTACTCAGCTGCGCGACTTGCGCCAATGGCTGTCCTACGAACACGTGGTGTCGGACGAGGTGCGCATATTGGTCGTAGTGGGGTTCGGCTTTCTGCTGGTCTGCCTGGTCAACGCGATGGGCTTGATGCTGGCCCGGGTACTGTTCCGCTCGAGCGACACCGGTGTGCGCCGCGCCCTGGGCGCCAACCGCGGGGCAGTGTTCGCGCAGGGTGTCATCGAAGCGGCCGTATTTGGTGCCGGCGGGGCGATTCTAGGGGTACTGCTGACCGCGCTGGGACTGGCGGGCCTGCGTGCGCTGCTGTCCAGGGAGGCGCTGGTGCTGGCGCGCACGGATCTGCCCCAAATCGGGATGAGCATTGCGTTGGCAATCGCGGCGGCGGTCGCTGCAGGGCTCTACCCAGCCTGGCGCGCGGCCCGAGTGCAGCCGGCCTTGCAGCTGCGGGTCCGGTGAGCCGTGGGTATGCAGCCGCATCCCGTTTTTTCGGCGATACGCCGCAACAGGGTGGCCGCTGCGGTGATCGCAGTACAGATCTCGCTCACCCTGGCGATCCTGTGCAACGCGCTATTCATCATCCAGCAGCGTCTCGCGCTCAGTGCACGGTCCACTGGAACGGACGAGCCGGACCTGTTTGCGATCGCCAATGAATGGGTTGGAACCGTCGCAGATCCGATCGCGCGCGTACGGGCGGATTTGGCGCTGCTGCGATCGCTACCGGGAGTCGCCGGCGCCTACGTGACCAACTCTTACCCGCTGACCGGCAGCGGCAATGGCCAGCAGCTCAGTCTCGATCCCCTGCAGTTGCACGCCGCACCGGCGGCGTTGTACTCCGGTGATGAGCAGACCCTGCGTACGCTCGGTTTGCGGCTCATCGCCGGCCGCAATTTTCGGACCGAGGAGGTCGCCAATTTCGGACTGTTCGACAATCCGCGCCCGCCAGCCCTGATCATCACGCAGGCGCTGGCCCGCAAGCTGTTTCCCGCCGGCGATGGGCTCGGGCGCGGAGTCTATATGGAGGGTCAGCGCGTTAAGACGCCGATCATCGGCATCGTGACCAGATTGCAGGTGCCATGGACCACGATCAGCGGCTGGGGCAGCGCCTGGAGCGACAGCTCTATCATCGTGCCATTCCGGGACGTGAGCCCGAGCGCGTACTACATCGTGCGGGCGCGGCCCGGCCAATTGTCGACACTGATGAAAATCGCGCCGCGACGGCTGATCGCGCTCAACCACGACCGTGTCATCAATCGGGTGCAATCCTTTGAGCAGGCCCGCGCCGAGGTATACCGCGACGACCGTGGTCTGGCGGTGATACTTGCAGTGGTGTGCGCGGTGCTGCTGATCGTGACTGCCTTCGGCATCGTCGGGCTGACCAGCTATTGGGTCGCGCAACGCCGGCAGCAGATCGGCATCCGCCGCGCGCTCGGGGCCACGCGCTTGGCCATCGTGCGTCACTTTCAAGCCGAGAACCTGATCATTGTGTCGACCGGAGCAATCGCGGGCATCGCGCTCGGCGTCGGCGCCAACCTGTGGATGGTGTCGACCTTCGCGACGGCACGACTGCCGCTGATCTACCTCCTTGCGGGCACGGCCGTGGTACTCGGCCTCGGACAGCTTGCGGCTCTGCGCCCGGCGCTGCGGGCCGCCTCCGTGCCGCCGGCTGAAGCCACGCGGACGGTGTAAGGGGAGGGCGCCATGTTCGGCTACTACCTGCACCTGGCCTTGCGCGGCCTGCGGCGTAACGTCGTACTCACGGCACTGATGATCGTGGCAATCGGGGTAGGCATTGGCGCCAGCATGACCACGCTGACCGTGCTACACATCCTGTCCGTCAATGCCCTGCCGGGCAGGAGCGCCCAGATATTTTTCCCCCAGGTCGATCCCACGCCTGCCGGCTTGTACAACCCGCACCATCCACTGAACATGATGGACGACTCCTCGGCGGTAGACCTTTGGAACGCGCGGCGCGCGGATCGTCAGGCCCTGGTGGTGCAGAGCCCGGTAAAGGTGAGTGCCCCATACGCCGATCGTCCACCGTTGATGCTGACGTTGCTGGCCACTACCTCGGACTTCTTTCCGATGTTCGAGGTGCCCTTCGAATACGGTGGCGGCTGGACCGCGAAGGATGACCGGAGCCGCGTTCGCGTGGCGGTCATTTCCAGCGACCTCAACGACAAGCTGTTTGGTGGCCACAATAGCGTGGGCGAGACGATTCGCCTCAGGGACAGTGACGTGCGCGTCGTAGGCGTGCTCAAGCCATGGCGGCCTCATCCGCTCTTCTACGACGTGGAAGGCAGCGTCACGGGGAACATGGTCTCGATGGGCTATTACGGCAAGCCGGAAGACGTGTTCATGCCGTTCTTTTCGGCGCTCGGTGTCAACGACGGCAATTTTTCCCAATTCATGTGCTGGGGTAACGGTCCAGCCAGGCCGGGGCATCTCGAAGGCTCGCCCTGCCTTTGGGTTTCGCTTTGGGTGCAACTTGGCAGCGCGGTCAAGGTGGTGGATTACCGCACCTTCTTGGGCAACTACGCGCGGCAACAAAAGGCGCTGGGGCGCTTTGCCAATACCGACACGCGCATGCTCGACCTGAGGCAGCGGCTGGATTTCGAACGGGTAATTCCTGGCAACGCGAAACTGCAAACCTGGCTGGCCCTGGCATTCCTCGCGATCTGCCTCTTCAACATGGTGGGGTTGCTGCTGGCTAAGTTTCTGCGCCGTGCGGGCGAGATTGGTGTGCGTCGCGCATTGGGCGCGTCGAGGCGGACGGTCTTTGTCCAGTATCTGGCTGAATCCGGAATGATCGGCCTGACCGGGGGCATCGGCGGGTGGTTGCTGACGCTGGTTGGCTTGTGGCTGGTGCGCCGGCAGCAGATGCCGTACGCCGATCTGGTGCACATGGATGTCTCGATGTTCGTTATCACCTTAGTGCTGGCGATCGCGACGAGCCTGCTGGCCGGTGCGTTGCCTGCGTTGCGCGCCAGCGATGTCGCGCCCGCGTCGCAGTTGAGAACCCTGTAGCAGCGTGCGTGCCCCTGTTCGATATGCAAATCCAACCTATCCTGGCGGCACTTAGGCGGCACAAGCTCGCGACCTTCCTGATTGCGATGGAGATTGCGCTGGCCTGCGCCGTACTGGTCAATGCGGTGTCGCTGATCGCCGATCGGTGGTCGGCCATGGGTATCCAAAGCGGCGTAGACGAGGCGTCTCTCGGCAGCGTGGTCGTCACAGGCTTCGAGCCGCAGCAGGTGAATGATCTGAATGCGCGCATGGTCACCGGTTTGGGCGCGATCCCCGGGGTCGAATCGGTCCACGTGATCAGCACCGTGCCGTTCGGCCAGCGGGGCATCGTGTCCGGCATCTCGCTGGACCGCCAGCACTACGGCAGCGTGGTCGAGTTCTACATGGGAAGTCCGGGCACGCTGCAGGCGCTGGGGCTGAAACTGATCGCGGGCGCGCTTCCATCCATGAGCGACTATCAGCCATTGCCGGGACGCGATTATTTTCCGGCGGCGTCGCGGGTCCTAATCACGCGTGCGCTGGCCGAGCGCCTGTGGCCGGCCCAAGATCCCTTGGGCAAGGAGTTCTGGATGGCGAAGTGGCAATTCCGCGTGATCGGTGTAGTCGCCGATCTGGCGGTGTCGCAGTACACGGAGTACGGCCAGCGCGGTGCCGAGTGGTGTGTCTTCGTACCCACGCTGCCGGGCGGGCAGCTTGCCGGAACGTATCTGATCCGGACCCGGCCGCGCGATCTGGGCCGAGTGATGGTGGCCGCCCGTGCCGCGGTTGCGGAGATCGCGCCGGGCGTGGTGTTGGACGAGGAGGACAGCCACACGATCGCCTTCCTGCGCGCGCGCTTCTTTCAGACTGATCGCGCAATGGCTGGGTTGCTCGCTGGCGTAATCGTGGCGCTGCTGGCGGTCACCGCGTTCGGAATCGTCGGACTTGCGAGCTTCTGGGTCGCGCAGCGACGCAAGCACATCGGCGTACGCCGTGCGCTGGGTGCAAAGCGCATGGATATTCTGCGTTATTTCCAGACTGAGAATTTCGTGATTGTCACCGCTGGCATTGGTGTTGGCGTCGTGCTTGCGATCGGCGTCAACGTCGTGCTGATGAAGTTCTTCGAAGTATCACGTCTGCCGACGTGGTACCTGCCGATCGGCGTAGTGGTGCTGTGGCTGCTTGGCCAGCTTGCCGTGCTGTGGCCAGCCCTGCGCGCCGCCGCCGTGCCGCCCGCCGAAGCCACACGGACGGTGTAAGGGAAGTTGCACGCAGTGGGCAAGCAACGCGGCCGTGGCCGCAATGGACGTCGGAAAGACGGGATGATGGGCTACTACCTGAGTCTTGCGCTGCGCAGCCCGCGGCGCAACCCCGCGCTCACGGCGCTGATGGTCATCGCGATCGGCGTGGGCATCGGCGCCTCCATGGCCACGCTGACCGTGTTTCGCGCCATGGCTGCCGACCCGATCGCCGACCACGCAACGCAGCTCTTCGTCCCGCAGATCGATGCCCTGGGGACTGGGCCCGCTGCAGCTGGACCCCAACCGCTTGATCGAGACGGTGCAGTCCTTCCGCGCCGCGCGCGCCGCCGCCTATCATGACGACCGGAGGCTCGCCATGATTTTGGCGATCGTCTGTGCGGTGATGCTGGTCGTCATGGCCTGCGGCATGGTCGGACTGACCAGCTACTGGGTGTCGCAGCGGCGGCGGCAGATCGGCATCCACCGGGCGTTGGGCGCGACGCGGCCGGCGATTGTGGGCTACTTTCAGCGTCGCGAACCTGTGGATGGTAGAGAACACCGCGTTGGCGCGTCTGCCGATGGTCTATCCGATCGTCGGTGTCCTCGCGCTGCTGATCCTCGGCCAGCTCGCCGTTCTCTGGCCGGCGCTGCGTGCTGCGGCCGTACCGCCGGCGGAGGTGACCCGCAATCTATGAACGATATCCATACCGGTATGAGTCCGGCCCACGGGACCAGCACAGGGACCCTGTGGCTTCCAACCGGCCACGGTGCGGGTCACGAGCGAAAGCTTGCAACTTTCCGCGCGCTGGCGTGTTTAACGTAGGGAGAGGGATCGTCATGCTGAAAATGAACCACCTGTCCAAGGTCTACCGCACCGACGTGCTGGAGACTCACGCGCTGCGTGACTTCACCGTCGAGGTGCGCGAGGGGGAGTTCGTCGCGGTCATGGGCCCCTCCGGATCGGGCAAGACGACCTTTCTGACCATCGCGGGCCTGCTCGAGGAGTTCACGGGTGGCGGATACTGGCTCGACGGGGTGGACACCCGGGGGCTGAACGACCGCCACCGGTCGCGACTGCGCAATGAAAAGATCGGTTTCGTGTTCCAGTCTTTCAACCTTATTCCCGATTTGAACGTCTACGACAATATCGACGTGCCGCTGCGCTACCGGGGGCTGCGCGGTGCGGAGCGTCGCCGTCTGATCCATGAGGTTCTGCAACGTGTCGGTCTGTCCTCGCGAGTGCGGCACTACCCCTCCGAGATGTCCGGCGGTCAGCAGCAGCGCGCGGCGATTGCACGCGCACTCGTTGGCCGGCCGCGCCTGCTGCTGGCGGACGAGCCTACCGGCAATCTGGACACGCAGATGGCGCGCGGCGTGATGGAACTGCTCGAGGAGTTACACCGCGACGGTGCCACCATCGTCATGGTGACCCATGATCCGGAGCTTGCGGCGCGGGCGCAGCGCCAGGTGCGCATCATGGACGGGCGCATCGTCGAGCTGGAAGCCGAACCCGCGCTGGTCGGACAGGGGAACGTCGACGGGTTGAGTCGCGCCTTCAGCCGCACGGCCTGATCGGCAACCGGGCCCGATCGGCGGCTGACCGATGAGGGACAGCGGCCTGCGCGCAGGCACAAGGGGAACGGCGTGTTTGCGTATTACTTCCGACTGTCACTGCGCAGCTTTCGCCGCAACGTCATCCTCACCGGCCTCATGGTGCTGGCGATTGGCGTGGGCATCGGCGCCTCCATGACGACGCTGACGATCTTTCGTGCCATGGCGGCCGATCCCATCCCGGGCAAGTCCGGCGAGCTGTTTACTCCCCAGATCGATAACTACGGACCGGTCAATCTCGGTCCGGATACGCAACGCTTTCAGACGCCCGATCGCCTGCCGACCAGTCTGACCTATCTGGATGCCGTAGCCCTGATGCGCGCCCACGCCGCACCCCGACAGGCGGCCATGTACGCCACCAACGTCGCCGTGACACCGGCGGATCCGAAGCAGCTGCCATTTCGTGTGCCCACGCGCGCCACCTACGCGGATTTCTTCCCGATGTTCGAGGTGCCGTTCGAGTATGGAGCGCCCTGGAGTGCCAGCGACGACCAAGCTCGCGCACCGCTGGTGGTCATCACCCGCCAGCTCAATGATCGGTTGTACGGCGGCGTCAACAGCGTGGGACGCACGCTCACGCTCAATGGAGATGCCTATCGCATCGTGGGCGTGGCCGATACCTGGCATCCCACACCCCGCTTCTACGATCTGAACAACGCCTTCGACTACGGCGGCGCCGAGCAACTCTATCTGCCCTTCACTCGCGCCATCGCGCAGCAGATCCACAGCAATGGCCTCAGCTGCCTGAAGCCTGTGGGCAGCGGCTGGCAGACCTTGCTCGGTTCCGAATGCATCTGGACCACCGTTTGGGTCGAATTGCCGACGGCGGCCGCGGCCCGCGCCTACCGCAGCTTCCTATTCAACTACGCGCAGGCGCAGCGTGACAGCGGCCGCTTCCATTGGCCGGCGAAGGTCGCGCTGCGCAACGTGCGCCAATGGCTCGCCTATCGACAGATCGTGCCGCAGGATGTGAGCACGCTGGTGCTGGTGTCCTTCGCCTTTCTGGGCGTGTGCCTGCTCAACGCGCTCGGCCTGATGCTGGCGAAGTTCATGGCGCGGCTCGGGCAGGTGAGCGTGCGTCGCGCGCTGGGTGCCGATCAGCGCGCGATTCTCGCACAGTGCATCGTCGAGTCCGGCACCCTGGGGCTGACGGGGGCAGCGGCGGGACTGGGCTTCACGCTGTTGGGACTCACCATGGCGCGTGGCCTATTCGCCAATGCCACCAGCGTGCTGACCCGCCTGAACGGTGGCGACATCGCGATTGCGATCGGCGTGAGCCTCGTCACCACCATGCTCGCAGGTCTGTATCCGTCCTGGCGCGCCTCGCAGGTACAGCCCGCCTGGCAGCTGAAGACGCAGTAGCAGGATCACCCATGGAACTGCGACCTATCCTGTCCGCGCTCCGGCGCAATAAAGTCGGCGCCATCCTGATTGCGCTGCAGATTGCCTTGACGCTCGGCATTCTTTGCAATGCGGTCTACATCGTGCAGCAGCGTCGCGCGCTCATCGCCCGACCGAGCGGCGTGGATGAAGCCGACGTATTCACCGTGTCGAATCAGTGGGTGGGTAATCCTGCGAACATGGCCGCGCTGCAGAGAGCCGATATCGATGCACTGCGCCGCATTCCCGGCGTCAGCGACGTGTTCCCGGCCATGGATGTGCCGCTCAACGATTCCGCCATGACACTGGGGATCACGACCAATCCTGATAACCCCAATAGCATGCGTATCGCGGCGGCCTACATGGGCGACGAGCACATGTTGAGCACCCTGGGCACGAGGCTCGTCGCGGGCCGCAACTTCTCGGCGAGCGACATCCGGGAGATGGACGGCCTGTTCGGCACTCGGCCGCCCATCGGTGGGTTGCTGATCACGCGCGATCTGTCGCGCAAGCTCGCGCCCAACGGCAAGATACTCGGACGTGAGGTGACGATCTATCCGTTTCTGCTGCGTGCGCCGATCATCGGTATCCTCGATCGCCTGCAGGTGCCCTTCGTCGACGGGCCGGACGATAAGATCGGCAATATGGTGGAGGACTCGATGATTCTTCCCTGGCGATACGTCGGGGATGCGTATTGGTACGTCGTGCGGGTCAAGCCCGGCGCCCTGGATGGGGCCATGCGTGCCGCGCCCGGGGTACTCGCCGGGGTCAGCCGCGCGCGCATCATCGAAAAGGTACAGGCGCTGTCGCAGGCGAGACGCGACATCTATCGCGCCAACCGCACTATGGTGCAGATGCTGGTGGTCGTCTGCACGGTGTTGCTGGCCATCACGGCTTTCGGCATCGTGGGACTGACCAGCTACTGGGTTTCACAGCGGCGTCGGCAGATCGGCATACGCCGCACACTCGGGGCCACGCGGATGGCAATCCTGCAATACTTCCAAACCGAAAACCTGGTCATCACGGTGAGCGGCGTCGTGATCGGCCTGTTGCTGGCGTTGGCGGGCAACCTGTGGATGGTCGAGAAATTCTCCACGACGCGCTTGCCGCTGTCCTATCTGCTCGGAGGGGTCCTCACGATGCTGCTGCTCGGTCAACTCGCAGTGCTCTGGCCGGCGCTGCGCGCAGCCTCGGTTCCACCGGCCGTCGCGACGCGAACCAGCTGACATGCGTACTGTGCTGGTGATCGACGACAACTCCGCAGTCACCTCGGCGCTCGAGCTGCTGCTGCGGATGCACGAGATCCGCACACTCGCAGCGGGCAGTCCGGCGGAGGGCCTCACGCGACTCGCGCAGGAGCAGGTGGATCTGGTCATCGCCGATATGAATTTTCGCGCCGACACGACCTCGGGCGAGGAGGGCATCGAGCTGTTCCGCGCAATCCGCGCGCAACAACCGGATCTGCCGGTGATCCTGTTGACCGGCTGGTCCAATCTTTCTTCGGCCGTGCGGCTGATCAAGGCCGGCGCGGCCGATTACATCGCCAAGCCATGGGATAACGACAAGCTGCTCGCCACGGTGGAAAACCTCCTGGAGCTCGTGGAGAGCAACCGCGAGCGCGCACGCCTGCAGCACGCGCGCCGCGCGCGTCGCGACGAGCTCACGCGCCGCTACGATCTGGCCGGCGTCGTGTTCGAATCGGAGGCCATGGCATCGGCCGTCGAGCTCGCCTGCCGCGTGGCGCGCGCCCCCGTGCCGGTGCTGATCAACGGTCCCAATGGTGCCGGCAAGGAGCGCATTGCGGCCATCCTGCATGCGAATTCCCCCGCGCCGGCGGGGCC
Organism: Steroidobacteraceae bacterium; assembly: GCA_035553315.1. Taxonomy (GTDB): domain Bacteria; phylum Pseudomonadota; class Gammaproteobacteria; order Steroidobacterales; family Steroidobacteraceae; genus FEN-1191. Next base: position 89,217 of record DATNDE010000015.1, read on the forward strand.
GTTCGTGGTCGTCAATTGCGGTGCGCTGCCGCCAGATCTGCTCGAGGCGGAGTTGTTCGGCGCGGAGGCCGGCGCCTTCACCGGCGCACAGCGCGCGCGTACCGGACGCTTCGAGGCTGCCGACGGCGGCACGCTGTTCCTCGACGAGATCGGCAATCTGCCCCTGTCAGGGCAGGTAAAGCTGCTGCGTGTGCTGGAAAGCGGTCAATATGAGCCGCTCGGCTCCAGCCGCACGCGCCACGCACGCGTGCGCATCGTCAGTGCCACCAACGCGGATTTGCGCGCCATGATCCGCGAAGGGCGCTTCCGCGAAGACCTGTTCTATCGCCTCAATCTCATCGAGATCAGCGTCCCGCCGCTGGCGCGACGCCCCGAGGACATCCTGCCGCTGGCCGAGCATTTTCTCGGCGGCGGTCCGCAAATTTCAGAGGATGCGCGCGAGAGTCTGCTGCGCCACGACTGGCCCGGCAATGTGCGCGAGCTGCGCAATTCCATCGAGCGCGCGAAGCTGCTGGCGCGCGAGGGCACCATCGGCGCCGCCGACTTGAACCTCTCGCCAACCAACGCGGCGGCGCAGCGCTTACCGGGCGCCTCGGAAGCGAATGCGCGTGCGGGAGGCGCCGCGCCTGGCGAGGGCACGGAGGAGAGCCTGTCCCGGGAAGTGCTGGAAGCGCACCTGCAACGCGCCGGCGGCAATATCAGCCGGGCCGCGCAGAGTCTGGGACTGTCGCGTCAGGCGCTGTATCGGCGGCTGGAGCGGTTCGGCTTACGGCCCTAAGCCGCTGATGCCGGGACGGCGGGAGGTGCATTGGCCGTGCAGCTACGCGTGACACTCGAGGTGCGACTGGCTGCATTGGTGCTGGCTCTCATGCTGGCGTCCGCAGCAGTCGCCGCGACGCTCGAGCACTACTTCGCGGGCAGGTCGCTGGGAGCTTTTGCCTGGGCGCTGGTCGCCCTGGCTGCGCTCGTCATGGCGATCTGGGGAGCGCATCGGGCGCTGCAGCCGGTGCATCGCCTGCTGCGTGCCCTGGCCGGGGCGGTCGCCAGCTACCGGGACGGCGATTTTGGTTTTTCGCTGCGCGTGGACAGCCACGACGAGCTTGGCGAGCTGCGCGCGGCTCTCAACGAGCTCGGCCACGCGCTGCGCGAGCAGCGCGCCCATCTGACGCAGCGCGAGCTGCTGCTCGACACCGTGACGCAGAATTCACCTGTGGCGCTGATACTGGTGGATGCCTATCGGCATGTCGTCTATGCCAATCTCGCCGCCCGCCAGCTGCTCGGCGAGGGCCGCAGTCTCAATGGCCAGGACTTCGGCGCTCTGTTGGCACGCTCGCCCGAGGCGTTGCAGGTGGCCGTTGCCAGCGGCACCGACACGCTTTTTTCTGTGGAGCTCCTGGGGGAAGAGGAAACTTTTCATCTTGCGCAGCGTGGCTTCCTGTTGCAGGGCGCACCGCATCGGCTGTATCTGCTGCGACGTCTGACGCGGGAGATCTCACGTCAAGAGGTGGCCACCTGGAAAAAGCTCATCCGCGTGTTGAGCCACGAGCTGAACAACTCGCTGGCCCCGATTGCCTCGGTGGCGCAGTCCGGCGCGGAGATGGTGCGACGCGGCGATACCGGCGCACTCGACGCGGTCTTTGCCACCATTGGTGAACGCGCGCGCTACCTGCATCATTTCATCTCCGGCTATGCCGCCTTTGCGCGACTGCCGACGCCGCGGCCGGCGCCGGTGCCATGGCCTGCGTTGTGTGAGGAGCTGGCGCGCCAGCAGCCCTGCCGGCTGGTCGTACCGTTGCCGCAGTCGCCCGGATGGTTCGACCGTGCGCAGCTCGAGCAGGCGCTGATCAATCTGCTGAAGAACGCGCATGAGGCCGGCGGGCCGGCGGAGGAAGTCGAGCTGGCAATCCATCAGAGTGGCAGCGAGCAGTACATCGAAGTGCGCGACCGGGGTAGCGGCATGAGCGAGACGGTGCTTGCGCAGGCGTTGCTGCCGTTCTATTCCACCAAGCGTCAGGGAACGGGTCTCGGCCTGGCGCTGGCGCGTGAGATTGTCGAAGCTCACGCCGGCCGCATCCGCCTGGCCAATCGTGAGGGGGGCGGGCTGTGTGTGACCCTGATTTTGCCCAATCAACCCGAGGCTCAGCCGGGATGGCGCGCCGCCGGCTGAAGAACCGCCTGCCGTACTGTTCGCCGCCGCCGCGATTTGACGGAATCTGGCTCCCGGGCCGCGATCAGGCGCTGCCAGCCGTTACGACGATCACACCGCAGTCAAGGCTGTCGCCGCTACGCGATACGCCGTGCACACTTTGTAACGTCCGCGCCCACTGCGCGAATGCGCGCGCGACAATAGCCGTCCCCGCTGGTGGCAAATCTTCCCATGGGACAAGGTGCGACGGCGAGCCGCATTCGTGCGTTCCTGAATCGAGCTGCCAGGCTCACTACCTGGCCGTCGCTGCGGCTGAGTATCGTCAGCCGTCTGAGCATCGCCGTGGGCGCCGTAGTGATCCTGGCGCTGTCGGCCAATCTGCTGCTCGATCAGGGCATGCGTATCCTGCGCGTACAGAACGCCGCGAGCATGGCGCGTGCTGCCAGCGCCGCGCTGACTGCCAACCCGCACAGCTTTCCGATTGCACGCGCCGCGACGGCGCGTGACAGCTCGGGCGCCGTCCTGGCCCAATTGGCGGAAAACCTGGAGCGACAGCGCGCGGCCTCCGATGCACTGATCGCGGCTCTTAACAATTATGCGAGCGCCACCCAGTCGCGCGCGGCATCGGGTCAGGACAGCGTGCAGATGCAGTGGCATAGTGCCGCCGATGCGCTCGAGCATGCCAGCAGCGCCTACCTCACTGCCGTAGGATCGCACTCGATTGCAGCCGAGCGCATCGTGCATCGATTGCATGCCTATCAGACGTTGGCCGAACAGTGGGTGCAGCTCGCCGACGCACGGCGCGATGCATTGATAAGCTACGATACGCACGCCGACGCCATCGATCATCGCACCAAGACCGCTCTGGATGGGGCCTGGACCATCTTCGGGCGGGTGCTGGCGCGGCGTTCGCTGATGCAGGTGCGCGCCGCGATCGACGTCGTGCGCCAGCAATTTTCGATGCTCCAGGCAGCCGACGTCGCCGATGGCGCAAGCCTCACGGCGCTCGCCGACGGTGAGGAGGCGTTCGGCAGCACGCTCGACAAATACGCCGGCAGTCTCAAACGATCCGAGGGGGCCGACTGGGAGGCTCAGACCCGTGCGGATCTGGCTGCCATGAGCGCCGCGCGCAAGCGGCTCGCGCAGATCGAGCCGCAGCGACGCGACGATGCGCAGCAGTTGTCCACGCAAAGCGCGGCCATTGCGGGGTTTGTGCTGGCGCGCCGCGCGGACCTGGTGAGCCGCGTCGCGCGCCGCATGGCCGTCGTCGCACCGGCCGCGACGGGCAGGCCGCTGACTGCGGCGCCAGCTCGCATCATGCGACCTGCGGCTGCCCCGGCGGTGGCGCTGATTCCCTCCGTCGCCGCAGCGCCGCCGGCAGCGGCGACGCCGGCCGCAGCGAAGCAGACGGCAGCGACACACTCGGCTTCCATACAGTCGGCGCCGCCCCCCGCGGTGCTGACACCTCCGCCTTCCAGGGCCGCGGCCGAGACGGCGGTGGGGCCGCCGCTGCTGGACCGTGCGGCCTCGCGCGCCCGTGTGTTGATGGCCTGGATCAGCGTGCTCGTGCTGGGGCTGCTCAGTGCCATCTGCCTGCTCACCGTGCGCAGCATCGTGCTGCCGATCCGACGCATGCTCGGCGCAACGCGCCGGCTGGCGGCCGGAGAGGTCGATACGCGTGTACCGCGCGGCGGCATCCGTGAGCTCGATGACCTGTCCGTTGCGTTCAATCAGATGGCCGAGCAGCTGGCGAGCGCCCAGCAGTTGGCGCTTTCCTACCAACAGCAGCTGGAGGCGAAGGTCGAGGAGCGCACGCGTCAATTGCAGGAGCTGGCGGCTCACGATCCGCTCACGCGGCTGCCCAATCGTCGCCAGCTGTTTGCGCTGCTGGACACGGCGATCGAGCAGGCGCGCCAGACGCAGCGCTACGTGGGGGTGTTCTTCCTCGATATCGACAACTTCAAGAACATCAACGACAGTCTCGGTCACGCCTTTGGGGATGCGGTGCTGATGTCCATCTCCCAGCGGCTCGCGGATGTGGCCGGGCCGTTCGGCTTCGCTGCGCGCCTGGGCGGCGATGAATTCACGGTGATTTTCCCCAGCGCCGGCAGTGTCGAGGACATTCGCACGGCGGGCGAAGCGCTGGTGCGCGCCTTCCAGGTGCCGCTGGTGGTCCATCATCGCGACCTCATCGTCAGTGTCAGTGTGGGGGCCAGCATCTATCCGGATCACGAGCGCGACGGCGAGGCACTGCTGCGTGCGGCCGACGCGGCGCTGTTTCATGCCAAGGCGCTCGGCCGCAGCCAGCTGGCGCTGTTCACACCCGATCTGCTGCAGCTCGCCTCGGCCAAATTCCGCACGGAGCAGGGGCTGCGTCGTGCCATCGAGCGGGGCGAGTTCGAATTGTTGTTCCAGCCAGAGATCAGCCTGGAGCAGCAGGACACCGCGCTGGTTGAGGCGCTGATCCGCTGGCGCCTGCCTGATGGACGATATGCGCTGCCCGGTGAGTTCCTCTCGGTGGCCGAGGAGTCCGGGCTGATCCTGGAGGTCACCGATTGGGTGCTGCGCACGGCCATCGAGGCCGCGGCGCGCTGGCATTACGGGCCCTGGCCCGAAGCGCGCGTGGCCGTCAACGTCTCGCCGCGACTGCTGCTCGATGATCGCTTCGTCGATCTGGTGCTGCGGCTGCTGGAGGAGTTTCGCCTGCCGGCACGTTGCGTGGAGATCGAGCTGACCGAGACGGTGCTGCAGACGGGACCGGCCACGATCGAGACATTGCGCTGCCTGCGCTCGCACGGAGTGGCCATTGCGCTGGACGACTTCGGCACCGGGTACTCTTCGCTGGCGTCATTGGAGAAACTTCCGCTCTCGCGCATCAAGCTCGATCAGAGCCTGATCGCCAGTATCGACACCAGCGCCCGCTCGGCGGCGATTGCGCGCGCCATCATCGGGCTGTGCCACGGGCTGGGTCTGGAGATGACGGCCGAGGGCATCGAGCGCCCCGAGCAGCTGCCGCTGCTGCTGGGCCAGCGCTCGATGTATCTGCAGGGCTTCCTGTTCTCGCCACCGGTGTCACGCGATGAGCTGCTGCCCGTGATGCGCACCCTGCCCCAGCGGCTGCGAGCCATGTCGCTGGCGGCCGAGAATACCCGCAAAGGCGCAGTCACCGTGTTGCCCAGTGCGACGCTGCCGCCCAGCGTGCCGCGCGTCTCTTCGGGCTGACGTCCCCCAGGGCGCTATGATGGCCGGCGGCTCGACGGGTGGCCGCCAAAACGGGAGGGGCAATGTCCACGAGAATGGCATGGACGGGTGCGCAGCGCGCTGTCGTCATCGCCTGCTTTTTGGGCTGGATGCTCGATGCCTTCGACTACTTCCTCGTGGTCTTCGTGCTGCAGCGACTGGCGAGCGATTTCAGCACCAATGTCACGCGGATCACCCTGGCCCTGACCCTCACGTTGATGATGCGTCCGATCGGTGCGCTGCTGTTCGGTCGTGCCGCGGATCGCTACGGACGACGTCCCGCATTGATGGCGAGCATCCTGCTCTATTCACTGTTCGAATTCGCCACGGCTTTTTCGCCCTCGCTCACGGTCTTCTTCGTGCTGCGTGCCCTGTATGGCGTCTCCATGGGTGGAGAATGGGGCGTGGGCGCATCGCTGGCCTTCGAGAGCGTGCCCGTCAGCTCACGCGGCTGGATCTCCGGCATCCTGCAGGCCGGCTACCCGGCCGGCTATCTGCTGGCAGCCGTGGTCTTCGGCCTTGCATTCCCATACATCGGCTGGCGCGGCATGTTCATCGTCGGGGCGTTGCCGGCACTGCTGGTGCTGTACATCTGGCGGCGCGTGCCCGAATCGCAACCTGCCAGCGCGCGCGCCGGGCTCGACTGGCGTGGCTTCGCCGCGCACTGGCCTCTGGCGCTCTATGCCATTGCGCTGATGACCGCTTTCAACTTCTTCAGTCACGGCACGCAGGATCTTTATCCCACGCTGCTGCAGCACCAGCGCGGCTTCTCCACGCATGCGACCTCGATCGTGGCGATCATCTACAACATCGGCGCGATCTGCGGCGGTCTGTTCTTCGGCAGGTTGTCGGGCGTCATCGGGCGCCGCCGTGCCATCGCGCTCGCCGCGGTGCTGGCCCTGCCGGTGCTGCCGTTCTGGGTGATGGCACAGCATATCGTCGCAGTGGCAGCGGCGGCCTTTCTGATCCAGTTCATGGTGCAGGGGGCCTGGGGTGTCGTGCCCGTGCACCTCAACGAGCTGTCCCCGGACGGCATGCGTGCGACCTTTCCCGGGGTTGTGTATCAGCTGGGCAATCTGATCGCGTCATCCAACGCCCCGCTGCAGTCACTGCTCGCGGTGCACGTCGGCGGCGCGGCGCACCCCAACTACGCCTTCGCATTGGGACTGGTGTGTGCGTTGACGGCGTTGGCGCTGTTGGTGCTGGCGTTACTCGGACCCGAGCGACGCGGCGTGCGGCTGGGTTTTGCGGCTGGCGAGTCGTGAGCGAATCGCGAGCGTGGCGGCTCTGAGGGCCAGCACCGCGCTCACATAGGCGAACGGCACGGCGAGAAAGTAGCCATACCAATCGAGGAAGTTCTCTCGCCAGCCAGCGAGCGTGGGCGGTGCGGCCCGTTCGGCCAGCCAGTAGAAGCTGCCATTGGAGATCACGAAGCACAGGCTCGCCGCGGTGGCCAGCGTGGCTGCCGTGAGCGCGAGGGTGTGCAGCGGGCGCGAGGCAGTCCAGCGCCGCGCCAGCCAACGGCCGCCCCACCAGAGCGTCGCGTAGGCTGGAAGCAGGAACGGATACGCCGCGGAGAGACAGTAGCTACTGACTCCCAGTTGCTGCGTGACCGTATAATCCACCAGCACGGCCAGCATCATGAAGAGCGCAAACAGGCCCGAGCTGCCGATATACAGACCTCCGAGGAAGAACACGGCCCAGGATGCGTCGGCGACGCCCGCGAAGTCGCACTGACGCGTGAACAGCATCAGCGCGGCTAACAGCCAGGCCGCCGAGCGCAGCGACGCAGGCAGGCGCAGCGGGGAAGAAGATGCAACGGTCACGGGCGCGGTCTGCATGGGATCACTCTACCTGCAGCAGCGCGGGCGTCGCAAGACGCACCCGCTCAGTCGACGCTGTAGCCTCGTCCCGTCAGGCAAGCCGCCAGAGCGCGACGGTAATCGATCGAGTTGTCGCCGGTGGTCTCGCCGCTCGCGTGCGTTGCTGCCCAGTGCTGGCAGGCCTGCTGATCTTCGGTTTGCTGTTGCAGGCTCTGGCCGTTCTTCGGATAGGCATACAGATTGCCGCTATCAGGGGGCGCTGCGCTCGGACCGTCGGCTGGCGCGGCTGTCGTGGGGCCGTCGGTCGGCGCATCCGCTCCAGCCGCGTCCGCGGCTGCCGCATCGGCCGCATCGGCCGCGGCCGAATCGTACGGTGCGCCATCGGCGATGGGCACATCGGCAGCGGTGTCAGCCGTGCTCACGGCAGGCGGCGGCGCGCTCGCCACGTAGCCCCCGTCCGTGCCGTCCCAGGTGTAGTAGACGTCGTTGTAATAGTAGTAGGGGACACTACCCCACCAATAAATGGGGGCCCAGGCAGGCACGATGGGCAGAAACCAGGCGAAGCCCGTGCCGATGAATATGGGCGGCCAATAACGACCACGCCAGTAGCCCCCGCCCCAACGCCAGCCATAGCCGGGGTGCCAGCCGTGACCCCAGGCCGCACCGTGGTAACCGCGATCACGGCCCCCAGCAAATCCGCCGCGGCCCGAAAAGCCGCCGCGGCTCACACCCACGTGGCCGTAACTGCGCACGCGGCCGGCGGCATAGCCGCCATAAGCGCGCCGCGAGGCAGGCGCGCGGAATGAACTGACACCGGTGTGGGGTACGGCGGCGAAGCTGCGTACGCTGCCGGTATGGCCGGCAAAACCGCCACGCCCGAAGTTGCGGGCGCCACCGCCGAAGCGGACACCACCCCCAAAACTGCGGGCGCCGCCAAAGCTGTGGCCGCCGCCGCGGCCGGCGGACGCATGGCCTGCGCCCGCATGACCGCCACCACCACCGTGACCCCCGGCCCAGAGGGGGCCCGCGGCGAGCAATGCGCCGAACAGCGCTAGCGCTGAAATCCACGCCATCCGTGCGCCTCGCCTGTTCATGGCAGAAACCTCCTGGGGTTCGCGCAGCGTCACGGTCAAAGAGGGCAGAACAGGCCGGTGGCGCTGCGCGTCCTAGCCGGATAACGGTCAGGGTGGCCCAGGGGTTGACCCGTTGGGCTCAAGGAGTGATGCGGCCCGCGGCGCATGCCCCACGGGTGGCCGTACACCGGGAGGCCTATTTGAGATAGCGCTTTACAATATGCGCCAGCTCTTTGAGATCCTGCGTTCTCTGCTGCGGGGAAGCGCTGGGCCGGCTCAGGTGCTCCTGCAGATGCTCCTCGAGCACGTCGGCCATCAGTCCGGTGGCTGCCCCACGGACCGCCGCAATCTGTTGCAGCACATCGTTGCAGTCGCGCTGGTCGCGCAGCAACCGTTCGAGTGCCTCGACCTGACCCTGCATGCGCCGAACGCGCGCCAGCAGCCGGGCATTGTCCCGCCGTGCATGTGCCATGGCCTGTGTGCTCACTTGCCGAGGTGGCTCACCTATACAGGGGGATAGTATGCCTGAGAGCGCGGCAGTAGCCGCGCCAGGGACGGGCGGCCGCTTAGCGCGAGGCGGCGTAGGCGTCCATCATCAGGCCGGTGCCGCCGCCCGAGACGTGGGCGACAATGGCCGTGCGCCGATGCAGCTTGGTCACGGCGCCGAGATCGATGGCAAACGCAAGGCTGACCTGCTGGCCTTTGCGCAGGCCCAAGCCCGAGGTTCTGAGAAACACGCCGGTGGCGCTCAGATTCACCGCCTTGCAGAGGCGGCGCTTGCCACCTGGCAGCAGCAGGTAGACGGCGGTACGTGCCCGATGTCGTGTATGCAGCCGTCGTTCCATTCCGAGCCCACCCTGCTCAAGTCGCCGACCGATCGCAGAGCGCAATGTATGCCAAGAGCCGCAGCGTTGCCAACGCTACTCGACATTAATCAGGCGAGATATTGGCCTTTGGCGACTCTGGACGGCCGGGCCAGGGCATGCTGTCGGCCTGTTGCCACGGCGCCGCGGCCGCCCGGGCGGGGGAGCGGCAGCGCACGGACGGCGCGGGGTGCAAGGACCGCCGCGCCGCCCTGCGGGCCCAGGGGGCGCGAGGCCGTCTGTCAGTACACGCGGAACGGGCGGAAGCCGCCGTCGTTCGTCTGCAGCACGCGAGCATTAAAGCGGCGGCGCGCGCGCGCCTCGCCGCGGCGTCGCCCGCTCGGGGCAGGCACCACCGGCACGGCGATGCGCTTCTCGCCGACGGGGACGGCCGCAATTCCCGGGTTGAGCGTCAGCTCGTTCATGGCACAGCTCCTGTCATACCGTATGAACCGCAAATGGTTCGTATCACGTACGGTATGATAGTACAGACTGTACGTTATTCAAGTGACAGTGTTGTTAAAACCAGATGTCCTGCGCGTGACGTACATCAGGTTTTCGGGCAAAAGTGGCCTGGCAACCACAGGCGGCCCCGGGCGGGCGTGGGCGGGAAGGCAGTCGATGTGGGCGCCGCGCCGTGCGCGGCCGCCCCTTCAGGAGCGGCTCAGGAAGCTGCGGATCTCGGGGTCGAAGCGCGCGAAGTCGACCAGGAAGGCGTCGTGGCCTTCGAGCGAGGGCAGCGGTGCGAAGCGCACCGCGGTGCCGTTTTCACGGAACGCCGCGGCGATGGCGGCCTGCTCGTCGATCGGGAAGAGCAGATCGCTCTGCACGCCGATGACCAGCACGTGTTCAGCGGACACACTGCGCAGCGCGGCGGCGGCACTGCCGCCGTGCTCGGCGAGGTCGAAGCGGTCCATGGCGCATGAGAGGTAGAGATAGCAGTTGGGGTCGAAGATGCGCGTGAAGCGCTCCGCCTGCGACTCGAGATAGCCCTCGACCGAAAAGCGCGGCGCAAACGGGCTGAGGCTGCGCGCGTTGCCGGCAAGGGCCTCGCGGCCGAAGCGTTGCCGCCATTCG
>DATNDE010000016.1:0-121199 GCA_035553315.1 Steroidobacteraceae bacterium
TTCGGCGAGGTACGGCACAAGGATGGAATCTCCCCGGCGTGGCCGCTGCCCTACGAGGCATTCGAGCCCTACTACACGCAGGCGGAGGCGCTCTATCACGTGCACGGGCAGCGCGCAGAGGATCGCACCGAGCCCTGGGCCAGTGCTCCGTACCCCTATCCGCCGGTCAAGCATGTAGCGCGCATCCAGGAGCTCAACGACATGCTGCAGCGTGAAGGCCTGCATCCCTTCCACCTGCCGCTCGGCATCAAGCTGGACCAGAACCCCGACGGCAGCGCCAGCACCTATAGCCCCTGTATCCGCTGCGACACCTTCGACGGCTTCCCGTGTCCGTTCAACTCCAAGGCGGACGCTCAAATCATCTGCGTGGATCCCACCCGCGCCATGTACCGAAATTTTACGCTGCTTACAAACACCTACGTCACCCGATTGGAGACAGATGCCGCCGGCCGCAGCGTGACGCGAGTGCATGCGATTCGAGACAGGCAGCTCGAACAGTATTGGGCCGACATCGTCGTGGTCGCCTGTGGGGCCCTCAGTTCCGCCCTGCTACTGCTGCGCTCCCGAAGCGACCAGCATCCCAAAGGACTGGCCAATGCATCCGATCAGGTCGGACGCAACTACATCCGGCACAATATGTCCGTCGTGATCGCACTGCTGAAGGAACCGAACCACACGGTGTTCCAGAAGACCCTCGCCGTGAGCGACTTCTACTTCGGTGCGAAGGATTGGGGCTATCCTCTGGGCCTGATCCAGATGTGCGCCAAGTCGCACGGAGAACAGATCCGCGGCGAGGCGTTGCCAGAGTATCTGTCCTGGTTGCCGGAGATGCCGTTCGAGAAGATGGCCGAACACTCCATCGATTTCTGGTTGCAGAGCGAGGACCTGCCGCGGCCGGAAAACCGGATCTGCTACGCCGGCGAGCGCGTAGTGCTGGACATTCATGAAAACAATCAGGAGGCCGCCGGGCGATTGCGGGCGAAGCTGGAAACGCTGCTCGAACCCATGGGCGCATGGCCGCACCTGATCGAGCGCCGCCTGTTTCTGGGCAAGGACATCCCGATCGGCGGCACTGCGCACCAGGCCGGCACCTGCCGCTTCGGGGCCGATGCGGCCAGCTCGGTACTCGACCTGGACTGCAAGGCGCACGAGCTGGACAACCTGTACGTGGCGGACGCGAGCTGCTTTCCCTCGATCGGCGCGGTGAACCCAACGCTCACGATCATCGCCAATGCGCTGCGCGTGGCTGATCGGATCAAGGAGAGGCTGGCGTAAGCACACGTTTGAGTCGAACGATGAGCTCACCGAGCTACACTCAGGGCTCTTCTGGCAGTTGGCAGCGCGGTAGGCTGATGGTGAACACGCACCCGGTGCCGGGCACATCGCGCACACTCAAAACGCCGTGATTGGCCTGAACGCTGCGCCGGCAAATGGACAAGCCGAGTCCGACCCCGGACTTATCCTCGCCACTTTGCGTATAGGGCCGGAAGAGATGTTCCGTATCGCCCGTGGGAAGACCGCCGCAGTGGTCCTCGATATCGATCAGGATACGATCGGCGCTCGCATAGGCGTTCATCGAGACCTCGGTGCCTTGCCGGGTAAATTTGAACGCGTTTTGCAGCAAATTATTGACCGCCGAGAACAACATCTCCCGATCACCGTCCACCGCCAGTCCGGGTGGGACGGGGGAGACCGCCAACATGCAGCCGCGCGACTGCGCGTCCAGGGTGGCAGATAAGTGCACATCGGCGATAAAGTCGGCAAGGCTGAGCAGCCGCCCTGGCGCCGGAATGGCGGCTCCGAGTCTGACCTCGGCGAGGGAACGATCGATGAGGGTGCTCAAGCCGATCAGGCAACGATCCAGTACCGCCCCCGTCGGTCCGGACAGGCCGACCTGGCCGCTTCTGATGCTCTTCAGCGCATACGTGGCGGTGGTGATGAAGTTGCGCAGCTCATGGGCCAAAGTGGCCAAACGCTCGGGGAACCCTTCGGATCTTCGATCGTCGACCAGTCGGTTACGCTCGTAGGCATACTCGGTCACGGAGTCGGCGATGGCATTATCCAGGCATCGGTTGAGCGTTCGAAACTCGTCGACCTGGATCGGTACCCTGTGTTCGAATGCCAGATCGGTGATGGCTTGGCACAGGTCGCCGTAGTCGTGCACCACCCCATCGACCGTATAACCGTGCTGTAACAGCTCGTGCGCATGCAAGCGCGCCCCGGCACCGATCTCCGAGGCCCCCGATAATCCACCGCCGGCGGGCCCCGAGACTTTACGGCTTTGCATGGGTTCCGAGGTCAGCTCAAGCTGCAGCGTCTTGATAATCTGATCCAGGAACAGCGGCACACCATATGCCAACGGCCCATCTATCGTTTTCGATGAGCGGCGCGCGGCTTTCAGCCGGCATTGTTCGACTAATGTGTCGCGGTTGGCCTCGAGGAATTCGTGTAGCAAGAAAATCTGCCTTATTGATGGTACAGACGTTGCATAGAGCGAATAGCGGATTGCACCCTTCCCTCACCCTAGCTTCGCTGCCGCCAGGGATAGCGTCGGTGCGGAAGCGCACCCAGCAGAGGTATTGGTCGGATCTTCTCGTCACTCAACCAGGAAGTGTGCTCGCTGCGCCGCTCTTCAATAGGAAGAACGTCACCCTCGTGCAGCGCGACGGTAATCGTCTATCTGCCGAACCCGTTGGGCGCGAAATCGGGACACGCGCAGCAGTTCTCCCCGGGCTGAGTGCTGCGAATCGCGCTCATCGAGGGACGTGTGGTGAATCGATAGCCTTGGGGCGATCGAACCAGTATTCGGGATACTGATGGACGTGGGCAACCGTCAAGAGGCTGCGTCCTCCAGTTCAGAGGGCTGGTCAGCTTCGTGACCGGTATAGACACTCTTGAAATTGGCGCGCCCGGCGGGATTCGAACCCACGACCTGCAGCTTCGGAGGCTGCCACTCTATCCAGCTGAGCTACGGGCGCACCGCCTCAAAAGGTTGCGCGCGGGACCTGCCCCGCGCCTCAGCCGATCGTCTTCTTCTCGCTGGCGGACAAGTCGTTGATCAGCTGAATGAGCTTTTCCTCGCCACCGGCCGTACCCACATCGGCTTCGTACTTGCCGTCGATGACGATGGTGGGCACCGCATCGATCTTGTAGCGGCGGTCCAGGTCATCGGCACGCTGCAGATTGCTCTGCACGCCGAAGGAATTGTATGCATTGGTGAAGGCAGCGGCGCTGATGCCGTGGGCCACGGCGAACTTAAGCTGCGCCTGGAGGGTCGCCTGCGGGTTGCCCTGCACGTACAGCGGATCGTTGTGCTGATGGATCTCGTCGAACACCTGTGTGTGCAGCTCATCGAGCTTGCCGAGTGCCTGCAGCGTATAGAACAGCCGCGCATGCGAGCGATGCACGTCGCCCCACATGATGGGTACACGCACGAAATCGACGTAGCCGGGCTTGCTCTTGAGCCAGCTCTCCAAGTACGGATCGAGCGCATAACAGTGCGGGCAGCCGTACCAGAAGATCTCGATGACCTGAACCCTGCCCGGTGCGGCGTCGGTTGGTTGGGCAGGAGACAGCACCGTGTAGTTGGTACCGGGTGTCCACTGCCCGCTGGGCAGCTGGGCCTGTTGTGGCAGGGCGGCGACGTGCTCCAGCGAGGCGTCACCGCTGTTGCTGGTGCCCTTGTCCGCGCCCTCCTGGGTCTGCGCCGCGGCCGCCAAGTCATTCGCACTGACGGGACTCGCTGCAGTCGCGCCGTTGGCGGCGTCGGCTGCGCCGGTCGTGCTGGCCACGGCCGGCGCGCTATTGGCGGCAGGGGCCGCGCTATTCACCGCCGGTGAGGGGCCGCGCGAACAGGCACCCAAGGCCAGCCCCAGCAGCACCAAGGTCGACAGTCGTGTGAGCTTCATAGTCGTCCTCGTCAATGGCCGCGCGGCTCTGCGCGCACTGGTTGAGCTAACGCATGCCTTGTACGTACGAGGCCACGTCGCGCATGTCCTCGGGCGTCAGGCGACTGGCAATCGTATGCATGATCTGGTCATAGGGTCCGCCGGCACTGACGCCCTTGCTGTTGCGCGTGTAGCGCGTATCGCTCGCGTACTGCTGCAGCTGCGCGAGGATGTAGACCGCATGCTGCGCGCGCAGTTGCGGATAGCCTGCCGAAGGCACGCCGCGACCCACGGGCCCATGGCAGGCCATGCACGCCGGGATGTTGCGCGAGGGGTCGCCACCGCGATAGAGCTTTTCGCCCGCCTGCCAATAGGAGGGATCTGCCTCTTCGCCGGCGGGGGTCTGCAACGCAAAGTAGGCGGCGAGATCCGCAATGTCCTGGGGCGAGAGGTTGGCCGCCTGCGTCGGCATGACGCCGGACGGGTCGACGCGCGTCTTGTCGTGCCAGTAGACGAGCTGCGCCTTGATATAGGCGGCGTTCTGGCCGGCGAGTGCCGGCCACATCGGATTCGTACTGTTGCCGCTGGGTCCGTGGCACGCCGCACAGATCGCCGCCTTGGCCGCACCCGCCTCAGCCGATCCGGCGCCCACGGCGGCAGCGGGGGCCGTCGCGCTGGCGGTGGCAGCGGGGGCCGTCGCAGTTGCGGCGGCAGCGCGCGTGGTCGCACCGGCGGCATGCGCCAGAGGCGCCAGCAGTAAGGCCGCCAGAGCGCCCGTCCAACTCATCCTCGACATCATGATGGTGATCAGCTCCCGGTCGATCCAGCCGACACAGGTGGCAGGCTGGCAGTCAGGTAAGCGCGGAATTGTACACTAGGGTGCCGCCGGCTCGCCGGCCGCTGCGCGAGGACCGCCTTGAGTCTCTATCCACATGCCAGACTGCTGCTCAGTGCGGCCGCCGCGAGCCAGTTTCCCGCCGATCAGGGCGTGGAAGTGGCCATCGCGGGGCGCTCCAACACCGGCAAGTCCACTGCCATCAACACTCTGACCGCCCGCAAGGCCCTGGCACGCACCAGCAAGCAGCCCGGCCGCACGCGGCTGTTGAATTTCTTCGAGCTAGCCCCCGGGGCGCGGCTGGTGGATCTGCCCGGCTATGGCTACGCGCAGGGGGCGCGGGCCGAGCGCGAGTTATGGATCGAGCTCATCGATGCGCTGCGGCCGCGCCACTCGTTGCGCGGGGTGCTGCTGCTGGTGGATGCGCGCCGCGGATTGCTGCCGATGGACGAGCAGTTGCTTGCCTGGGCGCAGGGCGGCTCGCGTGCCTTGCACGTGCTGCTGTCCAAGGCGGATCAGCTGTCGCGCGCTGCGGCGTGCGAATGCCTGCACAGCACGCGGCAACGGCTCGGCGCAGGCGCGAGCGTTCAGCTGTTTTCCGCGCATGCGGGCACCGGCGTGGAGGAGGCGCGTGCGCTTCTGCAGCAATGGTTGCGCAACGACGCAAAGAAAAGCCCCGGTAGTCCATGACGAACTACCGAGGCCAGGATTATCCGACGCGGGTCTCAACGCGGCGGATACACCCGCTTAGGGAGGGAAGCGGGGAGTGCATCGCACTCGATAAATTGGAGTGGGGGAGCGCAGAAAAGTTCCGCGCCCCGCGTGGAGTTGCTTTTCAGCGCACGATCAATGGTTTGCAGTCGCAACTGTTGCGCTCGGCCGGTTTTGGCCGCTGCCGTCAGAGCGCAGCTACAGCCACCAGACCAGGCCGATGGAAGTGAAGTCCATGCTGCTGGCGTGAGCCACATCGAAGCTTTCGAATTCCAGGCGGGCGCCGAGTCGCCCCCAGCTGGTGGTCAGTCCCGCGCCGTAGGCGACATTCGCGCCGGAACGATGGAACGACAGACTGCGCGAATGCGCGCTGGTGCGCCAGTCCACCAGCCCGAGCTTGCCGTACACTTGCACGATGGGAATGGGCAGATAGCCCAGCGCAAACAGTCCGACCCCATAGGTATCGGCATAGTTGACGCCGCTGTACGCGCGTGCGAAGCCGGTGTAATCGAATTCGCCCGACACGAGCGGCAGCGGCCGGAATCCCGCTGCCACCTGATAGCCGACGCTGTTGCTGCCCGCATAGTACGTACTGCTGTCGTACCGCACGCGCGATTGACCGAGCGAGCCCGCCAGGTAGAAGCCGCTGTCCTCAGCCTGTGCCACAGGCATTGCTGCCAACAGCACGACGCCAAGCGCCAACGCGGCCGCAAGGCCAGTCAATCGCAGAGCGCTCATGGGATTCTCCGATGCTGCGGCCGGTCGCTCGGCCCCCGCTGTTGCGCAAGCCTGCCAGATCGGCACGACGCTGGCGAATCCTCGCGTGCCGGCGCGCGCGCTCTACAAATCAATGCGCCTCGTCCCAATTGGCGCCTTCGCCGAGATCGACCTTCAGCGGCACACTCAGCGAGGCTGCGCCACTCATGAGCGCGCCGATGCGCTCGCGTGCCGTCGCCAGTGCATCCTCGCGCACCTCGAATACCAGCTCATCGTGTACCTGCATGATCAGGTGCACGGGCGCCTGCGTCTCGCGGCACCAGGCATCCACTGCCAGCATGGCACGCTTGATGATGTCCGCGGCCGTGCCCTGCATCGGCGCATTGATCGCGCTGCGCTCGGCATACTGCTGCAGTTGGCGATTGCGCGAGGCGATCTCGGGCAGAAACAGCCGTCGGCCAAATACCGTCTCGACGTAGCCTTCGCGCCGCGCCTGCTCGCGAGTGCGCTCCATATAGCGGCGCACGCCGGGGTAGCGCGCGAAGTACAGATCGACATAACTCTGCGCCGCGCCGCGTGCCACCCCGAGCTGACGCGCCAGACCGAAGGCGGACATGCCGTAGATGAGCCCGAAGTTGATGGCCTTCGCCGAGCGGCGCTGATCGGCCGAGACCTCCTGCACCGACAGGCCGAAGACTTCCGCCGCGGTGGCCTGATGGATGTCGCGGTCCTCTTCGAAGGCGCGCAGCAGGCTCTCATCCCCCGACAGGTGCGCCATGATGCGCAGCTCGATCTGCGAATAGTCGGCCGCCAGCAGGCGGTAGCCGGGCGGCGCGACGAAGGCCGCGCGGATGCGCCGTCCCTCGCGGCTGCGGATCGGAATGTTCTGCAGATTCGGATCGCTCGAGGAGAGCCGCCCGGTCGCCGCGACCGCCTGGTGATAGCAGGTGTGCACGCGCCCGGTGGCGGAGTTGATCTGCTCCGGCAGCTTCTCGGTGTAGGTGGAGCGCAGCTTGGCGAGGCCCCGATAGTCCAGAATGATGCGCGGCAGGCGGTAGCTGGCCGCGAGCTCCTCGAGCACATCCTCCGCCGTGGAGGGCGTGCCGCCGGGGGTTTTGCGCAGCACCGGCAGCTGCAGGCGCTCGAACAGAATCTGCTGCAGCTGTTTGGGCGACTCCAGGTTGACGGGCGAGCCAGCCTCGGCGTCGGCCTGCGCCTGAATTTCCAACATCCGCGCGGCCAGCTCGCTGCTCTGCGTGCGCAGCATCTGCCGATCGATGAGCACGCCATGGCGCTCCATGCGTTGCAGGACCGGCACCAGTGGCTGCTCGATCTGGCGATAAAGACTCGCCAGGGCACCCGCGCGCTCGAGATGCTGCCACAGTACCCGATGCAGCCGCAGCGTCAGGTCCGCGGTCTCGGCGGCATACTCACCGGCGCGCTGCAGGTCGATCTGCTGAAAGCCCAGCTGCTTGGCGCCTCGGCCGACGAGATCCTCGAGGCGCTGCACCGTGAGGCCCAGGTAGCGTGCCGCCATCGAATCGATGCTGTGGCGCGTGGCAGTAGAGTCCAGCACATAGGACTCGAGCATGACATCGAAACGAGCGCCGGCGAGCTGCACGTCGTAGTTGGCGAGCACGTGCATGTCGAACTTCAGGTGCTGGCCGAGCTTGGCGTGCGAGGGGTCCTCGAGCAGGGGACGCAGCGCGTCGAGCACGCGGGCGCGCTCGAGCTGCGCGGGAGCGCCCGCATAGTCGTGCGCGAGCGGAATGTAGGCCGCTTCCCCCGGTGCGACGCAAAACGCGATGCCGACCAGCTGCGCGTGCATGTAGTCTGCACCCGTAGTCTGCGTATCGAGCACGAACGATTCCGCAGCGGCCAGCTGAGCGAGCCAGCGCTCGAAGTGCGGCCAATCGGTGATCAGCTCGTAGCGACGCGGCAGGGCGGCGAGTGCCGCAGCGGCCGGGTCGCTCGCCTGCAGCAGCTCGCTGACGGCCGGCTGCGTCGGCTGCTCGCTCGTGGCGGCATTCGGACCGTCCGTGCTGCCCTGTGCCGTCGCCGCCGCCGCGTCGGCGGCCTCGAGCTGCGCGAGCAGTGCGCGCAGCTCCAGACGTCGATATAACGCGCGCAGCCGCGGCACGTCCGGCGCTCGACGCAGCAGCGTGTGCTCATCGATCGGCAACGACAGGTCGGTGCGCAGTGTCGCCAGTTGACGCGAGAGCGCGAGCATCGTGAGTCCGGCGCGCAGGTTCTCGCCGACCTTGCCACCGATCTCTGCGCGGTGCTCGATCAGCGCATCCAGCGTGCCGTACTGCGCCAGCCAGCGCGCCGCGGTCTTGGGCCCGACCTTCTCGATGCCCGGAATGTTGTCCGAGCTGTCGCCAATCAACGCAAGGTAGTCGATGATCTGCTCGGGAAAGACGTCGAACTTTGTCTTGACGCCAGCCCGATCGAGCAGCGTGTTGCTCATCGTGTTGATCAGCGTGATGCGCTCGTCGACCAGTTGCGCCATGTCCTTGTCGATCGTGGAGATGAGCACGCGCTCGCCCGCGGCATTGGCACGACAGGCGAGCGTGCCGATGACGTCGTCCGCCTCCACGCCCTCGATGCGCAGGACCGGCAGCCCCAGCGCCTCGACGGCCTGCAGCAGCGGCTCGACCTGCGGCCGCAGTTGATCGGGCATCGGCGCGCGATGCGCCTTGTACTGCGCGAACAGCTCGTCGCGAAAAGTGCGGCCCGCCGCATCGAACACCACCGCGATGTGCGGCGCCTCGTATTCGCGCAGGAACTTCAGCAGCATCGACAGCACGCCGTGAATCGCACCGGTCGGCTGCCCCGCGGAATTGGACAGCGGTGGCAGCGCGTGAAAGGCGCGAAACAGATACGACGAGCCGTCGATGAGGACGAGGTCGTAGGCGCTGGCCATGCCGCAGGCAGGCGGCTCAGGCCGCCGGGGATTGGCCGGTGGCGGAGGAATCGCCCGCGGGGGGCTGGGAATCGTCAGGCTGCGAGGACTGCGACTGCGGCTTTGGTGGCCGTGCGGCCGGCGCGGCCTGCGCGGGCGGTGTGGCCTGCGCGGGCACGCTGCTCGGCGTGGCGCCGCCGGGGCTGGGGGCGACCGGGGCCTTACGGGCGTTGGGCAGGTAGAGCGGGCCCTTCTGTCCGCAGGCGCCGAGCAGCAGCGTGAGCGAGGCGACGACGGCGAGCGGCCAGGTATGCGCTGGCGCTGGCGCTGGCGCAGCCGAACGGCAACGCTCGGGGCATGCCGGCGGGCGCGGCGCTGTCAGCGGCGGGCTCATGCGGGCATGGGCAGTGCGCGGGCATCGCGCAGCGCGAGCCAGCCGCGCACCACGCGGTAGATGACCCAAATACCGATGATGGCCAGCGCCACGATCTCGGTGACCAGCCCGACGATCACGATCAGCAGCGGCATGGAGACGATCGAGGCAACGATGATCCAGAGCCAGCAATACCAAAAGGTATGGATCTGCCAGCGAAAGTGCGATTCGAGCCAGCTGCCGCGCACTTCCGAGCGGCGTGCGTAGCACATGATCACGGCGATGATGGAGGGCAGGCCGAAGGCAAAGCGCAGCGCCACGGCGTGCAGGCCGGCGAGCGCGGCCAGCACCGAGAGCGCGAACAGCGCATAGATCACGTGGGTGTATTCGATCAGCCCGCGGCTGACGCCGCTGGCGGACCCCGCCGGGGAATTCACTTGCGCTACTCCTTGCCCGCGAGCTGCTGCGCGATGCGCCGGTAGGCCTCCCTGAATGGTATACCTTCCTTGAGCACCAGGGCGTAGGCCTGCGAGGCGGCGTGCACGCGCGGGTCTATGCGGATGCGCTCGGGCGTGAAGCGCAGGGCATCCACGGCCGCGGCGAGGATACCCAGGGTCTGCCCGGCGATGTCGATGCCACGGAACAGGGGGAACTTCAACAGCTGCAGGTCGCGCTGATAGCCGGAGGGCAGCTTTGCACAGATGACCAGCGCCTCGGTCAGGCAGGCCAGCAGCGTTGCCGCCCGGCCGCGCGACAGCTCGAGCACGTCGGGATTGCGCTTCTGCGGCATGATCGAGGAGCCGGTGGTGAAGGCATCGGGCAGCTCGATGAAGGCGAATTCGGCGGTGTAGAACAGCAGCAGGTCGCTCGCCAGGCGCGAGAGGTCCTGCATCAGCAGCGACAGTTCGAACAGCAGTTGGGCCTCGGCCTTGCCGCGCGAGAGCTGCACGGCGGTGACCGGCTCCTGCGTCTCGGCAAAGCCGAGCGCTCGCGTGGTACGCGCCCGGTCGAGCGGCAGGCCGGGGGTGCCATAGCCGGCCGCCGAGCCGAGCGGATTGCGATCCAGGCGCCGGCGCACCGCGCGGATGCCCTCGGCATCATCGCAGAGCTCGGCCGCGAAGCCGCCGGCCCACAGCGCCACCGAGCTGGGCATCGCCTGCTGCATGTGGGTGTAGCCCGGTAGCTCGACGCTGCCCTGCCGTGCGATGAGCCGCTCGAGCGCCGCGCTCATCTGCCCGGTTTGCCCGGCGAGCGCGTCGCTCGCATCGCGCAGGTACAGCCGCAGGGCGGTGAGCACCTGATCATTTCGCGAGCGTCCCAGATGGATGCGCCCACCGAGCGCGCCGAGCCGCTCGGTCAGTGCCCGCTCCAGCGCCGTCTGGCCATCCTCGTCGGCGAGCTGCACGTGCCACTCGCCGCGCGCGTGCGCGGCGCCCAGCGCCTGCAGCGCGTCGCGCAGCTGCGTGAGGTCCGGCCCGCTCAGCAGTCCCTGCGCGGCGAGCATCTCGGCGTGCGCGATCGAGGCGCGCACGTCGTAGGCCACCAGCCGCTCATCGAGGACGTAGTCCTCGCCGGCTGAATAGGCAAGCACGCGCTCATCGAGCGGGGTGCCCTTGTCCCACAGACGGCTCATGCGCCGCCTTGCTGCTCCGCCGGGGTCAGCGCATTGACGTCGGACACCACCAGCGTGCCGGTACCCTCGTTGGTGAACACCTCGGCGAGGATGCTGTCGGGTGCGCCGTAGGAGATCACATGCACGCGGCGCACGCCACCGCGCAGCGCATCCTCGATCGCCTTGGCCTTCGGCAGCATGCCTTCGCTCAGCGCACCCTCGGCGCGCAGCGATGCCAGGCCCGCCAGATCCGTGTAAGAGATGATGGAGGTCGGATCGTTGACGCGCTCGAGGATGCCGGGCGTGCCGGTACACAGAATGAGCTTCTCGGCAGCGAGCGCCGCCCCGATGGCCGCCGCGACGGTGTCGGCGTTGATGTTGAGCAGCGTGCCGCGATCGTCGGAGGACAACGGGCTGACCACGGGCATCAGACCATTGTCCAGGTGCTTGCGGATCACGGCCGGGTCGATGCGATCGATGTCGCCGACGAAGCCGAAATCCACCGTCTCGCTGGAGGCAGGCAGTTTCATCGGCGGCCGGCGGTGCGCGCGCACCAGGCCCGCGTCCACACCGGAGAGGCCGACCGCGTCGATTTCCAGCTCGCGGCAGATCGCCAGAATGCGCGTGTTGATCAGGCCGTTGAGCACCATCGAGGTCGCATCGATCGACTTCGCGTCGGTGATACGCCGGCCCTGCACCATGCGTGTGGGCATTCCCAGCGCTTCGGTCAGCTCGGTGAGCTGTGGGCCACCGCCGTGCACGAGCACCACTCGAATGCCCAGGTAGTGAAGCAGCGCGATTTGCTCGATCAGCGCGCGCATCATCGCGGCATCGCCGAACACGGCGCCGCCGGCCTTGACGACGAACGTCTTGCCCTTGTAGAGCCGGATGTACGGGGCGGCGCTGCGCAGGCCGCGCACGCCGGCGGCTGGGTCGGGACGATGCACGATCATGACGGCGACGAACCTCGCTCGGCGGTGCTGTCCGCCTTCAATAGTTGATAGAGCACGGCCATCTGCGCAGGCAGGCGATTGTAGGCCTGCCGCTGCACCACCGAGCGCGGCCCGTCGAGCAGGCCATCGGCAATCGCGACGTTGCGACGGACCGGCAGGCAGTGCATCAGACGGCAATCGCGCGGCGCGGCCGCGAACCAATCCTCATTCAGGCACCAGTGCTTGAGTGCACGGCGCGCCGCGGCGTCGACGGCTTCATTGCCGTAGTGCGCGGTGTTGGCCCACTCCTTGACATAGACTACGTCGGCGCCCTGCATCGCCTCGCGCGGATCGCTGCTCTCCTCGACCGCGCCGCTACCGGCGCGGCGTGCCTTCTGCATGATCTCGTGTGGCAGGGCGTACCCTTCCGGTCGCAGCACCGTGACGCGCATGCCGCGCATCGCCGCCATATGCACGGTGGCGGCCGGCACCGCCAGCGGCAGGGCGCGTGGATGGTAGGCCCAGGAGAGCACCAGCTTGCCCTCGCGCGGCACGCCGAGCTCATCGAGCGTCTTCCAGTCGGCGAGCGCCTGACAGGGATGATTGGCCGCAGACTCGAGGTTGACGAGCGGCTTGTCGATCAGACGCGCCATCGCGCTGAATTTGTGCTCGCCCAGGTCGGCGGCCAGATCACGGCCGTCGGCGAAGGAGCGGATGCCGAGCGCATCGCAGTAGGAGGCCAGTACCGGCAGCCCCTCGCGGATGTGCTCGGCAATGGTGCCGTCCATGACGGCCCCGTCGCGCGTTTCGAGCTGCCAGGTGCCTGCGCCTGGCGTGATCACGAACGAGGACCCCCCCAGGCGCGCCATCGCGGCCTGGCAGGAAGCGAGCGTGCGCAGCGAAGGATTGAGGAACAGCAGTCCCAGGATGCGCCCGGCGAGCGCGTGCGGCTCGGGCGAGCGCTCCAGTCGCGTGGCGAGTGCGAGCAGATGCAGGATCTGCTCGCGCGAATAATCCGCCAGATCGAGAAAGCGCGGCGCAGTGACGGAGCTCGGCATGATGGGGACCGCGATGCCGGCTCAGGCGCCGATCTCGAGCAGCGCGCTGCGCAGCTGCTCGACATGCGGGGCCTCGAGGATGAAGGGGGGCAGCAGGCGCAGGACGTGCGCATCGGCGCTGGTGCCGGTAAAGATATCGCGCTCGAGCAGCGCGGCGTGCACCTGCCTGGCCGGCCGCGAGGTACGCAGTCCCACCAGCAGGCCCGCGCCCTGATAGCCGGTGACGGGGCCGACGAGGCAGCGGCTGCGGATGAGTTCTCCGACGCTGCGCACGCGCTCGAGCAATCCTTCCGACTCGATGGCCTCGATGACCGCCTCGACGGCCGCGCAGGCCATCGGACCGCCGCCGAAGGTGGTGCCGAGCCCATCGAGCTTCACACCGGCCGCAACGCGTGCGTTCATCAGCAGCGCGCCGCAGGGGTAGCCCGCGCCGAGCGCCTTGGCCGTGGTGATCATGTCGGGAATGACGCCGTAGCGACTGGCTGCGAAGGCCGTGCCCACGCGCCCCATGCCGCACTGGACCTCGTCGAAGATCAGCAGCGCACCGACGGCATCGCAGCGCGCGCGCAGCGCCGCCAGGTACGCCTGACCCAGATCGAAGGCGCCGCCGACGCCCTGCACGGGCTCGACGATGACGGCCGCGGTGCGCTCGGTGATCTCGCTGGCGAGCGATGAGCGCACGCTCTCGTCCACCAGCACCCCGCCCGCATCGGCACCGCTGGTGCCGAGCGCATCGGCGCGTTGCCCGCGCGGCAGGAAGCTCACCTCGAAGGGCGCTCTGGGAAAGCCGTACCACTTGGCCGCCGCGCCCCAGGTGACGGCGCCGGCCGCGGCGGTGCGGCCGTGAAAGGACTGCTCGACGGCGACGATCTGCGCCCGCCGCGTCAGCGAAAAGGCCATCTTGAGCGCGTTCTCATTGGCTTCCGCGCCGCTGTTGACGAAGAACACGCTGGTGAAGGGCAGGCGCGAATAGCGGATCAGGCGCGTCGCGGCGCGGGCGCGCACCGGCAGGGGCACGGCATTGCTCTGGAAGCACAGCGTGCGCGCCTGTGCATCCAGCGCCGCGGTCCAACCGGGGTGCCCGTAGCCGAGCGCGGCCACCGCATGGCCGCCATACAGATCCAGAATGCGCCGACCATCGCGCGTCTTGAGCCAAACGCCCTCGCCCGACTCGATCGGCAGCGGGTACTGCGCGAACACCGGCGCAAGATAGTCGGGCGTGACGTCGCGGGTGAGGTCGAGTGTCTCGGTGTCCATCGTCTCTGCGTCCATCGATGGCATGTCCTTAGGTCCAGCCGGGTGCCGGGGCGGTGAGACCGCTGGTCTCATCCAGACCCTGCAGGCGATTCATCCACTGTACCGCGCCGCCGGCCGCACCCTTGTTCAAATTGTCCACCGTGCACATCACGGCGACGCTCTGGCCGTCGCTGACGGCGCTGAGTTGCGCGTAGTTGCTGGTGACCACTTCCTTGACGCGCGGCGCCGCCTCGCGCACCTGCACGAAGGGCGCGTCGCGATAGAACTCGCGCAGCCCCGCGAGCACCTGGGCGCTGTCACGCGGTGTGGTGAGGCGCGCCTGCACGGTCGCATGGATGCCGCGTGCGAATGGACCCGAGTGCGGCACGAAGGCAAAGCGCGCGGCGACGCCCGAGGCGGCCTGTGCGCAGGCCGCGATCTCGGGCGTGTGCCGATGCGCCAGCGCGTTATAGGTGTACAGATCGGAGTGGCGCAGCGGATGGTGCGTGCCCTCGACGGGCTTGCGCCCCGAGCCGGTGCTGCCGGTGACGGCCGCGACGAACAGCTCCGGTTCGATCAGTCCCTGCGCCAGCAGCGGTACCGAGGCGAGCAGTGTCGCGGTGGCGAAGCAGCCCGGATGCGCCACATGCGCGGTGGGACTTGCGGCGAGGTGCTCGGGCAGCGCGCAGGTGAAGGCCGCCAGGCGCGCGGGCGCGCCGTGCGCGTGCCGATAGACGCGCTCATAGGCACCGGCGTCGCGATAACGATAGTCGGCGGAGATGTCGACGACACGCGTGGCGCGACCGGGACGCGCGGGTGCAGCGCCATGGGCCGCTTCCGCGCGCGAGAGCAACCCGTCGATGAGGGCGGCGGCGGCGCCGTGCGGGGCGGCGCAGAAGATCGCCACCGCCGGCTCGCGCGCGACCAGTTGCTCGGCCTCGGCGAGCGAGCAGAAACGCTGTTCCGGATAGGCGCTCGCGAGGTGGCCGAAGCTCGCGGCGATGCGCTCGCCGGGTCGGCTGTCGGAGAGCACGGCGGCCACACGAAACACCGGATGCACCGCGAGCAGGCGCAGCAGCTCACCGGCGACATAGCCGCTGCCGCCGAGGACCAGCGCAGGCAGGGTCGTGGTCATTCAACGGCTCCAGCCGCCCGCGGCGTCGTCTGGGCCAACCCCACGGCGTCGATGACGGCATCGCCCAGGCCCGCGGCGTCGGCCAGCGCGTTGAAGGCTGGCACCTGCATCTGCTGCTGGATGATCTCGATGCCGACCTGATTGTCGGTGCAGGGCCCGGTCACGACGCAGGGCTGCACCTGGAAGCGCTCGCGCAGCAGCTTCACGCCGCCCCAGGCGGCGACCGGGTCGTTCGCCGAGAGCACCACGCCGGTGAGCGCGCGGCGCACGTCGGGGCTCTCGAGGATGGCGTCCACGCCGTAGGTGCCGAGCAACCCGTCGCCGAGCTCGAACACGATGACGTCGGGCTTGCCGGCGGCGAGCTCGGTGAGCATGGTGCGCGTGAGCGCCGGACCCGTGCGCGAGGTGGTCGTGACCACGCCGAGGTCGGTGAAGATCATGGTGCGGCGGGCACCGGCATCCTCGAAGGCGAGGATGTCACGTCGCAAGGAGACGCCGGTGGCCTTGAAGGCATCGACGACCAGACCGCGGTGACGCATGCGCGCGATGATGGCCGCGGCCGCGGCCGTCTTGCCCGCCTCCATGCAGCTGCCGGCCAGCGCCACCACCGGCACGCCGCGCGTCTCGAGCGCCGCGTTGAAGTCCAGCGGGCGGTAGCCCACGCGCGCCGGCACGCCGATGCGCTCGCCCAGATACGGAAAGTGCAGCACCACCCCCAGCACCCGACAGTCGAAGGGCTTGCCCTTGTCGGGGGTCGCCGAGTCACAGATCCCCATGACGCCGCCGATGTTGAGCATCTGGATCACGTCACCGGGCTTGAGGGAGCTGGGCACGTGACCGCTGTAGCCGAACAGCGCGCGGCGCGGACCGAGCGCGCCGACCACGATGTCGCCCTTGCCGACCTTGGCCATGCGGCCGCTCGCGAGCTCCAGCGTGTTATAGGTCGACTTGTTGGTGAGGATCTCGGCGACGATGGCGACGCCTTCTTCGGCGGGGATCTCGCTCGACAGACGCAGCTCCTGCCCGAGCGCGCAGGCCTGCGTGACCGAGGCGACCTTGTCGACGAATACTGTTTTCATCGCTGCCTCCCGCCGCTTTCGCCCTTGCGTGTGCCCTCGTCATTGCCATCGGCCAGGCTGGCCTCGGCCGCTCGCTCGCCGGCGCGCCGGTGGAAGACGCCCGGCAGCGCCAGAATGCGCGAGAAGCCGGTGGCATCCGCGGCACTCCACTCTCCTGCGGCCTCGCCATAGACGCCGCGCGAGGCGGCCATGAGCGAATAGGGCGACTGCACGCCCTCGATGAACAGTGCGCCGGGTCGCAGCAGCAGCGCAACCTCGCCGCTGACGCGCTCCTGCGACGACAGCAGCAGCGCCTCGATGTCGCGGCACACCGGATCGAGCAGCTGCCCCTCGTGCACGAGATCCCCGTAGGGGGCGGCCACCAGTTCTTTGATGCGCTGCTGGCGCGCGGTGAGCACCAGCTTCTCGAGCTCGCGGTGCGCGGTGAGCAGCACTTCGGCGGCCGGCGCCTCGAAGGCCACGCGACCCTTGGTCCCAATGATGGTATCGCCGAGGTGAATGCCGCGGCCGATACCAAAGGGAGCCGCAAGCGACTCGAGCTGCTCGATGAGGGCCACCGGATCGAGTGCGCGGCCATCGAGCGACACCGGGCGGCCGCGCTCGAAGCCCAGGCGATGGCGTTCGGGTGCGCGCGGACGAGTGAAGGCCTCGGCCGAGAGCACCCAGGCGCTCTCGGGAATGCTGCCCGCGGAGGTCAGGGTTTCCGTGCCGCCGATCGTCACGCCCCACAAGCCCCGATTGATCGAATAGGCGGCGCCGGTTGGCGGCACCGGCAGGCCGCGCTGCTGCAGGAACGCGAGCTCCTCGGCGCGCTTGAAGGCCTGATCACGCACCGGTGCGAGCACCGTGAGGTCGGGGGCGATCGTGCGCAGCGCAACCTCGAAGCGCACCTGATCGTTGCCGGCGGCCGTGCAGCCGTGTGCGACGGTGGCGGAGCGGAGTTTCTCGGCCATGCGGGCGATGGTCTGAGCCTGCATGACGCGCTCGGCGCCGACGCACAGCGGATAGAGCTGCCCGCGTCGCACGTTGCCCATGATCAGAAAACGCAGCACCTGCTCGTAGTAGTCCGCGCGCGCATCGATCTGGTGATGCTCGATGGCGCCGAGCGCGCGCGCCCGCTCGGCGAGGCGCACGCGCGCCTGCGCGTCGATGCCGCCGGTGTCCACCGTCACGGTGATGATCGGGCGGCGGTGTTGCTCGGCGAGCCAGGGGACCAGGAACGAGGTGTCCAGTCCGCCCGAATAGGCGAGCACGATGGGCGCCTGCGGCGCATCTGAGCGTTCTTGCATGCCGGATCTCAGGTGTGAAACAAAGACTCGAGCCGCTCGACCAGCCGCTGCTGCGTGCGCGCATCGGCCGTGGCGACGAAGATCGTATCGTCGCCGGAGATGGTGCCGACGATCTCGGGCCACTCGGCCTTGTCGAGCGCCACCGCGACGCTGCCGGCCGCACCGATGGTGGTGCGCACCACGGTGAGGTTGGGACCTGCGCGGCGCACCTCGCGCACGAACTGCGAGAGCGTCGCAAAGTCGCCGTGCGCGCGCGAGATCTCATCGGGCGGCAGGCGGTAGCGACCGGACGCCTTGAGCACACCAAGCTCGGCGAGGTCGCGACTCACGGAGGACTGCGTCACGGTGAAGCCGTCACGCCGCAGCATCTGCGTGAGATCGCTCTGCCGGTGCACGACGCCGCTGCGCAGGATGCGCAGGATCGCATTGCGTCGCTCGAGCTGGTGACGGTCGTTCAGCATGATGGCTCGTGCATAAATTCCCACCATTGTGCATAAAAATGCGCCAGCTTGCAAACGATGGGCGCGCGCGGGCGTGGCTGGTCGCGCGCCGGCGCCCGGCGGGGCCTGTGGGGTCGCGGCGATGGCCGGCGGCGTCGCGCCTGGCGGTTCGTGCCTCGCCTCTACCGGGGCGCGATGGCTTCAGTTATCTTCGCGGCTGCGCACTGCGATAACATCAGGCGGCACAAGCGCGCGCCACCAGGGAGTCTCAATGGCACAGCCGAGCGTTCACGGACGTTTCATCTGGCAGGAGCTCATGACCGACGACACGGCCGGCGCTGCCGATTTCTATGCGAAGGTCATCGGCTGGCAGGTGCAATCGCCGGCACACCCCAACGGGGACTACAGCGTGTTCGCCAACGCGCGGCATCCGGTCGGTGGGGTCATGTCGCTACCGCAGCACGCACGCGATGCGGGCGCGCGTCCGCACTGGTTGCCCTACATCGGTGCCGACGACGTGGATGGCACCGTCGGGCGCGTCGAGAAGCTCGGCGGCAAAGTGTTGCGTGCCGCAAGCGACGTGCCGGACGTGGGTCGTTATGCCGTTCTGGCCGACCCGCAGGGCGCGGCCTTCGGCGTCTATCATCCCCTGCAATCCGCGGCGCCTGCCTCTGGGCAGCCTGGCCAGGGTGAATTCGCCTGGCAGGAGCTCGCGACCACCGATTTCGAGGCCGCCTTCCGCTTCTATAGCGAGCTGTTTGGCTGGCAGAGCCTGCAGCGCATGGACATGGGGCCTGCCGGCACCTACCTGATTTTCGGGCGCAATGGCGTACGCCAGGGTGGCATCTACAAGCTGTCCGCACAGATGCCGGCCCCCTACTGGCTCTCTTATATAAGTGTGCCCGACGTGGATGTGGCGGCCGGCAAGGCGCGCGAGCACGCCGCCCGGGTCATCAATGGACCGATGGACGTACCCGACGGCGGGCGCATTGCCCAACTGCTGGATCGCAGTGGGGTGCTGTTTGCCATCCACTCGCAGACCGGCGCGACGCAGGCTCACGAGGCGGCGGCACCCAAGCGCAGCGCCGCAAAGCCCCGCCCCGCAAAGCCGAGCCCGACGCCGGCCAGTTCGGCGGCGGCCAGCGATGGCGCGTCCGTAGGCAAAGCCGCGCCGCGGCCGGCCGGGAAGGTTGCGAAGCGAGCCGCGAAAAAGGCGGCCAAGAAGGCGCCAAAAAAGGCCCCGAGAAAGGCGCCGGCGAAGAAACAGGCGAAGCGCGCTGCGAAGAAAGCCGCCAAGAAGGTCGCCAAGAAGGTGGCCCGCAAGGCTGCCACGCGTCGCGGCGCCCGGGGTGCCGGCAAAACGGTGCGGCGTGCGGCTAAACGGGTCGCGAAGCGCGCCGGCAAGAAGGCCGCCAAGAAGACCGCCAAGAAAGCTGGCAGGAAAGCCGCCGGTAAGCGCGGCGGCCGGGGCCGGCGCCGCTGAGGCGCTGACGGTTCGCCCGGGGCCTCAGCGCTCGGGCGTGCCGCCCGCGAACCAGGCTTCCAGCAGTCGCCGCGCGATGGTGTGCGGCGGCGGCAGCAGGACCTGGCCGGCACGCAGCGCCGAGCGCTCGAACCAGCGCGCATCCTCGAGCTCCCCATCGAGCTGGATGGGTTCCACCGGGGCCTGTGCGTGAAAGCCCAACATCAGCGAGGCCGGAAAGGGCCATGGCTGTGAGGAGAAATAGGTGACCGAGTGCACCCGCGCCCCGGTCTCCTCGCGCACCTCACGGGTCACCGCCTCCTCCAGGCTCTCGCCCGCTTCGACGAAGCCCGCCAGCGTCGAGTAGCGCCCCGGCGGCCAGGAGGGCTGCCGGCCGAGCAGTGCGCGCTGCGCGTGCGTCACCAGCACGATGATCGCCGGATCCAGCCGCGGAAATACCTGCGCGCCGCAACTCGGCGAGGTGCATTGCAGGACGTGACCGGCCGAGCGCGGCGCCGTCGCGCAGCCGCACACGCCGCAGTGCCGATGCCGCGCTCGCCAGACGAGCAGGGCGCGTGCGTAGGTCAGCAGCCGGGCCTGCGCTTCTCCCACCTGCGGTAGCAGCGGCCGCAGCTCCTCGTAGCGCGTGCCCGCGGGCTGGAAGCGTGCCGACTCGGGCAGATCCACCAGCACCCAGCGCTGCCCCTCGAACCAGCCGAGCAAAGTCTGCCGTGCCTCGGGTACCTCGAGCGGCGCGAACTGAGTGCAGTCCAGAGACGCAATGTGAGCCGGTGACTCGGCGTCCGTTGCGGATGTGCCGTCCGACCGCACCAGGTGCGCCGTGCCGCGGGAGATGAGATAGCGAGTGTGCCGATCGGCAAGCGCCTGCTGGGCCCAGTCCGGCCGCAGGCGCTCTTCGACGCGACGCTCGATGAACTCAAGGGGCGTGTCGCGCGTGGAGGTCGCCATTGCGGCCAGTCTTGCAGAGCGCCGGCGCTACGGGCAAGTCGTCCAGCGCGGCATTCAGGCGCGCCGCCGGATATTTCGCCGCGGCCGCCATCGCGCACGGCGCGCAGCGCGCTGGAAACAGCGCCCAGCGATCCATGACCACCAGCGCCTCGCAGTCGGGACAGGCAGCCACCGTGAGCTCCTGCGCCTGCAGCAGCGCCTGCAGCAGAAAGACCGCATGCTCGAAGCCCAGCGCCGGGGCGCCGAGCAGCGCGCGATACAACTCGTAGGCTTCGCAGAGCAGCTGCGCCCGTTGCAGCGAAGGCCGCTCGGCGCGCTGCGCCGTGCCGCCAGGCTGCGCGGATAGGTCAGGTGCCGCGCCGCCCGGCAATGCGCCCAGCAGGCGGAACAGACTGGCGAGCACTGAGCTCTCCTGGCGCAGGCGTGCGGAGCGCAGAAAGTAGGCCGCCCGCTGCGGTGACTTGCCGCGATGGCGTGCAATCTGCAGTCCGCAGTGCGCCAGGTAGGATCGATACAGTTTGCGGATGCGGTCATCGGTCAGCCCGGTCCAGCGACGGATGGTCTGCGTGCGCGCCTCCAGACGAATGAAGCGCAGCGCGACGTGAAAACGCAGCCGCTCGCGGGTGTAGCGATCCTCATAAATGCGCATGGACTTCTCCCCGGCTGTGATGTTACTAGTAACATATTCACTATCGCAGATCGCGGCGCGCGCCGATAGCATCTGCCAGGCGGCATAACTGCGCGCTTCATGGAGGAACACCATGTACGAGGAGCTCTCGCCGACCGCATCGCTGGTGTGGGATCAGACGCTGCTCGCGCCGATCTTCGAGATCAACGAGCGTCTGCTCGAGCGACTGCACGCCGAGGCGTGCGCCAGCCTCGCAGCGCGCGGTCACCAGTCCGCGGCGGGTGCGATCTCGGTGTTGGTGCAGGCACTATTGCCCGAGTGGTGCGCGCTGGATGCAGCGGCGCAGCGGCGGCTGGCGCAGTGTCCCTACCTGCTGCTGGACGCGGGTTTCGCCGAGCCCGCTCGTTGGCAGGCCGTGTCGAGCCTGGCAGTGCACGAGGCCGACGCGCCGCGCCGCGAGTGTGCCGACGGGCTCCTCGACCCGCTCTGGCTGGCCCTGCGGCGGCGTACGCTGCTGCTGGGCTGGCACCTGGCGCGCGCTCAGCCGCTCGCGGCGCGCGTGCTGCTGGGCATGAGCCCGGCCAGCGCCGAGTGCATCGCGGCCCGGCGTCTCGACGAGCTGGAAGAGCTCGCCGAGGGGATCGGACACATGGCGCCGCGCTGGGAGCGGCAGCCGCAGATCTGGCGCCAGTTGCTGCGCGCCGGGCAGGCGGCGGGCGAGCAGCTGCGCTGGACGCAGCTGCGAGGGCTGCAGCTGCTCGCCGTCGGCGCCGACCAGTCCGGCGCTCCCGTCACGCCCGTCGCGGGCACGCGAGGCGCGGGCACGCGGGGCGCGACCGCCTAGGCAGGCCCGGCTGTGGTAACTTGCGCGGCCATCCCCGCAGCCACGCCGTCCCGACGCCGCTTCCCGACATGCTTGCGCTATCCACCCATGCCCTGACGAAGACCTACAAGAACGGCGTGCAGGCACTGCGCGGCGTGGATCTGGACGTCGAGCAGGGGGACTTCTTTGCCCTGCTCGGCCCGAACGGCGCCGGCAAGACCACCCTCATCGGCATCGTGACCTCGTTGGTGAACAAGAGCGCCGGCAGCGCCAGCATCTTCGGCTACGACATCGATCGCGAGCTCGAGCAGGCGAAGTCCTGCATCGGAGTGGTGCCGCAGGAAATCAACTTCAATCAATTCGAAACACCGCAGACCATCGTCGTCAATCAGGCCGGGTTCTACGGCGTGCCGCGTCGCGAGGCGCGGCAGCGAGCTGAGCGCTATCTGAGGCAGCTGCAACTCTGGGACAAGCGCGATGGGGCTGCCCGGGGGCTGTCCGGGGGGATGAAGCGGCGGCTGATGATCGCGCGGGCGCTGATGCATGAGCCTCGCCTGCTGATCCTCGATGAGCCGACCGCCGGGGTGGATATCGAGATTCGCCGCAGCATGTGGGAGTTCCTGCGCGACATCAATCAGCGCGGTACGACCATCATCCTGACGACGCACTACCTGGAGGAAGCCGAGAACCTCTGCCGCAACATCGCCATCATCGACCACGGCGGCATCATCGAGCGTGATCGCATGGGGAACCTGCTGCGCCGCCTGCACACTGAGACCTTCGTGCTCAACAGCCGCGAGGCGATTGCGGTGGCGCCTGTCGTGCCCGGCTTCGTGTTGCGCCGGATCGACGAGCACACCCTCGAAGCCGATATCTCCAAGGAGCAGAATCTCAACGAGCTGTTCGCGCATCTGTCGACGCTCGGCATCAAGGTGCTGAGCATGCGCAATAAAGTCAACCGTCTGGAGGAGATCTTCATGCGTCTGGTCGAGAATCGAGGCAAGGGTGCTTAATCCGACGGCAGCGGGTGGCCCTCCGGAGCCTCTCGACGGTGCGGACCGATCGGTGCACGCTGCCGCGGCGGTGCAACTGGGTCATATTTATTGGGTCGGCTTCCGCACCATCGTCATCCGCGAGTACGGGCGCATCATGCGCATCTGGGGGCAGACCCTGGTGCCCTCGGCGGTGAGCGCGACGCTTTACTTCGTGATCTTCGGGCACGTGGTCGGTCGCCGCATCAGCCTGCCCGGCGGCCTCAACTACGCGGAGTACATCGCGCCGGGTCTGATCATGATGGCGATCATCACCAATTCCTACGGCAACGTCGTGTCGTCGTTCTTCGGCGCGAAGTTCGGCAAGCACGTGGAGGAGTTGCTGGTGTCGCCGCTGCCGAACTGGCTGATCATCACCGGCTACGCCGCCGGGGGCCTGGTGCGGGGTGCCTTGGTGGGGCTGGTGGTCAGCGGGGTCTCGGTGGCGTTCACGGGCGGACTGCCGGTGGACCACCTGGCGGTCATCTTCTGCGCGGCGCTGCTGACCTGCGCCGCCTTCTCGCTGGCCGGGTTCATCAACGCGATGTTTGCGCGCAATTTCGAGCAGATGAATATCGTGCCGACCTTCATCCTCACGCCGCTTACCTATTTCGGCGGCGTGTTCTATTCGGTGAACATGCTGCCGTCCTGGGCGCACCGCCTGTCGCTCTTCAACCCGATCCTGTACATGGTCAGCGCATTTCGCTACGGCTTTTTCGGCATTGCGGACGTCGACGTGTGGTTGTCGCTGGCGCTGGTGGCGGCGCTGGTGCTGGCGCTGTTTCTCACGGCATTGGTGCTGATGAACCGCGGCACCGGCATCCGGGACTGAGCCGCGACGCAGCGTCACCTGTTGCCGACTGGCGTCAGTTGTTCATGCCCCGCTTAGGCTAATATGCGTGAATAACTGACAGACACGCGGGTTGTTGCACATGACGGCACGACGGGCGTTGGTAGTGGACGATTCGCGGTCCGCTCGCGCATTCCTCACCCGCATTCTCGAACGCTACGAGCTGCAGGTGGACGCGGTCGAGACGGCCGAGCAGGCCATCGAATATCTGACCCGGCAACGCCCCGACGTGATCTTCATGGATCACCTCATGCCCGGCATGGACGGCTTTCAGGCGGTGCAAGCGATCAAGAACAATCCGCGCACCGCGACCATCCCGATCATGATGTACACCTCCCAGGAGGGAGAGCTGTACCTCAGTCAGGCCCGGGCGCTCGGTGCGATCGGTGTGCTGCCCAAGCAGATCAAGCACGCCGATGTGTCCAAGGCGCTCGAACAGCTGCACCTGCACCCCGGCGAGCCCCAGACCCATACCCACACGCCCACGCATATCCCGCAGAGTTCCCCCCAAACCCACAGTCCCAGCCACGCTCCCAACCAGAGTGCCGCCCCAACGCCGGTGCAGGTGCAGGCTGGGTCCGCGGCGCCGGCCCCGACAGAGACGCCGGCGGGGCGGGCGAACGCGCCGGCGCGCGGGCCGCGCTCGGATGTACCGTTCGAGCGCCGCGGACCGGATCGTCCGAATCTGCCCGCGTTACCGGCCGAGCAGCGCATGATCCTCGAGGCGATGCTCGCCCATCATGGCCGCGAGCTGCGCCGCTTCATGGTCGACAATCTCGAGACGCAGGCCGACCGCATCCTCGGCGACATGCGCCTGCTGCTGCAGGACTCGATGCCCGAGCCGCTGCCGGAGCCGTCGGCGGCACGTAACCTCGCCCCGTGGCTCGCGGCGGCAGGACTGTTGCTCGCGGGCGTGTTCGCGCTGCTCTGGTGGCAGCGACAGGGCGAGCTCGGCACGCTCAACAATCGACTCAGCCAGTCGCAGCAGCAGCTGAGCCAGACCGAGCAGGCGCTGCAATCAGCCAATGCCAAGGCGGCGGCTGCGCAG
Source organism: Steroidobacteraceae bacterium (assembly GCA_035553315.1). Classification (GTDB taxonomy): domain Bacteria; phylum Pseudomonadota; class Gammaproteobacteria; order Steroidobacterales; family Steroidobacteraceae; genus FEN-1191. Next base: position 25,021 of record DATNDE010000016.1, read on the forward strand.
GCGGCTGCGCAGGCGGGCTCTGGCGGTGCGGCAGGCAAGCCGGACGGACACAGCACCTCGCTGGTCGAGCCGGTCCCCTTCGGTGAGGCGCCGCTGGCCGGTGCGCGCGTCGAGGAGGTTGCGGCGGTACTGGCACGGCTGACGGCGGCGCACTTTCACGGCGTGGTGCAGATCCGCAGCATCCCCGGCCGCTACTGCCTGGTCAGCGGCCCGAGCGGCGCCATGGTCCCTGCCGCCGACAGCATGCTCTTCGACAAGTGCGAGCGGGTCGGCAATCCGCACGACGATGACGATGCGGGTGAGGGCCGCCAGTCGGTGGCGTTCGCCGATATGCTCTCCACTGCGCGCGCCAGCGCCGGCTATGAGATCCAGGTCAGTGCTGCAGAGGCCGATGACGTCGCTCGTCCCTATCCGGCGATCAGCGATGCACTGACCGCGGGCGACTGGAACCGCGCGGCGGCCGCAAACAATCGGGTGGAGCTGCGCTGGCAGGCAAGCTCTCCCTGAGACTGCCGCTGCAGCCGATCGGGCCGCTGCGAAACGCGCATGTCCAGTCCGCCCTCGGCAGCTCGCCGGCACTGGCGTTCGTGGCGCGCCGGCGCGCGAGCCTGCTGCGGGCGGCGGCGCAGTCGCTGCTGATCGACTGCGGCGAGGGCGTGAGGCTGCAGGGCTGGCACAGCGCGCAGCCGCGCTCGCCCCCGCGCGCCATGGCCGTGTTGCTGCACGGCTGGGAGGGCAGTGCCGATTCCAGCTGCGTGTTGTCGCTCGGTGCGGCGCTCTACGCGTCAGGCTATGCGGTTCTGCGGCTGAACCTGCGCGATCATGGCGGCAGCCAGCACCTGAATCGCGGCATCTTTCACTGCGGTCGACTCGCCGAGTTGCTTGGTGCGCTGCAGGAGGTCGCGCGACGCTTTGCCGACACCCCGCTGTATCTGGCCGGCTTTTCGATCGGCGGCAATTTCCTGCTGCGTGCCGCGGCAGTGCCCGCCGGGCTGCCCGCGAGTGCGCGCGCCGTCGCCGCCATCTCCCCCGTGCTCGATCCGGCCGCGACGCTGCTGGCGCTGGAGCGCGGCGCACCCATGTACCGGCGCGCCTTCGTGCGGCGCTGGTCGCGCTCGCTGCGCGTGAAGCAGCGCGCCTGGCCGCAGACCCATGACTTCTCGGAGCTGCTGCACCTGAAGGACCTGCGCGCCATGACCGCCGCGCTGGTCAGGACGCACACGCCCTTCGAGGACCTGGCGGCTTACCTCGCCGATTACGACATCACCGGCGCGCGCCTCGTGCAGCTGACAGTGCCCTGCAGCGTGCTGCTGGCCGAGGACGATCCGCTGGTGCCCGCCGCAGATCTCGCGCGTCTTTGTGTCAGCGAGCGGTTGCACATCTGGCGCAGCCGCTTCGGCGGGCATTGCGGCTTCGTCGGCGATTGGTCGCTGCAGAGCGCCGCCAACCGCTTCGTGCTGGAGCGCTTCGAGGCGCGCTGACGCGCCGGCCGCGCTGAGGCCAGTGCGCGCTCAGCGCTGCTCGCGCAGCAGCGCATCGAAGCGGGCGCGCCGTGCTGCCAGCGCCTCGCGATCGCGCGTCCCGAGCGCCTCGGGCTCAAAGCGCTGCAGGGCCTCCAGCGGCAGTGCCGGCTCGTCCATGTAGAGGCGCCGCTCGGCGGCGAGCGCGGCGATGCCCAGCGCCGTGGCCTCGCGCGCGGTGCGCAGCAGCGGCACTCCGAGGCAGGCTGCGAGTCGCTGGCAGAGCCAGTCGCTCGAGGACAGACCGCCGGAGAGCAACACCCGCTCGGGACGGCCACCCCAGCGCGCCAGGCTGTCGAAGTTGCTCGCGATCAGAAAGGTGATGCTCTCGAGCACCGCGGCGAAACGCTCGAGCAGCGTACCTTCGCCGACGAAGTAGGAGCGCTGCTCGGGCCGCCAGTAGGGTGAGCCGAGCCCGCCGATGCCATTGATGTAGATCGGTAACGGCGCTTCGGGCGCCAGCTGCTCGAGTGCCGGCCAGAACACGTCCTGCGGACAGCGGCTGGCGGTGCAAAAGGCACTGATGGCACTGCCGGCACCGTTGACCGTGCCCTCGAGGCAGTACCAGGCGACCCGCTCATCCACAGCCAGCACGCCACCGAGCAGCGGCCGCGGGTCCACGGGCCGGCGCGCGACCGGGCGTTGCAGGAAGGCGCCGGTGCCGAGGTTGACGTACACGCTGCGCACGTCGGGTGCGCCGAATGCAAACGGCACGGCGGATTGATCGCCGCTCACGGCGCGCAGCGTGATGATCTCGCGTGGCTCGCCGCTGGGATCGGGACCGGGCGGATTGAGTCGGCCGAATTCGGCGCGCGTGCGCAGGCAGGGCGGCAGCAGTGCGCGTGGTACGCCGAAGAGCTCGAGCAGCTCCGCCGACCAATCCTGCGTGGCACTGTCCCAGAGCAGCGTGCGCGCGGCATTGGCCGGATCCACGCCGCCGGGCCGTCCGGTGAGCCGCGCGACCAGGTATGCCGCGAGCGGTCCGATCTGCAGCTCGCCGCTCTGGCGTGCTTGTCGCACCGGCTCGAGCTCATCCAGGCACCAGCGCAGCTTCGCCACGCCGTAGTGCGGCGAGAGCGGCAGCCCCGTGATGCGCCGGACGCGGGCGGCTTGCGGGGCAAATTGCGCCAGCCAGGCGGCATTGCGCCGGTCCTGCCAGGAGATGGCGGGGGACAGGGGCGCGCCGTCGCCGCGGCGAAAGCACACGATGGTGGAGCGCTGCGTGGCGAGCCCGGCCGATTCGACACGCAGCTGCGCAAAGCCAGCGCGCGCCTGCGCCAGTGCCGCCCGCGCAGCCGTCCAAAGCGAGGCGGCGAGCTCCTCGGCGTCGTGCTCTACCGCGCCACCAGGCGCGCCATCGGGCCCGTGCCGCGTGCGCACCTCGCGCTGTGCCTCGGCGAGAATCAGCCCCTCGCTGTCCACGACGCAGGCACGGCTGGCGTGGCCGCCCTGATCGAGCGCCAGCACGGCATGTCGTTCAGCCATGCTCGGCCACCGGATGGAGCCTGAGCCGATCAGTGTGCGCGCGCGCGCGGCGTGCCGGCAGCGAGGCGGTGATGCGTGCCATCGCACGCTGCGCGACCGCGCGCCAGGTCGTGAGCTTGCCGCCGTAGATCGACAGCACGCGCGGTGCGTGCTCGCGATCGGTCAGCAGCAAGGTTTCACGCGAGCGGTGAAAGGCGTGGCCCGAGCCGCGCGGCAGCACGCGCAGCCCCGCGAAGCTGCCGGACACGTCGGCGCCGCTGAGCCCGCGCCAGGCGGGAAAGTAATGCTTGAGCACGCCAAGCAGATAGGCCACTTCGGCCGCGCCGGGGGCGCACCGACCGGGATCGCCGCGATGACGCGTCTCGGTCGTGCCCAGCAGCGTCTGCCCATGCCAGGGCAGTGCGAAGATGGCGCGACCGTCGCGCGGGCTCTCGAGGTAGTAGCAACCGGCGTGCAGCTGCAGCGGCAGCAGCAGGTGCGAGCCCTGGACGCGCTCGATGGGCGGGACCGCGATCGCCGGGGTAATGTGCCGTGCGAGTTCGTCAGCCCAGGGGCCGGCGGCGTTGACGAGCACGCGCGCGCGGCATTCCATGTCGCGCCCGTCGGCATGCTGGTAACGCAGCTGCACGGCGTGTGCGACCAACGTCGCCCCAAGGCAGCGCGCCGGACAGAGCAGCTGCGCGCCCAGTGACTGCGCCGAGGCGACCACCGCGCGCGTGAGCGCGCGATCATCGGTCTGGGCATCCTGATAATGAAACACGCGCTGCAGGTCCTCGGTGCTGAGCCCGTCCAGCTCGCCCCAGCGCCGTCGCGGCAACGCTCCAAAGGCAGCGCCGCGCGAGAATCCCGCGAGCACTCCATAGAGTGCAAGACCCAGGGCAATCTGCCAGGGGCGGCGGCGCGTGGCCCGATAGATCGGTACATAGAAGCGGCGCAGCTGCACCAGCTCGGGGGCGAGCTGCAACAGCAGCGTGCGCTCGCGCAGGCTCTCGCGCACCAGGTGGAACTGTCCGGTCTCCAGATAGCGCAGACCGCCATGGATGAGTTTGCTCGAGCGGCTGGAGGTGCCTGCGGCGATCGCGCTCTGCTCGAGCAGCAGCACCGAGTGGCCCGCGGCCGCCGCTGCCTGCGCCATGCCGGCGCCATGAATGCCCGCCCCGATGACGGCGACGTCCACCGTCGTCACGGGGGCGGTATGCTCACGTGCTGGGCCGCCTGCCAGGCACGCAGCGCCTGGCACATCGGCTGCACCGCCATGGTCTCGATGTAGTGCACGCCGCGTGCGGCCAGAGCGAGCGCGTCGTCCCAGGCGTCCACCTCGTAGACAGCCCAGCGCCACGGTCCACGCCACAGCGCGCCGCGCGCCGGCAGCTTGGCCTGATCGCAGAACAGGAACTCCGGCTGCACCGCCTCGTACTTCAGGCGCGCGTGCGGATCGTAGTCCGTGAGCACCCAACCGATGGCGAAGCCGCCGAGCTGACGGGCACGATAAATGGCCGCGAGGTCGAAGGAGATGACCACGCACTGTTCGCGCGCCGGGCGCAGCACATCGGCCAGGCGCGCCACCACCTGCTCGTGACCGAAGTGCGCAAGACTTGCGCGTTTGATCTCCACGAACAGCGTGACCTCGGGTCGCCCCTCGAGCAACGCGAGCACGTCGGACAGCAGCGGAATGCGCGTGCCGCGAAAGCGCTCGCCGAAGCGCTGCGGCTCGTGCGCCGAGAGCTGCAGCAGCTGTGCGGCGTGCAACTGGAACACCGAGCCCTGCCGGCCGGTGGTGCGCAGCAATTGATGATCGTGAATCACGACGGGGATGCCGTCGCTGCTCAGGTGTACGTCGAGCTCGAGGTGGTGCACGCCACAGCTGAGCGCGGAGACGAAGGCCGGAATGGTGTTCTCGGGGAAATCGCGCGCGTCGCCGCGATGGGCCACCAGGTGAATCGGTCCGGTTTGGCTCAAGCGAACATCCGTGCAACCGCGCCGCTCGATTATAGACTCGAGCAGGGCGCGACACCGGTGCTTGCCGCGTCAGCGCGGCGGCTGTCGCCGCTCGTCGAATTCCACGATCGGTTCACTGCCGGTCACGGTCACCTCCCCATTGATGGTTGCGCCGCGCGCCATCGCAATCCTGCGCGCGGTGACGCGACCTTGGATCACCGCGCTGGCGGCGATCTCGATCTTGTCGGTCACCGTGATGGCTCCGGTCAGCCGCCCGGCGATGACGGCGCTGCGCGCACGCAGCTCCCCCTGCCAATGCGCGTCGGTACCGAGCGAGAGCTCGCCACCGATGCTGCCGTCGCCCATGACCTCCCCGCCCGCCACCAGCGCACCGGGAGTCTCGATGTCCCCGACCACGCGCGAGCGCGGTGCCAGCAGAGACGGCGAGGCCCCGAGCTTGTCGAGCAACCGGCGGCGGGGGGTATCGCTCACGACAAGTTCCTTTGGGTGTGGCACCCGTATTCGTTCATGCTTACAATACTTCCATCATTTAGTTCGAGCTGCACGTGAAGTTTGCAGCCAGGGAGTGCTAGGTGAAGGGAAATCGCTCGAGAAGCCTTTGGGTCGTGGGGTTCGGGATGGCCATGCTGGCGCTGGCCGGCTGCAGCCGCCAGGAGGCCGCGGACTGGAAGCAGGCCACATTGGCGGACAGCTCCGAAGCCTATCAACTCTTTCTGCAGCAGCATCCACACAGCGCCGAGGCTACACAGGCGCAGGCGCGCATGCAGCAACTGGCCGAGCAGCGCGATTGGCAGATTGCCAGCGCCGCCGATACACGCGATTCCTACCAGCTCTTCCTGACGCAGCATGCCGACAGCAAGTGGGCGCAGGAAGCGCGCATTCGCATTGAAAACTTCGCGCAAGCGGGCGTGAGCGGCGGCCCGGCTCTGACTGCCGCGGCAGCGTCCCCGAGCGCCACTGGCGCCGCTGAGGCGGGCGCCAACGATGCCAGCGCCGCACAGAGCGGCACAGCGGCCGGCGCGCCCGTCGCCCCCGCTGCTGCAGCCACGAGCGCCACGAGCGCCGCGAGCACCGTCGCCGCGGCCAGTGCGCCGGCCGCGCGCGCGCATGCTCAACACACGACCCAGCGCGCGCATGCGCGACTTGCGCACAGGGCACGACCCGCAGGTCATCACGTGGCCCGCACCGCATCACACCGCGCGCATGCCGTGCTGGCGCACAACAGCCAGCCCTCGCGCTTGCTGCAGCTGGGTGCCTTTCACAGCCGCGCCAGCGCCGAATCGGAGTGGCGCGTGCTGTCGGCGCGCTTCTCGACGCTGAAGGGTCTACACCCGCGCTATGTCGCGGCGCACTCGCGCAGTGGTCGCGTATATCGCCTGCAAGTACGCGTCTCCTCGGCCGCCGAGGCGAGCGGCGTGTGCGCCTCGCTGCGCCACCACGCCCGCCCCTGTGTGCGTGTGACGGCCTGACGCACTGGCCTCCGCTTCCGTCAGGGAGTGACAATTCCTGTCACTCCGCTGGCGGTGCGGGGGTGTGTCGGCGCCCCTGGATCGCGTAAGTCCCTGAAAACGCAGGGCTGATCCCTTGGCACGAGCCTTGCTACCTTCGGGTTGTAAGGTTTTCCCCTAACCTTTGCGGACAACGTTCCCCGGTGTTCGCCTTCAGGCGCCGCGGCTCTCCTCAGCTTGCGGCGCCTTTCTTTTGGGGCAACGATGGCGCCTGTGGAAGACACGCGTGGACTGAAGCGGCTCCCGACGAGCCCCAAGGATGCCGGTCCGGGCGGCCCGGGCGTGCCCGGCCGTTCCTTTGCGCAGGCCGCTGCACAGGTGCACTTCACCACGCTCGCCAATGGCCTCAAGGTCATCGTCTGGCCCGATCACAAGATTCCAAACGTCGCGCTGTATCACTGGGTGCACGTGGGTAGTCGCAACGAGGGCACGGGCACGACGGGGTTGGCGCATTTCTTCGAGCACATGATGTTCAACGGCACCGCGCGCCATCCGCAGGGGGACTTCGACCGTCTGATGGAGGCGCGCGGCGGCAGCAACAATGCCTATACCTCCCAGGACGTGACGGTCTATCAGGCTTGGTTCCCACGCGATGCGTTGACGCTGGTGCTCGAGCTCGAGGCCGATCGCTTTGCCAACCTTGCGCTGGTGCCGGAGGTCGTGGAGAACGAGCGGCAAGTGGTCTATTCGGAGCGGCGGCTGCGCGTGGACGACAGCAACGCCGCCTCGCTGGAAGAGCAGGTGCAGGCGCTGGCGTTTCTGGCGCACCCGTATCGCATTCCCGTCATTGGCTGGCCGTCGGACATTCTCTCCTGGAGCATGGAGGATCTGCGCCGCTTCCACGCGACCTACTACGCGCCCAACAACCGTACCCTTGTGCTGGTCGGCGACCTCGCGGCCGAACAGACGCTGCAACTCATCGAGCAGCACTTCGGCCCGGCGTGCGCCGGTCCTGCCGCCCCGCCGGTGCTCACGCGCGAGCCCGAGCAGCAGGGCGAGCGACGCCTGGTACTGCCGCGCCCCGGCCACAGCCCATTGGTGCAGTACGCCTATCACGCCATCGCCGCGGCCGATGAGCGCGAGCCGGCATTGAACCTGCTGCAGACCATCCTGCTGGCCGGGGATGCGTCGCGCTTGAACCGTGCGCTGGTCGAGGAGCAACGCCTCGCGGTGGCGATCGGTGGCGGCTGGCCGCAGGGATTCGATGCCAACCTGTTTCATCTGCAGGCCACGCTGCCGGCCGGCGAGGCGCCCGAGGGTTTCGAACAGGCACTGGATGCGCAGCTCGAGCGGCTGGTGCAGGAAGGGGTCAGCGAGCAGGAGCTTCGGCGCGCCAAGAACATCACCGCGGCGGATTTCTGGCGGGGCGTCGCGACCATCGACGGCAAGGCGCGCCTGCTCGGCGAGTACGCCGTCATGCACGCCGACCATCGGCGTTTGTTCAGCGCTCCGGAGGCCTACGAGCGCGTCTCGCGCGAGCAAGTGCTGGCGGTGGCGCGCGCCGTGTTTCGTCCCACGCAGCGTACCGTCGGGGTGCTGCAGCCGCTCGGTGTTGCGCCTGACGGTGCGCAGCGCGAGCGCACGGCCGAGCCCGCCGACCTCGGTGCGACCTATGCGGCCGAGATCGATCTGGCGATGGGGCTGTCGAGTCCCGCGGAGTGAAGCTGCCGCCACGCGAGCGCTGCCGCCTCGACAATGGCGTGCAACTCGTGCTGATTCCCGATCATGAGGTGCCGCTGATCGCGTTCGAGGCGGTCGTGCGCGGCGGCTCGCGCTTGGACCTGCCCGGCAGCGAGGGGCTTGCGTCGCTGACCGCGGAGCTGCTGACACAGGGGGCCGGCTCGCGCGATGCCTACGAGTTCGCCGATGCGGTCGAGGGCACGGGCGGGAGCCTCGATGCCGAGGCGCATCGCGAGGCGACGCTGCTGCACGGGCAGTTTCTCGCGCAGGATTGCGAGCTGCTGCTCGAGCTGCTGGCCGATGCGCTGCAGACGCCGCACTTCGATGCGGCTGAGATCGACAAGCTGCGCCAGCGGCGCATCGAGGGCATCCGCGCGGCCAAGGATTCCGAGCCGCAGAGCCTGCTGGACAGTTACGGACGCGCGCTGCTGTTCGGCGCGCACCCCTATGCCAAGCCGCGCAGCGGCAGCGAGAGCGGCCTGGCGGCGCTGTCGCGTGCCGACGTGCTGCGCCTGTACCAGCAGCACTTCGGCGCGGACCGGCTGACGCTGGTATTCGCCGGTGACTTCGATGTTGCCTTCCTGCGTGACGCCGTCGCACGGCGCTTCGGCGGCTGGCGCGCGGCCGGCAGCAGCCTTGCGCCCCTGGCCGTACCCGAGCGTGTCAGGGGCCGCCGCGTGCTGCTGGTGGACTCACCAGGCTCGGAGCAGAGCTACTTCTGGATCGCCAACGTCGGGGTGGCGCGGCGCTATCCGCAGCGCGCCGCGCTCGAGGTGACCAACACGGTGTTCGGCGGCAGTTTCGGCTCGATGCTGATGCAGGCGCTGCGTGTGCGCACGGGCCTGACGTATTCAGTGTATTCGAGTTTCCTGCGCGGCAGCGTCGCGGGTGAGTTCGCCATCCAGTCCTTTGCGTCCACGCCCAGTACCACGCGCGCGCTGAAGATCGCGCTCGACATGCTCGATACCCTCAAGCGCGAGGGCGCGGCCGCCGAGGCGATCGACTCGGCGCGCAACTACATCCTGGGCCAGTACCCGCTTGGCTTCGAGACCGCGGCCGATTGGGCCGCGACGCTCGCGGATCTGGACCTCTATGGACTGCCCGAGAGCTACGTCGAGGAGTTCGTGCCCTCCCTGCAACGCGTCAGCCGTGCGGACATCGATGAGGTTGTGGCGAGCGCCTTTCCGGCCAGCGCCGATGTGGACATCGTGCTCATCGCCGACGCCGCTCGAGTCCGTACCGAGGTCGCCCAGCTTGGGCGCCTGATCGAGACCACGCTGAGCGCCCCGCGCTTTGCAGTCGAGGGGCCGGACGCTCGCTAGTCCAGGGGCTGCGCGCTCTCCAGGCGCGAGCGCGCTAAACCCCGGGGTCCTCGCTGGCGAGCCATTGCGCCTCGGCGCTGGTGTCGCGTCGCCCCAGGATGTGATTGCGATGCGGGAAGCGTCCGAAGCGGGCGATGACTTCCCGATGCAGCCGCGCGTAGCGCAGGGCGCTGTCGAACTGCGCGCGCAGTTCCTCCGGCGCCTCTTCCTGCAGGCGGCGGAAGGCGGCCACCGACTCGTCCTGCACCTCGAGGGACTCCGCGTGCATCAGCGGCATATAAAAGAACAGCCGCTCGAGCGGATCGAGCGCCGCATCTGCGCCGAACTGCATTCCCGAGACCGCGAGCGACAGCGCCTGCGCATCCTGAGCGAAGGCTCCGGGGGTGCCCCGGTGTACGTTGCGCGGGAACTGATCGAGCAGCAGGATGAGCGCGAGGCGACGCCGCGGACTCGATTCCCACGAGGACAGCTCGCCACGTGCGGCGTACATCATGAGCGAGCTGAAACGCTCGGCAATCAGCTCGTCGGTCTGAGGTGTGAGCTCGGGGGCGCGCGGGTCGCCAAACCACAGCCGCGCGCGCTGCGAGACCTGCGCGGGTTCATAGGGGCGCTGGCCGAACCAGAACAGCAGCACCTCCTGGGCGCGAGCCGCCGCCGCCCGGTGAGCGCCCGGCGGCGGCAACCGGGGCGGTCGCGGGCTCACCGCCGCCGCTCCGCCTCAGGGCTGCGGCAGCGTCACTCGCACAGTCCTTCCAGGTAGCCCTGCGCGACCGAGGAGAGGCGCTTGCGCGCGAGCGCGCGTGCCTTGGGATGATCGACGAGCTCTTCGAGGGGTCCGGTGACGAGCATGCGTCGCACGGCCGGATCCTTGGCCGAGACGCGTGCCATCTTGTTCAGGACCGTAAATCCTCGGTAGATCTTGTCGCGGGGCGCCCGGTTGTTCTCGATGGAGCGGGCGAGGTACTGGCCGAAACGGCTGTATAGAAAGTAGTCGTCGTTGCCGACTTGGAAACGCGCTTCCGCGAAAAAGTCGGGGAAGTTCTTTTCGAGATATTGATTGACGCGCTGGAGACGGGGCCCAGGTTCGCTGGCGGCGGACGCTTTGAGCTTCTTCATCCTAGTTCCGAAACACCTCCGGTGGTCCAGACAACCATCGCTGGACGTCACGAGCGGCACCACACCTCGCAACGCGCGGCGAACTTAAGACACATCGACGTTCGATGCAACAAGTAATTTGGATATCGTGATCGGCGGCGCGCCCGTGCGCGCACGCGTGCGCAGATACCTCGGGCGCGTGCCGCCTGCGGCAGCTGCGCTGCGCGCGTCATGGCGCGCGAGCGCAGCCGGCGCAGCGAGCGCCAGCGCGGCCGGTGTTGCTAGCTCTGCGAGCCGCGATCGTTGATCGGCGCATCGCCCCCACGTGTGGGGTTGTCCTGATTGGGCGTGTACTCGTTGGAGAGCGAGTCGCTGTCCGAGATGTCGCCCTCGCCCTGCAGCGGTGCGGTGTCGCGCTTGGGATCGCGAATCGTGCTCGAGGGCGAGCGCGCGTCGGGGCTGCGCGCGCCATCCGACTCGAATGCGTTGAACGGCGGATCTTTCTGCACGCGCGGCTGCCAGGCCTCGTGGCGATGCGGTGTGCTGCCAGAACTCGTGCTGCCAGAGCTCGTGCTGCCTGGGTCGGGACTGCCCGGGGACGGGGGTGTCTTGTAATCGCTTGTCATGGAAACCTCCAAAAGCGCAGTGCTCGCAAAGTGATCCGGATGCTGACAAGCAGTTGACCGCAGGCCCGGGCGGCAATCTGTCGGATAAGGCCGTGGCCGAAGGCGGAGGCCGGGCGACGAATGGCGCCGCTTATTGTCTCAACAAAGGAACAAATCCCACGGAACAGCCGCGATTACAAAGTTTTGTGGGACAAAATGAATGAGCTGGCGTCGCTGCCGAAGGTTGGCATCGCTGCCGAGGAGAGTGGGGTCCGTCGGGCCCGCTGCGATCCTTGAAGCAGGCCCGACGGTTCCCGGTCGGCATGGCGCCTGATGGGGCGGGGCTCAAATCCGAGCGGCAGTAAGGGTCGCTGGGAGTCTCGGGGCCATCACGGCGCTTGGGACACACAATAAGAGTAGCGGCATGAATCCACGCTGAATCTGCGCCCGCTGCGCGCTCTGTCCGCGCCGCGCTGGCAGTGTGAGTGCGGCGGGCGTGCGCACCCGGAGCCGGCGCCTAAATTTCTTTGACCCCGCAGTTCCCCCCGGTATATTGGTGGGCTGCTGGTAATTTGACCGCGGGATCCCCGCGCAGTCTGGTCGGCTCGCCCTTTTGCGCAGTCCGGCGAAGACGGAGCCGAAATCATGACTCACCCCACAGGCCGCGGGCTCTACCGCGAGGCATACGAGCGCGACTCCTGCGGCTTCGGCCTCATCGCGAGCCTCGACGACACACCCAGTCACTGGCTCGTCGAGACGGCGATCGCCTCGCTCAATCGCCTCACGCACCGCGGCGCCATCGCCACCGATGGCAAGACCGGCGATGGTTGTGGTCTGTTGCTGAAGCGGCCCGAGCGCTTCCTGCGCGCGCTCGCCAAGGACGCCAAGATCCGCCTGAGCCCACGCTTCGCCTCGGGCCTGGTATTCCTGAGTCAAGACGCGACGCAAGCGGAGGCGGCGCGCGCGGCGCTGCGCACCGAGCTTACGCGCGTGGGACTGGAGCTCGCCGGCTGGCGCGTGGTACCGACCGATGCGGGCGCCTGCGGGGCCGAGGCGCTCAAGACCCTGCCGCGCATCGAGCAGCCGTTCGTCAACGCCCGCAGCGCCGATATCGACGAGGCGAGCTTCAATCGCAAACTGTTTCTCGCGCGCCGGCGCACCGAGCAGCAGCTCGAAGGCACGGATCGGCAGTTCTACTGCCCGAGCCTGTCGGCCAGCACCATCGTCTACAAGGGCATGGTCATGCCGCAGCACCTGGCGGAGTTCTATCCGGACCTGGCCGACTCCAGGCTCGAAGCCTCCGTGGCGGTGTTTCACCAGCGCTTCTCCACCAACACGCTGCCGCAGTGGCGCCTGGCGCACCCGTTCCGCTATCTGGCGCACAACGGGGAGATCAACACCATCGAGGGCAACCGCCAATGGGCGCTGGCGCGCGGGCCGATCATGCGCTCCCCGGTGCTGCCCGAGCTGCAGGACGTGCTGCCGCTGGTGTCGCTGTCCGGCTCGGACTCGCAGAGCCTCGACAACATGCTCGAGGTGCTGTTGCTCGGCGGGTTGGACATGCCGCTGGCGCTGCGCCTGCTGATTCCGCCGGCCTGGCAGGCGGTCGACACCATCGATGCGGATCTGCGTGCCTTCTACGAGTACTACGGGCCGCACCTGGAGCCCTGGGACGGCCCGGCCGGCGTGGTGCTGACCGACGGTCGCTACGCGGCCTGCACGCTCGATCGCAATGGGCTGCGCCCGGCGCGCTTCGTCATCACGAAGAACCGTCATCTGACGATCGCCTCGGAGACTGGCGTGTGGGACTACTCGCCAGAGGACGTGGTGCGTAAGGGCAAGCTCGGCCCGGGCGAGATCGTCGCGCTGGACCTGTCGACCGGCACGCTGCTCGAGACGTCCGATATCGATGCCATGCTCAAGACGCGCTATCCGTACAAGGCGTGGCTGAAGAAGAGCGTGCAGTATTTGGATTCCGATCTGATCGATCCGCGCCTGGCCGCCGAGCCGATGGACCGCGAGACGCTCGCGATCTATCAGAAGATGTACGGCATCACCGCCGAGGAGCGCGATGAGATCCTCCGCGTACTCGCCGAGGATGAGAGCGAGGCGGTCGGCTCGATGGGCGATGACACGCCGATCGCGGTGCTGTCGCACAAGATCCGCTCGCTGTACGACTACTTTCGCCAGCAATTTGCGCAGGTGACCAACCCGCCGATCGATCCGCTGCGCGAGTCGATCGTCATGTCGCTGTCCACGCAGATCGGTCCCGAATGCAATGTGTTCGTGCCGGTGGCCGAGCATGCGCACCAGATCGTGCTGAACTCCCCGGTACTCTCGCAGCGCAAGCTGCGGCAGATCCTCGCCTCCGAGACGGTCGTGGAGGCCCACGAATTCATCGACCTGCAGTACGAGCCCGCGGAAGGGCTCAAGGCTGCGATCCTGCGCATCTGCGATCAGGCCGAGGCCGCAGTGCGCGACGGCAAGCTCGTTCTGATGCTGTCCGATCGCTACCTCGTGCAGGGGAAGCTGCCGATCCACGCGCTGCTCGCCACGGGCGCCGTGCATCACCGCCTGGTCGACAAGGGTCTGCGCTGCAAGTGCAATCTGCTGATCGAGACCGGCACCGCGCGCGACTCGCATCACTTCGCCTGCCTCATCGGCTATGGCGCGACCGCGGTCTATCCGTACATGGCCTACCAGACGCTCTACGAGATGATGCGCAAGGGCCAGGTCAAGCTCGACAGTGAGCAGCGCCGACAGCTCGGCCGTGCCTACCGGCACGGAGTGCAGAAGGGGCTCTACAAGATCATGTCGAAGATGGGCATCTCGACGATTGCGAGCTATCGCAGTGCGCAGCTGTTCGAGATCGTCGGGCTTGCCGATGAGGTCGTGGAGCTGTGCTTCCGCCACACCAGCAGCCGCATCCAGGGCGCGGACTTCGCGGATCTGGAGGGCGACGTGCAGTACCTCTCGATGCGCGCCTGGAACCCGCGCGTGTCCGTGGAGCAGGGCGGCATCTATAAGTACGTGCACGGCGGGGAGTACCACATGTACAACCCCGACGTGGTCGCGACGCTGCAGGCCGCCGTGGTCTCCGGCGACTACGAGCGTTACCGGCAGTTCGCACAGCTCGTCAACGAGCGGCCGGTTTCCGCGCTGCGCGATCTGCTGGCGCTCAAGCACGATGCCGCGCCCGTGCCGCTCGAGGAGGTCGAACCGCTCGAGGCGGTGCTGGCGCGCTTCGATGGCGCGGGCATGTCGCTCGGCGCGCTCTCGCCCGAGGCGCACGAAGCGCTCGCCATCGCCCTCAATCGCCTCGGTGGCCGCTCCAACAGCGGCGAGGGCGGCGAGGACCCGGCGCGCTACGGCACCGAGCGCAACTCCAAGATCAAGCAGGTGGCCTCGGGCCGCTTCGGCGTCACGCCCGAGTACCTGATCAACGCCGAGGTGCTGCAGATCAAGATTGCCCAGGGCGCCAAGCCCGGCGAGGGCGGGCAGCTGCCCGGCCACAAGGTCAATGAGATGATCGCGCGCCTGCGCTTCGCGCGTCCCGGCGTGGGCCTGATCTCCCCGCCGCCGCATCACGACATCTACTCGATCGAGGATCTGGCGCAGTTGATCTTCGATCTCAAGCAGGTCAACCCCAAGGCGCTGGTGTCGGTGAAGCTGGTCGCCGAGCCCGGCGTAGGCACGGTCGCGGCCGGCGTCGCCAAGGCCTATGCGGATCTCATCACCATTTCCGGGCACGACGGCGGCACGGGCGCCAGTCCCCTCTCCTCGGTCAAGTATGCCGGCACGCCCTGGGAGCTCGGCCTCGCCGAGACGCACCAGACGCTGCGCGCCAATGACATGCGCCATCGCGTGCGCGTGCAGACCGACGGGGGATTGAAGACCGGCCTCGACATCATCAAGGCGGCCATTCTCGGCGCCGAGAGCTTCGGCTTCGGCACCGCGCCGCTGGTGGCCCTGGGCTGCAAGTATCTGCGCATCTGCCATCTGAACAATTGCGCGACGGGTATTGCGACCCAGCTGCCGGAGCTGCGCGAGCGGCACTTTCACGGCTTGCCGGAAATGGCGATCAACTACTTTAAATTCGTCGCGCAGGAGTGCCGCGAAATCATTGCGAGCCTCGGCGTGCGGCGCATGGAGGAGTTGATCGGGCGCACGGAGCTGCTCACGGCGCTGCCGGGCGAGACCGCCAAGCAGCGCAAGCTGGATCTCACGCCGCTGCTCTCCAAGCAAGGGCTGGCCGCCGAGGGGCCACAGTTCTGCGTCGAGCCATCCAACGCGCCCTTCGACAAGGGCGAGCTGGCCGAGCGCATGGTCGCGGACATGCTGCCCGCGATTGCGGCCAAGAGCGGTGGCACCTGGCACTACGAGGTCAAGAACTTCAATCGCTCCATCGGCGCACGTCTGTCCGGAGAGATCGCGCGGCGCTGGGGAAACTACGGCATGGAGGAATCACCGGTGGTGATGCGCCTCAGCGGCTCGGTCGGGCAGAGCTTCGGCGTCTGGAACGCAGGCGGGTTGCATCTGTACCTCGAGGGCGATGCCAATGACTACGTAGGCAAGGGCATGGCTGCCGGGCGGCTGGTGCTCAGGCCTCCCAGGGAAGCGGACTACGTCGCGCGCGACACCGTCATCATGGGCAACACCTGCCTCTATGGCGCGACCGGCGGTCAGCTGTTCGCCGCGGGCCAGGCGGGCGAGCGCTTCGCCGTGCGCAATTCCGGCGCGATCGCCGTGCTCGAGGGTGCCGGGGATCATTGCTGCGAATACATGACCGGCGGCGTGGTGTGCGTGTTGGGGCGCACGGGGCTCAACTTCGGCGCCGGCTTCACCGGCGGCTTTGCCTACGTGCTCGATATGGATCATGACTTCGTGGATCGCTACAACCACGAGCTCATCGACATCCATCGGCTCACGCACCAGAGCATGGACGCCAACAGCCAGTACCTGCGCGAGCTGCTGCGTCAACACCTCGCCGAGACCGGCAGCGTCTGGGCCGAGGAGATACTCAATGATCTGCGCTCCTTCATCGGCCACTTCTGGCTGGTAAAGCCCAAGGCCGCCTCGATCGACACGCTGCTGGAGGAACTGCAGCGCGCCGCCTAGCGGCGCGACGACGGATCACGACGGACGACCATGGTTGACAAGACACTTCAATTTTTGGAATACGAGCGCCGCGAGCCCGAGAAAGTGCCGGTCGCCGAGCGCATTCAAACCTTCGGCGAGATCTATGCGGCCTTCGATGCGCATGGCGCCGCCCAGCAGGCGGGTCGCTGCCTGTCCTGCGGCAATCCGTTCTGTGAGTGGAAGTGCCCGGTCCACAACTACATCCCGAACTGGTTGTCGCTGATCAGCCAGGGTCGGCTGTTCGAGGCCGCCGAGCTGTCGCATCGAACCAATTCTCTGCCCGAAGTCTGTGGACGCATCTGCCCGCAGGATCGGCTGTGCGAGGGGGCCTGCACACTGAATGACGGACTCGGCGCGGTCACGATCGGCTCGATCGAGAAGTACATCACCGATGAGGCGCTCAAGCAGGGCTGGCGCCCGGACATGTCCGGTGTGCGCTGGACGGACAAGCGTGTGGCCATCATCGGCGCGGGGCCGGCGGGGCTGGGCTGCGCCGACATCCTCGCGCGCAACGGCGTCAAGCCCGTGGTGTTCGATCGCTACCGGCGCATCGGAGGCCTGCTGACCTTCGGCATTCCGCCCTTCAAGCTGGACAAGCAGGTCATGCAGACGCGACGCGACATCATGGAAGGCATGGGTGTCGAGTTCCGCCTCGGCGTGGAAGTCGGCCGGGACGTCGGCTTCGACGCACTGCTGGCCGAGTACGACGCGGTGTTCCTCGGCATGGGCACCTATCAATACGTGAAGGGCGGCTTTCCCGGCGAAGATCTGCCGGGCGTGCACGAGGCGCTGCCCTATCTGATCTCCAACAACAATCGTGTGCTCGGCCTGTCCGGTGCCGAAGAGCGATTCATCGATCTCGCGGGCAAGCGCGTGGTGGTGCTCGGCGGCGGCGATACGGGCATGGACTGCAACCGTACCGCGATCCGCCAGGGTGCCGAGTCGGTGACCTGCACCTACCGGCGCGACGAGCGCAACATGCCCGGCTCGCGCCGTGACTACAAGAACAGCAAGGAGGAGGGCGTCGAGTTCCTCTTCAACTGCCAGCCGATCGAGATTCTGGGCCACGGCCGGGTCGAGGGCGTGAAGGTGGTGCAGACGCGGCTGGGCGCGCTCGGACCGCGCGGTCGCCACCTGACCGAGAATGTGCCGGGCTCCGAGCAGATCATCCCGGCCGATGCGGTCGTGGTGGCGTTCGGCTTTCAGCCCAGTCCGCCCCCCTGGTTCGCCGAGCACGGCATTGCCCTGCATCCGGGCGGCCGCGTGCGCGTGTCGGCGGCGGCGCAGCGACCCTTCCAGACCACGCATCCCAAGGTGTTCGCCGGTGGGGACATGGTGCGCGGCTCCGACCTGGTCGTCACGGCGGTGTTCGAGGGACGCGAGGCCGCGCGCGGCATTCTCGATTACCTCGAGCTGGGCTGAGCGCGCGGCGGCCTGCGCCGTGGCGCCGGACCGGTCGGCGGGCGGTGACGCCATCTTTTATACTCGCCATTCCGATGCAACAGATGCCTGAGAGCCCCGCCCCGAGCACGCAGGCACATCTGGAGCCTGTCGAGCCCACGGTCTACAGCGTGATCATGGCGATCGCAGTCTGTCATTGCATCAATGACATGCTGCAGTCGCTGCTGCCCTCGATCTACCCCAATCTCAAGACGCAGTTCCACCTGAGCTTCGCGCAGGTCGGCCTGGTGACGCTGGCCTATCAACTCACCGCCTCGATCCTGCAGCCGCTCGTCGGGCTCTATGCGGATCGGCGCCCGACGCCTCTGGCGCTGCCGGGCGGCACGCTGTTCTCCCTGGTAGGGCTCGTGGTGCTCTCGATTGCGCACAGCTACGGCGTGCTGCTGATCGGTGCCTCCCTGCTGGGCATGGGCTCCTCGGTGTTTCACCCCGAATCCTCGCGCGTCGCGCGCATGGCAGCCGGCAAGCGTCACGGACTGGCGCAGTCGACCTTCCAGGTCGGCGGCAACGTCGGCTCGGCGATCGGTCCGCTGGCCGCCGCGGTCGTGGTGGTGCGCTGGGGCCAATCGAGCCTCGCGGTCTTCGCGCTGATGTCGCTGGTCACGTGCACGATCCTTTGGAACGTCAGCCGCTGGTACAAACATCATGGACTGGCGCGTCTGCACCGTGCCGCCGCGCGCAGCCGCAGTGCCGTGCAGGTCGGAAGCGGCGCGGTGTTCAAGGCCATTCTCGTGCTGGTGGCGCTGATCTTCTCGAAGTACATCTACCTGGCGAGCCTGACGAGCTACTACACGTTCTACTTGATTCATCACTTCGGCGTCTCGGTGCGCAACGCGCAGCTGCACCTGTTTGCGTTCCTCGCCGCGGTGGCCGTGGGAACCGTGCTCGGCGGCCCGATCGGCGATCGCTTCGGACGCCGCTACGTCATCTGGGTATCGATCCTCGGACCGCTGCCCTTCACGCTGCTCCTGCCACACGCGAGTCTCGCCTGGACCGGCCCGCTCACCGTGATCATCGGCCTGATCCTGGCCTCGGCATTTCCCGCGATCGTGGTGTTTGCGCAGGAACTGCTGCCCGGCAAGGTTGGCATGATCGCAGGGTTGTTCTTCGGCCTGGCCTTTGGCATCGGCGGCCTGGGCGCCGCGCTGCTCGGCGAGCTCGCCGACTGGAAGAGCATCGAGTTCGTCTACCGGGTGTGCGCGTATCTGCCGGCGATCGGCCTACTGGCTGGATTTCTGCCGAACATCGAGCGCAAGCAGCTCACCAATGGGCCGGCGGACAGCTGGGCGGTGCGCTGAGCCAAGCAGATGCCCATGGATGGCATGCTGCGGTTTCCGTCGTCCGTCAGGCATGACCAGGCGATTGACCTGTGGCTGCGCGCGCAGCGTGACGAGCTGCGTCAGCTGATGGAGCCCTGGTTCGCGCAGATGCGCCGCAGCGGCGCCGACGTGCGCGAGCGAGCCCCACCCGGCTCCGGTCGTCAGCGGAAGGGATCGATGACCGTCACGCGCCCGTATGTGCGGCCGTGCTCGAAGTCCTCGCTCCAGAGCGTCTCGATGCCGAGCTCATCTGCATAAGCCCATAGGTGTGCATCAAACCAGGAGAATTGATAGAGAGCCGAGCCGCGCAGGGCCGTGCGCAGCGTGTTCTCCGTCGCATAGACGACGGTGAACTGCGAGAGCATCTCTTCGGCCTCGCGTCGGGCGTCCGCCAGCGGCAGGAGCGACGCTCCGCGGGCGATGGCCCGCTCACCACAGCCACGAACTCGATCAATGCTTGGTGGGGGATGACGAGGGAGTCCTGCTCGATGCCTTCGCGCAGCAGCTGCGTCGCACGCGACTGCTTCGCGGGAAAGCGCGAGTCGAAGCGGTACACCAGGACATTGGTATCAACCAGACCGACCACGTGAGTACAGTTCTTCCCGACTCCAGCCACGCGTTCGCGCCGTCTCGGGTGGCCGCGCGCGCTGGCGGTTGTGTTGACGTTCCGTGGCGCGATCGAACTCGCGCAATCGATGGGTCCGGTCCAGGGTCTTGCGAGGCGCGGGGCGCAGAATTAATCGGTCTCCATCCGCGCAAAATTCCACGTTGTCCCCGACCTTTATGCCGTACGTGGTAACGAGCCGCTTAGGCAAGGTGACCTGAAATTTTCCGGTGACTTTGCTCATGCGGAGAGGCTATAGGCGGATCAAGGGTGAGTCAAGGATAAAGTCCTTGACATTTTGGTTTTGCGACTCCGATATGCACTCGCAGCGCATTCAGCAGGCGCCATCGCCAGGCACTGTCGCGGCTATGGCTGGTTGGCTCAACGCAGATTTTCCGCAGATCGTTGCGGCGGGACGCATACAGGCCGAGACGAGGTTGCTGCGCCGGGGAAAAGTTCAGGCCACCGACACGGTTCTGATATCACCGCGTATGAGAGCGCGAACGGCCGGTGGGGCGGTGGCTTCGAAGCCTGGCGGGATTGGCTGCGAACCGGTTCGCATTTCAGGCAGATTGTGCGCGGCACGGGCGCGCCGAGACCCTACAGTAAGTGTCCGGCGAGTTGTAGCGCTCAGGCATCGACCTTCTGGCATGACAAAACAGTGGCAGCAATACGGCGCCTGGTTGCTGATGCCGCTGCGTACATCCGGGGTGTTTACGCTGGCATTCGTCGCCGTCGGCCTTACCGTGCTGCTCAAGTCCGGGTTGTTCGCGCTGCCTCCGGCGCTGATTCTCGCCACCTGGTATTTCAAATACTCCTTCGCCTTTCTCGATGCGATGGTCGCCGGTCAACGCGAGCCGCCGGTCCTCTCGGTCGAGATGATCATGACGTCCCTGGATGAATTCCGCTTCCTGCTGCCGCTGATCCTGTGCATCGTGGCGTTCTTCGCCTTCGGCGCGGCGGACTACTTCGTCGGCACGATGCTCGCATCCCTGTTCGGCCTGGTCATGTTGTTGGTGCTGCCCGCGATGATTGCCGTGCAGGGATGGACGGGCAGGCTCTCGCACAGCCTGGATCCCACGATTTGGGTGCGCATGGCGCTCACGCTGGGCAGCGACTATGCATGCATCCTGCCCTGTGTCGCTGCGCTCGTCATTGTGTGTGTGCTCGTCGGCACCATGCCCGCCGCGCCGCTGATCCTCAAGGTCAGCGTTTCCCTCTATGCGTGGCTCGGCACCATCGCCGTGATCGGGGGCGCGCTGCAGGTCAATCGGGACAAGCTCTCGGAAAGCATCCCCTTGATCATCCCGGAGATCGCACTGCCGAGCTCTGACGCCGCATCACGCCAGCGCGAGCGTTGGATCGACTCCATGTATGGGCCGCTGCGCGCCAACAATCGCGACAACGTATGGCAACTCGTGACGGAACGCCTGCAGAGCGTGGCTCATCCGCTCTCGGAGCTGCAATGGCTCTATGAGCGCGTAGCTGCCTGGCGACCGTTCCCATTTCCCAACCGTGTGGCGCAGGAGATCATCGCCCGCCTGCTCGCCGAGGGCCGCGAGGGCGAGGCGCTGCGAATGGTGCGCGAACGGCTGGCGCTCGATCCCTCCTTTCGACCACTGACCGCGGATGAAGCGCGGCGACTGGCGCAGCTTGCCGAGCATTGGCGCGATGAGGGCACGGTCGACGCGTTGAAAAAAGCATTTCCAGAGGCTGCTTAGGCCTGCTTGGACAGCCTCGCGGCTGCCCGATTTCCGCCTTGTGGCATGGCTGGCGGGCAGAGGCAGCGAGCTCCCGTCAGGTGCCGGCGGTAGCGGCAGCATGCTGTCGGTATACAAGCGTGAACGCCGCCGCGGCGCTAAATCGAATCCCTTGCCCTCTGACAGACATCCTTGTCCTCTGGAGTAGCCTTGGCGGCGGCCGGCTTTGCCTCACATGTCTGCCGAACACAACCATCCAAAGGAGTTCCTTCATGAGCTACGTAGACGGCGTTGTGATACCGGTTCCTACAGGGAACAAGCAGAAGTTCATTGAGCATTCGAAGGCGGTCGATGCGCTCTTTCTGGAGAATGGAGCGATGCGCGTGCTCGAATGCTGGGGCGACGACGTCAAGGAGGGTAAGCAAACCGATTTCCGTCGCGCCGTGCAGGCGACGCAGGATGAGAGTGTCGTTTTCTCCTGGGTCGAGTGGCCCGATAAGGCGACGCGCGACACGGCCATGAAGAAGATCATGGATGATCCAAAAATGAAGGCGGATTCGACGCCCATGCCATTCGATGGCAAGCGGATGATTTTTGGAGGCTTCGCTCCGGTGATTGAGCTGCAAAAAGCGCCTCGGACACGGGCAGCCCCGTAAGGTAACCGCAAAAGAGAGGGACGGTATACGCCGGACCCGTCCCGGACCCAGGCGGGGGGCGGTCGGGTCCGGGTGGGGCCCGCGTGCGGCTTACGCCGGGTCCACCGGCGTGGTGCCACCGGTGAACTGTGCGCGCGCCTGTGCGAGCCGATAGCGCTGTTCGGCGCGCCAGCGGCGCCAGTCACGCAGCGTGAAGGCCGCGTAGATCATCCTGAAGAGCACCAGGCGCTTGAGGACCACCGGCGTGTCGAACAGGTCACCGGCGAGCATGGAGATGAGCGCGCGCTCGAGATTCCAGCGATTCTGCGGATTGCGGAACAACCATTGCATCACGGGGTTGTTGAAGCGATAGATGAAGAAAGAAAAGCGTCGCATCCCGGCGCGCTGGCGGCGCTCCAGACGCCGCAGCAGCGAGCGCTCGCGCGCCGGCTCGCGCAGCGAGGCATCCACCACGGCGGCGGCCTGCTCGGCGCCGCTCATCGCAAGGTAGACCCCGGAGGAGAATACCGGGTCGAGGAATGCAAACGCATCGCCCACCAGTATCCAGCCTGGGCCTCCCATGCGGCGTGAATCGTACGAGTAGTTGCCGGTGACGCGGACCTCGTTGCCGATCAGCTCGGCGTGCTCGAGCCGCCGCCACAGCGCGGGGTTCTGCTGCAAGGTCTGCATCAGGAACTCGACCGTGCGGCCGCGGCGCTGCTTGAGGTAGTCGGGCCGGCAGACCGCGCCGACGCTCATGACGCCACTGGGCAGCGGAATCATCCACATCCAACCGTGCTCGAAGTTGTAGATGCTGATGTTGCCGGCCTCGGCGCCTTCGCGCCGCTGTGCACCGCGGAAGTGGCCGAAGATCGCCGCACTCTGGTGTTTGGAGTTCTTGCGTCGCAGATGCTTGCGCGCCGAGAGGAACGCGTCACGGCCGCTGGCATCCACGACGTAGCGCGCCTGCAGCTCGTACTGCGAGCCCTCATCGGTGCGCACGAGCAGGCGCGAGTCGCGCGAGCCGTTCTGCCGGACCTCGATGACCTCGTGGCCCTCGCGCGCCAGCGCGCCGTTGTCGCGAGCGTGCTCGAACAGCATGCGATCGAAATCCTGCCGCCACACCTGGAAGGCATGTGGGGGACTGGAGCCGAGCGCGCGTGAGAAATCGAATGTGTTGTAGCCGCGCGCGTTGTCCGCTTCGAAGTCGGCCCCCGGCTTGTACATGCCCAGCGAGCGCACCTTGTCGGCGACGCCCAGCCGCTCGAACACCGGCAGGTTCATTGGCAGCAGCGACTCGCCAATGTGAAAGCGCGGATGATGGGCCTTCTCGAGCAGCACGACGCGGTAGCCGCGCCGTACCAGCAGGGTCGCCGCGGTGCTGCCGCCGGGGCCCCCGCCGATGACGGCTACGTCGCAGCTTTCCATGCCGGGCGGGCGATCCGCGCTGTGGTCCGTGGGGGCGGTGCTCATGGTCTGATTATGACGCAGATCCCGGATACCCCAGCGCGACAGGCGGTCGCCGCCGGAAGGTGCTAACCTCGATGCGTCCCGGTCCCTTATAAGAAAGACAGCGCAAAAGACAGCGCACCGCGCCACGAGGAGACAGGTCATGTACACCCGTCCGACTGCGCCGCGATCGATCGGAGGCGTGCTCGATGACGCAATCCGCCTCTATCGCGCATCGTTTTCCCGCGTTTGGATGCTGTCCCTGAGCGGCGCGGTGCTGGTAGGCATCGTCGCTGTCTGGCAGACGCGCGAGTTGGCCGTGCTGCCTCTGGCTTCCCTGAGCGGTGGTGGCTCGAGCAATGCCAGTCTTGCAGCCATGGCGACGCTGATGGCGCGCATGTCGCGGATGGAGCACTCACCGATGCTGTGGGTGGGGTATTTGCTCATGCTGGCGCTGTGGCTGCTGTTTGCGGCGACCATCATGCGCCGCCAGGACGCAGTGGCGAATGCACGCGCGGACTCCTTGGGCGAGACCCTGGTCTATGGGCTGCGCCATCTGCCGATCCTCATCATTGCCGGCATCGTTTTCAGCCTTGTGGTCTTCGTGGGCTTTATGCTGCTGCTCGTGCCCGGCGTCTGGCTCTGGGGATATCTGCAGCTGTGGCTCGTGGCCGCGGCCACCGAAGATCTCGGTCCATTTGCGGCGCTGGGCCGCAGCTGGAAGCTCATCGAGCGGCACTGGTGGCGCACGTCGGCAACGGTGTTCGTAGCGGGGATCATCGTGCTGGTGATCGGCGTCGTCAGCGCAACGATCACGAGCGTCGCTGCCGTCGTGTTCCGCGGTGACCTGGTCATGGTGTTGGCGTTTTCCCAGCTGCTGTCCGCCATCCTCAATGTCTTCACCACGCCCATGTGGACCGTGGCGATGGTGGCGATCTTCAACGATTTGAAGCTGCGCCGCGAGGGCGGGGATCTGGCCGCGCGCGTGAGCTCACTGCAGCCCGCCTGAGCGCATTGCACCGTCCGGGCAACCCACTGGGGCGCGCTCGATGAGGCGCTCGCGCGGTGTGAGTTGGGGCACTGCGGGTATGGCGCTGCTTGCCTGCGCGTACGCGCTCGCCGCGGCGCCCCCGGACGCTGCAATGACTACCGCTGCCGCGCAGGCGGTTCTCAACAGTTGTGTCGCCAGAATAGGGGACGATGCCCGCGCCGACGTGCCGCAGCGCTGTCCCGAGGTACCGGCAGCCTTGCGCGCCCTGGGCTACGAGCCGCTGCTGGGCAGCGGCTGGGAACGGCGTCTCAGCGGCATCTCCCTTCGGGACCTGCGGGACCTGACCCGGCGCTATCAACGCCCGGCGTTGAGCAACGCGCCGTCGCTGACGGGGCTGCCGCAGGTCCTGCAGGCAATGCAGCGCGACCAGGCGCCGCATTCCTGGTGGCAGTCATTCAAGGAGCGGTTGCGACGCTGGTTTCAGTTGCCCAGTGCGGGCGACGCCTCATGGCTGGCGCAATTGCTCTCATTGGTGCCGCCGCTGGTGGCACGTCTGCTGTTCTACGGCACGACCGCCGGGGTCATCGCCGTGGCTCTGTGGACCATCTGGCGCGAGCTGCGCGAGTCGGGCGTGATGCAACGCCATGCCCGCGAGGCGGCGGGGGCTACTACCCGCGGTCACTGCGCTGACGGTGCGGGTAGCACCGAGCTTGGACCTGCGGACGTGGAGGCTGCGCTCCCCGGACAGCGTGCCGCGGTGCTGCTGCAGTTTCTGCTGCAGGTGTTGCGTCGCGCAGGTCGCGTACGTGCCGAGCGCGCACTGAGCTGCCGCGAGCTGGTGGAGCAGGTCAGCTTCGACTCGCTCGAGCAGCGCCAGCGATTCGCAGCCGTTGCGCACTGGGCCGAGCGCGAGCGCTATGCCACCGAGGATGTCCAGAGCGAGCCTGCGGCGGTGCTGGCGCAGGGCCGCACTCTTTACACGGAGCTGCTGCCCCGCCCGACTGGCGAGGTACAGCGATGAAGCGCGAAGCGCTCGTGGCACCGGCGCTGGCACTGGCTGCACTGGCGCTGTTCTATACGCTGTTTTTCCCCAAGGTCGGCACGCAGAGCGAGACGCCGCCGCCGCTCTCCACCGAGCGCGGCCCCAACGGTCTGGCTGGCGCCGCGCAGTGGCTGCAGCAGGCGGGCGTTCCGGTCGCCAGCCTTCGCGATCGTTACGCAGCGCTCGGGCGCATGGCCGGCCCCGAGCAGGGTAATCTGCTGATCACGAGCCTGCCCGGGCGCATTCCGATGCAGCAGGGCGAGCAAAAGCAACTGCTGCGCTGGGTTGCCGCGGGCAATACGCTGCTCATTCTCGCGGCGATCGACGACACGCCGGCATGGGCCGCTGCCGGCGGGGATCCCACGGTCAGCGCCGCTGAGCTGACGCACATCAATTTTCACACCGAGGCGCAGCAGCGCAGCTCGCCTGCACCCGGCGGCGCGGTCAAGGGCGCGGCCAGCGCTGCCGCGCAGGCACTCAACGCACTGCTGCTGGCCGGCCAATTCTGGGCGCAGCCCAGCGGGCAGCAGCCACTGATGCAGGACGTGCATCGGCTGAGCGCGAGCTCCGATCTGCCCACGGCGCAGTGGCGTGGCACCCCCTCGCTCGCCGTCGGGGCGCTGGCGATCGCCGAGCGCGTCACGCCACTGCCGCGCGGGGCGGTGTTGTGGGTCGAGCCCTACCAGGACGGGCAGATCATCCTCAGTGCCTTCGCAAGCCCCTTCAGCAACGCGCAGATCGGGGCGGCCGACAACGCCCGGTTACTGGCGAATATCGTCGCCTGGTCGCGCGGCTCGCAGGGTCGCGTGATCTTCGATGATGCGCACCAGGGCGCGGTGGATTTTTACGATCCGAAGGCGTTTTTCTCCGATCCCCGGCTGCACCACACCCTGGAATGGATCCTGATCGTCTGGCTGGTCTGGGTACTGGGCAGCCAGGCGCTGCGCAGTGGCCAGCCGTTGTGGCAACCCACCTCCGCCACGACGCTGATGGAGGCGAGTGCCCGGCTCTTCAGCACGCGCGTGCCGCCGGCATCGGCGGCCCAACAGTTGCTCGCCAATTTCTACAATGAAGTGCATCGACGCCGCGGTGAGCGCGAGGATGGCAGCGCGCCCTGGGCGTGGCTCGCCTCGCGGTCCGCGCTGGGCGCGGAGGTCCTCGAGCAGCTGCGCGAGCAGCACGCGCGTGCGCACGCTGGCGCCGCCGTCGACCTGACGCGCCTGCAGAATCTTTTGTCGCAGATCCGTGGGAGCATTCAATGAGTTCGCCGCTGGAAGAGTTGGAAGGCGCCCTGCAGCGCAGCCTGGGCAGTTCGGTGGTCGGACTGACCGCGCTGATTCACGCACTGACGATCGCGCTGGTGGCGCGCGGCCACGTGCTCATCCAGGGCGCGCCGGGGCTGGGCAAGACGCTGCTCAGCAAGTCCCTGGCTGCCGCGCTCGGCGGCAGCTTCCGGCGCATCCAGGGAACCTCGGATCTGATGCCTTCGGACATCATCGGTGTGCATGTCTACGACACTACAAATCAGCAATTCGTCTTCCACCCCGGCCCGCTGTTTGCCGACGTGTTGCTGTTCGATGAGATCAACCGCACCGGTCCCAAGACCCAATCGGCGCTGCTGGAGGCGATGGAGGAAAGACAGGTCTCGGTCGATCGCCATCTGTATGCGTTGCCCGCGGGCTTCTTCGTGGTGGCCACACAGAACCCGCGGGAGTTCGAGGGCACCTATCCGCTGCCCGAGTCACAGTTGGATCGCTTCATGCTGCGCCTCGAGTTGTCCTATCCGCCGCGGGAGGATGAGCGCGCGGTGCTGACACGCTATGGGGGGATCGCAGTGGATGAGCCGGCGTCGCGCCAGCTCTCCGAGTCGCCCCCCGTCGCAGCGGTCTCGGCGGTGCTCCTGCAGGACGCACGCCGGCAGGTGGATGCCGTTCACGTCGCCGACGCGCTGCAGAGCTACGTGCTCGATCTTGCGCAGGCCTCGCGCGAGCAGACGCAGATCTCGCTCGGTCTATCGACGCGCGCCGCGCTGGCGCTGCTGCGCGCCGCACGCGTGGCGGCTGGACTGCGCGGCTCGGATTACGTCAGTCCCGATGACGTCAAGACGGTCTGGCCTTGGGTGGTGCCCCATCGCCTGGTGGTATCGAGCGAAGCTCTGCTCGAGGGTGCCACCGAGCAGCAGCTCGCCCGGCGTCTGCTCGATCAGGTCCCCGTGCCGCGATGAGCCTCAAGCGCAACGCACTGCTGCTCGTGCTCGCCACGGGGGTGCTGGGCATTTTGGGACAGTGGGCAGATCCGCGGCTCGCAGGCCTGTGGCGTTTGCCGGCCGCGTTGCTGCTGCTCGGCCTGGCCTATGAGGGTTGGCGCAGCGCGCGCGCCGCCCCGCAGCTCACGGTGGCCGCCCCGGCGCAGTGGTTCCTGGGCCGACCGACACGTGTGCAGCTGCAGCTGCGTCAGGGGCTTGCGCGTGACGTGCTGCTCGAGCTGGCGCTGACGGCACCGTTGCAGTTCACGATGCAGCGCGCCGTACGCACGCTCGTGGTGCCGGCCGGCGGCATCGGGACGCTCGAACTGTCGGCGAGCGCGCGGCGGCTGGGCGAGTATGCCTGGCCGCTCGTGCCGGCGCGTCTCTCAGGGGTGCTCGGCCTTGCCTGGTGGTCGGTGCGACTGCAGGACGCGCGCCGGATCCGGGTCGTACCCGATTCGCTGGGCGAAAACGCGCGCGCGCCGGGCGCCGCGGCGCGCGGCCCGCAGACGATGCTGCGACTCGGCTCGGGAGCCGAGGTGTTGCAACTGCGCGATTATCGCCCCGCCGATGCGCCGCGCGACATCGACTGGAAGGCCAGTGCGCGGTTGCGACGACTCACGAGCCGTGACTACGCCGAAGAGCAGCATCTGGAGATCGTGCTCGCCATCGATCTGGGGCGAGCGAGCGGACTGGCCGCGGGGCCCATCGATCGGCTGTCGCTGTATGCAAATATCGCGGCGCGCTTCGCGCAGCGGGCGCTGCTGCTGGAGGATTCCGTGGGGCTGCTGCTGTTTGCGGAGCGGCCGCTGCTGGCGCTTGCGCCGGCGCGCGGCACTGCGACGCTGCTGCGCCTGCGCGCGGCGCTGGCGTCGATGCAGGTGCAGCCCGTGGACGGCAATGCGCTGTTGGCCGCGGCCAGCATCCGCAGCCTTCTGCGCCAGCGCGGGCTCATCGTGCTGCTGACCGATCTGGATGATTCCGGCGCGATTCCGGAGTTGACGGCAGCCGCGCGGCTGCTGCTGCCCAAGCACCTGCCCTTCATCGCCGGCGTACGCAGCACGCAGGCCGCCGCCGTGGCGGCGAGCCCCGTGACCGATGAGGCGGGCGCCTATCGTGCGCTCGCCGCGCAGGAGTACATCAATGGCGTCGAGCGCAACGTGCGCGCATTGCGCGCGCTCGGGGCGGCGGCGGTGCTGTCGGCGCCGCAGACGCTCGAGCAGGCCGTCATGGACAGCTATCTGCAATTTCGTCAGCGGCGGCGGGTTGCCTAGTACGCCGAAGTAGAGTCTTGGCGCACCTGCGCCAGCAGGCTATTGCGCGGGCGCTTGCAGCCGAACAGTCGTCCAGGCAAAAAGTCGACCGCTGAAGAACGCGAGCATCAGCGCCCACCAGCCGATGCCGATCGCCAATCGAACGGCAAGCGGCACGCGCGGATCGGGCGAGACGAATCCTTCGATGATGCCGCAGCCGATCAGCAGCAGCGCGCAGCTGCCCAGCACCGGCCCCAGGCGGCGCGCGCAGCTCTCGAAGGACTCGCGCCGCGAGGGCAGCGTGGGTCGCAGCACCGATTCCCCGAGCTTGATCCCCGCGGCGCCGGCGATGCACATGGTCGACAGCTCCACGGGTCCATGCGCAGTGGCGAAGGTCAGCAGCGCGCCAGCCAGGCCATGCTGGTGCGTGAACGCCAGCAGCGCGCCGAGCATGAGGCCGTTGAGCGCGCTGAAGTAGGCAACGCCGAGTCCCAGAAAAATGCCGCTGCAAAACATCATCAACGTGACGGTGATGTTGTTCGACAGGATGCGCAGCGAGAGCATCGAGGAGGGCACGATGTTGAATAGATCGGAGGTCCACAGGTGACCGTGCTCGACCTGGTCGATCATGCTGGGACTGGCGATCAGCGAGATGAGCTCCGGGTAGCGCGTGATCAGCCACCAGCCCGCGCCCACGCTCGCCAGCAGCAGCGCGACGATCCACAGAATAGTGGGCAACAGACTCGCCATGACGGCCGGAATCTCCTCGCGCGCCAGATGCAGCAATGCCGCACGCGTGACGCGCGGCGCGCGGTCGATCTGCACGTGAGAGCGCAGATACAGCGCCTCGAGCGCGGCGGTCGTGCGACTCTTGGGCAACAGCCGGCGCGCCGTGGCGAGATCGCGTGCCAGGGCACGATGCTGCTCGACCATGTGTCGGGCCTGTTCGAGCGTCAGATCCTGCGCCGCCGCGGCGGGGCGCGTACTGGATTGTGCGAGCCACTCGTTCCACGTGCCGATGCGCGAGCGAACCCAGGCCTGTGCACTGACCGCAGGGCCCATCATCGCTCAGCCCGCCGCACGCTGGGCGAGCAGGCCGCGCAGCCGCTCGCGCAACTGCCGCGACTGCTGCTCAGCGGAGCCGTGCAAATCGCCGAGCGGCTGTTGCATGCGTGCAAGCACGGTGCGCGCCAGCGTGACGCGGTACTGCGCATCGAGCGATCCCCACCGCTCGAGCAGGTCCTCGATCAGTTCGGCGGCTGCCGGTGTGAGTGCGCCGTGCGCCACGGCGGCCAGCGCCGAGGAGGGCAGTCGTCCGGGCGCATCCACCACCAGCAGCGTCCCGGCGGCCAGATCTCCGATGCGTACCCGCTCGCGTGTCAGAAAACAGCAGACCAGGCCGAGCAGATAGAGCGAGGGCAGCATATCGATCAGGCGAAAGACGTTGCGGATCAGCAGCGCGGTGACACCGGGAGTGCCGCCACTGCGCGTGACCAGCCGCACGCCTGCGTGGCGCATGCCGGGGGTTCGCCCATGCGTCAGCACCTCGAGCACCGGGTGATACAGCAGGTAGATGGCCAGCGCGGGCAGGCCGCCGAGATAGACCAGCTTGGCGTGGACACCTTCGGCGCGGATCAGGAACAACGCGAGCGAGAACCAGGCCAGCGCCACCAGCACGCGGATGAGCCAATCCTCGATGAAGGCGTAGCTGCGGTTGCCGGGACCGGCGATCTCCAGGCCCAAGTCCACGCCGGTGAGCCCCGCGATGTGCAGCTGCTCGGGATGGGGGGCCCGCTCGTCGGTGGCCGCCGCTGGTAGTGCGTTGTTCGATGGCAAAAAAAACCCCGCTTGCGCGGGGTGGAATTTTCTCAAATGCACAGGTCCGTCGCGAGCGGACAGTCAATATGCCTCAGGCCTGAGTGTCCGGCCCAATGAGCCTGTCCCAAAAATGTGGGACGGACGCGTCAATTCGCGCCAGGAGCACTCGCGACAAGCGGAAAAAGCATCACCTGCCGCGACCCGTGTCCGCTGCGTCAGCCTGAGTTCTTCCGAATTCAAACTGTCGGTTTGTTGCCGCAATCACTTGCAACGCAACAAGCGATGAGATGATAGCGCTGCCGTGGGGATAAAGACATAGTACAGCGAAGATTTTTCGTCCCTATGCGATATAGGACGACACTGTCACCGAAGCATTTCTGTAAAGTGTGGCAGATATCACACACGATCAAAATGCCGCGACCCCGGTAACGGCGCGTCCCACGGCGAGCTGATGCACGGTTTGCGTGCCCTCATAGGTGACCACGCTTTCCAAGTTGAGCATGTGCCGCAGCGCCGCGTGCTCCAGGCTGATGCCTGCCCCGCCGAGCAGGTCGCGGCACTCGCGCGCGATGTCCAGCGCGACGCGGCAGGAGTGCCACTTGCCCAGTGACATCTGCGCAGACGTGAGGCGGCCGGCTTCCTTCAGTCGCCCGAGCTGCAGCGCCATCGCCTGGGCTGACGCCAGGGAGCGGATCATCTCGGCGAGCCGGATCTGCACTGCCTGCGTGTGACTGAGCGGGCGGCCGAACAGCACCCGCTCGCGCACGTGCGCGAGCGCTTCGGCGAGGCAGGCCTGCGCGGCGCCGATGGCTCCCCAGGCGATGCCGAAGCGCGCCTGCGACAGGCACGATAGGGGCGCCTTGAGTCCCTGCGCCCCGGGCAGCATGGCCGCATCCGGCACGCGCACCTCATCGAGAAACAGCGCGCCGGTGCTCGAGGCGCGCAGGCTGAACTTGTGGGCCAGCTCCTGCGCGCTGAAACCGGGCGTGCCGCGCTCCACCAGAAAGCCGCGCACCCCGGCCTCGGCGCGCGCCCAGATCAGCGCGACGTCGGCGATGGGCGCATTGGTGATCCACATCTTGGAGCCCGAGAGCAGCCAGTCGCCGCCGGCGCGGCGTGCCTGCGTGCGCATCGCGCCCGGATCCGAGCCCCCCTGCGTTTCGGTGAGTCCAAAACAGCCCAGCGCCTCCCCACGTGCCAGCCGCGGCAGCCACTGCTGCTTCTGCGCCTCGCTGCCGTAGGCGTCGATCGGATACATGCACAGACTCGACTGCACCGACACCAGGCTGCGCAGCGCGCTGTCGCCGCGCTCGATCTCGCGGCAGATCAGCCCATAACTGACCGCATTCAGCCCGGCGCAGCCATAGCCATGCAGCGTTGCTCCGAAGAGGCCGAGCTGCGCAATCTCGGGCACCAGCTCGCGCGGAAAACGACCGGCCTCGAAACACCCGGCGATCAGCGGCAGCACGCGCTCGGCGACCAGCCGCGCGACCGTGTCGCGCACCGCGCGCTCCTCGGCCGAGAGCTGCGCATCCAGGCCGATGAAGTCCAGTGCATCCTCGAGCGCCGCCTCATCGGCCGCAGCGCTGCCGGGGCTCGTCTCTCGGGCCATTGCATCCTCCAGCGTGTCCGTCGCGGCGCGGATTCGTGCATCATGCGCCAATGCGGCACGGGATGAATCGATGGCGAGCCGGGGCAGCGGCGCAGCTCGCGCTGCTCGGCGCGGCACTGCTGGCGACGCTGAGCGCCGGCGCGGCGGCTGCGGCGGGCAACACGCCGGCGAGCCCGCTGCCCGTGCCCTGGAGCGTGCGACACGAGCTCAATCGCGCCGAGCAACTGCTGCGGCGGGAGGACGCACGGCGTCACGTCAGCAGCGAAGTGCAGGTCGTGCGCGCGAGCGAGGAAGAAGTGGTGCTGCGGGTGCCGGCACAGTTGCTGTTCTTACCGGACAGCGAGCGACTGAGACCGGGTCTGAAGGCCGCCGAGATGCTCTTGGTCCCCACGATGCTGCTGCGCCAGCGCCGCCGTTTGATGACGCGCATCGAGGTATTCACCGACAACATCGGCGGCGTGCAGCTCAATCAGCGGCTGTCGGCAGGTCGCGCGGCGGCGCTGGCGGGTGCGTTGCGGACCGCCGGCATCTCAGCGCATCGGGTGCAGGCCTATGGACGCGGGGCCGCGCAGGCGCTGGCAGGCAATGACAGTGCGCGGGGGCGCACGCTGAATCGTCGCGTGGAATTCATCTTCGCGCGCATCGGCAGCCGGGCGGCGCTGGCGCCGCCGCCGACGGCGCCAGGCGTGGCACCCACCGCGCCGCCCGCCGGAAATCCCACACCGGCGCCAGCGGGCGATGCCACCGCCGCGAGCGCCGCGCTCAGGCCGGCGCCGGCAGCAGCGTCCGCAGGCGAGTGATCGCGCCGGCTTCGATCTGCCGGATGCGCTCGGCCGACACGCCGTATTGGTCGGCGAGTTCGTGCAGCGTGGCCTTGTCTTCGCTCATCCAGCGGCGCTGCAGGATCGTGCGGCTGCGATCGTCCAGGCGCGCAAGCGCCTCGGACAACTGCTCGGAGGAGGTGGCACTCCATTCCTCGCGCTCGGCCTGCTCGGCCGGGTCGGCATCGGGCGCGGGCAGATAGGCCGCCGGGCCGTAGCTTTCCTCGTCCTCGCTGTCGCTGCTGTTCTCGAAGGACAGGTCGCGCGCCGAGAGGCGACGCTCCATCTCCGTTACCTCGTCGGTGCTCACGCCCAGATCACGCGCGACGGCGCGGGTCTCCTCGGGGGAGAGCCAGGCGAGGTTTTTCTTCAGGCGACGCAGATTGAAGAACAGCTTGCGCTGCGCCTTGGTGGTGGCGACCTTGACCAGGCGCCAGTTGCGCAGCACGTGCTCATGGATCTCCGCGCGGATCCAATGCACGGCGAAGGACACCAGGCGCACGCCCACGCTCGGGTCGAAGCGCTTGACGGCTTTCATCAGCCCGATATTGCCCTCCTGCACCAGATCGTTCATCGGCAGTCCATAGCCGGTGTAGCCGCGCGCGATGTGCACTACGAAGCGCAGGTGCGAGAGCACCAGCTCGCGGGCCGCGGCCAGATCGTCATGGCACCGGAAGCGCTGCGCGAGCTCCTGCTCGCGCTCGCGCGAGAGCACGGGAATGCGACTCACGCGCTCGAGGTAGGCATCAAAGCTGCCGATCGGGCCGGCGAGGCCGAGACCGGCAGCAGGAGCAACCGCAGTCTGGGCAGTCATCGTGTAGGTACCCTCATATCGTGTGAAGCGAAATTTTAGCACTCTTGATGGCAGAGTGCTAATCAAGGCGACCCTCCATGAGACTGCCTCGGGCGCTGGCAGTTCCCCGGTTAATTGCCGCGTTTGAGCTTACGCTTCAAGCGGTTAGCGACGCCGTAGGTGGCCAGGCCGGGCGCTGGGTGAAGGCGGCTGACGCGTTGCGGCAAGCGTCCACGGGGCTCAGGCGGCGCGCGGCTCGATCCGGGCGAGCTGCCGCCCGGCGGCGACGGCCGCGCCCAACCAGCCCAGCAGCGCGCCGCCGCCGACCAGTCCGCCGAGCTCGCGCAGCCCCGGTCCCTGCAACGCAAAATGCCCACCATAGGCGGCCGTGAGGGCCGCCACCGGTTGGCTCAGTGCAATGCGCGCCAGCAGCACGATGCCGAAGCCGAGCAGACCGGCCAGTGCGCCATAGAGGACGCCGGCGTAGAGAAACGGCCGACGCACGAAGGCGTTGCTGCCGCCGACGAGCTTGGTGACCTCGATCTCCGCCCAGCGGCCCTGGATCTCGAGGCGGATGGTGTTGCCAATGACGGCGATGACGCCCGCGGCGATGAGTCCGGCGCTGACCAGCAACGCCTCGCGGGCCACGGCGAGGATCGCATTGAAGCGCAGCGCCCAGGCGCGATCGAGCTGCACCGCATCGACCGAGGGGAGCGCGGCGAGCCGAGCGCGCAGGGTGTCCAGCCGCTGCGGGGTGGCCGCAGCGGCTGCGGGATGCACTTCCAGCACCGTCGGCAGCGGATTGTCCGTGAGGGAGCCGAGCGCGGCGCCGAATCCGGACTGCGTGCGCAGCAGCGCCAGCCCCTGTGCGGCACTGATGAGGCTGACGCTCGCCACGCCCGGCTCGGCACGCACGCGCGCGGCGAGCTGGTGTGCCTGCGAATCGGCCATGCCCGGCTTCAGATACACCGACAGGCCGAGGCTCTCATCGAGCGAGCCACGCAGCGCGCGCACGTTGCTCACCAGCACGCCCAACGCCAGCGGCAGGGCCAGGGCGAGGCTGATGGCGAGCACGGTGAGTGCCGTGGCGAGTGTGTGACGGGACAGATGTCCGAGCGTGGAGATGAAGGCGTGGCCGTGCCGGGCCGCCCAGTTGCCGATGCGCCTGCTCATCGCACGCTCACCGGGCCGCCGAGTCGACCAGCGCCGCAATGTCGCGCGGCAGGGGCGCGGGCAGCGTGCCGCCTTCGAGCCGCAGCTCGCGCCGGCCCGAGGCGCGCACCAGCGCCAGGTCGTGCGTGGCGATCATCACCGTGACGCCTACCGCGCTGAAGCGCGCGAACAGATCGAGTACTTCGCTCGCCAGCGCCGCATCGAGGTTGCCGGTGGGCTCATCGGCGATCAGCAAAGGGGGCTTGCCGACGATGGCGCGCGCAATGCCCACGCGCTGCTGCTCCCCCACCGACAATTCGAGCGGCAGCGCACGCTCGCGGCCGAGCAGGCCGACCTGATCGAGGGCTGCGCGCACGCGCCGGTCGATCTCGCGGAAGGAGACGTCGGCGGCCACCAGCGGCAGGGCGACGTTGTCGAACACCGGCCGGTCGCGCAGCAAGCGGTGGTCCTGGAAGACCACGCCGATGCCGCGACGAAATTGCGGGATGCGGCGCGCCGGGAGCTGCGCGGTGTTCTGGCCGTTGACCCAGACCTCGCCACGCGAGCAGCGCTCGAGCAGGGCGATGAGCTTGAGCACCGTGCTCTTGCCGGCACCGGAGCGGCCGGTCAGAAACAGCATCTCGCCAGAGGACACTTCGAAGCTGAGCTCGGAGAGCGCCTCGCGGCCATTCGGGTAGCGTTTGCTGACGCGCTCGAAGCGAATCACCCGGCTCTGGCCCCCTGTGACACCTCTGCATCGGCTGCCCCCGCAGTGCCGGCGCCCTCCACCAGCGCGCTGGCGAAGGCGCGCGCATTGAACACGCCGAAATCCTCGGCGCGCTCGCCCACACCGATGAAGCGGATCGGGATGCCGAGCTGCCGGGCGATGGCGATGACGATGCCGCCACGCGCGGTGCCGTCGAGCTTGGTGAGCACCAGGCCCGTGACGCCGAGGGCCGCATGGAACTGCTGTGCCTGCGCGAGCGCGTTCTGGCCCTGATTGGCATCCAGCACCAGCAGCACCTCGTGCGGGGCGGTCGGCTCGACGCGCTGGATCACGCGCTTGACCTTCCTGAGCTCGTCCATCAGATGCGTCTGGCTGTGCAGACGCCCGGCGGTATCGGCCAGGACCACGTCCACGCGCCGCGCCTGTGCGGACTTGACCGCATCGAAGATCACCGCGCCCGGATCGGCGCCGGTCTGCTGTGCGCTGAAGAGCGCGCCGGTGCGCTCGGCCCAGACGCAGAGCTGCTCGACGGCGGCGGCGCGAAAGGTGTCGCCGGCGGCCAGCAGGACGCTGCGCCGCTCGGCCGTCAGGCGCTGGGCCAGCTTGCCGATGGTGGTCGTCTTGCCCGAGCCGTTCACGCCCACGATGAGCACGACGAACGGCTTGGCCGGTCCGTCGACGGACAGCGGCCGCTCGCAGGGCGTGAGCAGCTCCACGAGCCGCTCGCGCAGCGCCTGCACCAGCGCCTCGACGTCATCGAGCTCATGACGCGCGACGCGGCGATTGAGGTCCGCCAAGATGTCGCCGGTCGCCTCCACGCCCACATCCGCCATCAGCAGGCGCGCCTCGAGGTCCTCGAGCACCGCCGCATCGATCTTGCGCCCACGCACCAGTCCGGCCAGATCGCGCGCGAGCGATGCGCTGCCCCGGTTGAGGCGCGCCTTCAGTCGCGAGAAAAATCCCTTCGGTTCGTCCGTCTCTGCCATGCGCGGCCGATTGTCGCACGTCGAGACCGCCGCGGAAGCCGGCGCTGCGCTACGCTTCCCGCCATGAGTGCGCGACGAGACAGGTTGGCAGGGGACGCCGCGGCCGGCGCCGCGCGCGGGGCAGCGGGCAACGCAGCGGGGGGCGCACATCGCGCGCGCGGCAACCGCGAGCGGCAGCTGCGCATCATTGCGGGGCGCTGGCGGGGCCGGCGCTGGCGCTTTCCGCCCTCGGCGCTGCGCCCCACGCCCGATCGGGTGCGCGAGACGCTGTTCAATTGGTTGCAGGAGCGCACCGCGGGGGCACACTGCCTGGACCTGTTCGCCGGCTCCGGTGCCCTGGGGCTCGAGGCGCTCTCGCGCGGCGCGGCCGCGGTGACCTTCATCGAGCAGCAGCGCTCGCTCGCTCAGGCGCTCGAGCAGTTGCTGATCGACTGGCAGGCGGTGGGCGCGCAGGTCGTGTGCACCTCGGCACAGCAATTCCTCGCCCGCCCAGCCAACGCTGGCACTGCGCCCCCGCGCGGTTTCGATCTGGTTTTCCTGGATCCGCCGTTTGCATCCGGTGAGCTCGCCGCCGTCAGCGCGCAGCTCGAGCGCGGCTGGTTGGCGGCCGGGGCGCGCATCTACCTGGAGCATGCGCGTGCGGCACCGCTGCCGGCGCTGCCAGCCAGCTGGCGCGAGCTTCGCGCCGGCACCGCCGGGGAGGTCGGGTATCATCTGTTCGCGCCCGCGGGAGGGGCGACGCAATGAAATGCAGCGCGGTGTATCCGGGGACCTTCGATCCCTTCACGCGCGGGCACGAGGACATCGTGCGGCGTGCGGCGGGCATCTTCCAGCGGGTCGTGGTGGCCGTGGCGGCACACACCAGCAAGACACCGGCCTTTCCCGTGGAGGAGCGCGTGGAGCTCGCGCGCGGTGCGCTCAGCGGCCTTGCCAACGTCGAGGTGGTCGGCTACACCGGCCTCACGGTGGAATTCGCGCGCGACCGCGCGCTGGCGGTGATCGTGCGCGGCCTGCGCGCGGTGTCGGACTTCGAATTCGAATTCCAGCTCGCCAACATGAGCCGGCATCTGCTGCCCGACATCGAAACGGTTTTCATGGTGCCGACCGAGAAATTCACCTTCATCTCCTCCACGCTGGTGCGCGAGATCGCCAGCCTCGGCGGCGACGTCAGCAGCTTCGTGCATCCGCTGGTGGAGGCCGCCCTCAAGCGGCGCTATCGCAAGGACTGAGCCGGCGCCAGCGCCGCTACGACAGCCGGTAGTCGGGCTGCCAGCCGAGCTCGCGGCGTGCTTTCGCGGCGCTGACCAGGCCGCGCTCTTCGGCGATGTTGAACACGCCGCGCACCTGCGGCTGCAGCGCGAGCAGCGCGGCGTGCGCGGCCGCATCCACGTGCACGGGCACGTTGCCGCTCGCCTGCGCGTGCCAGGTACCGGGTCCATAGAGCATGCCGTAGCGAAGCACGACACCGCGCAGCGGGGGGGACTGCAGCGTCATCTGCTCGAGCGCGACGATGCCTTCGATGGTGTGCTTGGAGATGACGCGGCCCTGCATGTCGAGTGGATCCGCCTCGGTGTGGGGGGCGTGCGCCGCGCGCGGGCGTTGCGGCGTGCGATCCTCGGGACCTGCGGCGTAGGCCCAGGCGAGGCTCTGCGCGATGAAAGTGTGTGCCTGCGCGGCCAGCGCGGCATCCAGCAGGTTGCGGCCGCCTTCGGCGCGCAGGCGCGCATTACTGGCCAGCACCTCGTCGGGCAGACTGCTGCCATCGCGCGTCTGCGGCAGATCGGTGAGCTGGTGCATCACCGTGTCGGGCCGCGCCGCGCGCACGGCATCGATGAGCGCCTGACGATCGTAGGCATCCACGGCGATCGGCACGGCACCCAGGCGCTGCAGCAGTGCCGCGCGCTCGCTCGAGCGCGAGGTGCCGAATACCGTATGGCCCGCTGCGAGCAGCTGCGGCACGAGGCGCCGACCGATGGCCCCGCCTGCGCCCGCAACAAAGATGCGCTGTGGCGGCGCGGCTCAGTCTCCGAGCGCGATGCCTTCGCGGCGCGGATCGGCGGCGCCTTCGAGCGATCCGTCCGGCTCGACCAGCACGCCCTGAATCCCCGAGCCCTCGACGCGCGAGGGCCGGAAGGAGAGCCCGTGATCCGCCATCGTTGCCAGCTGTGCGGGCGAGAAGCCCGTCTCCCCGGACACGCGCCGGCCGGTGGCGACGACATTGGGCAGATCGATCGCCGCCTGCATGGACAGGTGCCAGTCGAGCGCGCCGACGAGCGTCTTCATGACGTAGGCGATGATCGCCGGACCGCCCGCGGAGCCGGCGGAGGCCAGGAAGTGCCCGTGCGCATCCAGCACGATCGTCGGGGACATCGCCGAGCGCGGCCGCTTGCCCGCCGCCACAGCATTGGCCGCGGGGGCGCCGCTGCGCTCGCGCGGCGAGAAGCTGAAGTCGGTGAGCTGGTTGTTGAGGAAGAAGCCGTCGACCATGCGGCCGTCGCCGAAGATGCTCTCCACGGTGGTGGTCATCGACACGACGTTGCCGTCGTGATCGACGATGATGAACTCGCTCGTGCCGCCCGGCTCCACGGTGTGGTCGGCAGCGAAGGCGACTGCGCCGGCGGGGTGTCCCGGCGCCGGGGGCGTC
This sequence comes from Steroidobacteraceae bacterium, assembly GCA_035553315.1. GTDB lineage: Bacteria > Pseudomonadota > Gammaproteobacteria > Steroidobacterales > Steroidobacteraceae > FEN-1191. The sequence goes on from DATNDE010000016.1 coordinate 64,586, forward strand.
GAGGGCAGCTGCGTGCCGATGAGGCTCGCGCGCTGGGTGACGTAGGCCTGATCCAGCAATCCCTGGACGGGCACGTGTACGAAGGCCGGATCGCCGACGTAGTGGTCGCGGTCGGCGTACATGAGCTCCTCGGCTTGTGCGAGCTCGACCCAGGCGATGGGATCGTTGGCATTGCGATGGGCGATGTCGGTGTGCTCGAGCAGCAGCATGCCTTCGATCACGCCGATGCCGCCGCCCGGCGGCGGTGCCTCGCAGATGCGATCGCCCTGCCAGGGGCGGCACAGCGCATCGGTCTCTTGCGGTCGATAGGCCGCCAGGTCCGCCAGCGACAGCGTGCCGGGGATCGGATCGGCGTGCACGCGCGCGACGATGTCCCGGGCGATGCGTCCGTGATAGAGCGCACGCACGCCCTGCGCGGCCAGCAGGCGCAGCGTCGCCGCATAGGCCGGGTTCTTCAGCACGTCCCCGGCTGCATAGCGCGAGCCGTCGGGCTTGGTGAAATAGCGACGTGCATCGGGCGTGGATGCCTGCGGCGCGCGCCCTGCGATCATGCCTGCCAGACGCGGGCTGACCGTAAAGCCATCGGTCGCCAGCCGCTCGGCATCAGCAAACAGCGCGCTCCAGTGCAGCTTGCCGTGCTCGCGCTGCATGAGCGCCAGCGCCGCGACCGCTCCGGGCACCCCGCAGGAGCGTCCACTGAGCACGGCCGTGGGGAAGGGCAGCGGATGGCCCTGGGCATCCTCGAACATGTTCGGGGTCGCACCGGCCGGCGCCTTCTCGCGCCCGTCATAGGCGCGCACCCGGTGGGTGTGCGCATCGTAGTACGTGATGAAGCCGCCGCCGCCCAGTCCCGAGGACTGCGGCTCGACCAGGCCGAGCACGGCCTGCACGGCCACCGCGGCATCCGCTGCGCTGCCGCCCGCCTGCAGCACGCGATAGCCCGCCTCGGTCGCGATCGGATTGGCGGTGACGATGATTTCGTGCGCAAACACGCGGCCATGCGCGGAAGGGTCGATGCCGACGTGCCCGCGGTGCGCGCCCTGCTCGTCCTGCGCGCTCGCCGCAGGCTGTGCAGCGCTCGGCGCGCCCTGCGCGAGCAGCGGGCAGCTGAACAGGCACAGGGTGAGGCCGCCGAGCGGCAATGCCCACAGGCGCCTCATGAGCGACGCTCCGCGTGCGCGTTGCTGCGCGCCGGGCGCGTCGCGCGCGCGCGGCGGGTCGTCGGGGCGAGTTTGCCGGCGAGCTTGCGGATCGCGATGCGAGGTCGCTGCACACAGCGCGGCAGCGTGCCGCTGCGCTCGAGCTCCACGGCGCGCCACAGATACCAGGCCGCGAGACTGCGATGCGGTTTCCAGCGCTCGCCAAACTCGGCCAGGGCGCGTGGCTGGGGCATGCCGGAGAGGCCGTAGGCAAGCCGAAAGCCGTTGCACACGCCGAAATCGGCGACCGGTAGTACGTCGGGTCGACCCAGCTGAAATATCAACATCATCTCCACTGTCCAGCGACCGATGCCGCGCACGCTCGTGAGCCGCTCGATGATCTGCAGGTCGCTGAGCGGCTCGAGTGCCGCGGCCTCGGGCACCACGCCCTCGAGCGTCCTGGCCGCCAGATCCTTGAGCGCTGCGATCTTGGCGTACGAGAAACCGGCGGCGCGCAGCACTTCTGCGTTCGCGGCCAGCAGCTCCTCGGGTGTTGGGAAACGCTGCCCGAAGAGCCCCTCGAGGCGGGCGAGGATGCTCTGTGCGGCCTTGCCGTTGAGCTGCTGATGCGCGATGGCGCGCCCGAGGGATTCATAGGGAGAGCGGTGCTCGACGGAGACGAGCCCGCCGAGGGCGGCGATGCGTCGCGGTCCAACCGCGCCGATCAGTCCGGCCATGACCGGATCGGTGCGCAGCAGGCGATGCGCGACATGGTGATACTTCATAGCGGCTGGCACTGCGGGCAGAAGTAGCTCGAGCGTTGTCCCTGTGTGATCAGGCGGATCAGGGTACCGCATCTGCGGCAGCGCTTACCATCGCGTTCATAGACGTAGAGCTTCTGGCGGAAGGCGCCGGGATTGCCGTCGGTGCCCACGTAATCACGCAGTGTCGTGCCGCCGGCGCGGATCGCGGCGACGAGGGCGGCGCGCACGGCGCGCAGCAAGCGCGCGCAATCGCGCTCGGAGAGCCGGCCGGCGCGGCGACGCGGATGGATGCGGGCGCGAAACAGGGCCTCGCTGGCGTAGATGTTGCCGACGCCCGTGACCAGCCGGGAGTTCATCAAGACCTGTTTGATGGCGACACGGCGCCCTCGGGTGATGCGACGCAGGTAGGCGGCATCGAAGTCGGGCGCAAAGGGCTCGGGCGCCAGATGCTGCAGCAGGCGGTGGCGGCGAGGCTCCTCGAGCGTGTAGTGCAGACTGCCGAAGCGTCGCGGATCGTTGAAACGCAGCGTCGTGTCGTTGTCCAGCAGCAGCTCGAACTGATCGTGCTTACGCAGCGGTGTATCGGCGGGCAGGACCCTGAGGCTTCCGGACATGCCCAGGTGCAGGATGAGCGTGCCGCGTTCGAGCACCAGCAGCAGATACTTGGCGCGTCGCTCGGCGGCGGTGAGCCGCTGGCCGGCGATGTGCGCAGCCATGGTCGGATCGACGGGCCAGCGCAGGCGTGCGTCGTAGATGCGCAGCTCGCGAATGCGGTGCGCGACCGCGGCGCGCTCGACGCCGCGACGGGTGGCTTCGACTTCGGGTAGCTCGGGCATGCGAGGCTCCCCCGTAGCCGGCGGATTACTTGATCTTGGTTTCCTTGAACGAGACGTGCTTGCGCACGACCGGATCGTACTTGCGCACTTCCATCTTGTCCGGATGCAGGCGCTTGTTCTTGGTCACCACATAGAAGTGACCGGTGCCGGCCGTGGAGAGCAGCTTGATCTTCTCACGCATGATGGGTGCCTCTGATGCTTCAGAGCTTGCCGCCGCGGCGGCGCAGATCCGCGATGACCGCGCTCAGTCCCTTCTTCTCGATCGTGCGCAGCGCATGGGTGGACACGCGCAGCGAGATCCAGCGCTTCTCTTCCTCGAGCCAGAAGCGTTGTCTGTGCAGATTGGGCAGAAAACGCCGCCGCCGCTTGTTGTTGGCATGCGAGACGGTGTTACCCGTGGCCGGGCGCTTGCCGGTCACCTCACAGACGCGGGACATGGGAGCACTCCTCGAAGGTCGAAGTCGCCGGCCAGAGCGCGGCGAAAGGGCCGCTTTATACCAGCCCACCGCCGCCCGGGCAACCGCCCAGCCCGCGGGCGCGCTGGCCGCGGGGCTCAGAGCTCCACTTGGTTGGCGCCGGCCAGGGGTGCCTGCCCCGGGGTCGGCGCCGCAGGCTCGCGTTGGGCGAGCACCAGGGCCACCCCCAGCAGCACCAGTACCATGGAGATGACGGCCGCGGAGGTGATGCGCTCGTGCAGCACCAGCGCCCCGAGGGCCAGCGCGATGACCGGGTTGACCAGCGCATAAGTCGCGACCTTCTGCGCAGCGACGTGCGCGACCAGGTAGGCGTAGCAGCTGAAGGCGATGACGCTGCCGAAGACGATCAGGTAGGCCAGCGCGCCCCAGGACAGTGCCGAGACGCGGCCGAGGGCGAATCCACCCCATTCCCGGTCCGGCAGGCTCATGAGGAATTGGAAGCCGGCACCCACCAGCATCTGCAGGCAGGTGAAGTTGACCACACGCGAGGCCGGCGCATAGCGTGGCTGCAGCAGGGTGCCGAGCGCCCAGGCGAGCTCGGTGACCAGCACCGCGATCACATGGATGGGGCGCACCTTGCCCGCGAGCCCCTCGGTGTTCAGTGACAGCACGACGACGCCGGCGAGTCCCAGCAGCACGCCGACGCTGGCCAGTGCCCGCGGCGCCCGGCGCGTGAAGAACAGCCAGTCCAGCAGCAGAATCCACACCGGCAGCGAGCCGACGAACAGTGCCGCGATGCCCGAGGGCAGGGCGAGCTGCGCCCAGATCAGAAAGCCGTTGCCCATGCCCGTCAGCAATACGCCGCACAGTGCCGTGCCCCAGAGCTTCAGTCCCGCGAAGGGATGCGGCTCACGAGCGCGCAGCCAGGCAAACATCAGCAACGAGGCGATCAAAAAGCGCACGCCGCCACCGATGAAGGCCGGCATCGTTCGCAGCATCAGGCTGATGCCTAGAAATGTCGTGCCCCAGATGATGTAGATGGCCGCGAATGCCAGCAGCGTCGCGGTGCTCGAGGAACGCGTCGTCATGCGGCTAGCGTGCCGTCCGCGCCGGCCCAGGGCAATCCGCGCCGGCCAGAGCGATCGGCGCGGGCTGCGGGCAAGCCGCGCGAGCCTAAAGCAGCCCGCGCTCGGCGAAGGACAGGCAGGTGTTATCCGCGACGATCAGGTGATCGAGCACGCGGATGTCCACCAGCTGCAGCGCCTCGCGCAGCCGCTGCGTGATGAGCCGATCGGCCTGGCTGGCCTCGGCGACGCCGGATGGATGGTTGTGCGCGAGGATCACCGCGGCGGCGTTGCGCGCCAGGGCCTGTTTGACGACCTCGCGCGGGTGCACGCTCGCCCCATCGATGGTGCCGCGGAACAGCTCGTCGAAGGCGATGAGACGATGGCGGTTGTCCAGATGCAGGCAGCAGAACAGCTCGTGCGGGCTGTCGCGCAGGCGCGCGCGCAGAAACCCCTGGGTCGTGGTCGGCGAATCCAGCGCGGGCCCGGCGCGCATGGCTTCTTCGTAGTGACGGCGCGCCAGCTCCAGCGAGGCCAGCACGCGGCAGTAGCCGACCAGTCCCAGTCCGGGCTCGTGGCGGGTGCGCGGGCGCGGCGCGGACGGGGCCGAGGCGGACAGCGCCGAGAGCAGTCCCCGCAGGCCGCCATGCCGAGCCAGCAGCTCGCGCGCACGGCCGACGGCATCCAGTCCGTTGCGTCCGGCACCGCCGAGCAGCAGTGCCAGCAGTTCCGCCTCCGACAGCGCCTGCGCGCCCAGCGCCAGCAACTTTTCGCGTGGCCGTTCCGCGGCTGGCCAATCCCGGATGCCCATGAGGCGAGTGTGGAGCGCCCGGGCGCGGGAGGCGACGCGCATTCGATGCGCGCGCATGCCGAAACGGCGTGCGGTGGGCGTCGCGCGGTGGGCGCGGCGCGTGGTCCTCAGGGCTGTCCGGGGTGGCCGGGCTGGCCGCGGTCGCTGCAGTGGCTGGATTCCTCGACCCACAGCCGATAGCAGTGCAGGTGCATGGGGAGGCTGCGCACCTGCTCGGCCGCTGCGAGTTGCTGCGCCTCGCGGTGGTCCACGTCGTATTGCACATCCGCCCGTGAGATCGGCTCATCGCAGCAGGCGCAGGGCATGCCCTCGCCCGGGCCGCCGAAGGTGCGCTGGCCGCCGTAGCCTGGCAGCGCGCCCGTCCTGAGCCGTTCGGCGATCAGTCGGCGGTGCGCTTGACTGGCATGCGCATCATCGCTCATGGCGCTCCTTGGTCAGCACGATGCCGGCGAGGACGGCCGCATAGCGATCCAGGATCTTGAGGGTGCCCGGGGAGATGGTCAGCACGTCGGAGCGATGGTCGCGCTTGTTGGTTCGGCGGTGGATGACGCCCTTGCCCACGAGCCTGGTCAGGCGACGGCGCACCGTCGTGATCGAACCGATCTTCAGCAGGAAGAGCTGCTTGGGCGTGAGTGTCTTGCCCTGCTCCTGCGCAAAGCCGACTTCGATGACGATGTCGAAGTCGATGAGCGACTTGATGAAGGGGAACTCCAGCTTTTCGAAGTCGCGCACCTTCTTCAGAGTCGCGAACAGCGCCGTGAACTTCATAGACCCTGCAAACGTGGGATGAGCGGGAGCTTTCTATTTATTTGCTGCGCTTATGCTGCGACTGCGTCGCAGGGCTGGCAAGACAAATTAGGTACCAAGTTGGCGTGCCTTGGAGCGCACCGCGAACGATTTGCACTGCGATTCGATATTTGTGTCGGCGGCACGCACGCGCTGTGTAGTGCGGCCGCTTCCTATCGCAAAGTCAAGCGCGCGCCCGGCCGCCGGGGCGGTGCCGATGGCGATGGCCTCAAATGAATTCAAGGTGTTAGATGCGCCGTCGCGTCGGCCGGCGTTGCGCAGCGTCGCTGCGTGACCGCGCGCGCCACACAGGAGCGCTATGCGTCGTGTGTGTGATGGTCATATCGTGCGGGTATGGGGTGAAAGGTCGATAATCCGCACATGCAGGGCAAGCGCATCGTGCTGGGCGTGACCGGTGGCATCGCGGCCTATAAGTCGGCTGAGCTCGTACGGCGGCTGGTCGAGCGCGGCGCGGAAGTCCAGGTCGTCATGACCGGCCCTGCCAAGCAGTTCGTCACGCCCGTCACCTTCCAGGCGCTCTCGGGCCGCTCGGTGCGCAGCGACCTGTGGGATCCGGCGGCCGAGGCCGCCATGGGACACATCGAGCTGGCGCGCTGGGCCGAGCTGGTGCTGGTGGCACCGGCCAGTGCGGACTTCATGGCACGCCTCGCGCACGGATTGGCCGACGATCTGCTGACGACGCTGTGCCTGGCCACGGCCGCCCCATTGGCGCTCGCGCCGGCGATGAATCAGCAGATGTGGAGCAATCCGGCCACGCAGGCCAATGCGGCACTGCTGGGGCAGCGTGGCGTGCGGCTGCTTGGTCCGGCGGTCGGCGAGCAGGCCTGCGGCGAGCACGGCGCCGGTCGCATGCTCGAGCCGCTGGAGATTCTGAACGGCGTGGTCCCGCTGCTGGCGAGCCATGATGGCCCGCTCGCCGGACGGCGCGTGCTGGTGACGGCCGGTCCGACGCGCGAGTGCATCGATCCGGTGCGCTTCGTGAGCAACCGCAGCTCGGGCAAGATGGGCTTCGCGGTGGCGCAGGCCATGCAGGAGGCCGGTGCCGACGTGGTCCTGGTCAGCGGTCCGGTCTGTCTGTGCACCCCGCCGGGTGTGCGGCGCATCGATGTGGAGAGCTGCGAGCAGATGCACGCCGCAGTGCTGCAGGAGCTGCCGGGCACGGCGATCTTCGTCGGCACGGCGGCCGTGGCCGACTATCGGCCGGTGGTCTGCGCCGATCAGAAGATCAAGAAGCGCAGCGAATCGCTGACGCTGCCGATGGCGCGCACCACGGACATACTGTCCGACATCGCTGCGCGCACGCCGCGCCCGTTCGTCGTCGGCTTCGCGGCCGAGACGCAGGCGCTCGAGCAGCATGCGCGCGAGAAGCTCATCAACAAGCGGCTGGATTTGATTGCGGCCAACGAAGTCGGCCACACCAAGGCGTTCGATACCGATCAGAATTCGCTGCTGCTGCTCTGGCCAGACGGCGGCCGCCTGGAGCTTCCCAGCTCGAGCAAGCGCGAGCTGGCGCGCGCACTGACTCGCGTGATCGTCGAGCACTTCCTCGAGCGGCCTGCCACGGCCGCCGCTGCTGCCCGCGAGCATAGCCCCGGCGCCACCATCGTGCGCCTCGGCTCCGGATGAGTGAGGGTGCATCGAGGACGCTGCGCGTTCGCATCCTCGATCCGCGCCTCGGGCGCGAGTTTCCCCTGCCGCAGTATGCAACCGCCGGCTCGGCCGGCATGGATCTGCGTGCCTGCATCGACGCGCCGCTGCAGCTGCTGCCGGGGGCTGCCGAGTTGATTGCCACCGGCATGGCCATCCATCTGGATGATCCGACGCTGGCCGCAGTCGTGCTGCCACGCTCGGGACTCGGCCATCGCCACGGCGTGGTGCTCGGCAACCTCGTGGGCCTGATCGATTCCGACTACCAGGGGGCGCTGATGGTGTCCTGTTGGAATCGCGGCAGCTCGCCCTACGAGGTGCAGCCCGGCGAGCGCATCGCGCAGCTGGTCATCGTGCCGGTGGTGCAGATGCAGCTGCAGATCGTCGAGGAATTCAGCCAGAGCGCGCGCGGCGCGGGCGGTTTCGGCCACAGCGGCCGGCACTGAGGGCAGCGGGCGCGGGACGGGGCGGGACGGGAAGGGCGCGGCGGCCCGCGCAATCAAGCGCGCGTTCAGTAGTTCGTCGGCGAGAGGTGCGTCGTCAGCTCGCGGTAGCGCGCGATGTCCGCCTCGAACTGCACGCGCATATCGCTTTGCGCCTGACGCTTGGCGTCCAGGGCTGAGCGCTCCAGGCGCGCCTCGTTGCTGGTGGTCACCAGCTCCTCGGCCAGATCATCGGGCATGCGCTGCGCATTTGGCGCGCTGCTGTAGGGCGCGAAGTGCTGTGCGCGCTCCTCGAGTGCCGCGAGCCGCAGCGTCAGCGAATCAATGTAGCTGGCGGAGGCCTTGATCTGGCCGTTGATCTGATCGAGGCGCTCGTCGCGCAGCTGCTCGATCTCGCTGGCCGAGGCGTAGGTCGTCAACAGGAATTTATCGTGCTGGGCGCGGTGGGCGGCCTGCTGCGCGGCCTGCGTCTCGACGCTCAGTTGCGCGGCGCTTTCGCGTCCGGCGACGTGTCCGATCTTCACGCCCTCACCATTGAGCACGTCGCGCGAGTCCTGCGAATACTGCGGTGGAACGCTGTCGCCGTAGTGCACGATGCCCTGATCGTCGGTCCACTTGTAGACGCGCATGCCGCCCTGGTCGTTGGGGGCGGCGAGCGTGGCCAGTGGCGCGAGCGCGAGCGCGCCGCATAGCGCCAGCGCGCCGATGCGCAATCGCGTTCTTTGGATAGCGGGGCTGGCCATGATGCGAATCATCGTGCGATCTTCCGTGGGGCAGGCGGCACGACAGTGCCACCGACCGTACGGGCATTGTGCGCGGGCGGCGGCAGAGGTCCAGAGAAGCAGATCGCGCGGCGCGACGGGTCGCAGCGAAACTGCGAAGCACGTCACATATTCAGGGGTCAAATCCTGCCGTTTACACCATAACGGCGCCGGTAGTCGCGCATCGCGGCGAGTTGCTCGCCGCTGGGGGCGCCCACGTCCGGCGCACTCCGCGTCGCGCCCGAGAGCGCCGCGCCGACCGGCTCGAAGGCCGCAATCAACTCATCGAGCGTGACGATTGCCACGCAGCGCAGTCCGTACTGTCGCTGCACTTCCTGCACCGCAGAGTGCTCGCTGTGGCCGCGCTCCTGACGATCCAGCGCGAGCGCCACTCCCACCGGCTCGGCGCCCGCCGCGCGGATCAGATCGATCGATTCGCGCACGGCCGTGCCCGCCGTGATCACGTCATCGACGATGACCACCCGTCCGGCGAGCGGCGTGCCGACGATGTGGCCGCTCTCGCCGTGGTCCTTGGCCTCCTTGCGATTGAAGGCCCACGGGACGCTGCGTCCCTGCGCGCCTGCAAACGCGATCGACGCTGCCGCCACCAGCGGGATGCCCTTGTATGCGGGGCCGAACAGCATGTCGAAGGCGAGCCCGGAGGCCGCCAGCGCTGCGGCATAGCACTGGCCGAGCGTCGCGAGCGACGCGCCGTCGTTGAACAGGCCGGCATTGAAAAAATAGGGGCTGATGCGGCCGGATTTCAGCGTGAACTCGCCGAACCGCAGGGCGCGGCGCGCCAGCGCCAGCGCAATGAATCGTCGCTGATAGTCGTCCAAGGCTCACATTCCTGCTGCGAGCGGCAAGCGTATCATCCGGGCATGCGGATCCATACCATGCAGCAGCCGGTGTGCGCCCCGGAAAGAGCCCTGGCGGAGCTACCTGGCACCGCGCCCAGTGAGCTGCCGTCGCCGCCGGAACTGCCGTCGTCGCCGTCGCCGCCGGCCAGCGCCTGGCGTCGTGCGATTCTGGTCTACCGCGAGCCGCGCGTGCTGTCGATGCTGTTTCTCGGCTTCTCCTCGGGGCTGCCCTTCTATCTGATTTTTTCCACGCTGTCGGCGTGGCTGCGACAGGAACACATCGTGCGCGCGACGATCGGCATGATCGCGTGGGCAGGACTGATGTTCCCGCTGAAGTTTCTCTGGGCGCCCGTGGTCGACCGCCTGCAGCTGCCGCTGCTGCATCGCTGGCTCGGGCGTCGTCGCAGCTGGATGTTGCTGGCCCAGTGCGGCATCGCCGTCTGCCTCGTGGCCATGTCGCGCAGTCATCCGGCAGCGGACCTGAGCTACGTGGCGATCGTAGCCGCCATGCTGGCTTTCTTCGATGTGACCCAGGATATCGCCATCGATGCCTGGCGGATCGAATCGGCACCCGCTGAAAAACAGGGTCCGATGGCAGCCGCTTACCAATTGGGTTATCGCACGGCGCTGATCGTCAACAGCGCCGGCGCGCTGGGGCTGGCACAGGCTGTCGGCTGGGCACACAGCTACCAGACGATGGCGGCACTGGTGATCGTGGGTTTCGTGACGACGCTGATGGTGCGCGAGCCGCATCCATCGGCGAGTCGCAGCGACTTGTATGCCGAAGCGCGCACGCAGGCGTGGCTCGAGCGTCGCAAGCATTGGCCGGCGGGCCTGCGCCACGTCGGCGCCAGCCTGATCGGCGCCGTCGTCTGTCCATTCGTGGATTTCGTCGAGCGCCAGGGTGCGTTGACCACGACGTTGCTGCTGCTGTTCATCGGCAGCTACCGGCTGACGACCTATGCCATGGTCTCCATGGTCAATCCGTTCTATATCGATCATCACTACTCGCTGGCGCAGATCGCCGGCGTCGTGAAGGTGCTGGGATTGTCGATCTCGCTGCCCGGCATCGTGGTGGCGGGCACGCTCATCGCCCGCATCGGCATCCGGCGCAGCCTGTTACTCGGCAGCATTGCCATGGTGATTTCCAATTTGGGTTTTGCTCTGCTGGCCAGGACGCATGGGCCCACGCTCGCGGGGCTGGGACTTGCCAACGGTATCGACAACATCGGCCAGGCACTGCAGGGCACCGCCTTCATCGCTTTCCTGTCCACACTCACCAGTCCCCGCTACACCGCCACGCAGTACGCGCTGTTCTCTTCTCTCTTCGCCGTGGCCGGCAAGCTCGTGGAAGGTACTTCGGGTTTCGTGGCCGATGCGGTCGGGTACGCTCCCTTCTTCGTTTACACGGCCTCGCTGAGCCTCATCGGGTTGCTGCTGCTGTATCTGCTCGGACGTCGGCGTGATCTGGACGCGCACGCCGCGGTACTCGCTGCGTAACGAGGCCCTCCGAGGCGCCGCGCATGCCGGATGCCCATGCTGACCCGCCGCTCGTGCTGTGCACGCTCGCGGAGCTGCAGGCCACCGGCTGTCGTGAGTTTCAACTCGGCGGCGGGGACTGGCCGCTGCGCGGATTCGTCGTGCGCGCCGGCAGCGAAGTACGCGCCTATGTGAATCGCTGCCCGCATCAGCTGTTTCGCATGAACATCCTGCCCGACGATCTGCTGACCGCGGATCGACGCTACATCCACTGCGAGATGCACGATGCGCTGTTCGAGAAGGATTCCGGGCGCTGTATTGCCGGACCGTGTCTGGGCCGCTCGCTCTGGGCGCTGCCCATCGAGGTCGATGCCGGGCGCGTGCTGCTCGCGCGCGGCACCCATGTGCCGGCGCTGATAGCGCGCTTCACCTAGCGGCGCGCAGCGGCGCTCGCTCAGACGCGAGCGCGCCGGGCTTCAGGAGAGCGCGTCGGGGGATTCGAACAGGTCCAGGCCGTCGAGGCCACCGGCCATGCGATTGTCGTTCTCGTAGCCGCTGTTGGGCGAGGGGGATTGATCCTCGTCTTCGACGTCGACGGAACCGCTCCAGTCCTCGGGCGCCTCGGCGTTGGTGATCTCACCGTTCGCGCGCTGCGATTCCCAATCATCCAGATCGAATTCCTCGACGGTGCCGTCGAAGTACTGCACTTCGACCGTGCCGTCGTCCACATCCACGGCCACCACTTCGAGAGTGTTGCCGGTGCCGGTCCGATACCATTCGCCGACTTCGGGTCGCGCGCTCATTGCATTGCTCCCGTTCTCGACTGATCAAAATTTGTTTCGAGTTTCATGTTGCGCCTGCCACGCGTCCGGTTCAAGGTCATTTCGATGGCGCCTTGCATCATTTAAGCGCACGCGGATGTTTCACAACAGGCGCGCAGGTCGCGCACTCGCGTAGGTGTAGACGGACGTGCGACTCACGCATGCCGCATTCCCACGCGTGCGTCCCGACAGCACACGTGAGCGCAACGACGTGTGCGTGTCAGCGCTACGCGCGACGCACGTAGAGAAACTCGTGGATGCCGTGGCCCAGACGTGTGCCACGTCGCTCGAAGCGCGTTTCGAGGCGCGAGCTGGCTGTCAGCTGCGGCAGTTGCTCGGCGCTGATGAGCGTCTCGCAGGCTACGAGGTCCGCGCCGATCTGTTCGGCGTAGGGTTGCCAGTCGGTGACGATGTGCAGGCGCCCGGCGGCTCGCAGCGCTGCGGCCAGCCGCGCGATGAATGCGGGCTGCAGCAGTCGGCGCTTGTGGTGTCGCTTCTTCGGCCAGGGGTCGGGGAAGAGCACCTGCACCTCCTCCAGTGCCCCGGCGGGCAGCCGCTGCACGACGGGCACGGCATCCTGCACGATGACCCGTAGGTTCGAGAGCTGCGCATTCGAAGCCCCGAGCAGCAGATGACCGACTCCGGGGCGGTGCACCTCCACGCCGAGAAAATTGCGCTCGGGCTCCGCGGTCGCCCGCGCCAGCAGGTTATCGCCATTGCCGAAACCAATCTCCAGGGTGCAGGGTGCCTCACGGCCGAAGAGAGCGCGCAAATCCAGCGGCCCGCCGGCCAAATTGACGCCATACCGCGGCCAGAGATCCTCGAGGGCGCGCTGCTGAGCAGGGGTGATGCGGCCAGCCCGCACGACATAAGAGCGTACGCCGCGGGCGCCCGCTGGGTTGGGCCCCTCCCCGGAAGGGGCGGCGGGGCCGCCGCGACTGCCCGGGGCGTCCGGTGTGCCAGGGCCCGTACTCGCTGGGGTCGCGGGTGGCGTCGCTGTTGGCACGGCAGAGTGCGCCGGCGTCTGGGGTGGGGTGCGCATCGGTCGATTATCGCATCGGCCAGCGCTTGCAATCGGGCCATCCAGGCACTGGTATAAGGAGTATTGCGCGAGGTACCGGCGTGCTCGACTGGCTGCTCAAGTATCCGGGAAGTGATTTTGCTCGCGGGAAGCTGACCTTCCTCGGCGTGTGGCCGAGCCTCGGACGCGAGGGCATGCTGCTCGTGCTTGCCGCGGTGCTGCTCGTCGGCCTGGCGCTCATCTTCATTTCGGTCGCGCGGCAGCGCGCCTTGCCCCCGGGGCGGCGTGCGCTGCTCGCCACGCTCCAGGCGCTCATGCTCGGGATGGTGCTGCTGGAGTTGACACAGCCGGCGCTGCGCCTCTCGACGCTGGCGCCCGGACAGAACAGCATCGCACTGCTGCTGGACGACTCGGCGAGCATGACACTCAGTGACGGGCACGCCACGCGTCTGGCGCAGGCGCACGCACTGTTGCAATCCCCGGCGCTCGCCGATCTGGGCCGTCGCTACCGCGTGCGCGACTTCGTCTTTGCCGGCGAGGCGCAGCCGGTCGATGGCTATGGGTTGCTGCCCACGCCCGGGGATCGCACGGCTATCGGTGCGGCCGTGCTGCATGTGCTGCAGGCGATGCACACCAGCGCACTGGGTGCGGTGATCCTGCTCAGCGACGGCGACGACAGCGCCGGGGCGCTCTCGAGCCAACAGCTGGCGCAGATCGCATCCTATGGGGTGCCGGTGCATACCATCGGCCTTGGCCGCGTGCGCATGCCCGAGGACCTCGAGCTCTCGCAGGTGACATTGCCGGCGCATGTGCTGCCGGGAACGAGCGTGGTGGCGCGGGCCAGCGTACTGCACGATGGGCCGGGCAACACGCGCCTGAAGGTCTACGATGGGGACCGCTTTCTCGGCAGTCGCGATGTGGCGCTCGGCGATGGCGACGGCGAGCAGAGCGTGCCGATCAGCTTCACGCTCGATCAACCGGGCGAGCGCGTGCTCACGTTCAGCCTCGAGCCCAAGTCCGAGGAGCGCGAGCTGCGCAACAACACGCAGGTGCACACGCTGCAGGTGCGCGCCGAGCGCGCGAGCGTGCTGTACGTGGAGGGCGAGCCGCGCTGGGAATACAAGTTCATGCGCCGCGCGCTCGAGCAGGATGCGGGTGTGCGGCTGGTGTCGCTGTTGCGCACGAGCACCAACGGCTACTACCGTCAGGGCGTCGATTCGCCGCAGGAGCTGCGTGACGGATTCCCGACGGACGCCGCGACCCTCGACGCCTATGACGCGCTGATCATCGGCAGCCTGCCGGCGGCCTGGTTTCGCCCCGAACAGCTGCAGATGATTCACGACTTCGTCAGCGAGCGCGGCGGCAGCCTCATGCTGCTGGCCGGGCCCGAGGGGTTGGGAAATGGCGGCTGGGGACAGGGCGTGATCGGCCAGATGTTGCCCGTTCACCTGCCCGCCAGCCCTGCGGCCGGCGGCCCCGACAGCTTTCACCGCGAGCGCGTGGCCGTGGCGCTGAGCGCGGCGGGTGCGCAGTCACCGATGCTGCAGCTGGGCGGCGCAGGGGGCGGCGCAGAGCAGGGCGCCGATGAGCCCTCCAATCAGCGCCTCTGGAACAGCCTGCCGCCGGTGCAGGATTACCAGGACGTCGGATCGCCACGGCTCGCCGCCACGACGTGGCTGAACGCGCGCGTGGGGCAGAGCCTGCAGCCGCTGCTGGTCAGCGAGCCCTATGGACGCGGACAGACCTTCGTATTGGCCACGGGTGGCACGTGGCGCTGGCGCATGGGATTGCCGAGCACGGATGAGCGGCATCAGCAGTTCTGGCGCCAGCTCGTGCACGCACTGGTCGCAGGCGTTCCGCAACCCTTCGAGCTGACGGCGCGCACGACGGGGGATGGCGTGCAGGTGCGCGCGCAGCTGCGCGATGCGGCCTTTCGCCCGGTGGATGGCGCGACCATCACGGTGAGCGTGAGCTCGCCGCACGAGTCCTTCAGCTTCACCCTGCCACCCGTGACCGGCCAGCCCGGCATCTACCAGACGAGCTGGCAACCCGCCGCTGCGGGTCCCATCGTGTTCGAAGCCAGTGCAAGGCGAAATGCGCAGAGCCTGGGCAGCGCCCGCGCGAGTCTTGCGTACGCGCGGGGCGATGCGGAGTTTCGCTCGATCCGTCAGAACCGCGCACTGCTGCGGCAGCTCGCCGACAGCACGGGCGGGCGCTACTGGGAGGCCGCGGATCTGGCCGGACTGCCCCAGGCAATAGGCGCCTCGAACGCCGGGGTGCTCACGCAGCAGCTGCTGCCCCTGTGGGATGCCCCGCTGCTGTTTTTACTGCTGGCTGCGCTCAAGTGCAGTGAGTGGCTGCTGCGACGGCGCTGGGGGATCATCTGAGTCCCGGCCGCGCGTGTGCAGTGCCTGGCTGGGGTCGCAGTGCCCGGGGCCGGGACACCCTGCGCCGCGGCGCCCGGCGCCGGGTCGCCCGCGCGCTGCTGCTCGTGGCCGGTCTGGCGGCGATGCCGCTCGCGCAGGCCGGCGCGCACGTGCTGATCGTCGAGGGGCTCGCCGGCGAGCCACTCTATGCACGTCAGTTCGATACGCAGGTGCGTGCGCTGGCCGCCGCCGCGCGCGCACAGGACGGCAACGCTGCGGTGCGGGTGCTGGCGGACGAGCAGGCGACGCGCGCGCGCATTCTGGGGCAATTCCGGCAGCTGGCCGCGCACCTGGAACGGGGCGATGAGCTGATCGTCTACCTCATCGGCCATGGCAGCTTCGACGGGCGGGAGTACAGGTTCAATGTGCCGGGGCCGGACCTGAGCGATGCGGATCTCAAGGAGGCGCTGCAGGGGATCAAGGCGCAACGCCAGCTGCTGATCGTCACGGGCAGTGCCAGCGGCGCGCTGCTGCCGACTCTCGGCGCGGCGCATCGCGTGCTGCTGACAGCGACGCGCAATGGCGAGGAGCGCAATGTCACGCGTTTCGGCGCTGCACTGGTCGCAGCGCTGCAATCAAGCGAGGCCGACACCGACAAGGACGGTCACATCAGCGTACAGGAGGCCTTTGCGTATGCGCAGCGAAGCGTGCAGGAGGGGTACCGGCGCGACGGGCTGCTCGCGAGCGAGCACGCCGTGCTGCAGGGGGATGCGGTCGGGGACTTCATGCTCGCGTCCCTGGCGTCGTCCGTCCCGGCGCGCGCAGCCCCGGCCGAGCAGCTGCGCCGCCGCGCGGCGCTGAATGCGCGCATCAGGGCGCTCGAGTCACGCAAGAGCACGCTTGCGCCCGCGGACTATCAACAGCAGCTGCAGACGCTGCTGCTGCAGCTCGCGAGCCTGCAGCAACAGATCGATCAAGGCACCCATGCGCCGCAGTGACGCGCATCGCACTGGAACGCCCCGCCGTGGGGTGCCCCGCGCCGAGGCACCCGGCGCCGCGGGGGCGCTGGGCGTGCTGCTGGGGCTGGGTCTGCTGCTGGCGCCGGCGGCTCGCGCGCGGGACATTCCCTATGGCGAGGTGCGCGACCCGGCGGTGCAGCGCTGCGATGCGCTCAACTGGAGTCCGCAGCACGCAGCGGCTGCGGCCTGCTATCGCGCGCTCGCCCAGGGCGGCGCCGGTAGCGATGGCGCCGCGCTGGCCGCGGCGGCCGAGGGCGCGTGGGCGCTCGGCGATCTGAAGCGCGCCAATACACTCTTCCAGGCAGCTGCCGCCGCGCGCCCGCGCGATGCGAGGCTGCGTGCACGCTGGGGCGAGCTGTACATCGATTCGCACCAGCCCCAGCAGGCGCTCAATCTGTTCCACGAGGCGCTGGCACGCGATGCGCACGATAGCTACGCGAGCCTGGACGCCGCGAGCGTGCTGGATGGGCAGTTCGCCGTGCAGGCGCGCGAGCAGCTGCGCACGGCGATGGCCGATCCGGCCGCGCCAGCGGGTGCACGGCTGCGCGGCCTGCTGCTGTCGGCGGGCGCGGCGCTGGAGGAAGGCGATGCCGGCACGGCGCGAGGGCTGCTCGATCAGGCGCAGGCGATTGCCGCAACGGCGCGGCTGCCTAGCCTGCAGATCGACGCGCTGCGTGCGGCGCTCGCGCAGCTCGAGGGCGGTGACGACGCGGCCTGGATGCAACGCGCGCTGCGGCAGGACCCGGCCTTCGGCGAGGCCTATGCGCTGCCGGCACACATCGAGGACATTCGCTGGCGCACGCGCGACGCCATTGCACTGTATCGGCACGCCATCGCCATCGAGCCGACGCTGTGGAGCGCACGCGAGCAGCTGGGCGACTGCCTGCTGCGCCAGGGAGAGTTGACCGAGGGCCGCTCGATGCTCGAGAGCGCCTATCAGGGCGACCCTTACGATCCGGTCACCGTGAATCTGCTGCGCCTGTCGGATTCGTTGCAGCACTTCGCCGTGCGCAGCTACGACCGCGCGCCCGACGGCGGCCCGGCGCTGATCCTGCACATCAGCCCCGACCAGGTGCAGGTACTCGCCCCGTACGTGCGGCGGATCGCCGAGCGGGCGCTGCGCACCTATGCACAGCGCTACGGATTCCAGCCGCGCACGGCGGTGCAGATCGAGGTCTACCCGCACCACGACGATCTCGCCGTGCGCACGGCGGGGCTGCCCGGGCTCGAAGGAGAGCTCGGTGTCACCTTCGGTTACGTCGTGGCCATCGACTCGCCCAGCTCGCGTCCGGTCGGCGAGTTTCATTGGGGCGATACCCTGTGGCACGAGATGGCGCACGTCTTTACGCTCGAGTCCACCGACTTTCGCGTGCCGCGCTGGCTCACCGAGGGGCTGTCCGTGTTCGAGGAATGGGACAGCGGGCCGAGTGCCGGCATGCAGATCCCGCCCTACGTGCTGGCGGCGTTCGCGCACGGACGCGTGCTGCCGGTGGCGCGCTTGAACGGCGGCTTCGTGCATCCGCAGTATCCCGAGCAGGTGGTGGTCTCCTATATGCAGGCGGGGCTGATCTGCGACTACATCGATCGCAGCTTCGGCTTTCAGCGACTGCGCGCGCTGCTGCAGGCCTTCTCGCACACCAGCGATACGTCCGCGGCGATGCAGATGGCCCTGGGAGTCAGCGCTGCGCAGTTCGATGCGCGCTTCGCGGCTGATCTGCAGCAGCACTATGCTCGCGTGTTTGCGCAGATGGATCGCTGGCTGACGCTGCGCACCGAGGCAGGGCAATCCGCCATGCAGCACGATTGGCCGGCAGCGCAGGCCGCCGCTACGCAGGCGCTCGCCCTGCAGGCCCAGGACGTCGGCGAGGACAGTCCCTATCTGCCGCTGGCCCAGGCGTACGGGGCGCAGAACGCGCCGGCACGCGCGCTCGCGACGCTGGCGGACTATGCGCAGCGCGGCGGCCACGATCCGCAGGCGCTACGCACGCTGGCCACCGGGCTGTATGCGCAGGGCGAGAGGGCCGAGGCGATCCGCGTGCTCGACAGCGTCAACGACATCGCCCCCTTTGATGAGGCGTTGCACGGCCAGCTGGGCGACTGGCTGCTGCAGGATGGACGCTCAGAGGAGGCGCTCGGCGAGTATCGCGTCGCCCTGGCACTCAATCCGCCCGACCGTGCACTGGCGCATCTGCGCCTGGCACGTGCGCAGTTCGCGCTGCACGATCTGCAGCAAGCGCGGCGCGAGGTGATCGCCTCGCTCGAGGTGGCGCCGAACTTCCGCCCCGCGCAGCAGTTGCTGCTGCAGCTCAGCGCGCCGCCCCACTCCTCTTATTAGGTGCCCGGCACGGGGCCATCAGAACAAAGCTCATCAGGACACAGCATGAAAGACAGCGCTCCCGAAACGCCAGCAACGCAGACGCCAGCGGCCGCGCTGCTCGCCGAGTTTCGCCCGGTGATGCAGGCCATCCGCACCGAGGTCGGCAAGGTGGTCGTCGGGCAGAGCGAGGTGGTCGAGCAGCTGCTCATGACGCTGCTGGTGGGCGCGCACTGCCTGATCACCGGCATGCCCGGCACTGCCAAGACGCTGTTGGTGCGCACGCTCGCGCAGGCGCTCGGCCTGACCTTCCGCCGCATTCAGTTCACGCCGGACCTGATGCCCACCGACGTTACCGGCACGGACATCGTCGAGGAGGACGCCGCGAGCGGCCGGCGGCAGTTCCGCTTCGTGCCGGGCCCGCTGTTCACGCACGTGCTGCTGGCCGATGAGATCAATCGCACCCCGCCCAAGACCCAGTCGGCGCTGCTGGAGGCGATGCAGGAGCGCTCGGTTACCGTGCGCGGCCAGCAGCACCTGCTCGAGCCGCCCTTCCTGGTGCTCGCCACGCAGAATCCCATCGAGCTCGAGGGCACCTACCCGCTGCCCGAAGCGCAGCTGGATCGCTTCATCTTCAATGTGAAGCTCGATCATCTGGGCACCGAGGAGGAGCTTGCGGTGCTGGCACGCTTCAGCACGCGCGTGGATCTGCCCGAGGTGCATGCCTGTACCAGCGTCGCGCAACTGCTGCGCTTCCAATGGCTGGTGCGCCAGGTGCCGGTGTCCGAGGCCGTGAGTCGTCAGGCGGTGGAGCTGGTGCGCGCGACGCGTCCCGAGGACCCGCTCGCGAGCGACGCGGTGCGCAGCTACGTGAAGTACGGTGCCAGCGTGCGCGCCACGTTGTTTCTGGTGCTCGCCGCCAAGGCACGCGCGTTACTGCAGGGACGCTATCACGTGAGCGAATCGGACCTGGTCGCGCTGGCGCTGCCGGTGCTGCGCCATCGGGTGCTGACCAACTATCAGGCCGAAGCGCATGGCAAGAGCAGCGATGAGGTACTCACCTCGCTGCTGCAATCGCGCGCGCTGCGCGGGGCAGCCTGAGCAGCCCTGTCATGAGTCCCACGCCCGGCCAGGCACGCGCGCTGCTGCAACCCGAGGTGCTCGCGGGGCTCTCGAACCTGAAGCTTGCGGCGCGCGCGGCCGTGGAAGGCACGCTGCTCGGCCTGCATCGCTCCACCCGCTTCGGCTTCAGCCAGGAATTCGCCGAGTATCGCGCCTACGCCGAGGGCGATGACCCGCGCTTCATCGACTGGAACGTCTATGCACGCACCGATCGGGTGGTCGTGAAGCGCTTTCTGGGCGAAACCAACAGTCACCTCATGCTGCTGCTCGATGCCAGCGCCTCGATGGCCTTTGGCTCCACGGGGCTGAGTAAACTCGCTTATGCGCAGCTGCTCGCGGCGAGCCTGGCGTACCTGGCGTCCCATCAGCACGATGCGGTGGGCGTGGCCGTGTTTGACGAGAGCGTACGAGCGCTGCGCGCGCCCTCCACGCGCACCGGTCAGCTCGACGGCGTGCTGCATCTCATCGAGGCGGCGCGCGCCGCGCATCGCACGGACTTCACGGCGCCGCTCGAGCAGTTTCGCGCCGGCTCAGCGCGCCGTGGCATGGTGGCACTGCTGTCGGACTTCTACGTCGAGCCGCGGGCGCTGATCGAGCGCGTGCGGGCGCTCGCCTGGCAGGGCAGCGACGTCATGCTGCTGCAGATCCTCGATCCCGAGGAGCGCTCGCCGTCATTGAGCGAGGCCACGCTGCTCGAGGACATGGAGAGCGGCGAGCGCGTGGAGGTGTCGGCGCAGTTCGCGCGCGAGATCTATCCGCAGCGGGTGCAATCGCACATCGCGGCGCTGGCGCGCGAGGCCGCCGCGGCCGGTATGGAACACCTGCTGCTCGATACCTCCGTGCCGCTGCAGCTGGCGCTGCGCGAGTACCTGCTGTTTCGCGAGCGTCGCCGATGACGCTGCTCGCGCCACTGTTTCTGGCCGGACTGGCGGCGATCGCCCTGCCGTTGTGGCTGCACCTGAGGCGCGAGCCGCGGCGCAGTGCGCGGCCATTCAGCTCCGCGATGCTGCTGCGGGGCGCGCCGCAGCCGCTGCGCGTGCGCCGCCGCTGGCGCGAGCGACTGCTGCTCGCGCTGCGGGTGCTGCTGCTCGCCGCGCTGTGTCTGGCCTTCGCCCAGCCGCTCTGGCCGCGCCGCGCGGCATCCGCGGCTGGCGGCGCCGCGCTGCAGCTCATCGTTCTCGACACCTCGCTGTCGATGGGCGCGAGCGGTCGCTTCGCGCGCGCGAGAGAAGTGGCGAGCCGCCTGATCGAGGGCCTCACACCCGGGCAGCGCGCGCAGCTGTTGAGCGCCGGGGATGGACTTGCGGTGCTCGCCAGCGCCGGCACCGCATCCACGGCCGATCGCGCCGCGCTGCAGGCCGCGCTGGCGCAGGTGCGCCCGGGTAGCGCGCGGCTGGACTTCGGCGCGGCGATGGCCGGGCTCGATAGTGTGCTCGCCGGGCAGCGTGGCGACGTCGATGTGCATTTCATCAGCGATCTGCAGGCGACGGGCCTGCCCACGCGCTTTGCGGATCTGCTGCCGCCCGCGGCCAGCGGCCGCTCGATCCGTGTGCTGCTGCATCCGGTCGCGCCCGACGCAGCGCAGGCGAACTGGGCCGTCACCGCCGTGCGGCGCATCGGCGCCGACGTCGATGTCACGGTGCGCGGCTTCGGTACGGCGCCACGCACGCTGACGGTAGCGCTGCAGGTCAATGGCCGTGAGATCGGACGCGTGCAGCAGGCGCTGGCGGCCGATGGCGAGGCGCACTTCAGCTTTGCACACCCGCTGCTCGCCGTCGGAGACAATCGCGTGCGCGCGCGGCTGATCGACGATGCGGGTCTTGCGGGCGATGCGCTGGCCGCCGATGACGAGCGCGTCGCGGTGATCCGCAATGCGCCGCCCGACGCGGTGCCGCTGCTCACCGCGCAGCCCAACGGCCGCGCGGTGAGCTATCTGTCCACGGCGCTGGCGGCCACAGGCGCGGGTTACGCCGCCGACGTGCAGGGGCTGCAGCACTTCGATGCGCGCACGCTGCCACGCTATCGCTGGGTCATCGTCGATGATTTGGGCGCGCTCGATGCCAGGCTTGCGGGACAACTCGCCGACTACGTGCGCCAGGGCGGCGCGCTGTTCGCCGCGCTCGGCGAGATGAGCGCCTCGCGCGATCGCTTGCCGCTGCTCGGCGATGCGCCGCACGGCAGTGCCGGCAGCGACGCATCAGCGCTGCAGGTCGGCGCGATCGATGCGAGCTCGCCGCTGCTCGCCGGCCTCAGCGGCTGGGACGCGCTGAGCATCGAGCATCTGCCGCGGCTGAGGGCGCAGAGCGGTGATCGGGAGCTGGTGGCGATGAGCGATGGCACGCCGCTGCTGCTGCTGCGGCCGATGGGGCGCGGTCGGGTGCTGCTCTACACGGGGGATCTGGCCGATGCGGGTAACGATCTGCCGGTGCAGCCGCTGTTCGTCGGACTCATGACGCAGATTGCACGCAGCCTCTCGGGCCGCGGCGAGGTGCCCGGCGCGCTGCCGGTCGATGCCTCGCTGTCGCTGAGCGAGCTGGGCGCGTCGGCGGGTCAGCTCATCGACCCTGCCGGGCACACGGTGCTGTCCCTCGGTCAAACGCGACGCGCGCCGACTGTGAAACTCACGCAGAGCGGGTTTTATCAGCTCTACACTGCCGCCACGGAGGCGCTCATTGGCGTGAATCCCGAGCCGCTGGAATCCGACCTGGCGCCGATCTCCGCGAGCACGTTGGCGCGCTGGCGCACCGCGCTCGCAGCCGATCAGACGGCTGAGGCGCACGGCGCGGGCATGCCGGCGACAGCGCGCGAGCTGTTGACGACACACGTGCCGCTGGCGCCGCTGCTGCTGGCCCTGCTGTGTGCCACGGTGATCGCCGAATCGCTGCTCGGCAACCGCGCGCTACGCGAGCCGGTGCCGCCCTCGGCACCGCCACCGGTGCCGCCATGAGCCAGTCGCAGCTGCGCCAGTATCTGGAGGCGTTCGAGCAGCGCCTGCGCCGCCTCATCTGGCTGCGTGGCGGGGCGCTGGTCATCGCCGTGGCGCTGCTGATCACGCTGGCGGGCGCGTGGCTGGCGATCCACACGGGGTTTGCGGCCGGCCCGCTGACGGCCGCGCGCCTGGTGCTGCTGGCCGCGCTCGTGCTCGCGGCCGTCGCGTGCGTGGCGCAGCCGCTGCGGCGCCTGCGGCGTGAGCGGCCGCGCATCATCGAGCGCCTGGCACAGGAGTTCGACGGACGGCTGGAAACTCTGGCCGATCTGCCCGCGGGGCACGCCTTCCACGCCTTGCTCGCCGAGGATGCGCTGTCCATCGCGCGTCGCCATGCCCCCGACGCGCACGTGAGCAGCATGCGTCTGGGGCTTGCGGGAGTTGCGCTGGCGCTGCCGACGCTGGCACTGCTGTGGCTCGCGCTGGCCGGCCCGGGCCTGTATCGCGATGGCACGCGCGCGCTCTGGGGCGGCTGGTTGTTCGGCAGCTTGCTGCCGGCCGAGCGCCTCGCGGTACAGCCCGGCAATCAGGCGGTGCGCCTCGGCGGCTCGATCACGGTGCGCTCCATCCCGCAGGGCTTCGAGCCCTCGCGCGCGCAGCTGCACGCGCGCGTGGGATCAGGGCCGTGGCAGCAGGTCGATATGGCGCGCGATGGCCAGGCCTTCTCCTTCACCTTCTTCTCGATGCGCGCGCCGGTGAGCTACTACGTTTCGGCGGCGGGCGTGCGCAGTCCCGCCTACACATTATCGGTCGTCGCCGTGCCGGGCCTTACGCGGCTGCGCCTGGTGTATCGCTATCCGGACTGGACCCATCTACCCGAGCACGTACAGGAGGGCGACGGGGACATCAGCGCCATCGCCGGCACGCAGGTGCAGATCCAGGCGCACGCCAGTGTGCCGCTGAAGGCGGCCGAGCTGGTGCTCGACGGGGTGGCCAGTCCCATGCAGACCCACGGGCAGGACGGACAGGCGCAGCTGCAGGTGACGCGCGACGCACGCTACTACCTGGCGAGCCGCATCGGCGCCGAGCGCGTGCGTCTCAGCGATGATTTTCACATCCGGCTGCTGCCGCTGACGGCACCGAGCGTGCGGCTGACCTGGCCGGGGCGCGACTATTCGGCCAGCAGCATCGAGGAGGTGAGCGCCGACGTGCAGGCGAGCGATCCCTATGGACTGGACTCGCTGCAGCTGCGCTATGCCATCAATGGCGGTGCGTGGCACACGGTGGCACTGCCCGCAAAGGGCGTCAGCGCCAGCGGTGAGCACGTGTTCTCGCTCGAGTCGCTGCGCACCGATGGCGTGGTGCGCGCGCTGGCGCCGGGCGATCTCATCAGCTACTACGCGGTGGCCGGCAGGCACGGGCTCGTCACGCAAAGCGATCTGTACCTCATCGACATACAACCCTTCGACAAGCGTTATTCACAGTCGCAATCGGGCGGCGGCAACGACCCCAACGAGCAGCAGCAGATCTCCGATCGCCAGCGGCAGATCCTGGTCTCGACCTGGAACCTGCTGCGCGACCAGGGCACGGCGCGCGCCACCAACCTGCGCGACAACGCCGCGCTGCTCGCGACGCTGCAGACCAAGCTCGCCGCGCAAGCGCAGTCGCTCGCCGGTCGTACGCAGGCGCGCCAGCTCTCGCAGGATGCGAAGATCGCGCGCTTCATCGACAGCATGCGTCACGCCGCAGCGGCCATGCAGCCCGCGGCCAAGCACCTCGCAGCCACGCAGCTCTCCTCGGCCATCGCGCCCGAGCAGCAGGCGCTGCAATACTTGCTGCAGGCCCAGTCACAGTTCACCGATGTGAAGCTCGCCCGCTCGCAGAACGGCAGCGGCCAGCAATCCGGACGCGATCTGTCGCAGATCTATCAGCTCGAGATGGACCTGCAGAAGAATCAGTACGAGAGCGGCGCAGGCGCCTCGCCGCAAAGCCCAAGCGCCGATCAGCAGAGCCAGGCACTGATGCGCCGCCTGCAGGAGCTCGCACAGCGCCAGCAGCAGCTCGCCGAGCAGCTGCAGCACGCGCCCACTCCCTCGCCCGAGCAGCGCTGGCAGCAGCAGTCGCTGCAGCGGCAGACCGAGGATCTGCAGCGCCAGCTCGCGGCGCAGGCCCAGGGCGGCAATCAGGGCGCGCCGGGTTCCGCAGGCGCGGGCACGAGCGCGCTGAGCGAGCGGCTCGCAGCGGCGATCCGCGCGATGGGCGAGGCCAGCCAGGCTGCGGGCACGGGTGGGGCTGCGGGCACGATGCACGGCGATGCCCCGGCGGCCGCGCAGCGGGCGCAGCAGGCGCTCAGCGACGCGGCCAGCGAGCTCTCGCGCGAGCGCGCACAGCAATTACAGCAGTCGGTCGTGCAGTTGGCCGCGCGTGCCGCCCAGCTGCAGGGGCAACAGGCAGCCTCGGCGCAGGCGCTGCAGTCAGTCGAGGGCAATGGCCTGGGTCAACGCGCGCTGGCCGACCAGAAGCGCGCACTCAGCAGCGGCGTGCGTCAGCTCGATGATGCCATTGCGGCGGCGGCGCGTGCCCATCGCGAGGACGCACCGGGCACTGCTGCGGCACTCGCCCACGCGCAGGCAGCCATTCGCCAGGGCAATCTCGCCGATCGTCTGGACATCGCCGCGCAGGCGCTCGATGCGGGGAGTGTGCGTGCGGCATTGCCCGGAGAGAGGCAGCTGACCCAGGGACTCGCCGAGGTGCAGCGTCAGCTGCAACAAGCCGCGCGCATCGCTGGCCAGGGCACGGCGCCGGCGGGCGCGGGCGCCAATCAGCTCGCCGATGAGCTCGCGCGCCTGCGCGCGCTGCGCTCGCAGCTCCAGCAGCAGGCCAATGCCGCGCAGAGCGCCGGCACGGGCGCCGCCGCGAGTTCGGCGCCTGCGTCGAGCGCGGGGGTGGCGGCGGGCGCGACACGCCTGCTGCCGCTGCTGCGCGCCCAGGGCGCCAACACGCAGGAGCTCGCCACCGTGCAGCGCCTTGCACGCACGCTCGGGGACTCCCCACCGCTGCCCGCCGGTCGCGCGCCGGACGTGCAGCGTCTGCGCAGCGAAGTGGATCTGCTCGATGCGCTCGAGCTGCAGCTGGAGGGTCGAGCCGCTGCGGGTCAGCCGACGCGCACGGGGGTCGCGGGTCGGGGCGCGGAGCAATATCAGGGAGCGGTGGCCGAATATTATCGGCAGCTCAGTCGGCAGTAGCGGGCGGCAAGAGTGGACATTGCGCCTGCTTAAGGGCGCAGCGCTCTCGGGACAATACCGCGGTATCGGCTGTCAGGTCGCGGCGCGCGAGGCGGCCAGCCGTGACCAGATGCGGATGTAGGCCTCGCCGCGGGCGCCGCCGCTCTTGAGCGCCGCCGTGACCTGCTCCTCGTCCAAGGCGCCATGGGCGTGCAGCAGGGTGAGCGCGCCGATGAAGCGCCCGATCTGCAGCGAGCGGCCCAGCGCGGTGGCCGGCGGCGCGGCCGTGGCCGGCTGTTCGGCAAGCGCCGTATCCATGCGCTCGGAGAGCTCCCAGCTCGCGGCGATGCGACGGGCGACCAAAGCGCTCTCCAGCTCGATCAGTGCGCCGAGCGCAGTCGGATTGGGGCGCAGCTTGCGCGAGAGGAACTCATCGGTGGCGACACGAAACACCACGATGGTCGCCAGTCCCATGATGAGCGCGAGCAGCTGGGCGGCAAAAGGGTCGGCATTCTCCAGTACCGCGGCGTGCGATTCGGCCGCAGCCCCCGAATAGAGCGTATGCTCCCAGGTGATCTCGCCGAACTGCAGGAAGGTGCCTCCGCTGATGCGAAACACCGGCTGCATGAGCGCCGCCGCGATCATCGAGCGCATCCCCTCCAGGCCCAGCAGCGCGATGGCGCGATCCAGGCTCTCCACCGGGTCGGGCTGCAGGCGATAAAAGGGGCTGTTTGCCAGGCGCAGCAGGCTCCCTGCCAACGCCGGATCGGTGGCGATGATGCGCGCGAGCTCGCGGCGCGAGGTCTCGTTGTCGTTCATCGCCTGCATGAGCTTGGGCAGCAGCAGCGGGCGGCGCGGGGCGTAGTTGGGCCGATCGACCACGTCGAGCAGTGTCTGGCGGATCGCGGCGGCCGCCGCCTCATGGTCGGCGTCGGTATTGCCGCCCGCGGCCGCAGTACTCGCCGGCTCGGCCGTCGCCGCGGCTGTGGGGCGCGGACGAGGCGCGCCGGGGGCGGGCGAGAGCGGTGCGCTGAAGGCCAGTGTCTGCAGTGCCTGCTGGGCGGCGAGACGCGCGCTGCGCAGCTCCGGGGACTCATTGCGCGCCGTTGCTGTCGGCGCGGCGGCGTTCGGCGCGGCGAGGGCGCGCGGCTCGTCGGATTGCTGTTTCGGGGAGCTCTGCGAGTCCGGGTCGGAGCTGCTGCTCCGACGTCGGGCGCGCGTCAGCACGGCGATGGTGACCACGACCACTGCCACGCCTACGAGCACCCACACGAGCTGCGCCGCGTTCATGGGCGCGGCACCGGGTGCGCGTCTCCCTGTATCGCGCGCATCGCCATAGGGTAGTCGATCTTGCAAATATTGCAGCTCACATTGCGCAGAAATTTGACCTGCGGCGCATTGACTGGCGCGCACGGCGGCGGCTAGCGTCACGGTTCCAGTCCTACAACGGACCTGACAGGCCAACGGCTGCCCATGTTTCGCTCGATCCTGCTGCGCTCGGTGCTGCCGCTGCTGATTGCCGCGGGGGTGGTGGCATTGTTCGCGCTGCCGTACGTGGACCGGCTGCTGCGCGACTGGTTCAGCGCCGACATGCAGGCGCAGGCGCGGCTGGTCATGAGCTCGCTGCAGGAGCCGCTCGCACCGTTGGTGGCGCGCGATGACATCGAGGGCATGGGACGGCTCGCCAATCGCACCACCGCCGATCAGCGCCTGCTCGGCCTCATGATCTGCGATCAGGCGGGGCGGCTCATGTACGAGACGGCGCGCGCATCCGGCACGGTGAGCTGTCTGGCGGCCTCGCGCGTCGAGGACGGCCGCAGCGCCATCCTGCAGACCGGTAGCGGCACGGTGCAGCTGACGATGTTCGGCCAGCACCCGCGCAATCAAAGTCCCTATCGGGTTGGCGTGCTCTACGACATGAGCTTCGTGGACCAGCGTCAAACCACCGCGCGCGACTATGTGATCACCTTCGGTGCCGTGTCGGTGGTGGTGCTTGCGGCCTTTTTGGTGCTCGGCGCCTGGCTGGTGCTGCGTCGCTGGGGCAACGTGCTGGTACACGACATCAGCGGGCGACGCTTTCTGGACAATGCGCAGAGTGCGCCGCTGTGGATGCCGGTGCTGCGACAGGTGCGCAAGGTGCTGCACGAGATGGAGGAGAGCCAGCGCCTGGAGATGGACTATCGCGAGAACTGGACACCGCAGGCACTGCAGCAGGTGGTACGCGAGCAGCTGCACTCCCCGCGCATGGTGGTGGTCTCCAATCGCGAACCCTACATCCACGATTACACCCCCGCCGGCGCGGTGACGGTGCAGGTGCCGGCCAGCGGCATGGTCACGGCGCTCGAGCCGGTGATGCGCGCCTGCTCGGGCACGTGGGTCGCGCACGGCAGCGGTCCGGCCGACCACGACGTCGTCGACCGGCACGATCGGGTGGCGGTGCCGCCCGGGGAGCCGAGCTACACGCTGCGGCGCGTGTGGCTCACCCCCGAGGAAGAGGAGGGGTTCTATTACGGACTGTCGAACGAGGGGCTCTGGCCGCTGTGTCATCTGGCCTACGTGCGGCCGAGCTTTCGAGAGGATGATTGGAATGCCTATCGCGCGGTGAACCGCAAGTTCGCCGAGGCCGTGGTGCACGAGGCCGGCAGCGGCGATCCGCTCATCCTCATCCAGGACTATCACTTCGCGATGCTGCCCGGGCAGCTGCGGCCGCGCCGCCCCAAGGCGACCATCCTGCTGTTCTGGCACATCCCCTGGCCCAATGCGGAGACCTTCGGGGTCTGTCCGTGGAAGAGCGAGATGCTCACCAACATGCTGATGGCCGACGTGCTGGGCTTTCACACGCTCTACCACTGCCAGAACTTCCTCTCCACGGTGGATCGCTTCATCGAATGCCAGATCGACCAGGAGCGCATGACCGTGGCGCTGCAGGGGCACGTCTGCCACGTCAATGCCTATCCGATCTCGATCGAGTGGCCGCCGCGCTGGCTCGCGCACGCCCGGGAGGTTGCCGTGTGCCGCCGCCAGGTGCGCGAGCGCTTCGGCATCCGTGAGCACGTCGCCCTCGGCCTGGGCGTGGAGCGCTGGGACTTCACCAAGGGCGTCATCGAGCGCTGCCAGGCGCTCGAGCTGCTGCTCGATCAGCATCCGGAGCTGCGCGGCCAGGTGACGCTGCTGCAGATCGCGGCGCCCTCACGCAGCAAGCTGCCCGCGTATCAGCAGCTGCAGCAGGGCACGCTGGCCGAGGTCGAGCGCATCAATGCACGCCTCGGTACCGCCGATTGGAAGCCGATCGTGCTGGTCGGTCGTCACCAGCCGCCCGAGCAGGTGTTCGAGCTGTATCGGGCCGCCGATTTCTGCATCGTGAACAGCCTGCACGATGGCATGAACCTGGTCGCCAAGGAGTTCGTGGCTGCACGCGACGATGAGGATGGCGCGCTGATCCTCTCGACCTTCACGGGCGCTTCGCGTGAGCTGGTGGAGGCGTTGCTGGTCAATCCGTTCGACGTCAGTGAGACCGCCGCGGCGATGCTGCGCGCGCTGCACATGCCGCGCGAGCAGCGGCGCGAGCGCATGCGTCTCATGCGCCGCACGATCAAGGAGAACAATGTGTATCGCTGGGCCGGCCGCATGCTGATGGATGCCGCGCGCATCCGCCAGCGCCAGGCGCTGGCGATGGGCGAGCTGACGACCGAGCGACGCTGGCGCGTCAGTTGACCGGCGCCGCGCGCCGGCGGCGCAGCGCCGTCAGCGCGTAGGCACCCAGCGCCGCGGCCAGCGCCGCGACACTCACGTAGAACTGGCTTGCGAGCCCCGGCGTCAGCGCCATCGCCGCAAGCACCGAGAGCATGCCGGCGATCGCAATCGCGCTCGCCCACGGGAAGAGCCACATGCGCACCGCCGGCGGGCTCTGGCAGGCACGCCGCAGGCGGATCTGCGCCCAGGCCGTCGCCAGGTAGACGAAGACGATCAGGGCCCCCGAGGCGTTGATGAGAAAGGCAAATACCCCGGCGGGCGACCAGGTCGCCGCGCCGATGCCCACGAGCCCCGCCACGCAGCCGATCATGACCGAGCGCGCCGGCACGCGCCGGGCGTTCAGGCGCACCAGCCAATGCGGCGCATCGTCGTTGGCCGCCAGCGTGAACAGCACACGCGAGGTCACGTAAAACGCGGAATTGAGGCAGGAGAGCACCGCGGTCAGGATGATCAGCGTCATCGCCTGGCCGGCCCAGGAAAAGTGCATCACCGCCAGCGCGTGGGTGAAGGGCGACTCGCCGGGCACGACGCGATTCCACGGCACGACCGTGACGATCAGGAAGATGGAGGCGACGTAGAAGAGCAGAATGCGGGAGATCACGGCGGTGGTCATGCGCGTCAGGGCGCGCTGCGGATCGCGCGATTCCACGGCTGCGACCGTGGTGATCTCCGCGCCCGTGAGCGAGAAGAACACCGTGGTCACCCCAGCCAGCACCGCGAGCGTGCCGTGCGGCAGGAAGCCCCCCTGGCCGACGAGGTTGCGTGCCCCCGGCTGCGCCGGCGCACCGAGCAGTCCCAACACAAAGGCACCCGAGAGCACGATGAACAGCACGATGGCCGCCACCTTGATCGAGGAGAACCAGAACTCGAACTCGCCGTAGGAGCGCGCAGACATGAGATTCACGCCGGTCATGGTCAGCACCAGCAGCGCACCGAGCAGTGGCGTGGGCAGTGCGACCCACTGATGCAGCAGCCCGGCGCCTGCGATCGCCTCGACCGGCACGACGATGACCCAGAAGTACCAGTACAGCCAGCCGACCACGAAGCCGGCGCCACGCCCGAGCCCCGCGCGCGCAAACTCGGTGAAGCTGCGCGCACCCGGCAGGATGCTGGCCATCTCCGCCAGCATGCGCATGACCAGCAGGATCAGCAGCCCCGCGATGAGGTAGCTGAGCACCACGGCCGGCCCCACGGCTGCGATCGCCGCGGAGCTGCCGACGAACAAGCCCGCGCCGATGATGCCGCCGATGCTGATCATCGTCACATGGCGCGGCGCGAGCGAGCGGCTGAGCGAGCGCGCAGCAGGGCTCGCGCCGCCCGCATCAGAGGCGACGAGCGGCTGCGCTCCCTCGCTGCTCACGGCCTTTCCAACCCGGCGGTGACGCTTACAATGAGTGCCCCCAAGCCGCCCCGGCAGCCAAACTCGGAGTCGACCGTGCGCGCTATCGTCATCCGCTTGTCCCAACGCCTCATGCGTTTCGCCGCCCTGCCTTTGCTGATACTGGCGATCATAGTGCAGGCGCAGCCGCTGCGTGCCGCCGACAACGGCGACGCCGACAGTGACAGCGCGTCGGCATCCGGCAGTGCCGTGCAGGGCAACGCCGCCCACCACGACAAGCAGAATGAGCATGGACACGATGAGGACCAGGACCGGGCCGCCAAACAAGGCTTCATGCCGGGCCAGCAGCGCAGCACCGGCTCGGTCGTGGTGGGTGGCCGGCGCATCAACTATGTCGCCTATGCGGGCACGCTGGTGGTGCATCCCAAGGGTTGGGATGATGTGCCGCAGGACGCTCCCAAGGATCAGGACAAGGGCGATCAGCCGGAAGCCTCCATGTTCTACGTCGCCTATTTTCGCGTGCCCGAGGGCGCGGGCACGGCAGCGCGCGGGAGCAAGCAGGGACGTGACGACAACGGCGATCGGCGCCGCGGCAACGCAGCGGCCACGTCGGCGCAGCTGATCGCGGACAGCTCACCCAGCCGACCCATCACCTTCATCTACAACGGGGGGCCGGGCTCCTCGACGGTGTGGCTGCACATGGGGGCCTTCGGGCCGCGCCGCGTGGTCACGCTGGATGATGCGCATACGCCGGCGGCGCCCTACCAGCTGGTCAACAACGATCACAGCCTGCTCGATGCCAGCGACCTGGTGTTCATCGATGCGCCGGGCACCGGCTTCTCACGCATCGGCGGCAAGAATCGGCAGAAGAGCTTTTATGGAGTGGACCAGGATGCCTATGCCTTCTCCGATTTCATCGTGCAGTTCCTGTCGAAGTACGGTCGCTGGAACTCGCCGAAGTATTTGTTCGGTGAGAGCTATGGCACGACACGCTCCGCCGTGCTCATCAACATGCTGGAGAACGACCGCTACGTCGATTTCAATGGGGTGATGCTGCTGTCGCAGATTCTCGGCTTCGATGACAGCCCCGATGCGCCGCAGACCAATCCGGGCATCGATCTGCCCTACGCGCTCGCGCTGCCGACCTACGCGGCCACGGCCTGGTACCACCACCGTCTACCCGGGCAGCAGGGTGGGCAGGGCCAGCCGCCGGATCTGCAGACGCTACTGCAGCAGGTCGAGCATTTTGCGATGAATGACTACCGGCACGCCCTCGATCAGGGAACGGCGCTACCGACCGAGCAGCGGCAGGCCATCGCGCAGCAACTGCATCAGTACACCGGCCTGCCGGTGGACTACATTCTCAGGGCGAATCTGCGCATCAACGGCGGCGAGTTCGAAAAGAATCTGCAGGGCGATGAGGATCTGACCACCGGGCGGCTCGATACGCGCTTCTCCGGCCCGAGCTACGATCCGCTGGCCGAAGAAGCCGAGTACGATCCGCAGTCCGCGGCGATCAGCTCTGCCTACGTCTCCTCATTCAATGATTACGTGCGCAGGCAGCTGCAGTATGGGCAGGGCATGATCTACAAGCCGGAGGTCGAGGTTGGCAACTGGAACTACCAGCATGCGCCTCTCGGTCAGGGTATGCCGCTGCAGCAGAGCACCAACGTCATGCCGGACCTCGAGATCGCGTTGAAGACCGATCCGCGCCTGCACATCCTGCTGAACGCCGGCTACTTCGATCTGGCGACGCCCTTCTACGAGGGAATCTACGAGATGCAGCACCTGCACATTCCCGATTCACTGCGCGGCAACATCAGCTTCGCCTTCTATCAGACAGGCCATATGGTGTATGTCAGCGAGGATGGTCTGCGACAACTGCACGACAATGCGGCGAAGTTCATCCACGATACGCAGAATGAGCCGGCGACGCCCTGACGGCAGGCCGGCTCGCGCCCATGGGGGCTGCTGGAGGCGTGGGTCTCTTCACGGTTGCCTCGACGATTGGGCTCGGCCTAGAATCGCGGCCCGGCCGCGGGTGTAGTTCAATGGTAGAACTGCAGCTTCCCAAGCTGCTAACGTGGGTTCGATTCCCATCACCCGCTCCAGTCA
This sequence comes from Steroidobacteraceae bacterium, assembly GCA_035553315.1. Taxonomy (GTDB): domain Bacteria; phylum Pseudomonadota; class Gammaproteobacteria; order Steroidobacterales; family Steroidobacteraceae; genus FEN-1191. Next base: position 97,633 of record DATNDE010000016.1, read on the forward strand.
AGCTTTCGATGCCGGTGGACGTCAGCACGCGGCGCCAGAATTCGGTGACTTGCGCGCCCCGTAAGCCAGCAGATCGCCGGCGATCCAACGAAGAGCAGCAACTCCGATAGAGCTACACATCGGCGCAGCCGATCGGGAACGGGTGTGCGTATGGGCGACATTCACGATTCAGCGCGCATGCTGTCAGCAACGCTGGTCCCGAGCGTCGCGTAGTTATCTCTCTACTGGACCGCCGACGATTCAAGTCGCTTCGTCTGCGCCAACAATCCGTTGAAAATGGACTCGCTGACTGCTGTCGGAAATCCCGCGGGCAACAGAGCGGATACAGCCTCTACCGCGCGAGGTGCTTGGGTGATGAACTGTTGAATGACAGGTTCAAAGTCCTCTCCCATGCCATTGGCCTTGGCCACCGCATTCCAGTGTCGACGCTGCCCGCCCTCAGGCGACTGCCCAGCGGCGAGGGTGTCCGGCACCACGGACGCCAAGCCTCGGGCTACGAAACGAGAATCACGACGGCCTTCAACTTTCTTGCCGTGCTAGCCAATTTACCGTCTGCGGTGAGGATCGGGATTTCTTCTATCAGCGCGACGGCCAAGTGTAGTGCGTCGAGGGTACGGAGCGATGTTGCGGCTCCGATCAGTTGCTGCGCCCTGATGAAGTGCTCTGCGCTGATGGCTATTCGCCGATAGAAACCTTCATCGACATGGTTGCCGAATGTCTCAGCAACTTGTGATGCCCTGCCGGAGTCCAGCTCCTTCAGCTGTCGCTTCCGTGCCAGCAGGGAACTGAATTCGACCAAGGTCAAGTTGCTGATGGCCGGGGTCCGCACATTCCTTAGCGCCAATTCAGCTGCGGAGCTCAGCGGTTCTGGACAGTAGTACGCGCCGAGCACGCTGGTATCAATGTAGGCGCTCTCAACGACCATCGCGCTCGCTGCGCAGGAGGTCGGCGGCGGGCGTACCGTTGTTCCCCAGTGACTGCCTGAACCGTGCGAGAGAGGGCAGCGACTTGGGCGAGCACGAAATCGCGGTGATCTTCGCCACGGGCTTGCCTTGACGGGTGATCACGATTTCCTCTCCGGCGCCCGCTCGGTCGACGAGGTCTGGCAATTCCTGACGGGCCTGCTTGATGCCAATATGTGTCATAGAGATTGATGCCATGCATTGATTTAGGTGTACACCGATAGTGTACACATGTTTGCAGCGCCATCAAGGGCGTCTGGGCGAGACTCACACGCAAATCGCATCTAATTCGACGCGCCGTAGGTACTTGGGTCTCAAGGGGAAATAGTTCGGCTACGCTTGGGTTCGATGCCCATCACCCGCTCCAGCCGGCCTCGGTCGATGCCGGCGTACGTCAAACTGGCGCCCGGTTCCAAGGCCGTGTTGAAATAGTTGAAATGGCCGCGTTCAGTGTTGACTCCAAGGAATGCCCGGTGTGCCACCTAGCCGCCGTGGTGCAGAACAGTAGCGCTGTCAAACTCAAAAGCGCCACTCATCGCTGCGAGCACTGCCATGCCCAGTTGAATGTTGTGGTAACGAGCGGCGTATTGTGGGCGCTTCCGGCCCTGGGGATTTTGCTCGGGGCGTATTACCTGATTCTTCAGTGGCTCAAACTCGGCACAGGGCTAACCGGAATAGTCCGAGCCGCTCTGGCTGGTGGCCTCGTCAGTCTATGCTTCGGCATCACGATGGGTGTTGCACGGCGCGGTCTCGTATATCGGCAGGCGTCGATTCTGTGATCGGCGGCTCTTAGGACGGAAATCCAGAAACTACCGGGACCTTATCCAATGCATCGTCCCAAGAGGCCTTGCTGGAGATAAATATATGGGCGTTTGGCCTGTTCTGGATTTCGCTATTCAGGCTGCCGGCTGGAACGACCAGCAGCTTGCCCTCCATCTGCATCATGGGAAGCGCCGAGCCGCACTTGTTGCAGAAGCACTTGCTGTGCCGAGTTGCAGGTAAGTTGAACTGCCTGACGTTACTTTCGCCTGATATCCACTTTAGTGAAGCAGTCGATGAGAATAAGTTGGCCGCGTGCGCTGATCCGGTGTCTTTACGGCAAAACTCACAGTGGCACAGATAGAAGTGCTCAAACTCCCCGTCGATTTCGAAGCGGACTTCGCCACACAGGCAGGAGCCGGCATATCTGTTGTTCATTTATTCCTCGGGAATTCGTAGGGCCGTCAATGAAACGTCTCCCCGCGCGCCAGCATGTCAATTATCTGCTTCATTCGTCTGTGCTTGGTTTCCGGGCGCTTGGCGGTCTGTAATCGATATGAAATCGCGTACAAATTGGCCTTATTGAGCGATGAATAGAGCTGCTTGGCCTTATGGTTGCGCTCCAACTCCTCGACGAACTCCGCAGGCACCGATGCATTGGCAGGGGAGTCGTAGGCAGCGGCCCATCGTCCGTCTTCCCTGGCGGCTTGCACTTGCTTGAGACCCGCAGGTGTCATGTGACCGGACCGAATCAACCGATCCGCGTGTTCGACATTCTTCTTGGACCAGCGGCTCTTCGGCCGCCGAGGAGTGAATTTCTGCACCCAGGACTTTGCGTCGAGGGGTAGCTTCTGTCCGTCGATCCAACCGAAACACAGCGCCTGATCCAACGCTTCTGCGTAGCTGATCGATACCACTCCAGAATTCTTCTTGAAAATCTGCACGAGCACGCCATTTGCCCGAGCGTGCTCTTTCGCCAGCCAATACCGAAACTGCTGCGCTGACCGAAAGTGCCGATGTTCGGCCGCCCGTTTGGATATCACCCGAGCCATACCGCCCCCTGTGCTTTTAGCCTGTGCTATCAGCGTAACAGTGTTGATCTCGTGGCCATGCGCGAGCTCCCAGTTGACATTGTCCGGGCTTTCGCGGACGTTCGTAGACGGGGAACCTGCTGGATAGTAGGCGATGATTTTGGCCGGAACGTGTACCGGCCAGGAGGGAGGCGCCATGAAGCTTTCGAGAATCGCTGGTGCCGGCAGCGTGGTGCTGGCGCTCGGGATCAGCGGGCTGTGGTCGGCGCGCGCCGCCGCGGACCCGGGCACGACGAGGCTCCCCGGGGCGTGCACGGCGCTCGCCGCCATGCCGTTCCCGGGCTCCGACATGAGGATCAGCCGCGCCGCACGGGTGGCGGCCGCACCGGCAGGCACGGTGCCGTCCGGATTCGGGCCGGCGAAAGTCCCGGTGGCCGTGCCCGCGTACTGCCGTGTCGAAGGCGTCATCGATGCTCACACGGGACCGGATGGCAAGCATTACGGCCTCACCTTCGCGCTGGCGCTGCCCGATGATTGGGCAGGGCGGTTCCTGTTCCAGGGGGGCGGTGGGCTCAATGGAACATTGAATCCGCCGCTCGGCGGCCAGGCCGCCGGAGATCGGCCCGCGCTCGCCCGCGGATTCGCGGTGGTCTCGACCGATGGCGGACATCGCGGAGCGGGTTTCGACGCCTCGTTCCAGGTGGATCAGCAGGCGAGTCTCGACTTCGCCTTCAACGCGGTCCCCACCGTCGCTGTTGCCGCAAAGCGGCTGATCGCCGCCTATTACGGCAAGTCCGCGACTCGGTCGTATTTCGACGGGTGCTCGACTGGCGGGCGCGAGAGCATGGAGGCGGCCGAGCGCTATCCGTCGCTGTTCGATGGCATTCTCACCGGCTCCCCGGCCATGCGGACAGATTACTCGAATCTCGGGCTCAAGTGGGCGGCGGTCGCCTTCAACCGCATCGCGCCGAAGAACCCGACGACCGGCCAGCCGATCCCGGGTGGCGCGTTCTCCGCGCAGGACGGCAAGCTGATCGTGAACAGTCTGTTGCAGGCCTGCGATGGGCTCGACGGAATGAAGGACGGAATGATCTTCAACGTGGGCGCCTGTCACTTCGATCCGGTCGTGCTGGCCTGCCATGGGCCCAAAGCACCGGGATGCCTGAGCGAGGCGCAAATCGATGCCTTGCACGCGGCGTTCGGCGGCCCGATCGATGCGCGGGGCCGCCGGTACTATGCGAGCCACCCGTACGACACCGGCATCGCAGGCAAGCCTCCCGTCATGTTTCCCGCGGGATTCCTCCTCACCTCGACCGCAGGTCCGGTCTCGGGCGGGCAGCTGCCCGTCAGCATGGACCTTCAGGCTGCGGAGGCGGCTGCGGAGGCAAACTCCGAGCAGCAGCTCATCGATACAGATCGGTGGACGAATCTCTCTACATTCTTCGCGCACGGAGGCAAGCAGATCTTCTATCACGGAATGAGCGATCCCTGGTTCTCGGCCTTCGACACGCTCGATTATTACCAGCGCCTGGGCCGCGACAACGGCGGTGCCGAGAAAGTGCGGGATTCCGCGCGCTTGTTTCTCGTGCCCGGCATGGGCCATTGCCAGGGCGGCCCGGCGACGCTCGATCATTTCGATCTTCTGACAGCGCTCGTCGATTGGGTGGAGCGCGGCAAGGCGCCTGAGTCAGTGATCGCGACGGGCAGGAGCCTGCCTGGCCGCAGCAGACCACTGTGCGCGTGGCCGTTGCACGCTCAGTACAGCGGACACGGCGATCCCAACCAGGCAGCGAGTTTCGAGTGCCGGCGGTGAGGTCTTCAAAGCAATGACAGTCAACGTCAGCGGCGGCGGAAATCATCACGATCGTCGCGATCGCGTCTGCGGCCGCAGTGAACGTCATCGCGTCCGCACGCGACCCAACGGTGATCGTGATACCAGCGATGATGCGGACTGTCGTAGTAGCCCTCGCTGTAACTCTCGTCGCCCGGTGTTGCGAACACACAGCCAGCCATCAGCGACGTGGCGGTCCATAGGGCCAGCACAAAGGCCGGCCTGAATATACCTGTACGCTTCATGGTCAAGAGCCTCCATGATTGACGATGTGCGCCGGGGATCCTTGGCCTGCGGCCGCATCGGCTGCGACGGCGCCGTTTCAGGATCAGGCGGGACGCGTGAGCGGGCCGTCGGCGATGGCGCCGGTCGACCACCCGGCAAGCGGCCGGCCGGCCGTAGGTCAAATCTCTCGGCCGGTCAGGACAGGCAGATTCTGGAGTGAGTCCTTCAAGCCGAGCGTGGCCGTAAGTCAGTGATCTGGGGGCGCTCATGGTGCAGCCCCGTACGTGAGGCCAGCAAATCCGCTACCGCACCCGAAATGCCTAGCTGATAGCGCCGTTATGAACATCGCTTTCCTCCAGTGGTGCGCCGACGATCCGCAGCTCATGCTCGGCCGCAATTCGGATCAGCGAGTCCCGGTTGATACCGTGGTCAGTAGCAGGAAGTTCCAGTTTGGCAGCCGGAGTGCCCACTGCTTCGATAAAATTTAAAAATTCGTCAGTGGCATGCACCAGGAGCATGCGTGCAGCCTGGGCACTGGTCACGCGGAATGTGTGTTCGACGCCGGCCGGCAGCACCACATAATCGTTGGCGTGTGCAACGAACGTCCGATCGCCACAGCGGATGATTACTTCTCCGTCCAGCATCAGGAAACTGTCGTCCAATGCATCGTGAATATGGCGCGGTGGCGAGCCGCCTGGCGGAATGGTCAATTCGATCACCGTGGGTGTTCGCGGTGCGCCGTCTGGATTGCGTAGCACCGCTAACGTACCTAGGAACCACCAGGCCCGCCCGCTATTCGGTGCCGTCGATAGTGCCCGTTGAGCTGGGCTGGCCGCGGTGCTCTTCGACTGGCTCGGTGTGCTGGTCATGTTCATTCCTCATTGGTGACTTTTCGATCGGCCGCAGCCGATGCCGGGTAGTGCGAGGCATGCTCCTCAAGGTGTCAATCAGCACTTCAATGCCCCAGCTGACTGCCAATTGCGCCTCGGTATCGCTGAGACCGCTTTCGTCGGCGATGCTCACCCATGAGGTCGCGCTGCACAGACTGCCGATGAGTGCGGCCGCCCTTCTGGAAAGACCTGAATCCAAGCCGGCTACCACGGGTTTCAGCGCGGCCCGTACTGATTGGGCGCGCCGTTGTCGCATCGATGTCCGAGCCATCCGGCCGGCATTCGTATTGATCAGGCCGCGCACGAGGCGGGGGCGGGTAGCGAGCCGTTGTCCTGCCTCCAGAAAGCTCCTGGCTATGTTCTCGGGTGCTGCGACGTTCACCGGCACGGCAAGCGTCGCATACAGGTGCTCGCCGGCGGCCTGCAGTAGCGCGGTCCGGTCGGGAAAGTATCGATACAGCGTCCGTAACGAGATTCCCGCCGATTGTGCGATCTGCGCCATCGATACATCGTCCACTGCCTGCGTCTCGAGCTGCGCAATCACCGCGTCGAGTACGAGACGGCGTATCTGCTGCGCCTGCCGCTGTCTCAACGGCCCTGCAGTGGCATTCATGGCATGAGCATGCCGCTATGACATATGTGTGTCAATCTCCCGCCAGAGGTCGAGGTTTTTTCCATCTGTAACTTACTGACTGGACGAAAAAAATTAGCACCCTACGGTTGTGTCCGATTCCCATCACCCGCTCCCTTTCGGCCTTGACGTATCATGAGCTCGTCGCTCGAGGGGGGGCCTTATGAGCAAGTCTTCCGAAGGTCAAGTCGATCGCCGGACATTCTTGAGTAGCAGCGCCGCATCCTTGTTGGTGCCGCTGCAGTCCACGCAGGCGCAGGAACGGCCTGTGGGCGTGGGTAACGGCCAGAGCGTGGCTTCCAATCCCGCGCTTCGGGTCAAAGCGCTCGAATCGCTGCTCATCGAAAAGGGGATGGTCGACCCGGCGACTCTTGATGCCATCGTCGAGAGTTACGAAAGCAAAATCGGCCCACGGAACGGGGCGCACGTGGTGGCCCGGGCCTGGGTGGATTCCGAGTACAAGGCGCGCCTGCTGACGGATGCCACCGCAGCGATTGCCGAGCTCGGTTACGGCGGTTCGCAGGGGGATCACATGATGGTCCTCGAGAACACACCAACGGTGCACAACCTGGTCGTCTGCACGTTGTGTTCCTGCTATCCCTGGCCCGTGCTGGGGCTGCCGCCCACGTGGTACAAATCGCCGGCCTACCGTGCGCGCGTCGTGATCGATCCACGCGGCGTGCTGCGTGAGTTTGGCCTTGATCTGCCAGAGGACGTCGAGGTGCGTGTTTGGGACAGCAATGCGCAGACGCGCTATCTCGTACTACCCGAGCGACCCGCGGGCACCGAGCACCTGGGCGAAGCTGATCTCGCCGCGTTGGTCAGCCGCGACTCGATGGTCGGTACGGCCAAGGTCGCGGCAGCAGCCGGAGGACGCTCATGAACGGCATCCATGACATGGGTGGCATGCAGGACATGGGGCCGGTCGTCCGCGATCCGGACGAAAAGCCGTTTCACGAACCCTGGGAAGGGCGTGCCTGGGGACTACTGCGTGTGATGGGATCGTTTCGGACCAAACCGGTGCCCAACTTTCGTTGGGAGCTGGAAATCATTCCCCCGGCCGATTATTTGCGCATGAGCTACTACGAGCGCTTCATTCACAATATGGTGATATGGCTGCGCAAGGACGGGCTCGTTACTCAACCTGAGCTCGACAGCGGACACGCGGATCCCGGATCGCGACGCTACACGCCGCGTCTCACGCCGGCCATGGCGAGGGCGCAACTTGCCCAACGCGCACCTGCGGCTCGGGACAGTGTGCAGCTGCCGGCGCGATTCCATCGCGGCGAGCAGGTCCGCGCTCGCAACATCAATCCGCTCGGTCATACGCGCTTGCCGCGCTATGTTCGGGGCAAGCTGGGTACGATCGTCCGCGTAAGCGGGGTGTTCGACCTCGAAGATACCGACACCGAAGGTCTTTCGCTGCCGGGTGACAAGCCGCAGCCCGTGTACATGGTGCGATTTGGCGCGCAAGAGTTGTGGGGCGAGCAGGCTGGCCGCAGCGACGCAGTATTCATCGAGCTCTGGGAGAACTACCTTGAGCGCGCCTGAGCTGTTCGCAGGCGCGCTACCGCGCGGGCGGGATGCCGAAGGGCAGGTCTTTGCGGACCCGTGGCAGGCCAGAGCCTTTGCGCTCACCGTCGAGCTGTCCGAGCAGGGTCACTTCACGTGGCAGGAGTGGACGCAGGCGTTGGCGAACGAGCTTGCAGCGGTTGTCGAGCGCGACGAGCGGGATTATGGCTTACGCTACTACGAATGCTGGCTTCGGGCGCTCGAGCAGCTCGTGACCACCAAGGGGCTTGCGGATCGCGTGGCGCTTCGGAACAGGGAAGCAGCTTGGGCCGATGCCCATGAGCATACGCCGCATGGCAAGCCCGTCGAGCTGAGGTGATGATCCCGCGAGCCGCTCCAGATGAATTTCATGCGCTTCGCGTCGCAGCCACTGGCGGGACGCTGGAGGCGCGCAGCGCAGGACCCAGGACCGCCATCTGCCCCAGACACCACAAAGCAATCGCGCCGATTGGCAGATAGAAGAGCGGCAGACGATCCAGTTCGTAGAACCTCATCAGCGTCGTATTGATCGCGAACGCCAGGACGAAGCCGAGGACGATGCCGAAGGTGACGATCAGGAAATTCTCGGATTGGAAGTAGCGCAGGATGTCGCCACGCGTCGCGCCCAGGGCGCGGCGAATGCCGATTTGCTTGCGGCGCTGTGCCACCCAAAAACTCGCGAGACCGACAATGCCCAGCGCCGTGACGATCAGCAGCGCCACACACACGCCCACCAGGAGTCGGGCCATGGCGCGATCGCCCTGGAAGTAGTCGTCGCGCAGCTGATCGAACGTGTCCTGTTGGAGCAGGGCGCGGTTGGGGTCGAGTTGTTTGAGTCTGGCGACGGCCGCCTTCAGCACACGTGCGCGATCCTGGGGTGCGCAACGGATGACGTAAAGAGCGCCTTCGCTCAGGTTCACGCTGACGGGCATCACCATACTGTAGTCGGCACCTCTGGACAGCGCGCCCGAGCGCGTCAGCCGCCCGAGAATGCCCACCACCTGCAGGCCGATATTCTTGCCCAGGTAAATCTTCTTGCCCAAGGCGCTCTGACCCGGCCACAGCCGTTGCGCCATCCCCTGCGTAATGAGCACGACATGCGGGTAGTTGCTGAAGTTGCCGCTCTGTATTGCGGTCGACACCTGTGCCGCGTCGACGAATTCATCTGGCCGCAGCTCGCGGCCGGCAATCAACCGCACTCCCAGGGTGGCTAGCAGGTTCTCGCCAAAATACGCTCCGGCACTGAGTGAGGGCTGGTGCTGCTGCGGATCGAGTCTAACGTAATCGTTTGGGCCTTCCGTAGAGAATGGTACGGCATCGGTCAGTGCCACCTGCCTCACGCCGGGGATCTCTCGCAGCGCGGCCAGATCAGCCTGTGCACGCGCGTTGGCATCGGGGTGATCGCTGATGTATGCCATGCGCACCAGCATCAGCTCATGTTCGGCGATACCGCTTGGCGTCTGCGTGCGCTCGAGGCGCTGCGAGATCAGAAACACCGCGTTGCAAACGATCGCGCAGGTCAGGGCGATTTCCAGTATCAGCAGCCCGATCATCAGCTTGTGCCGGCGCAGTGCGGACAGGATCGGTCTGGCTTGCATATCACTCGCTTTTCAGTTGCAGCGCGGGTGCAACGTAGGACACGCGCCGCGCCGGCAGCACGCCGGCCAGCAGGGTGGCGCCGATCGCCAGCAGGAAGGTGGTGAGCAACATGGCAGGGTCCAGATGCGCGAGCGAGGCGTACGTGGTTGGCTGGTGACGTACCAGCGACAATCCGAGCAATGCGAGCAAGAGTCCCCCGATGCCACCGGTGAGGCCGAGCGCGCCGGACTCCACCAACAATTGCCCGAACAGCGCACGGCGCGAGGCCCCCATCGCGCGGCGTACGCTCAATTCGCCCTGCCGGCGCGTGAATTTGGCCAGCATCAGGCCGACCGTGTTGACCAGGCAGACCAGCAGGAAGCCGAATGCCAGCCATGTCTGCAGGCGCACGTCCTGTGGTACCACCCGGTTGTAGTCGAGCCACTGCGTGACGTCGCGCAGACGCACGTTCGGCGGCCGCCGGAAGCGCCCCATGGCTCTCTGCCCTTGCGAATATTGAACGAGGAACTGCTTGTAGGCGGCAGCCTTGCCGGGCGTCTCCAGCTGCACCCAGAACTGCAGCCACACGCAAGGTGCATCGTTGTTCATGCGCGCACCGGCGCCATTGCCCCAGCACTCGGTGTCGCCGCCGTGCTCGAACCCTACGTCCTGCGAGGTCGATAGCGGTACGTAAACGCCCTCGTTCTCGTTGTAAATCTTGCGGTTGAGGTCGTAAAACTGCGGATTGGGGCGCCAATCCCCGAGCACTCCAGCAATACGGAACTCATGCCCGCCCAGGCGCACCGTCTCTCCTGTGCTGTTTTTTCCACCGAACAATCTGTCATTGAGCGCATGGCTGATCACGACTACGCGCGCTCTGTCGTCGTCATCGCTGCCGGTCCAGGAGTGTCCGTATTGGAACGGGACGTCGAACATCGGGAAGAAGCCGGCAGTGGTGTAGCGCGCCGGCTCGATAAACGGGTCCAGGTTGGGCCCCGTCGACTGGACTGCGACGTAGCCACCGGTCATCAGCGCCTGACGATCGGCGCGTCCGGCGCGCAACAAATTCAAGCCGTCAATCCATGTCACCTGACCCGGCGGCTCCGCACCCGGCGCATAGCCGAACAAGTCGCGCGGATCGATTTGCGGGGAATAGAGCTTCGAGCTCTTGCCGGGGATCGGATCGCCCGACAGCACGCGCAGCACGGTCAGCGTGGTCATCGATGCGCCGATGCCGAGCGCGACCGCCAGCACCATCAGCGCGGTGAGAATCGGCGAGCGCTTGAGGCTACGCAGCGCGAGCTCGAAGTAGTATCCCAGCATTACGAACAGTCCCGCCGCGCTCTTGCCGCGTCCCGGTACGCACAGCAAGGAAGGTGCCATCGCGTCCGACGCAAATTGCTTTCAGTATTTCAGCGGGTTAGAGGGCGAGGGGAGTGGGATCGTCCCTGGCCATTTCGCTGTCCGTGGACAGCTCGCCGGACAGCATCGCGGACAGTGGTGTCGACGGTGTGGAACGGGATTTCTTCACTTGGGAATGCGCTTGAGGACGCCGCCCCGGTGGGCAGCCACGTGGTCCGTTTTGTCGCTTCGGATCTCGTATTGAGGATCCTTCTCGGACGCGTGATGCGTATGCCCCTTGTAGTCGAAGTCGCGGGTGTGGATCGCTACGATCGTCCCCGACACCCTGCCAGCCTCGGAATTCCAGCTGACGTGATCGCCAATCGCAAATCGTTTGGTCATCCAGGAAATCGCCGATCAGGGAATCTCGACAGCCGCGTAGCGCTCGGTATAGGCGTCGTCGTTACAGCCATAGTACGTGACCGTTCGCTCGATCAAGTCCACTTCATATCGAACCACGCCGGCGCGCCAGGAAGCATCAAGGAACTCCGGAAAGCTGCTCTGGCCTGCCTGATCGGTACGCAATGCCCTCACCAGCGCCTCCTGATTGAACGCGGGCACATCGGCGGCACCGGACAACAATGGCGTGCCCTGCATGACCACAGGGCCCGCGTCGGTGAGATACAGGCTCTCACACGCGGGCAGGAACCAGATGTTGCGTTTGATGCCCGCACGTCGGAGTGCTTCGGCCAAGTAGGGAAATCCACCCACCTTCGGGCGAACCGCCAGGGCGCGCTCTTGGGCGGCCCGCAGTTTGATGATCGCTTGACTCATGCGAATCTCCCCCTGATGCCGCTCATTCAATTGGAATGCAAATCGAGCCTATCGAGGATCTTGGAGATGGCTCCGCGGGTCATTCCCATCGCCGTCGCAAGCCGGGCAGCCGTCAACGTCCCGGCTGCGAGCTGATTGTTCGCGACCCACTCTGCAACTGAGACGAGACTGTCGAGCGGCGTCGCCAGGCCGAGGGGGCAACTCCTACCAACTTCTTGAAGGCGCGGCTGAAGGCGGCCTCCGACTCGTAGCCGATCCTGTCCGCGATGGAGGCGATGTTGGCGCTGCCCTCGCTGAGCATCTTCGCGGCAAGCTGCATCCGCCACATGGCCAGATACTGCATCGGGGGCATGCCGAGCAGATCCGAAAAGCGTTCCGCCAGCACCGAGCGCGACAGGCCGACTTTCCTGCCCAGCTCCTCGATCGTCCAATCGTGCGCCGGCATGGCGTGCAGCAATGACAATGCCTTGCCCACGAAGGGGTCGCGCAAGCCGGCCAACCAGCCTGCCTGTTCCGGCGGCATCGCCTCCAGGTACCGGCGCACCACTTCGATGAACATCAGCTCACTGAGCTTTGCGAGCACACTTTCGCTACCGGCACGTCGGTCCGCCGATTCCATGACAGCGACGCGAATGAATTGAGCGAGCCAGCTATCAGGGTCATTCGGCGCCGACCTCGCCTTTATCACCCTGGGTAGATTTTCGACCAACGGGTTGAACGGTCGCGCATCGCAGGCCAGAAAGCCACACACGAGCTTTGCGCAGGGTCCGCCGCCCTCACTGCCGTATTTGGCATAAAACGGTAATGGACCCGCGCTGACCGTCTCGATCGCCTCGCGCGCCACGGGACTCGCGCGCATCCCGGGGCCGCTGGACATCACGTGCGGATCGCCCCGGGTGATGACGATGACTTCTCCCTGCTCGAGCCCGATAGGCTCCTCGCCGATGACGGTCGCGAAGCACCGACCTTCCGTGACGACGTGGTAGGCGATGAGTCGCTCGGCACCCGGCAGAATCTTGGGCAGGACGAATTCGGGCGGTGGTTGCTCAACCACCCACGGCTCGGCTGCTGCGACGTTGAAAAACGTCGCGCCGGTCAGCCGGACGGTCCGCAGCAGATCAGACAGCGCATCCCTGGGCATGGAGCCTCCGCCGCAGATGCCGGGCTGGGAACAAACCGTCTAGGAAGTGCGATAACATCGCGGGACGCGGCATCAAGTCTTCCGGACGGGCGAGCATACACTTCAGCCGCCGACAGGTCTAAAACAACAAGCCTCAAAGCGAGGCCACCATGAACGCCAAACCTGCTGCAGCGAGTTCATCGACCATCGATCTCAACGTCATCAAGGGGCGACAGCATGTCGCCTGGAGTTCGGGTAATTATGCCGCCGTCGGCAGCACTCTGCAGATCGTCGGCGAGAACCTCTGTGAGGCCATCGATCTGCGTTCCAACCAGCGGGTGCTCGACGTCGCCGCGGGCAACGGTAATGCGACTCTCGCGGCCGCCCGCCGCTTCGCCGACGTCACGTCGACAGACTATGTCATCTCGTTGCTCGAGAACGGCCGCAAGCGCGCCGAGGCGGAACAACTTGCTGTGAAGTTTCAGGAGGCCGATGCCGAGAGCCTGCCGTTTGCCTCCGAGAGCTTCGATGTCGTGCTGTCGACCTTTGGCGTCATGTTCACGCCGAATCAGGAACAAGCCGCACGGGAGATGCTGCGGGTCTGTCGCCGCGGCGGCACGATCGCGCTGGCCAATTGGACCCCGGATGGCTTCATCGGCAGGCTGTTCAAGATCGTCGGCAAATACGTGCCACCCTCACCGGGCGTGAAGTCCCCGCTGCTCTGGGGCACGAGCGCTCATCTGCACCAGCTGTTCGGTGCGCAGGCAACCGTCGCGACGAAGAGTACGCACTTCGTGTTCCGCTACAGGTCAGCGGAGCATTGGCTGGAATTCTTCCGCACTCACTACGGGCCGGTTCTCAAGGCGTTCGCGGCGATCGAGCCGGAAGCCCGCACGAGGCTCGAGGCCGACATTCATAACTTGCTAGGCGAGCTGAATCTTGCCCAGGACGGGACCGTGGTCATCCCGGGCGAGTACCTCGAAGTCATCGTCATGAAGAATAAATAACAGGCCCCGTCCGGGGCGTTGCTTGGGGGGATTTTACGTGGACAAACGTGCCTGCTGGCTGCCGACGATATTCGCGCTGTTGACCGGTGCATGGTCAATTCCTGGCGCCGCTCAGAATGTCAGGGTCGATGCATCGCGGGGGCCTTCGTACCTCGCCGTCGATCCGGACGGGTTCATGCGGACCATCAATCAAAGCGGCAGCGCCATCGACACGCGCGGCGCTTTCTTTCAGAGTCTGGGCTCCAATGGCCGCAGCTGTGCGAGCTGCCATACGCTCGACTCGGCGCTTGGATTGAGCGTCGCCGAGATCCAGCGCCGCTTTGCAAGTACCCGGGGCAAGGACCCGCTGTTCACGCCAATTGATGGCGCCAACTGCCCCGAGGATGCGCAGGGGGTTGCCGACAACCACAGTCTGCTCCTGCGCCATGGACTGATTCGCGTTGGCTTGGCCATTCCGGCCAACGCCGAATTTACGATCACCGCGGTGCACGATCCCTACGGCTGCGCCATCGCACCTGATCCGTCCACGGGATTGCCGACCGTGTCCGTCTACCGCCGTCCGCTACCGGCAACCAACCTGCGATTCCTGAGCACGGTGATGTGGGATGGCCGCGAAACCCTCGCTCCGCTCACGAGTGACAGCACCCTTGCCGCCAACCTGTTTACTGATCTGGCGCAACAGGCCACCGATGCGGTACTCGGCCATGAGCAGGCGGCAGTGGCGCCGAGCACGGCACAGGTGAAAAGCATGGTGAATTTCGAGCTGGGACTCACCAGTGCACAGGTCTTCAGCTTCTCCGTTGGGTCCCTTGACGCAGCCGGTGCCCTGGGAGGCCCCCGAGCCCTCAGTCGCCAGGGATACTATCCAGGCATCAATGACGTGCTGGGGGATGGCTTCAATCCGACATCGATGACCCTGTACGCAGCGTGGCAGTCAAAGCATCATGCCGCCGCCCCGCGCGCCGACATCGCTGCCGGCGAGCAGCTCTTTGACAGCGCGCCGATGACGATCACCGACGCGCGCGGACTGAACGATAACCCCGCCTTCGGCACGCCAAGCTCTTTGACGGCGACCTGCTCGAGTTGTCACGATGCACCAAATGTCGGCGATCATTCGGCGCCGGTGCCAATCGATATCGGTATCGCACACCCCTCGCTGCCCGGCTTCGAGGCTGATGCGAACGTCGTCGCCGGGCTCGCGGAGCTGACCGCGCCCGAGCTGCCGGTCTATCGGATCGACGGTTGCCCGGATGCATTCAATCCCGGTCAGGCGGCGACGATCTACACGACCGACCCCGGTCGAGCACTGATCACGGGCAAGTGCGCCGATGTCGAGCGCTTCAAAGGACCGGTGCTGCGCGGGCTGTCCGCCCGGGCTCCCTACTTCCACAACGGCTCGGCGGCGACGCTGCGGCAGGTGGTCAGGTTCTATGACATGCGCTTCCAGATGCAGTTGACGCCGCGGCAGATCGATCAATTGGCGGCGTTCCTGGCCACCTTGTAGGCAATGGGCTCGATCTGAGCCGGACGCGAAGGCGCACGGCTGTCCCGCCGACCACAAACAAAGCGTGCAGCGCCGAATAGGCGACAGCCATCGCTGGGCATGAGCACGTGTCCGATGGCTGGTCCGGCAAAAGTGCGACGGAACGCCCGCTGCGTTGTGCCGTCCTCCGACAGAGCCGGCTCCCACGCGCGCGCAATTTATCCCGAAGATTTCTCGGAGTGAGAGCTCACTGCACTGAAGGGTCGGAGTACCCACCGAGACAAGCCGATCACACGGAAGGAGGTGCAAGATGAACCAAACGAGCGTCGACCTGGGATCTGTCCCAGGCACAGCCAGCGTTGGCCCCGGCAGCGGTGTTGCGGACCAGACTGCGGGCGGGGTGGAGAGCGTGCGCGAGCCCGCGGCCGATAAGCTGGACGTCGCCGCGGACGCTTTGCACAAGCGCTCTGGCCGCTTGCCGGGCGCAGAGGCCCTGGGCGGGGCGGCTCGAGCTGCGGCCGACCGGCTCAAATCCTCGGCCAGCTACCTGAAATCGCACGAAGCGGGCGAACTAATGGACGATGCGCTGGGCATCCTGAAGCGCTATCCGGTGCAGGCGCTGCTCATTGCAGGTGCCCTCGGCTTTATCACCGCCAGAGCTCTGCGCAGCCGCAATTGAGGTCGTGCCATCATGAACAACCCGGAGGAGCGCCCACTGTCCACAGTCGTCACCGATATCTTTGGCAACTTGCAGGATATGGTGCGCTCGGAGCTGCGACTGGCCTCGGCGGAGATGAAGCAGGAAGTCACCCGTGCCGCCCGCTCCGGCGGCCTCATCGCCGGCGGCGGCGGCCTGGGCCTGTATGCGCTGGGATTTCTGCTGCTGACCATCATGTTTCTGCTGGCAAAAGTGGTGGATCTCTGGCTTGCCGCCCTGATCGTGTGTCTGCTGGTGTCGGCCGTGGCCGCCATGCTCGTGCTGATGGGTCAACAGCGGATGAAGCGGGCGAAGCTCGTGCCCCGCAAGACCGTGCAATCGGTCAAGGAGAACGTGTCATGGATGAAGGCCCAGATCAAATAGAGGCGCACATCAGTTCGACGCGCCGGGAGCTCGGGGCCAACATTCAGGAGCTGGAACAACGGGTCAAGGAGGCGGCAAGCTGGCGCGTGCAGTATGCGCGGCATCCGCTGCCGTTCCTCAGTGCCGCGTTTGCCGGGGGCTTGCTGCTCTCTGCCATGCTCGGCCCCGGCAGACGCCAGTGCTCTGGGGGTGCTGCGTAGCGTCCGGGAGCCTCGATGCGAATTTCCGCGGTAGCCTGCTGTCTGGCCATCCTCGCGGCCGCCTGCTCGGCGGGAGGCGGGTCGCTCACTCGTACGGCCAATGGGGCGATGAGCGAACGCAGCGCCGTGCAGCAGCTGCACCAACAGGGTTATACGCAGCTGACGGGCCTGCACGAGCGGGGCACCCACTGGTTGGGCGTCGCCAATAAATCCGGCGCACGAGTCCAATTCGACATGGACAAGGATGGCAGCGTGGTCGACTTCATCGTGTCCAAAAGCACTCGCTGACGGCACGGCGCGCGGAGGGGAATGACGCGTTGGGGGGACACGGTGGGCCCCAGCGCATCCATAAAGTAAGCGCAGTCGGCGCGAGGCATAATCGGATCCATGCGCATGCCCGCAGCCGATCCGGGGTTGCTATCGCGGCGTGCCGAGTTTCTCGGCGCGCTGCAGAAGCTCGTGCCCGGCGAGGGCGTCATTGGCGCGCCCGAGGAGCTTGCCGCCTACGAATGCGATGGCCTCACGGCCTATCGACAGCCGCCGCTCGCCGTCGTACTGCCGGGCGATACTGCGCAGGTAGCTGCAGTGCTTGCCTATTGTCATTCGCAGGGGCTCAAGGTCGTGCCACGTGGTGCCGGCACGTCGCTCTCGGGGGGCGCATTGCCACTGGCCGATGCGATCGTGCTGGGACTGGGCAAGCTCAACCGCGTGCTCGAGATCGATTACGCCCATCGCTGCGCCATCGTGCAACCCGGCGTGACCAATCTGGCCATCACCCGTGCGGTGGCCGAGCGCGGGTTCTACTATGCGCCGGATCCTTCCAGCCAGATTGCCTGCTCGATCGGCGGCAACGTGGCGGAGAATTCCGGTGGCGTGCATTGTCTGAAGTACGGCATGACCACCAACAACGTGCTGGGCGTCGAGCTGGTACTCATTGACGGCAGCATCGTGAGACTCGGCGGTCGTACCTACGATGCGCCGGGATATGACCTGCTCGGCATCGTCATGGGCTCCGAGGGGCTGCTGGGGGTGGTCACCGAGGTGACGGTGCGCATCCTGCCGCGACCTGAGCATCAGCAGGCGCTGCTGATCGGTTTCCCGAGCATCGAGGCGGCCGGTAGTTGTGTGGCGGCGATCATCGGCCGCGGCTTGATTCCCGCCGGTATGGAGATGATGGACCGCCCGGCGATTCGGGCCGCCGAGGCCTTCGTGCACGCCGGCTATCCGCTCGACGTCGAGGCGCTGCTGATCGTCGAGTTCGATGGTCCGCGCGCCGAGATCGACGAGCACGTGCAGATCGCGCAGTCGCTGGCCGCGGGCTGCGGCGCCGATCACCTGCGCATCTCCGGCAGCGAGCGCGAGCGGCTGCAGTTCTGGGCGGGACGCAAGGCGGCGTTCCCGGCGGTCGGGCGCATCTCGCCGGATTACTACTGCATGGACGGAACCATTCCGCGCCACTGCCTGCCGCAGGTACTCAGCCGTATCAGCGAGATGTCGCAGGCCTGCGGACTGGCGGTCGCCAACGTCTTCCATGCGGGCGATGGCAATTTGCATCCGTTGATCCTCTACGATGCCAGCCAGGGCGATCAGCTCGAGAAGGCCGAGCGCTTTGGTGCGGACATCCTGCGCCTGTGCGTGGAGGTGGGCGGCGTGCTGACCGGAGAGCACGGCGTGGGCGTGGAGAAGCGCGATCTGATGGAAGTGCAGTTTCAACCCAGCGATTTGCAGCAGCAGCAGCGACTGAAGTGCGCCTTCGACCCGGACAGCCTGCTCAATCCAGGCAAGGTGTTTCCGCAGCTGTGCCGCTGCGCCGAGCTCGGTCGCGTGCACGTGCACGCCGGGGCGCTGCGCTTCCCCGAGCTGCCGCGGTTCTGACTCGTGCAGTCGACG
Organism: Steroidobacteraceae bacterium; assembly: GCA_035553315.1. GTDB lineage: Bacteria > Pseudomonadota > Gammaproteobacteria > Steroidobacterales > Steroidobacteraceae > FEN-1191. Next base: position 116,047 of record DATNDE010000016.1, read on the forward strand.
CTGAGTGTCACGGATGCCCGCGAGGCGCAGCAGGCGATTGCGCAGTTGCTCGGCGACGGCCGCACAGCGGAGATTGTTGGTCGCGCGAGCTGCCGATCCTATGGCCGACCGCTGCAGACCGATACGATACTGGACCTCAGCGCGCTCGAGGGGATCACCGTTTACGAACCTGGGGAGCTCGTGCTCACTGCGCGACCCGCGACGCCGCTGTCGCACATCCGCAGTGCGCTCGCCGCACAGCGTCAACAGCTCGCCTTCGAACCGCCGGACTTCGCCCGACTCTGGGCCGAAGCGCCCGGCCGCGGTACGCTCGGCGGCTGCCTCTGCGTGGGTCTGGGTGGTCCGCGCCGCCCAAGCGCGGGCGCGCCGCGCGATCATTTTCTCGGTGTAAAGGGCATCAATGGCTTCGCTCAGACGTTTGCCGCCGGTGGTCGCGTGGTCAAGAACGTCACGGGATTTGATCTTCCCAAGCTGCTCGCCGGCAGCCTTGGCACCCTGGCCGTGATGACCGAGGTCACCGTCAAAGTCATGCCCGCCCCGCCGTGCACGAAGACGCTGTTGTTGCACGGTCTGGACGATGCGCAGGCGGTCGCATCGCTGGGCGATGCGCTGTCGAGCCCGAGCGCGGTTTCCGGCGCCGCGCACTTCCCGGCCGCCATCACGGGCACGCTGCCGGCGCTGCAGGCGCTATCCGGTGCCGTGACGGCGCTGCGCCTCGAGGGTTTGGAGCGATCGGTCAATGCGCGGCTCGAACAGTTGACGCAGCGACTGGCGCACCCCGGGGGCCAGCGCTCGGGGAGCCGCGGCGCGCAGGGCGAGGGCTCGGGCAGCGAGTGCACGATACTCGATGAGGTCTGCTCGCAGCGGCTTTGGGCCGACGTGGCCGACGTGGCCGCATTCGCAGGCCCGTCGGAGCGATCGGTCTGGCGCGTATCGACACGCGCCTGCACGGCAGTGGGCATCGCTCGGGCCGTCCGGCAGACGCTCGACTGCCGGTATTTCTTCGACTGGGGCGGTGCGTTGCTGTGGATCGAGCTGCCGGCGGAGCCACTGGCGCACCAAGGCCTGATCCGCGAGATCTGCACACGCCTCGGGGGTGCCGATGCGCACGCAACGCTCGTGCGTGCCCCCGAGCCGGTGCGCGCACGCGCGGCGCCGTTGCCGCCTCTGAGCGGCGCGCTGGCGGCGCTGACGGAGCGCGTCAAGTTGCAGTTCGATCCACAGCGGCTCTTCAACCGCGGTCGAATGTACGCGGGATTATAGAGAGCGGCATGCAGACGCAGTTTTCCCCCGAGCAGCTCGCCGATCCCGGGATTGCTGGCGCCAATGCCATCCTGCGTTCCTGCGTGCACTGCGGCTTTTGCACTGCGACCTGTCCAACCTATGTGTTGCTGGGCGACGAGTTGGACAGTCCACGCGGACGCATCTATCAGATCAAACAGATGCTCGAGAGTGGCGCGCCGCCCACGGCAAACACCGTCAAGCACCTGGACCGCTGCCTGAGTTGTCAGGGCTGCATGACCAGCTGTCCCTCGGGCGTGCACTATGCGCATCTGATCGACGACGCGCGCGCCCGCATTGAGAGGCACTACCGGCGCCCATGGGGCGAGCGATTGCTGCGCGGTTTATTGCTGCGGCTGCTGACATCCCGTCGTGCGCTGCGAGTGGCGCTGCGCCTGGCGCAGGGACTGCGGCCATTGGCGCGTTGGGCGCCGCGGCGACTCGCGCCCATGCTCGAGCTGGGGAGCACGCAGCGAGCGCGCGCCGGGCGCACCAGCGGCGGCGGACTCTATGCGGCGCAGGGACAGCGCAAGCTGCGCGTCGCCCTGCTGGGCGGCTGCGCGCAGGGCGTGCTTGCGCCGCAGATCAACGACGCGGCGGTCCGGCTTCTCAATCGGCACGGATGCGAGGTGGTGGTGCTCGCGCGTGCCCACTGTTGCGGGGCACTCGCGCACCACCTGGGCGACACGCGCACCACGCAGCGCCTGGCGAGCGCCGTGATGGCGGGCTGGCAGCGGGAAATTGAAACCGGCGGGCTCGATGCCATCGTGGTGACGGCCTCGGGGTGCGGCACGATGCTCAAGGACTATGGCTTCATCTTTCGCGACGATCCGCAGTGGGCGCAGTGCGCGCAGCGCATCTCGGCGCTGGCGCGCGACATCGTCGAGGTGCTGCCCGTGCAACACGGCGATCCGGCGCGTACCGCGGGTGTTCGCGTGGCCTATCATTCCGCCTGCTCCCTGCAGCACGGACAGCGCATCGACGAGCGACCGCGTGAGCTGTTGCGGGCCGCCGGCTTCGAGGTGCGGGAGATACCCGAGGGCCATCTGTGCTGCGGCTCGGCGGGTACCTACAACCTGCTGCAGCCGCAGCTTGCGCTGCAGCTGCGCGAGCGCAAGGTGGCGGCCATCCGCAGCGTCGCGCCGGATGTGGTCGCGGCCGGCAATCTCGGCTGTCTCACGCAGATCGCCGCGGGGGCTGACATCCCGGCCGTGCATACGGTCGAGCTGCTCGACTGGGCCAGTGGTGGACCGCGACCTGGCAATCTACCCCTGCCGTCCCGCGGAGGCTGAACTGCGCGGCGCAGGCCGAGCTCCGCGGGCTCAGCGGAACCGATCGTAGAGCTCGTGCAGCCAGGCGGGGCCGAACGGCGCATGGAACGCCGCGTCCAGCGCTTTGAGCTCTTGCGGGGTCAGGGTCATCGAAAGCGCTACGGCGTTTTCCCGCGTGTGCTCCGGCGTGCCGGATTCGGGGATGGCAATGACGGTGCCGCCGCGGATCACCCACGCGAGGGCGACCGCGGCAGGGGAGCAGCCACGCGTCGCGCCGATCTGCTTCAAGGTGCGCTCGCCGATGACGAGGTTGCCTTCGCCGCCGAGCGGCGAGTAGGCCATGACCGGTATGCCGTGTTTGTTGCACCAGGGCAGCAGTTCCCGCTCGATGCTACGGTTGTTGAGACTGTAGGGAACCTGATTGGTTGCGCAGCGCCGGCCATCCGGCACACGCAACAGCGCCTCCATCTGCTCGACGTTGAAATTGGACACTCCCCACGCGCGAATCTTGCGAGCCGCACGCAGCTGCTCAAACGCGGCCACGACGCCGGCGAACTGCGCGCTGGGAGTCGGCGCGTGCAGCAGATAGAGATCCAGGTAGTCGGTGCCAAGGCGCTCGAGGCTGGCGGCGCACGCACGCGCGATGCCATCCCCGGCCACCTCGTGGGCCTCAACCTTGGAGACCAGGAAGATCCGTTCGCGCTCACCGGTCAGCACGTGACTGATGAGCTGCTCCGAGCGGCCGCCGCCGTAGTTTCCCGAGGTATCCAGCAATCGCATGCCGAGCGACACGCCGGTGCGCAGCGCAGCTTCCTCCAGCGCGGCCGGATGCTTTCCATCCCCCAGATGCCAGCAGCCCTGTCCGAGCGCTGGCAGCGTGTTGCCATCGGGAAGCTTCACGGTGCGCGCCACTGCCTTCGCCGGCGGGGCGGTGCCGAGGCCCTGGCTGCTGGCCTGCGGTGCATCGATTGCGCCCAGGACGGGCAGCGACAGGCCGAGGGCGGCGCAGCGCGCGGCGAATCGACGTCGGCTGAGCAATTGTTCCGTCATAGGATGCGCAATCTCCTGGCGACAGAATCGAGCGTTCAGGCAAACAGGTCAAGTCCTGCGCAATGCGCGGTCGCTGCGCAATGCCGGGTCGCTGTGGTATGTTGAAAAAAATGCAGGCTGACCTCGCCCACCCGCCCCGCGACGCTACGCGCGATCGCGCCTGGATCTTCGGCCTGCTGATCGCTCCCTCGGCAGTGACGGCCAATGGCCTCATCCAGGGCGGCGTTCTCGGCTATCTGCTCAGCGTGCAGCACATCAGCAGCGGCACGCAGTCGCATCTGATTGGTCTGCTGTCGCTGCCCACCAGTCTGTACTTCCTCTGGAGCCCGATCACGGATTTCTTCGTGCGTCGGCGTACCTGGTTGCTGGCAGGGGGTCTGCTCGCGGCAGTGTTCATGGTCGTGGCGTTTCAGCAGCCGCATCTCTCATCGTTCGCCGCGCTGAGCCTGATGCTGATCAGCGTCTGCTGCAGTCAGTTGGTGGTCTCGAGTTGCGGCGGGATGATGGGCGCTCTGCACTCGCAGCAGACCCGGCGCATCGCGGGCAGCATCTATCAGGCAGGCTCGACGGGTTTCGGTGCGCTGGCGGCGTGGGTACTCATCTACCTCAGCTCGCGTGTCAGCCAGTCGATGCTCGGCTGGGTGGCCGGCGCCCTGATCGGGGTTCCGACACTCGCGGCGTTCGCCGCCCCGCGCCAGGGGCAGCTCGCCGTGGAATCGTTCCAGGCCACGATGGGGCGCGTCTGGGGTGAGTTCAAGACGACGTTCCTGCACTGGCGCGCACTGCCGTACATCGCCTGCATGACCTTCCCGATGGCGAGCGGCGCGGCCGTCGGGCTGCTGCCGGGCGTGGCACGCCAATATGGTGTCGACGGCGATCACGTGGCGTGGATCAACGGCCTGCTGGGGGGCGTCATGATGGCCGCCGGCTCGGCCGCGATGTCGCTGCTCAAAACCCGCATGCAGGTGCCGCTTCTCTATATGACGGTGGCGCTGGTGAACTGCGCGTGCGCTGCCGTGCTGTGGCTCGGACCTGCAAGCCCGGGCACCTATTACAGCGGCGTACTGCTGTATTTGTTCACGGTAGGCAGCTGCTACGCGATGTTCACGGCGGTGGTGCTCGAATTCCTCGGCGATTCCGGCAAGAGCGGCAGCGGACGCTACAGCATCATCAATTCGCTGGGCAACATCCCGGTGCTGTACATGCTGCAGGTCGACGGCTGGGGTGCCGACCGCTGGGGTGGCCGCGGCCTGGCTGCCGCGGAGGCGGTGGTGGGCGGGGCGGGTGCGCTGCTGCTGCTGATCTATTTTCTCTATCGCGGACGCGCACGCGCGCCGAGCGTCGAAGTGCAATTGGGCGGGTGAGCATTGGCCCACGGCTCGAGGCTCACGGCTGGCTCGACAGCAAGGCGCGAAACTGCGCCAGATGGCGCTGCGCAAATTCGCGCGCCTGCACCTCGTAGGCGTTGTTCCAGTAGCCGCGCCGCAGGCACTCGCGCAGGTAGCGAGGTATCGTGAGCGCGCCGGATTCCCATTGCAGCAGCACGTGACA
>DATNDE010000017.1:0-13580 GCA_035553315.1 Steroidobacteraceae bacterium
AACAGTGCGGGAAACAGCGGCGCAGGTTATCGCGCGCGACACGCACGCGGTAGCGGAGCACGTGACGCAGGCAGCCGACGAACAGCGCGCTGAGCCCATAGAGCGCCGGCCAGGGCACGTGCGACAGCAGGCGGATCCACCACGCGCTGCAGTCCGCTGGGATTGTCGTGACCTCAGGGGTGCACCCCGCAGGCAGGCCGCTTGGATTATGATTCTGCACTACAGTTGAGTCTAACGAGTTGCCGGGCGCCGCGGATAGTGATTCGTGCACGCCCAGGCAAGCTGAACGCCCACCGGGACCTCATGCTCTGGATCAAGGCACTGCACCTGCTGGCCGTCATCGCCTGGCTGGCGGGGATCTTCTACCTGCCGCGCATCTTCGTGCATTACGCGGAAGGCCAATCCCGCGGCGAGGACGTACGGCGCCTGGTGGTCATGGCGAGGCGGCTGTTCGGCTTTATGACGCTCATGGCCATGCTCGCTCTGGCCTTCGGTCTGACGCTCATGCTGGGTTTTCACGACACCGGCCGCTGGCTGATGGTCAAGCTGCTGTTCGTGCTGGGGCTCATCGGCTATCACCTGGCCTGCCGCGGCCTGCTCGGTCGCCTGCAGCGCGGGCAGCCGATGCCCAGCGCGCTGGCCCTGCGGTGGTTCAACGAGTCCGCCCTGTTGCTGGTCGTACCCATCATCCTGCTGGCGGTGGTCAAGCCCTTCTAAGCCCCCTGGTTGAAGACCGCCCTCCCGGGCAGGCGCCGCGCCAGGCGGGCATCGAAGGCCATGCAGATATTGCGCAGGAAGGGCCGGCCGCGCTCGGTGATGCGACAGCCGCCGGCCTCGAGCTGCACCAGGCCATCGGCTGCAGGCTCGGCGAGCCGCTCGATCGCCTGCTGCAGCCAGGGGGTGCGCTCGGCGGGTGAATCCCAGCGCGTCGACAGCCGCGTCATGAGTCGCAGGATATGCGTACGCAGCACCTGGTCCTCGGCATCCAGCAGATGGCCGCGCTGGATGGGCAGCTCTTCGCGTGACACGCGCTCATGGTAGCGCTGCAGGTCTTTTTCGTTCTGCGCGAAGGCATCGCCGGCATCCCCGATCGCCGACACCCCCAGGCCGATCAGGGGGGTCGTGAACGCGGTGCTGTAGCCCATGAAATTGCGATGCAGCGAGCCGCTGCGCGCCGCCTGCCAGAGCCCGTCGCTCTGCAGCGCGAAGTGGTCCAGGCCGATCTCACGGTAGCCCGCGCGCTGCAGGCGCTCGCGCCCGAGCTCGTAGAGCGCGAGCCTGTCGGCGCCTTGCGGCAGATCGGCCTCGGTGAAGCGGCGTTGTCCGGGCTTGATCCAGGGCACGTGCGCATACCCATAGAACGCGATTCGGTCGGGACGCAGGCGGCACACTGCATCCATCGTGGCCTCGATGCTGGCACGTGTCTGCAGCGGCAGCCCGTAGATCAGATCGAAATTGACACTGTCGAAGCCGAGCTCGCGGGCGCTGTCGGTAACCTCGCGCACCTCCTGCTCGCTCTGCACGCGATTGACGATCTCCTGCACGCGCACATCGAAGTCCTGCACGCCCAGGCTGATGCGTCGGAAACCGTAGCGCGCAAGCAGTTGCAGCTGTGCGCGGCTGGTGACGCGGGGATCCACCTCGATCGAGGCGCTCGCGCCGGCGCGTGCGCGCAGGCGCTGGAACAAGGCGCCCAGCAGCGCCTCGAGTTCCTCGATGGACAGGAACGTTGGGGTACCCCCGCCGAAGTGCAGCTCGCCGTATTCGACCTCGGTGCGCCCCAGCCGCGTGAGATACAGGTCCAGCTCGCGCAGCAGCGCCTGGTTGTAGACCGGCACGAAGCTGTGGCTGCGCGTGATGCGCGTGTTGCAGCCGCAGAACGTGCACAGCGCGCCGCAGAAGGGCACATGCACGTACAGCGCCGCTGCCTGGCGCGCACCCGCACCCAATGCGGCATCGAGGTGCTCGAGCCACTGTGCCTCGCTCGGGGTCGTATCCCAGCATGGCACGGTCGGATAGCTCGTATAGCGCGGCGCCGGAACGTCGTACTTGGCAAGCAGCGACTCGGCCAACACCGCGCTCATCCGAACATCTCCCGCTGCACGCGCAGCACCAGAGCGACATTCGCCTCGGGCGTCTGCTGCAGCACCCCATGCCCGAGTCCGCAGATCCAGCCGCTGCGCAGCGATGCAGGCTCGGCCAGCAGCCGCGTGAACAGGGCACGCACGCGCGTCTCCAGCTCCTCGGGCGCAAGCAGCAGCCAGTGCGGGTCGATATTGCCCTGCACACTGCAGCGCTCCGCATGGGTGCGCAGCGTCTGCACCAGGTCCGCCCGCCAATCGATGCCCAGGCATGTCAGCGCCATGCCTTCCAGTGCCTGCCAGTGCGCCGGACCGGTGTCACGTGAATAGTAGATAACCGGTGTATGCGGGCAGCGGACGCGAAACAGCGCCAGCAGGCGCGCCAGCGGCTCGGCTGCCGCACCTGCGAACAGCTCGGCACTCAGAGTACCGGCCGCTGTGTCAAAGATCGCCACGCACTCGGCGCCGCCCTCGACCTGCAGCGCCATATTGGCCGCCAGCAGTGGCAGCAGCCGATCGAGAAATCCCGCATACACGCCGTTGCTCAGGCCGGGCAAAGAGCTCCCCGAGAAACCCTCGTGCGAGCCCGCGGCGGCATAGGCATACAGCGTCAGGGGGCCGCCTACGAAGCCGATCAGCGCGCAGGCGGCGGGCAGTCGCGTGCGCAGCAGCGTGAGCGCCTCGGCCTGGAAGGCGAGCGCCGCGACTTGCTCGGCGCCGCCGCGCAGCCGCGCCAGATCAGCAGGCTCCGAGAGGTGCCAGTCGAGCAGCGGTCCGGGTGCATAGCGCAATCCCATGCCCATCGCCTCGAGCGGAAAGAGCAGATCCGAAAACAGGATTGCGGCGTCAAAGCCGAAATCCTCGATGGGACCGAGGGTGACTTCGGCGGCCAGCTGCGGCTGCTTGCACAGCTGCATGAACTCGTGACGCGCGCGCAGCCGTTGATAGTGGCTGTGATAGCGGCCCGCCTGGCGCATGAACCAGACGGGGGGACGCGCCTGATTGCTGCGCGCCAGGGCGCGCAGCAACAGTTTGTCGCTGCTGCTCATTCGCGATGCAGCTCGGTGAGCAGATACCCCACGCCACGGATGCTGCGGATCACGCGCGGGTCGGCGGGATCGGCTTCCACCAGCTTGCGCAGACGCACGATGAAATTGTCCACGGTGCGTGAGGTCGGAAACTCGTCGGCCGACCAGGCCCGATCGAGTATCTCGTCGCGGCTGACGGCCTTGCCGACACGTTCGGCCAGCAGCCGCAGCACCGAGCATTCCTTGTGCGTGAGCGAATGGGTCTCACCGTCCACCGTGGCGCAGAAGCGCTCGAAATCCACCAACGCGCGACCGATGTGCACCTGGCGCATCTCGCCGGGCACCTGCGCCAGATCCTGCGCGCGCTTCAGACAGTTCTGGACTCGCAGCAGCAGCTCGCGAAAATGAAACGGCTTGCCCATGTAGTCATCGGCGCCCAGCTCCAGACCCCGCACGCGATCCTCGGGGCTGGCGTGCGCCGTCAGGAAGATGATGGCCGTGGCCGGAGCGCGCTCGCGCAGCAGCCGCGCGAGCTCGAAGCCATTGCCATCGGGCAGACCGACGTCGAGCAACGCGAGCTGAAAGGCTCCGCCCTCGGCGATCGCGCGCCGCGCGGCGAGCACGGACTCGGCACGCACGACCTCGTAGCCGGCCGAGCGCAGGCGCTCCATGAGCGTCTCGGCGACGTTACGCTCGTCCTCGACCATCAGCAGCCGCGCACTCACGTGCTCACCCAGAATCCCAGCTCGGCGCGAAAGCCCTCCCCCGGCGCACTGACAAAACGCACCGTCCCGCCCATGCGCTGCATGAGCCGGCGCACGAGGTACAACCCCACGCCGGCCCCGCTGGAGCCAGTGCCGCGGCCGAAGAGCCGCCCCAGCCGCCCGGTGCCAGGAGCCACGCCGCGACCATTGTCCTGGTATTCGAGCACCAATCGATTACCGCGCTGCGCTGCCGTCAGGCGCACCTTGACCGGATCCATGCGCGAATGACGCACCGAGTTCTCGATGAGATTGCGCAGGATCATCTGCAGCGCGCCGGCGTCGGCCTGAATCGGCGGCAGCCCGGCATCCACGTGCGCACGCAGATCCAGCCGCGCACCGTGCGCGAGCGCCAGATCCGGTAGTGCGCGAGCGAGCCAGCCGTGCAGCGGGATGGCCTGCTCGGAGAGCGGACCACCGCCCTCGATGCGCGCCAGCTCGAGCGTCTTGTCGATCTGCGACTCGAGCCGATGCGAGTCCTCGAGCAGTCGCTGCGCGAGCTGTGCACCCTGCTCACCCTCGGCGATCGCCTCGGCCTGCAGGCGGATGCTGGTGAGCGGCGTGCGCAGCTCATGCGTCACGGCTGCGAAAAAGCCCTGGATGGCCCGAGTACGTTGGTGCTCGCGCCAATACATCCACGCCAGCAGCAGTGAGACCGCCAGTAACAGCGCCAGGAAACTCACCGACTCCCCCACCAGCATCAGGCGCGTGCGAGACCATTCGGCCGCCGCACCATCGGCACCACGCATCGCCTCGAGCAGCGCGATGCGCCGCGCCTGCTGGCCGATCTTGGTCGCCCACCAGCCCACGAGCGCCAGCTGCAGCCCGAGCCATCCGCATACCGCCATCGCAATGAGCACCGTGCGGCGCGCGGGCAGCACGCTCAATCCGCCGCGACCGGCGCGCCCATGCATCAGCCTCATTGCTGTAACCATTCACGCCACTGCTGGGGGTGAGGGAACATGCGCAGATTCTGCACCCCGGCGGCGCGCAGTTGCTCATAGGTCTTGCCCGGACCGCAGGCATGCGCGACATCGTCGCCGTGAGCCGCGAGCGCACCCTGCGCCCGCCAACGCGCGAACTGTGCTGCGCTCGCCCACCAGATGTGCGTCGCATCCGCGGGAGGCAGTTGCGAGGGCTCCCCGAGCGAATAGGTGGCCACGGCGCTACCGGGCGCCCAGCCCTCGCTGGCCCCGGCATGCGTGAGCACGAGCCACTCCGGCAGCGGCGGCAGCTGCAGCCAGGGCTCGGCCAACAGCGGTGCAATCGCAGCGATGCCGAGCCCCTCGGCACATCCCTGCACCCACACGCCGGCCTGGGCGAGGGCGAACCATGTGGACGGACCGGGTACCCACACGTGTGTGGCGCCCGGCACCTGCAACCCCACCCCCTCCGGCAGTGCGCGGCGATGCGCGACGAACAGCGCTTGCGTCTCGCGCAGCCGCTGGCTGGCCTGTGCAATGCCTTCCTGGCTCAGAATCACCGCCGAAGCCGCCACGCGACTGCCATCCCAGGCGCGCACCGGAGCGCCGGGCGCAGGCAACGGCTCGGCGGGCGTCCAGTCGAGTCGCGGCTGGCCGATTTGCACCGTCTCGGCCAGCTCCTCGGCCGAGCGCGTGTAGCAGAGCACCCCCAGACGCGGCACGCTGAGCTGCACCGCCCCAAAGCGCTGCTGACAGCCTCCGCCGCGTGCATCGAGCAACCCGCGCTCGCGATCGACGGCCATGCGTGTCGGCGGATCATCCAGCGCTGCCAGCAGTCGCACCGTGTCCGCATCGTCCCGACGGCACTCGATGGCCAGCGCGCCTTGGGCAGGCGCCGAGGGACAGACCGATAGCGGCACGACCATTTTCGGCAGGCCGGCGAGCAGCTGCTGCAGCTGCGGTCGGGTGCCCTCATCCGCCCACAGGCGCGCGATGCCGGCAAAGGCCAGTACCACCCCATCGAGCTGCCGCGCCGAGGTCCGCGGCTCATGCAGCCGGCGCAGGCGCGAATCCACATTGCCGCGCAGCTGCACGAACTGCACGCGCGCATCGCCAGAGGTGCCGCTGCGGCTCGTGTCCGCTTGCCGGGGCAGCGCCTCTTCCAAAAAGAGCGGAACGAAGCTCGCACGTCGCGGTGAAGAGCTGCCGATGCGCAGGGGGTGGCCTGCCGCCAATCGTTCGCGAACATCGGCGGCGAAGATCACCACGTCGTGCGGCTGCTGACGGCGCGGCACCGCCGCCAGCTGCAAGCGCGTATCGCGCTGCAGGGCGAGGTCCTTGTACGAGTGGACGGTCAGATCGATGTCCCCGCGCAGGAGTGCCGCATCGATCTCGGCGGTGAAGAACTCCTTGCCCTGCACCGTCGAGAGCGGCTGATCGAGGATCTTATCCCCGCGCGTATCGATGCCCACCAGCTCGACGCTCACTCCGGGATGTCGACGCTCGAGCTCGCGCGCCACGGCGCCACTCTGCGCGCGCGCCAGAGCCGAGCGGCGCGTGCCGAGCTTGAGTGCCCGGGAGGTCATGGGCTTGCCGATGGACTTAGAGAGTTTGGAAAGCGGCGAGGTCTTCCCAGCTGTGCGGATGCGAAGTACTCGCGCCCAGCGAGCGCAGCACCGCCTTCTCGAGGCAGGCGTGCTGTGCGCGCTGCAGGGCTCGCGCACGCAGCTGCGAATGGGAGCGCAGCATGTCGAACAGGCTGCCCAGGCTCACGACTCCGGGCAACTCGCTCCAGGGCGCCGGGGGAGCCGCACCCAGGCCCAGATGGATCACACGACCCGGAGCGCCGGCGGGGGCGCTCGCCAGGTAGTCACGGCGCGCGGCCACGCGCGCAGCATCCAGCGCCGCATCACCCGGAATACACACCACCACGTGCTGCGCGCTGCGCCACGCCGCGAGCTCCGCTGCAAGGCCGCCCTCCAGAACACGCACGGGCCGCGCCGCATCGCGCTTGGCGAGCTCACGCGAGAGCTCCAAGGCGCGCTCGGTGGTGCGGTTATAGAGCCAGAGCTCTGCGCCGCCGAGCCAGGGTGCCACCGACTGCGCCAGGTGACCGGCACCGATGAGCAACGTCGCCCCGCGCGCGGGCTCGTCGCCGAGCAGCCGGCGCACCTGCGAGCCGTAGGAGGCGCTGCCGAGGCGGCCGAGATGCTGTGCACGAATGGCCTTGGCATCCTGGAACAGCAGCTGTATCCATGGGGAGAGCTGCCGGGCAAGCGGCGAGCCGCGCTCGCTGAAGATGCGCCAGGCCTGCTTGATCTGCCCGAAGATCTCGGTCTCGGCGACCAGCTTGCTCTCCAGGCCGCAGGCGAAGCGCAGCAGGAACGCATACGCCTGGCTGCCGGAGAAGCTCTCCAGGGCGCCATCGGCGGGAAACTCGCGCATCGCCGCCGCGCGGGCGGCCGGGCTGGCCAGCACCGCGACCCGGCGCTGACAGGTATCGATGAGGAACAGGTCCTGACCCGAGACGGATTCGGGCGCGGTGGCGGCGGCATGATGTGCACCGCGCCAATGTAGGACGATGAGGTCTTGCAGCTCCACGCCGAAAGGCTAGCGCGACGGGGGTGGAATGTGTCACGGGCGTGTCACTGGGAGCCCGCCGCGCGCCCCGGGCCCCGGGGGGAAGGGGGCCGTAAGCGCCGGACCAGCGCCCACTGGGTACGGCCCCCTGAACAGGGCAGCTACATGCGATTCGAATCCTGGGCCTTGGCGCGCTCGGCGGCGCGACGCTCCGCCTCGCTGAGCTCGGCATCCTCGCCGGGCTTCACGTGCGTGCCCTCGCGGATCTTCTGCTGGCCGCCCGGAGAGTCCACGAATTCGCGCTCTGCCCGGTTGAAATTGGCCGCGGCCTCACGATTGCCTTCGCCCTGATTCTGGCCCGTGCTCTGACTACCCTTGCTCTGATTGGCGTCCTGGCTGTTCTGACTCATGATCGGTCCTCTGATCGAAGAGGCCCCCACCTTAGCCAGCACGCTGGGCGGCCCCCTGTAGGAGAGAGGCGCGCCCTGGCCCCGCAGTCACCCCATCCGCGCCCTCCAACCTACTGAACGCGCCCACTGAAAGGCGCGGGCCGCGGTGGGCTGCTATTGATACCAGTTACGCAGTCTCACCTCGCTCGCATCACCCACGAGTGTCTTGAACCACTGAATATCGCTCTTGGAGCCATCGCGATTGCGATAGTGATAGGGGTAAACGATGCGCGGATGGAAGTCGCGCACCCATTTGGCCGCCGCTTGCGGCGTCTGCGTGAACGGCAGGTTCATGGGTATGAAGGCCACATCGATATTGCGCAGATGCGCAAGCTCGGCCGTCTCCTCGGTATCGCCCGCCACATACACGCGCTCACCGCCGAAGGTCAGGATGTAGCCGTTGCCGCTTCCCTTGGGGTGAAAGCTCTGCCGCTCGGCCGTGGTGTTGTACATGGGCACCGCCTCGATGGGGATGCCATCCAGAGCCGTGTGCGCACCGTTGTTCAGCACGCGGGCGCGCTTCTGCAGGTCGGCCGGCAGCTTCTCGTAGACGTTGCGCGGCGTGAGGATCACGGTGTGATCGCCGCTGACCGCCTCGAGAACCGGTGGACTGAAGTGATCGGCGTGAATGTGCGTGATCAGGATGATGTCGGGCTTGGCCAGCGATGTGAACTCCGGGCCCGCGACCGTCGCAGCGGTGTTCAGCGGCGCCGGATCCACCAGCACCGTGTGACCATTCCAGCTCAGCAGCAGCGACGCATGATGAATGGGCTGGATGCTCAGATCGCCACCCTGACGCGTCGGCACCTGATCGGCCGGCGGCATCGCCGAGGCCGTCAACGCCCACATTGCCAGCAAAGCCACCGCCGCCGCGGCGCCCACGAGCCTCATCGCACGCATCGGATCCCCCCGCAGGCGCACCTACGCGCCAACGGGGGACATCATAGCGCGGCCGTTGCCTTGGGGCGGCGTCGTACCTAACGCTGCTTTTCGCTCTCCTGCTGCGCGCGGGCCGCACCGATCGCCGAGGTCACGTGCCGGCGCTCTTCGGGCGGCGGCAGCACGGCCTTCAGCCCCAGCGACTGCAGCCACAGCTCGCGAGCCCAGCCCTTGGAGTGATACAGATGGCGATCCTCCTGCGGCTCGACTTCCTCGGCGGCCGCACGCAGCGCCTTGCCACTCTTGGCTGCTCCGTGCTCGGCGCACTGGCTGATGAGCTCCCAGTTGGCATGGTCTTTCGTCTCCGCCAGCACCACGCATTCGCAGGCAACGAGCTCGGCCGCCGCGGGGTTACCCGCTGCCTGCGCCGCCTGCATTGCCTTGACCAGCGAGCCGCCGAGCTGCTTCACGATCTGGCGACCGGGGCTGCCCTCCTCCGGATCGATGCGCAGGTCCCGGCAGATGCCCAACAGCAACTCCTCGTGCCGGCGCGTCTGATCCAGATACTCCTGGAATTCTTCCCTGAGCTCCTCGTTGAGCACGCACTTCAACGCCGTCTCATAGACCTGGATGCCGCCGCGCTCATGCTCGAGAGATTGCAGCAGCAGTTCCTTCAGTTGCGCCTGTTCCATGGGAATGATCCTCCTGGGAGAGGTCACAGCATGCGCACCAGAAGCGCCGCCCACAGCGGGCCCGTAGCTGCTCTTTCTGTCGGCACCGTGGCTGGCGCGCCGAGCGCCCGAACCTACACGTCGCGCTGCCCGAAGCGTGCACGTCAGTGCCTGGCACGTCAGTGCCTGGTGGTTCCCGCGTCCGCGCCGACGCTGCCGACGCCCCGCTCGGTGGCGCCATCGTTGCCGTTGCCTCTAGCGCTGCCAGCACCATTCCCACCGTCGCCCAGGGTGCTGCGGCCAGCGGTCCGCTCCCCTGGCTTGAGCACGACCTTCACGCACTCCTGCTGCTTGTGCTTGAAGATCTCGTAGGCCTGCGGCGCCTCATCGAGCGCCAGGCGGTGCGTGACGATGAAGCTCGGGTCGAGCTCGCCCTTCTGGATGCGCTCGAGCAACGGCCGCAGGTAGCGGTGCACGTGCGTCTGACCGGACACCAGCGTCAGCGCCTTGTTGACGAAGGCGCCCATCGGCATCGAATCGATCAGACCGCCATAGACACCGGGCACCGAGACGACACCGCCATTGCGGCACGCCTGAATGGCCTGACGCAGCGCGCCGCCGCGGTCGCTCTCCAGCCGCATGGCCTTCTTGGCGCGATCGTACAGTCCCCACACGCCCGGCAGGTGCGCCTCCATGCCGACCGCATCGATGCAGGCGTCCGGGCCGCGGCCGCCAGTCAAATCATCGAGCACCTCGTTGATGTCCGTCGTGGAGTAATTCAGCGTGAGATCCGCACCGGCGCGCTCGCGCGCCATGCGCAGCCGCTCCTCGAAGCGATCGATGGCGATGACACGCTCGGCACCCAGCAGCTTCGCGCTGACGATGGAGAATTGTCCGACCGGACCGCACCCCCAGACCGCGACCGTATCACCGGGCTGGATGCGACAGTTCTCAGCGGCCATGTATCCGGTCGGCAGAATGTCGGAAAGAAACAGCACCTGCTCATCGGAGAGTCCATCCTCGATCTTGATGGGTCCCACATCGGCGAACGGCACGCGCGCGTACTCCGCCTGTCCGCCGGCATAGCCACCCACCAGGTGCGAGTAGCCAAAAATGCCGCAGGGCGCGCGACCCCAGAGCTTCTCGGCGAGCACGGCATTGGGATTGCTGTTCTCGCACAGCGACCAGAGATTGCGCTTGCAGAAAAAACACGCGCCGCAGGCGATGGGAAAAGGCACGACGACGCGATCGCCGACCTTCAGGTTTTTGACACCGGGGCCGACCTCCATGACCTCTCCCATGAACTCATGGCCGAGGATGTCACCCTGCTGCATGGTCGGAATGTAGCCATCGTAGAGATGCAGGTCCGAGCCGCAGATGGCACTGGAGGTGATGCGCACGATGGCATCGCGGGGATTGATGATGTGAGGGTCGGCCACCTCTTCGACGCGCACATCGGTGCTTCCATACCAGCAGTTCGCCTTCATGATTGCGCACCCTCCGTGCTGATGGATCGCTCTGCCCCCGCGCCGCCCGCAGGGATGGACGGCTTCTGCCAGCGCGACGCGCTGCCAGTGCCAGTGCCAGTGCCAGTGCCAGTGCCGGCTCGTGGGTGGAGGCCGAGGCCGGCGTCGTCGGGCGCCGGGGTCTTTCTGGTCGCGGGGATGACGCGCTGGAACCATCTCACCATGGGACTGCGCGGCCCTGCGGGCTGGCCATCGATGGTGGCGATCTCGCCGGTCTCGATGAGTTGCTTGAAGCGGCGCAGCTCCGCCTTCATCTGCTGGCGCGGCAGCTGGCGCAGCAGACGCGCCACGGTAGCCGTCGCGGCGCCGCTCGCCCCGGTATAGCGGGTGCGCAGCCGCACCAGCGTGCCCGCGCCGTTGAGCGCCGCAGAAAAGTGCACGGTGCCTTCGGAGGCCAGCGGCGTTCCGGAGCGCGAGCGCCAGCTGATCAACTCTGCGGGACGCTCCTCTATGATCTCCGACTCCCACTGCAGCAGGCCCGCCGGTGCGGTTGCCGTCCAGTGCCAGCGCCGCGCCTGCTCGGGCGGCAGACCATCCAGCGGCCGCACCTCACGCACCGAGCTCATAAAGCGCGGCAGATTGGTCATATCGCGCCAGAAGCGATACAGCTCATCGGCGGAGCGATCGATGCCCACCGATAGCGAGATCTCCACCGGTGCAGCGTGCTGGCCCATCACCGCTGCGCTCAGACGCCGGCTCGCGAGCACGTCCACGGCCGTGACCGCTCCGACACTGCCCAGCGCCGCAGTCAGCCGCAGCCGATGTGCGTCCCGCGCACCGAAAGCCGCGCCGAGCAGAGCCAGATCCATTGCATCGCCCGCGACACGCGACCACAAAAACGCCGGCTCGCGTGGCCGCGTGAGAATGGCCGCTCCCGCGGCGAGCTCTCGCAGTCCCAACGCGCGCACCGTCCAGGGCCGCTGGATACCGACAAGCGTGCCGAGCCCGCGCGACGCTGCGATCTCGGCCACGCCCAGTCCGATGCTGAACCAGCCGAGCGCACGCGCCAGCCGCACTGCATCGGAGTTTGTGCTGCGCTGTTCGGCGGAGCGCTCACCGCTCTGTTGTCTGCGTCGTTCATCCCAACTGTGACCGTCTGTGTTCGCCATATGTGCTTCCTCGCATGCACCGCCCTGCGCGGGAAGGCCATAACATTGCAATCGACATACCAGCTGCAGCAGTGCGCTCCGAAGCGCAACCGTGCAATGCCGCGTGCAGCACGCAACGCGCTGATATCGGCGTGCAGCTCATGCGCGCCACAGGTTTGTCCGCCCCAATGCACGACGCGCCAACCATCCACTGCCCAGGCGCTGTGTCTCTACGAGCCATTGCAACGACCGGCATTTTTTTCCATCGCTGCTGCGGCCCATCATGCTCGCGCTGGCGCACAATGCCTCGAGCGCCACCGGCGCCACACGCAATCCCTATATTCCGGTCGCGGCGCGCCACCGCGCCTGACGCGCGCCTCAGAGGTAACGCCGCACCTCAGGCGTGTGGGGATCGCTGCAGCCGGGGCGCATGCAGCAGCTTCTCCAGGCGTATCGGCAGCTCGCGCACCCGACAGCCGGTCGCGTGATAGACGGCATTGGCCACTGCTGCATTCATGCCCACGGTCCCAAGCTCACCGATGCCCTTGACGCCGAGCGGATTCACGCGCGTGTCCTGCTCGGGCACCATGATGACCTCGAGCTCGCCGATGTCGGCATTGACGGGCACGAGGTATTCGGCCAGATCCGCATTGTGATAGCGCGCCAGACGCGCATCGATCTGCGTCGCCTCGTGCAGCGCCGCGCTGATGCCCCAGATCATCCCGCCGATGAACTGGCTGCGAGCGGTCAGCGGGTTGACGATGGTGCCGGCTGCGAAGGCGCCGAGGGCGCGGGGGGTGCGAATCTCCCCGGTGCGCTCGTGCACACGCACCTCCACGAACTGGGCACCAAACCCGTAGGCGATGCGCCCGGGAAGCTCCCCACCGCGCGCCAGCGCCATCTGCCCTGCGTAGAGCATCTCGATCCCGTGGGCGGGGGCTCCATCGGGCAGATTCTCCGCATACACCTCGATGGCACCGGCCGCTGGTGCCTGCTGCTGCGCGCGTCTGGCCAGGATCTCCTCGCAGGCGCGCGCCACGACGTTGCAGATGCCGGCCGTATGGCTCGAGCCGGCGGCGAGCCCCGCGGGTGGCAGATCGCTGTCACCCAACTCCACGCTGACGTGCTGCAGCGGCAGTCGCAGACGGTCGGCCGCGGTGAGCGCGATCGCGGTGTAGGCGCCGGTGCCGATATCGTGGGCCCCGATCTGTACGCGCGCATGCTCCCCGCGCAGGGATACGCGAGCGGTCGCCGCGCCGACGTTGCTCGGATAGGCCGCCGTGGCGCAGCCCAGTCCGATGAGCCACTCGCCGGCTCGCATGGAGCGCGGCTCCGGGCGTCGCCGCGCCCAATCAAAAGCCGCCGCCCCCTGCTCGAAGCATTGCAGCAGCGAGCGCGAGGTATAGGGGTGGCCGGTGATCGGATCGCGCTCGCTCTCGTTGCGCCGGCGCAGCTCGATAGGATCGAGCTTCAGGGCCACGGCGAGCTCATCCATGGCGCTCTCGAGGGCGAACATGTAGGGCAGATCGGGCGGCGCGCGAATGAAGCCGGGCGTGTTGCGATCCGCGTGCACCACACTGACACGGGTTGCAAC
>DATNDE010000018.1:0-56575 GCA_035553315.1 Steroidobacteraceae bacterium
GGCCGCAACACCGTCGTGCAGCTCGGTGAGCCCATGTCGCTGCGCGGCCTGATGGAACCGGACGGCGAGGCCGCCCCGGCCGGTCGGCGCGTGGCGCGCGTGCTGCGAGCGCAGTTCGCCGACATGCGCGCTGCGCGTCTGGGACCGGATCTCTCCCACCGCCGCACGATCGTCGCGGAGATCGTGCGCACGCGCGCCGTACGCATCGCGGTGGCGCAGGCGGCGCGCGAGCAGGGCAAGGCGGGACGCCGAGCCGCGCTGCTGCAGGCGCGCCGCTATGCCGAGGAGATCGCCGCCAACTACTCGCCGAGCTTCGTTTCGCTGATGTCGCTGATTCTTGCGCGCATCCTCAACCGGGTATACGACGGCATCGTCTTCCAGCATGTCGAGACGCTGCAGCAGGTGGCCGCCGGCAAGGAGATCATCTACGTGCCGTGCCATCGCAGCACGATGGACGACATCCTGCTGCCGTTTGCGATTTACCAGCGCGGCTACGCCATCCCGCACATCGCCGCCGGGCTGAACCTGAATCTGCCAATCGTCGGGCGGTTGCTGCGCAAGGGCGGCACCTTCTTCATTCGCCGCAGTTTTCGCGGCAATGCGCTCTACACCGTCGTCTTCATGAAGTACCTGGCCGCGATCATGGCGCGCGGCCACCCCATCGAGTACTTCATCGAGGGCGGCAGGAGCCGCACCGGGCGGCTGCTGGCGCCCATGACCGGCATGCTGTCGATGACGGTGCGCAGCTACCTGCGTGAGCCGCGCCGTCCAGCCGTGTTCGTGCCGGTCTATTTCGGCTACGAGCGGCTCATCGAAGCGCGCACCTACATCGGCGAGCTCTCCGGCAAGCCCAAGGAAAAAGAGTCGGTACGCGGCCTGCTGCGCAGCATTCTGCGCTTTCTGCGCCAGCGGCTCGGGCGCGTCTACATCAATCTCGGCGAACCGATATTCCTGGATACCCTTCTCGAGCGGCACGCACCCGGCTGGCGCGAGCGCCAGTTCGACGATCAGAACCGCCCGCCCTGGGTCGTCGCACTGGTGGATGAACTGGCGCTGTCGATCATGCGCAACATCAACGCCGCGGCCACGGTCACGCCGATCAACCTGCTGGCGGTCATCCTGCTGGCGACGCCGCGTCAGGCGCTGCTCGAGGCGGACCTGCTGCGCCAGATCGATACGCTGGTGGCGGTGCTGCGCGCCATCCCCTACAGCGAGCGGGTGACGATCGCGCACGAGCAGGCGCGGCGCACCGTTGATCATGGCGTGGAGCTCGGAGTAGTGCTGCGCGAGCTGGCCCCCGCCGGCGACGTGGTGCGCATGTCCGCCGAGCACGCCGTGCTGGCGACGTACTATCGCAATAACGTGCTGCACCTGTTCGCGCTGCCCTCGCTCATCGCCTGCTGCTTCCTCGGCAATACCGACATGCATACCGAGGACGTGCAGCGCCTCGCCTCGCGCATCTATCCCTATGTTGCCGCTGAGCTGTTCCTCGGCTACGCCGAGGCACAGCTGCCCGAAGTCGTGACGCGCACGCTCGAGGCACTCGCGCAGCTCGGGCTGCTCGAGTGCGCGCTGGTCAGTGCCGATCCGTCGGCGCTCGCCGGCGGCGGGGAGTTGCGCCTCTGGCGCCGCCCGCCCCCGGATTCCTCAGCGGCGATGCAGCTGTCGCTGCTGGCGCAGACCACCATTCAGACCATCGAGCGCTACTACCTTGCGATCGCGCTGCTGATCCGCGCCGGCAGCGGCACGATCAGCCAGAAGGTCCTCGAGGAGCGCTGTCAGCTCATGGCCCAGCGCATGACGATGCTGTACGGCTTCAACTCACCGGAATTTTTCGACCGCACCCTGTTCGGCAGCTTCATCGACCTGCTGCGCGCGCGCGGTGTGGTGCGGCTGGACGAGGCCGGCTGCCTGCAGTTCGATGAGGTGCTGATCCATGTGGCGGCGGACGCGCAGCTGGTGCTCTCAGAGCAGATCCGCCACAGCATCCTGCAGGTCACGCACAGCGAGGCCCCGGCTGCGGAGGGGGCGCGCCCCGCGGCGGCCCAGGGCTGAAGCTCTCGATCGGCGTGCGCTTTGCGGGTGCGGGGCACGCGCTGCCGGCTGACCATTTATTCGCCAGTAACGACGAGTAGAGACGATTACATGCCATAAATCGTCAGTTATGACGATTAACACGATCTATGATAATGTGTTGGTACTCGTCAGATTTGACGATTACTCGTGAGTATCGCGCCATAATCGTCTATATTGACGAGTTATGAAGATCGTTACTGAACTGACCGACGAGGCCATTTTGCAGGAGATCGGCGCGCGCCTGGCGCGGCGCCGAATCGATGCGGGATTGACCCAGGCACGGTTGGCCGAGGAAGCCGGCGTCTCCAAACGCACCGTGGAGCGGCTGGAGGCCGGCCATGGCACCGACTCTGTGGCGCTGCTGCGCGTGCTGCGGGCGCTGCAGCTTTTGCAAGGTTTGGAGCAGCTGTTGCCTGACCGTCCGCAAAGTCCGCTTGCGCTGCTCGGGCGCCGGGGACGCGAACGAAAGCGCGTGGGGCATCCGCGCCGGCAAGCGGCGCACAGCGCGCCGTCGCTGCCGGGGGCGCCATGGAAGTGGCGGGACTAGGGATTTGGCCAGCGTCGCGGCAGTGCTGTTGTGGGGCCGACAGATCGGGGCGGTGTCTCTCGAGGACGGCGCCCGCGTAGCCGCGTTTCAATATGTGCCTGCCTTTGTCGGCAGCGGCATCGAACTCTCGCCGCTTACCATGCCCCTGTCGCGACGGGTGTATGAGTTTCCCTCCCTGCCACAGCAAGCTTTTCGCGGCCTGCCGGGCCTGCTCGCCGATTCACTGCCGGATAAGTTTGGGAACGCTCTGATCGATGCGTGGCTCGCTACGCAGGGCAGGTTGTCCGACAGCTTCGATGCCATCGAGCGACTCTGTTACATCGGGGTGCGCGGCATGGGTGCCCTGGAGTTCGCCCCCGCCAAGGGTCCGCCACTACGGCGATCGGCCAAGGTGCAGCTGGATGAGCTCGTCAGGCTCGCCTCCCAGGTGCTCACCCATCGCACCGCGATGCGGGCGTCATTCGCCCGGGAGCGGCGAGAGGATGGTTTGCAGGAGATCCTGCGTGTCGGTACTTCCGCGGGTGGCGCACGCGCCAAGGCCATTGTCGCGTGGAATCAAGACACGAACGAGGTGCGCTCGGGTCAGGTCAAGGCACCGCCCGGCTTCGGTTACTGGCTGCTCAAATTCGACGGGGTGAGCGCCAACAAGGACAAGGAGCTCGAGGATCCGAAGGGATACACAGCGATCGAATATGCCTACGCGCTCATGGCAGGGGATGCCGGAGTTGAGATGTCCGAATGTCGTTTGCTGGAAGAAAACGGCCGCCGGCATTTCATGAGCCGGCGCTTCGATCGGCTGATGGACGGCGGCAAACTGCATATGCAGTCGTTGGCCGCGCTCGCGCACTTCGACTACAACTCGGCCGGCGCATATTCCTACGAACAGGCCTTCGACGTGATGAAGCGACTGGGGCTGCCCATGCATGCCCGGGAACAGCAATTTCGCCGCATGGTCTTCAACGTCATCGCCCGCAATCAGGACGACCACGTGAAGAACATCGCCTTTGTGATGGACAAATCGGGCGCGTGGTCGCTCTCGCCCGCGTTTGACGTGACCTATGCCTTTAACCCAAAAGGCCTGTGGACCAGTCGCCACCAGATGACGATCAACGGCAAGGCCGATGCCTTCAGCCGCGCGGATTTCGAGGCGGTCGGCCGGGTCGCGGGGCTGAAGCGTGGCAGGGCAGAGGCAATCCTGGCAGCGGTGATGCAGGTGGCAGGCACCTGGCCGCGCTATGCCGAAGCAGCGGGGGTGATCGGCACGCAGCTCGATGCAATCGCGCGCACATTGCGGCTGAAGTTCGATCGCCGCGGCATCCTGACTTCACCGACCTGATCCATCGGCGTCGGCGTTGCGCCCGCCGTCCTCGAGCGCGGCCCGCCAGGCAGCGAGCTTGCGCGCAAAGCTCCAGGCGGCGTTGGCGGGGCTCGTCGATGGCAGGCGCAGCACCGTGATGCCGAGCGCATCGAGCTCATCACCATGGTAGCGCCGCACGCTTTCATAGGCGCTCGCGCCGTTGCAGCAGATGCGCCGGATGCGCGGGGCTGCTCTGAGCAGTCCCGGAATATCATTGGCAAGCGCGGAAGCGTGCTCGATCGCCGAGTCGAGGCTGCCGGGCCGTACGCACGACTCGAGCACATCCCAGAGCGCAATCCCATGGGCGCGCAGGCGCTGCAGCCGCAGCGGATAGGCCAGATCGGCTCGCGCTCCGCAGAGCGCGCCGAGAATGCGCCAGAACTGATTGTAGGGATGCGCATAGTATTGACCGGCGGCGAGCGAGGCCGCCCCGGGCATGCTGCCCAGAATCAGCACGCGCGCAGCCGGTGCGATCAGAGGCGGAAAGCTCCTGGCACGCGCTGCGGACGAGCCGGCCGTGCGCTTCGCGCCGCTCGTGCGCGCCGCGCTGCCCGCGGCTCGCGGGGCTTGCCCGCGCGCTGCGCGGCGCGTCGGCGTCACGCGCTGGCCGCAGGTGGCGCAGAGGTGGGGGCGGGGGCAGGCGGGACGGCGGCTTCGGCCTGCGGCTTGCTGGCCAACGCCAGCACCGGTGAGCCGGCCGAGGCAAATCCAAGGCCAGCGGCTGCGAGCTTGTCCACCAAGCCCAGCAGCAACTGCTCGCGCAGCGCGCCCGGTTGTGTGCGCCTGGGGCTCGTGTCGAACACGCTCAGCTCGAACTCGAAGCCCGTGCCGCCCAGTCCATGCAGCCAGCAGCGATCGAAGCGGGCGCCCGGCAGCGCGCGCACCGCCTGCTCGACCAGCGCGGGGAAGGTGCGCAGCGTCTCGGGCGGCGTGTCGAAGGCCAATGTCAGCACCAGCGTGATGCGCTGCTCGCGCGCGCGCCCGAAGTTGCGGATCTGCTGCGTCAGCAGCTGCGCGTTGCCGATGACGATCTGGTCGCCGTCGATGCTGCGCAGGCGCGTGCTCTTGATGCCGATCTGCTCGACCGTGCCGATGAGGGCGCCGAGGTGCAGCTCATCACCGAGCTCGAAGGGCTTGTCCCAGGCGATGGCGAGCGAGGCGAGAATGTCGCCGAGCACGTTCTGGATCGCCAGCGCGAAGGCAACGCCACCGATGCCGAGGCTCGTGACGAGCGCGGTGATGTTGACGCCGAGGTTGGCCAGCAGCATCAGCAGGGCGAGCGCCCAGACCAGCACCAGGCTCAGGAAGCGCAGGATCGCGTAGGTCGGCAGCTGCGCGGCACCCCCGGTGCGCCGGCGGTGCCGATCGATCGCAAATATCGCGGCCTGCATGCCCCACATCGCCACCTGGATCCAGGTGGCGATCTGGATCAGGACGTCGATGACGTGATCAGTGCGCGCCGGCAGGCGCAACCACTTCAGCGCCGCATAAGTCGAGACGGCAACGATGAACAGCCGCGTGGTGTGCTCCACCAGCGCGATCGACAGCTGCAGGGCCGTCGGGGATTCGTGCGCCTTGAGCGAGCGCAGTCGACGCGACAGCGCCAGGCGCATCAGCGGCAGCACGGTCAGCAGCACCAGGAAGATGGCGAGCGCTTCGGCATAGCGTCCGACGCTGTTGCCGTAGTACATCCGGCCCGCCAGTTGTTGCAGCGACTGCATGAAGCGCGGCTAGTCCTCGAAGGCGCCGCGTGTGCGCTTGAGGCTTTGGCGGTGACGCTTGTCGGTGAGCCGCCGCTCGCGCGAGGCGATGCTCGGCCGGGTCGGCACGCGCGGGGTCGGCGCGATGCGCGCGCGCTCGATGAGCTCCTGCAGCCGCGCCAGTGCCTCGCGCCGGTTCGCGGCCTGCGTGCGATGATTGCGCGCGGCGATCAGCACCGCGCCATCGGCGGTCAGGCGGGTGCCCGCGAGCTTGCGCAGGCGCGCCTTGACGGCCTCGGCGAGCAGGCGCGTGCCGGCAAGATCAAAGCGCAGCTGCACGGCACTGGCGATCTTGTTGACGTTCTGGCCGCCGGGACCGGCGGCACGCACGAATCGGAACTGCAAGTCCCGCGGATCGAGCTCCAGGGGCTTCATGGCCTCAGGCGTTCAGGTCCGGGATCAGCTCGCTCTCGAGCTTCAGGATCTGGTCCTTCAGCACGAGCTTGCGCTTTTTCAGCCGCTTGAGCTGCAGCTCATCGATGTGCAGGTCCATCGAGAGCCGCGCGATGACGTCATCGAGGTCGCGGTGCTCGATGCGCAGGTCGCGCAGCTGCTGCATGCTGCGGAACAGGTCGCGGTTGACGTTGTCTTCCGAATCACTCATTCGCAGCTTCCCGGCGCGAACCCCCTCAGTGATGCGGACCGTGCGCCTGTGCCAGCCTCGCGGTGATGGGTGTCACGGCCTCGGGTAGCTTAACCAAGCGTCCCAGCGGGCGCCACGGTATACCCGGCTGGTGAAAATCCGACCCCAGGGAGCCGGCCAGATCGAAGCGGCGGGCCAGGCGCGCCGCTTCGGCGCTCTTCGCCGGGCTCATGCCGGCGACGCTGATCTCGATGCCGGCTCCGCCCAGACGCTTGAATTCCTGCGTCAGCGCCCCGAGGCGTGTGCCGGACAGTCCGTAGCGATGCGGATGGGCCAGCACCGCGAGCCCGCGGGCCTCGAGGATGTGCTGCAGGATCGTCGCGAGCGCGGGCCAGGGCGCGGACACGAACGCCGGTCGGCCGCCGGCCAGGTAACGATCGAACGCCTCCTGGGCGCTGGCGACGAAACCGCGGGCCCTGATGCCCTCGGCCAGGTGGGCACGCGTCGGGGCGGCGGCTTGCAGCGCCTTCTCGGCAAGCGCGCTCCCCGGCATCCCGAGTGCGCTCAGGCGCTTGCCGATCGCCTCGATGCGCTGCTGCCGGCGCTGGCGCTGCTCACCGCAGAGAGAGCGCAGCGAGTTGGCGCTGGCATCGATACCCAATCCGAGCACATGGATTTCCACCTCCTGCCAGTGGCAGGACAGCTCCACGCCGGGCACGAACTGGATGCCGTGCTGCGCGCAGGCGAGTTGCGCCTCGGGCAATCCCGCGAGCGTATCGTGATCGGTCAACGCCAGCAGCGTCACGCCCCGCGCAGCCGCGAGCTGCACGAGCTCGGCGGGTCGCAACGTCCCGTCCGAGCAGCAGCTGTGCGTGTGCAGATCGATGCGTCCGAGCGGCCCCGCCGCCGCCTCGTTCATGAGCGGCTCGGGGCTGGTCCGCCCGCCCCGCCAGCGCCGGTCGTGCCGACAGGGCCAGCCGAGCCGCCGGGGTCAGCCGGGCCGCCGGGGCCGTCTGGAGCGAGGAGTCGGCCGACCCAGTTCTGGCTGGCGTCGGCGTAGGCGATGAAGGACGGATTGATCAGCGTGTCGCGCTCGTTGTAGCGCAGCGCGTGACCGGTGAAGTCCACCACGGCTCCGCCGGCCTCCAGTACCACCGCGTGGCCGGCCGCCGTGTCCCATTCGCAGGTACTGCCGCGCCGTACGTACAGGTCCGCCGCGCCCTCGGCGAGCAGCCCGAACTTCAGTGCACTGCCGACGCTGATGCGCTGCGTCGTGCCCAGCCGCTCGAGCATGCGATCGAGCACGGCATCCCCGTGCGAGCGGCTGGCGAGCACCCGCAGCGGGGTCGGTGCCGCGGCGGTGACGTGCAGCGGCGTACGCTCACCGGTGGCGCTGCGGCGAAAGGCGCCGCCGCCGCGCGCCGCGGCGTAAGCGACGCCCGTGACGGGCGCATACACGACGCCGAGCACGGCCTCGCCCCGATGCACCAGGGCGATGTTGACCGTGAACTCACCATTGCGCTTGACGAACTCGCGCGTGCCATCCAGTGGATCCACCAACCAGAGCGTCTGCCAGCCGCGGCGCTGCTCGAACACTCCGGGCGCCGACTCCTCGCCAAGCATGCTGATCTGTGGGGTGAGCGCCGCGAGCCCTGCGCCGATGGTGCGCTGCGCGGCCAAGTCCGCTTCGGTCAGGGGCGAGCGGTCGCGCTTGAGTGTGACGTCAAAGTCCGCCTCGTAGATACGCAGGATGTCGCGGCCGGCAGCCACCGCGATGTCGATCACCGCAGGCAGCCAGGCGCGCAGCTGCTCGCTGCTCGGGGAAAGCCCGTGGCTCTGGGAGTGTTCGTGGCTCTGCGACATGGGAAATTTCAGCCTCTACTCTATGATAGCCGACGTGACCGATACGTCCCCCGTGCCCTGGCAGCAGATCGACACGGTGCTGCTGGATCTGGATGGCACGCTGCTCGACCTGGCCTTTGACAACCGCTTCTGGCGCGAATGCGTGCCCGATGCCTGGGCGCGTGCGCGCTGCATCGAGGCCGAGCAGGCGCGCACGCTGCTGGCGCCGCGCTTTCGCGCGCGCGAGGGCACGCTCGACTGGTACTGCATCGACTACTGGAGCCGCGAGCTCGAGCTGGACATCGCGGCGCTCAAGCAGGCCGAGGCCCACGGCATCTGCTGGTTGCCCGGCGCACGCGAGTTTCTCGCCCGGGTGCGTGCCGCGGGCAAGCGGCTGGTGCTGTTGACCAATGCGCACCCCACCACGCTGGCCATCAAGGACGCCCGTACCCAGGTGGTCAGCTATTTCGATGCCACCTTCAGCTCACACCTGTTCGGGGCACCCAAGGAGCATGAGCGCTTCTGGCAGGAAGTGGCGCGCGTCGAAGCCTTCGATCGCGCCAGGAGCCTGTTCGTCGATGACAGCCTGCCGGTGCTGCGCGCCGCGCGTCGCGCCGGCATCGCGCAGGTCTACGCGGTGCGTCGACCCGACAGCTCGATGAACGCACGTCTGCAGCAGGAGTTTCCGGCCGTGGACGCGGTGGGCGAGCTGCTCTGAACCACTTCAATGTCAATGGCGGTGCCCGCCGCGCGCGCCTTCCCTGCGCCCGCGTCCACCACCACCGCCGGAGCGCGGACCGCCAGGCCTTCCGCCCCCTCCACGACGCCCTGCACCGCGGCCGGGGCGCGGTGCGCCCGAGTGGCCGCCGGACTCGCGCGGTGGGTGCTCGATCACCGCCAGCAGCTCGGGGGACACCGCGGCCACCGGAATCTTGTGGCCGATGTAGCTCTCGATATCCGGCAAGCCGATCGCATACTCCTCGCAGCCGAAGCTGATGGCATCGCCCTCCGCTCCAGCGCGCGCGGTGCGTCCGATGCGATGCACGTAATCGGGCGCATCCTGCGGCAGATCGAAGTTGAACACGTGGCTGACGTCGGGGATGTGCAGGCCGCGTGAGGCGACGTCGGTGGCAATCAGCACCGCGAGCTTGCCCTCGTGGAACTCGCGCAGCAAGCGCAGGCGCTTGGGCTGCGGCACGTCGCCCGAGAGCGCCTGCGCGTGAAAGCCATTGGCACCGAGCACCTGCTCGAGCCGCTCGGCCATGCGCCGCGTATTGACGAACACCAGCGTGCGATGCGCCTCGGTCTCGCGCAGCAGCCCGACCAGCAATGGAATCTTCTCCTCCATCGCCGGGAAGTAGATGACCTGGCGGATGCGGTCGATCGTGACCTTGTCCGGTTCGATGCGTACCAGCTCCGGATTGTTCATGTGCTCGTAGGCGAGCTCGAGCACGCGATGCGAGAGGGTCGCCGAGAACAGCATCGACTGGCGATGCTCGGGCCGCGGCAGCCGGCGCAGGATGTAGCGGATGTCGGCGATGAAGCCCAGATCGAACATGCGATCGGCCTCATCGAGCACCACGACCTGCGCATGTCGCAGATCGAAGACATGCTGTTTGAAATAGTCGATCAGCCTGCCGGGCGTGCCCACCAGCAGATCCACGCCCTCGGCGAGCGTGCGGCGTTGCTTGTCGTAGTCGGTGCCGCCGAATACCACCGCAAGCTTCATGCCGGTGTGCTTGCCGAGCACCTCGGCATCCTTGTGAATCTGTACGGCGAGCTCGCGCGTCGGCGCGACGATCAGGGCGCGCACGCCGGTCGGGGAGCGGCCGGGCGGGGCCGGGCGTGTCAGCAGGGACTGGTAGAGCGCCACCAGGAAGGCGGCGGTCTTGCCCGTGCCGGTCTGCGCCTGGCCGGCGACGTCACGGCCCTGCAGCGCCATCGGCAGCGTCTGCGCCTGAATGGGCGTGCAGTAGGTGAAGCCGGCGTCGACGATGCCCTGCATGAGGCTCTCGGCCAGAGGCAGGGAACCGAAGGTCAGGGAACTGAGATGTTGATCACTCATTAATATCCATAGCGGCATTGCAGCCGCGGTTGTCAGGCTTGCAAAGCAGCCTGAAAAGGGCTAAAAATAAAGCCAGACCGGCGGCTGTTCTGTCCGCATCTGCCAAGCCACCAAGCCAGTTGACGCAAGCAATCCAAGGCTAAATCCGCACTAGTGTAACCGTTGGCGGCGTCGCGGGCACGGTAACAGCCCCGCCGCGAGATCCCGATGCAATGAGATCCCGATGCGGATCGTGCCAGTTCATATCGGTTCGTTAATTCCTTATCCGGCTCGATTTTCATTTTTTTGTCCGCATACTTACCCTACAAATACCGACCAACCGTACAGACCTGCCTCGAGCGTCTGTCCCCAACGTCTATCCCCGAATTTCCCGACCCGCCCTCCATGGAGGCCCAAGCGCGTGAGTAACGAGCACATAGTGCATACCTCGGATGCCAGCTTTGCCGATGACGTCCTGAAGGCTGAAAAGCCCGTACTGCTGGATTTCTGGGCGGAGTGGTGCACGCCATGCAAGATGATTGCGCCGATCCTCGAGGAGATCGCCGACGAGTACCAGGACCGCGTGCGGATCGCGAAGCTCAATATCGATGAGAACCCTCAGACCCCGCCGAAGTTCGGCATCCGCGGCATCCCGACGCTGATCCTGTTCAAAAACGGCACGGTTGAGGCGCAGAAGGTCGGGGCGCTCTCCAAGTCGCAACTGGCGGCATTCCTGGAGCAGCACCTGCCGGCGCCGGCGCCCGCGACTGCCAGCGCGCAGGTGCGAGGCAACCGCCCGTGAGAGGCTACCTGGGTAATCAGGGTCGCAACCGACCCAACAAGGGCCAGCATCGTCAGGGCCCGCGCGACGGCAATCGCGGCAATGGTCGTCCCGACGACCACATGATGCAGGACTTCGAGCCGCTGGGCGACGACGACGCCGAGATCATCTCTCCGGCCGAGCTCGCCGCCTCGCGCAGCTCCATGAACCTCACGGAGCTGAAGGCCAAGCCGATCCACGAGCTGGTGAAGATGGCCGAGTCGATGGGCCTGGAGGGCCTCGCCCGATCGCGCAAGCAGGACATCATCTTCTCGATCCTCAAGGCGCATGCCAGGAACGGCGAGGACATCTACGGTGATGGCGTGCTCGAGATCCTGCAGGATGGCTTTGGCTTCCTGCGCTCGGCCGACGGTTCCTACCTGGCTGGCCCGGACGACATCTATGTGAGCCCGAGCCAGATCCGGCGCTTCAATCTGCGCACCGGCGATACGGTCTCCGGCCTCATCCGCCCGCCGAAGGATGGCGAGCGCTACTTCGCGTTGCTCAAGGTCGGCGAGATCAACTTCGACTCTCCGGACAGCTCGCGCAACAAGGTGCTGTTCGAGAACCTGACGCCCTTTCACCCGACCAAGCGCCTGAAGCTCGAGCGCGGCAACGGCAGCACCGAGGATCTGACCGCGCGCACCATCGACCTGGTCGCACCGATCGGCAAGGGCCAGCGCGGCCTGATCGTCTCCCCGCCGAAGGCCGGCAAGACGATGCTGCTGCAGAACATCGCCACCGCCATCACCTCCAACCATCCCGAGGTCTACCTCATCGTGCTGCTCATCGACGAGCGGCCCGAGGAAGTCACCGAGATGCAGCGCACGGTCAAGGGCGAGGTGGTCTCGAGCACCTTCGATGAGCCGGCTGCCCGCCACGTGCAGGTCGCCGAGATGGTCATCGAGAAGGCCAAGCGTCTGGTCGAGCACAAGAAGGACGTGGTCATCCTGCTGGACTCCATCACGCGTCTGGCCCGCGCCTACAACACCGTGGTGCCCTCCTCGGGCAAGGTGCTCACCGGCGGCGTGGATGCCAACGCGCTGCAGCGCCCCAAGCGCTTCTTCGGCGCCGCGCGCAACATCGAGGAAGGCGGCAGCCTGACCATCCTCGCGACCGCGCTGATCGACACCGGCTCCAAGATGGACGACGTGATCTACGAGGAATTCAAGGGCACGGGCAACTCCGAGATCCACCTCGACCGGCGCATCTCCGAGAAGCGTGTGTTCCCCGCGGTCAACATCAACCGCTCCGGCACGCGCAAGGAAGAGCTCATCACCGACCCGGGCGAGCTCGCCAAGATGTGGATCCTGCGCAAGCTCCTGCATCCGATGGACGAGCTCGCGGCGATCGAGTTCCTGCTCGACAAGATGAAGGATACCAAGCAGAACTCGGAGTTCTTCGAGTCGATGAAGCGCTGAGGGGCGGCTTTCGCGGCGGTCGCCAGCCGTCGCGGGCCTCTCCTGCGACGTACTGCTCATTCCTGCACTGTCGCCACCTGTCTACTCTGGCGATGCTGCGATGGATTGGACATCATCCTGGCTTCCCGGCGAACAACCGGGCGGTGGCAGGGAGCGCAGGATTACTCATGCGACGCTGGTGGATCGGTGCGGCGTGTCTCGCCGTCAGCGCAACGCTGCATGCCCAGGGATCGGTCCAACAATCCTCTCCGGCAGCCCCGACCGGCTCGTCCGCCCAGACTGGCGCGCCGAATGCACCGCTGCCGCTGTCCGCGACGCCACCTTCTCCCTCGGCTGCGCCGGCACCGGGCAGCGAGCCCCCGGCCGCCACGGGACCCGCCGCATCCGCGCCATCGGCCACACCCCCCGCCCCGGCGCCGACGGTGCCTTCGGGCTCGACGAGCGCCAACGAGCTGCCGGCCCCTGCGGCTCCGGTTACGCAAGCACCGCCGCCGCGACGCATTCCGATCACCCCCGCCGGGCGCCAACGCCGGCGCCGTGCGCGGCGGCCCGAACCGAGCACGCCGAGTCCGATTACGGATCACTTCGCGCTGCGCGGTATTTACTTCATGGGCCATGTCGGCACGCAAGCGCAGTTCGATCCGGGGACGGGCTTGGGCGGCACGCCGTTCTCCGCCGAACAGACCCTGGGGCTGCCTGACCGCAGCAATCAGGCGCGCGCCGAGTTGATGTTTCGGCTGGAGCGGCGCAACCGCCTGCGCCTGAATTTCATGGACCTGCGCCGCGCGGGCGAGGCCGAGCTGACCGTGCCGCTGCAATATGGCGACCAGCTCTTCAAGGCGAGCTCGCTGGTGCAGACGCAGATCGACTGGCGACAGACGGACTTCACCTATACCTATTCATTCTTGCGCACCGACCGCTTCGAGCTCGGCGTCGGCGCAGCGCTGCATCTGCTCCAGGCAGAGGCCACTGCGCAGATTCCGCATACGCCGCAGCGGGTCGTCTACAGCGAGGCCGGCCCGTTCGTGACTTTCGCGGCCGACGGCACGGTGCGCATCGATCGGCATTGGTCGTTGAACGCGCGCGGCCAGTACTTCAAGGTCACGATCAATAACAACAATGGCATGCTCGGCATCTATCACGCGGATCTGCAGTATCGCTGGCGTGCTAACTTTGCCGTGGGCGCCGGTTACGAATACGAGCGCGTCTACGTGGATCTGCTGAACACGGACCCATCCGGCTACGTGCAGTTCAAGATCAGCGGACCCGAGGCGTTCGTGCGCCTGAGCTTCTGAGCAGCTGTTCGGCGAGAAAACTCACCATCAGCGCGACGCTGGGCGGGTCGCGCAGCGGGGCGCTATGGTTCAGCCCGCTCGCAACGTGCAGCTGCCCCGCGCAGAGCAGCGCCGCGATCTCGCGGGCATGCTCGAGCGGCACCAGATCATCCTCGGCGCCGTGCACCAGCAATACCGGAATGCGGATCGCCTGGGCCAGCGCGCGCGTCGAGAACTGCTCGGGAAAGCGGCCATAGCGTGCCAGAAATAGCGCTCGCAGCCGCTGGACCACCGGCTCGCTCAGACCCATGGCCAGGATGAACGACTCGAGCAGATAGCCCATATCCCCGGGCAACCCGACGAGCACCGCAGCCCGCACGCTCGCGGCCGCGGGGTCTTCGGTGAGCCAACTCACCGCGGCCATGGCCCCAAAGGAATGCGCCACGATTGCCGCGAGCGGACCGCACGCGCGGCTGACGGTGGTGAGCGCCTCGCGATAGCGCAGCAGATCCGCTTGTCTGCCCGAGGAGCGGCCGTGCGCCGGCGCATCGCAAGCCAGCACGCGCAGACCCTGCGCCTGCAATGCTTGGATGATCTGCTGCAGGCGCGCCGCGTGGGAGATCCAGCCATGGACGACGAGCACGGTCGGCCCCTCGCCGGGCCACTCGTACAGCTGGATCGTGCCGCCGGACGTCGACAGACGTCGGGCGCGCGCGGTCTGCAAAAACTGCGCCTCCGTCGCACTGATGGCGCGAGCTCGCGGCCGCACGAACAGATACGCCGCTGTCCGCGCCGCCAGCGAGGGACTGATGGCGCTCAGGATCCGGAACAGCAGCCGAGCCCGGCGGCGCAGCACCGGTGTCAGTCCCGGAACGCGCCGCTCGCCGCCGGGCAACGGCGCGCTCGCAGACGCGGCGTTCGCCGGCTCGGCGGCCTGCGGCTCGCTCATCAGTCCACTGCACTGCGCGCGAGGGCGCGATAGCCGATATCACGCCGCAGTTGCATACCGGGAAAGCGGATGCAGTCGGCCAGTGCATAGGCCTCGCGCTGCGCCTCGTGGATCGAGGCGCCGAGACCGACGGCGCAGAGCACGCGCCCGCCGTGTGTGATCACGCCGCGCTCGCTCAGCAGCGTGCCGGCGTGAAACACCTTGCCCGGCAGCGTAGCCGCCTGCTCGAGGCCTTCGATGACATCGCCAGTGCGCACGCTCTCGGGGTAACCCGCGGCGGCCAGCACCACGCCGAGCGCGCTGCGCGCGTCCCAGTCGGCGCTGACCTGGTGCAGACGCGCATCCAGCGCGGCCTCACACAAGTCGATCAGATCGCTGCGCAGACGCGCGAGCAGCGGCTGCGTCTCCGGATCACCGAGCCGGCAGTTGAATTCGAGTACGCGCGGCGCCCCGTCTGCGCCAATCATGAGTCCGGCGTAGAGAAAGCCGCGGTACGGGGTGCCTTCCTGCGCCAGAGCTGCGATGGTCGGTTCGATGATCTCGCGCATGACCCGCGCATGCAGTGCCTCATCGAGCAGCGGCGCAGGCGAATAGGCGCCCATGCCGCCGGTATTGGGGCCGACATCCCCGTCGCCCAGGCGCTTGTGATCCTGGGAGCTGGCAAGCGGCAGCACATGCTGCCCGTCCGCCATGACGATGAAACTGAGCTCCTCACCGGCCAGAAATTCCTCGACGACGATCTCTGCGCCGGCCTCGCCAAAGCGTCCACCCAGCATGGCGCGCGCGCTGACATCGGCCTGCTCGGCACTTTCGGCGATCACCACGCCCTTGCCGGCGGCGAGGCCACTGGCCTTGACCACCAGCGGCGCGCGCTGTGAGCGCACCCACTCGCCGTCATAATCCTGGGCGGTGAAGCGTCGCCACGCCGCCGTCGGGATGGCGTGACGCTGCAGGAACTCCTTGGCGAAGACCTTGGAGCCCTCCAGACGCGCATTGCGCTGACGCGGACCGAAGCAGCGATAGCCGGCGGATTCGAACACGTCGACGATGCCGGCGACCAATGGCGCCTCCGGCCCGACGATCGTCAGATCGGGGCGCTCGCGACGCGCCAGGCGCACGAGACCGCCCAGATCGGTGGCGGCGACTTCCACATTGCGCACCCGCGGCTCGAGCGCCGTGCCCGCATTGCCAGGCGCCACCAGCACCTCCTCGACACGCGGCGAGCGCGCGCACGCCCAGGCCAGCGCGTGCTCGCGTCCACCGCCGCCGACCACCAGCACCTTCATGGCGTGCTAATGACGGAAATGCCGCAGACCCGTGAAGAGCATGGCCACGCCATGCTCATTGGCCGCCGCGATGCATTCCTCATCGCGGCGCGAGCCGCCGGGCTGAATGATCGCCGCTACACCCTGCGTCGCCGCGGCGTCGATGCCATCGCGGAACGGAAAGTAGGCATCGGAGGCCAGCACCGCACCACGCAGTGGCAACTGCTCTTCATTCGCCTTCATGACGGCGATCCGGGTGGCATAGACGCGGCTGGTTTGACCTGCACCGATGCCGAGCGTTGCGCCATCGCGCGCGAGCACGATGGCGTTGGATTTGGCGAACTGCACGATCTGCCAGGCGAACAGCAGATCCTCGAGCTCGCGTGCCTGCGGCGCCCGGCGCGTGACCAGCTTCAGGTCGGCCGGGTCGAGTCTCAGGCGGTCACGCTGCTGCAGCAGCAGTCCGCCACCCACGCTGCGCAGCTCGATGTCGTCGTGCGTTTCGGCGGTCAGATCCCCGAGCGCCAGCACGCGGATCTGCGGCTTTGCGGCCAGCGCCGCCTGCGCTTGCGGGGTGACATCGGGCGCTGCGAGCACCTCGACGAGGCGCTGCGCCAGCAGCGCCTGCGCGCAGCCGGCATCCAGCGGTCGATTGAAGGCGATGATGCCGCCGAACGCCGAGGTCGGATCGGTACGCAGCGCCGCGCGGTAGGCGCTCTGTGCATCGGTCGCCACGGCGGCGCCGCAGGGATTGGCGTGCTTGACGATGACGCAGCCGGGTCGCTCGAGCTGACGAACACACTCGATCGCCGCCTCGGCGTCGGTGAGATTGTTATACGAGAGCTCTTTGCCCTGCAGCAGCCGTGCCGTGGCCACCGAGGCGCCGCGCGCCGACGGTTGGCGGTACAACGCGGCGCGCTGATGCGGGTTTTCCCCGTAGCGCAGCTCGTACTGCCGCTCGTAGCAGAGCGCCAGCGCTGCGGGAAACAGCGTCGCCTCATCGGTGCTGCGCTCGCGCAGCCACGCGGCGATGCGCGCGTCATACTGCGCGGTGTGCGCGAATGCCTTGGCGGCGAGCCGTGCGCGTGTGTCGATGGAGGTCTCGCCCGCTGCCTCGATCTCCTCGAGCACGCCGGCGTAATCGTCCGGATCGGCCAGCACGGTCACGTCCGCATGATTCTTCGCCGCGGCCCGCAGCATCGCTGGACCGCCGATGTCGATCTGCTCGATGGCTTCGGAGAAGCTCACATCTGCACGCGCCACCGTCGCGGCGAAGGGATACAGATTGACGGCCAGCAGATCGATCGGCTCGATGCCGTGCAGCTGCATCTGCGGCTCGTCGATGCCGCGGCGGGCGAGCAGGCCGCCGTGCACGCGCGGATGCAGCGTCTTCAGGCGGCCGGCCATCAGCTCCGGAAAGCCCGTGTAGTCGGACACTTGTCGGACCGGCAGTCCTGCGCTCTGCAGCAGCTGCGCCGTGCCCCCGGTGGACAGCAGCTCCACGCCGCGCTCATGCAGGCGCGCGGCGAAGCTTGCCAGACCTCGCTTGTCTGAGACCGACAGCAGTGCCCGGCGGATGGTCGGCATTACTCGGACAGACCGAGTGCTCGCAGCTTCTTGCGCAGAGTGCCGCGATTGATGCCGAGGATGCCGGCCGCGCGGCTCTGATTGCCGGCGGCGTAATCCAGCACCGCGCGGAACAGCGGCTCCTCGACTTCGTGCAGCACCATGTCGTAGAGGCGTGCGGGCCGATGGCCGTTCAAGCTGGCGAAATACTCCTGCAGCGCCCGCTCGGTGTGCCCGCGCAGTGGCAGCTCGCGCGGGCCCGCTGCATTGGCGCCGCGCGTCGGGGCGCTGGCGCGCGGCTTCAGCGCGCTGACAGTGCCGTTGCCGTTGACGCCACCATTGAGGCTGGCATGGTTGGCGTTGAGGGCAACGCCGACGTGAGGGGTGTTGGGGTGAGCGGCGCCGTTGCCCTGCGTGCTGCCGTTGCTATGAATGCTGGCGTCGAAGCCGCTGTATCGGGAGGCGTTGCCATTTGCCTTCTGCGACATAGATTGCCTGGGTGGCCCCATTTTGTTTTGCATGCGCGTATCTCCCGCGAGGACTGGGCGCGGCCGCGCGCATTTACGCCGCCTCCAGTCGAGTCCATCGCTCGAAGCCTCGCTGCGCCACTGCGAACTGCGACGCCGAATCCTGCGCGGCCATCAATTCCGGCCGCAGTGATTCGAACTGTGCGTGCTGTCGGCAATACCAGGCGAGATGCTTGCGAGCCATTCGCAGTCCCGTGTACTCGCCGTAAAACGCGTACAGAGACTCGAGGTGCTGAAGAATGATCTGAGTCTTGTACGCGCGCAAGAGTGATGGCGCTGATGTGCCATGCAGGAGCTGCGCATTGACATCGCGAAAGATCCATGGTGCGCCCTGCGCGGCGCGGCCGATCATTACTCCCTGCGCGGCGGTGAAATCAAGAACCGCGCGCGCGCGCTGTGCGCTATCGATATCACCGTTGGCGATCAAAGGAATTTGCAGCGATGCGCGTGCGCTGCGCGTCGTGTCGTATTCCGCACTGCCACGGAAATGATCCGCGCGCGTGCGACCATGGATGGTCAACGCCGCAACGCCGCATGACTGTGCGATGGCCGCGATGTGCGCAGCGTTGCGGCGCGCCGGATCCACGCCAGTGCGAATCTTGAGCGTGACGGGCACACTGACGGCGTGCACGACGGCATCGAGGATACGCGCCACCAGTGGCTCGTCGGCCAGCAGCGCCGAGCCAGCATCGCGATTGCACACTTTCTTGGCCGGACAGCCCATGTTGATGTCGATGATCTGCGCGCCCAGGTCGACATTGACGCGCGCTGCTGCAGCGAGCTCGGCGGGTTCGCTGCCGACGAGCTGCACGACACGTGGCTCGGGTTCGCCCTCGTGGTCCATGCGACGCTGCGACTTCGCCGAGGACCACAGGCGTTGATCCGCGCTGAGCATCTCGGCGGGAGCCAGGGCGGCGCCGAAGCGTCGGCAGAGAATGCGGAAGGGACGATCCGTGACGCCGGCCATCGGTGCCAGCAATACAGGACCAGGCAGCCGATAGGGGCCGATGCTCAGGCTCATGGGGGCACGCCGGCGGCTTGGGCCGCCGCCGCATCCCCGGCGCACTGAATGCCCCCCCGGGCATCGGGCAGGCAGACATCGAGCTCGAAGCTGGCACTGTCGGCGCTCGGATCGAGCACCTGCACCTCGGTGTCGACGCGCTCATCGGCATTCAGGAAGCTCTGCGTCGCGCGCCCCTTCGGCCAGTAATCCGCTGGCTTGAGAGCGCGTTCGGCCACGCGTCGTCCATAGCGATCCAGCAATGTCAGACGCAGCTCGGGAACCGGCTGTGCGCGTGTGGCGTGGTTGGCGAGTGAAAAGCGCACGCGGATCGCCGCGTGCGGGCCGCCGGCGGATTCTGCGCCCTGCTGGCGCACTTCGTAGGCCGACAGATCCCAGCGCGGCTGCAGCGGCACCCCCAATGTCGCATACAGCCCGGTGACTGGATGTCCCCACGTTGGAGAAGCCGCCAGCGCATCGCGCCAATGGTTGACCAGTTGGGCCAGCAGCAGCACCAGCAGTGCGATGGACCCGGCGAGCCAGAGTCGCTGCTGCATTGGCGGGGCGGCTCGCAGCGCCGGGATATCCAGATCCGGCGAACCAGCTGCAGCGTCGCTGCGCGCGGCCTCCTCGACCTGCATGGCGGCGGACGCTGAGACGCCAGGATCGCGACCGGCGGCCCGGGCTGCAGCCAATGTGGCATCCCCACTGATCGGCGCGTCCGTGTTGCGTCGCCCGGCCGGTCGCGCGCGACGCGTCGCCAGCTGGCGGTTACCGGCAGGACCTTCGCGATGAGCTTCGCCTTCGCCCATTGCGGACTGAGCGGACGCTTTTGGCCTGCCCGGCGCCGCCGCGTCGGCCCCGCCGGGTGGCGCGCTGGGCTTATCGATGGTGGCGATTCCCAGGCGTCGCGTAAACGTATCCAACTCGTCGAGCGGATCGTCGGACGGGCGCGCATCGCCGGGCTCCATCTCCTGCCTGACCTCATCGCCCTCGAGCACGATGTTTTCCACTCTCTGTGGTGGCTCGGGCGCAGGTCCGTGCGCCCGCAGCGGCGGGTCTTCTTCGCCTTCCGCATTCAGGCCCAGGGTCTGCAGGACCAGCTCGAACTGATCGAGAGCATCGACGTCGCCTTCCTTGGCGGGCGCATCGCCGCTGAGAGCGGCTGATCCCTTCGAGACCGGTGCACCCTGCGCAGCCCGCGCCGGCGCAGGCGTGAGGGAGGCGCGCGCCGCGCTGGCGGACGCCGCAGGTGCCGCTGCCAATGCCATCGAGCCAGCCGGGGAAGGCGCGCGGGGCCCGCCCGCCGAAGCGAGCTTCGCCGCAGATGCTGCGCTCGCGACGCTCGTGGGTGGCGTGGTCGGCGCCCGCTGCGCAGGCAGCGGCGCGCTGGCCGAGGGCGTCGGCACGCTCGGCGGTGAAGCCGACGGGGCCGCCGGTGCCGGCGGCGGTGCCGCGTGGCCAGCGTGGGCCGCGGGTATCACATCGCTGGCGCGCCGGCGCGGCATTGCTGCCGCCGCATCGCCCGGGCTCGTCTTGGCAGCGCCGGCAGGCGCGGGCGCTGAGGAAGAGGGAGAGAGTGCCGCGTTCGGCGCCATTGCAGGGCTGCGCGCCGTGGCCGGCGGCATCGGCGGGCGTGCCGCTGAACGCAGGGGCAGCGGTGCGGCGCCGCTAGCCGCGCTTGCCGCGCCGCCGTCGATGGCGGCGGCCGTGATGGCGCGATGAATCTGTGAGGTGGAGGCCGGATCGGCCTGCGGTAGCTCAGGCAGCGGGGCGCCGGCGCCCTCGGCGGGAGCCTCCGAGAGCTTGAGCAATGCGTTGAAGACGTTGGAGCAGCGGCCGCAGCGCACGTACCCCTGGCCGACACGCAAATCGTTCGCGGTGACCGCGAGCGTCAACGTGCATTTGGGGCAAACAGTGAACATGCGGCAGTGGCCCCCCGGGACTCAAAGTCGGATGCCGTTGAGCGCCACCCAACCGTCGCGCTGTGCGTAGCGCTCCATATCAAACCACTGATCAAACGCCGCCGCCACTTCGTCAGCTTCCTCCGCCAGCAGCCCCGCCAGCACGAGATGCGCCCCCGTCGGCAGCAGCGCCGCGAAGGCGGCGGCGCGCTCCTGGAGGATCGGCGCGAGAATATTGGCCATCAGCACATCGCAGCCCGCCGGCAGGTCGTCGGCGCGCGCATAGGTGCGCAGGCGGTCGGCCACGGCGTTGTCCTCCCCGTTTTCGCGCGTGGCGAGCAGCGCCTGCGGATCGATGTCGAAGGCATGGACGCGCCGCGCGCCCAGGGCCAGTGCGGCCAGTCCGAGCACGCCGGAGCCGCAGCCATAATCGATCAGCGAACAGCCGATCAGCCCGGATTGCGCTCGTGAACTCTCGTCGAGCCACTGCAGGCACAGCGCCGTGGAAGGATGCGTCCCGGTGCCGAAGGCGAGACCGGGATCCAGCCTGACCACGGCCGCACCGGGATCAGCGACGGCTTCATGGCGCGGACAGATCCACAGTCGCTCGCCGAAGCGCATGGCATGAAAATCCCGCAGCCACTCGCGCTCCCAGATGCGATCGGCCACGGCACGCACGCCGATGTCGCTCGATGAGCAGCCCAGTTGCTGCGCGAGCGCAACGATCAGCAGCGCATCGGCGGCGGCAGCCGGATAGAGGGCTCGCACCCGGGTCCTGCGCCAGAGCCGCAGCTCTCCGGGAAGTGGCTCGAGCACCGGCTCGTCCACGGCATCGCACAGCGTGATGGCGAGCGCCCCGGCGGCGAGGCAGAGCTGTTCGGTCTGCGCTGCCGAGCGTGCGCCGAGCTCGAAGCTCAGCTCAAGATACCCTGGCATCGGCGCTGCTGCAGTCGAGCTCACTTCAGCCCGAGCCGACGCTCCAGATAATGGATATCCAGGCCGCCGGCCTGAAAGGCAGCGTGTGCCAGGATCTCCTGATGCAGGGCCGTATTGGTCTTGATGCCCTCCACCACGAATTCGGACAGGGCATTGCGCATGCGGGCGATCGCGGTCTCGCGCGTATCGCCATGCGCGATGAGCTTGCCGATCAGCGAATCGTAATAGGG
The DNA here is from genome assembly GCA_035553315.1 of Steroidobacteraceae bacterium. Taxonomy (GTDB): domain Bacteria; phylum Pseudomonadota; class Gammaproteobacteria; order Steroidobacterales; family Steroidobacteraceae; genus FEN-1191. The sequence goes on from DATNDE010000018.1 coordinate 22,102, forward strand.
CGGTACGTTGTAGCCGAGGTACAGATGGCTGTCGACGCGGATGCCGGGGCCGCCCGGCGGATGCCACAGCTTGATCGGACCGGGCGAGGGCATGAACGTGCGCGCATCCTCGGCGTTGATGCGACACTCGATCGCGTGGCCACGCACCTGCACGTCTGCCTGCGTGTAGGGTAGCTTGTCCCCGGCGGCGATGAGCAGCTGCGCCTTGACGAGGTCGATGCCGGTCACGAGCTCGGTGACGGGATGCTCGACCTGGATGCGCGTGTTCATCTCGATGAAGTAGAACTCGCCATCCTGGTAGAGGAACTCCATCGTGCCGGCATTGCGATACCCGACGGCGCGGCAGGCCTCCACGCAGCGCTCGCCCATGGTACGGCGCTGGCGCGCGCTGATGCCCGGTGCCGGTGCCTCCTCGATGACCTTCTGATGACGACGCTGCATCGAGCAGTCGCGCTCGCCGAGGCTGATGACATTGCCGTAATGATCGGCCAGCACCTGAAACTCGATGTGCCGTGGGCGCTCGAGAAACTTCTCCATGTACACCGCTTCGTTGCCGAAGGCCGCGAGCGCCTCCGAGCGTGTCACCGCGATGGAACTGAGCAGCGAGCCTTCGGAATGCACCACGCGCATGCCACGGCCGCCGCCGCCGCCGGATGCCTTGATGATGACGGGGTAGCCGATGTCGCGCGCGATGCGCAGGTTTTCCTCGGAGCTCTCGCCCAGCGCCCCATCGGAGCCGGGCACGCACGGCACTGCATGGCCGCGCATGACACGGATCGCCGAGACCTTGTCGCCCATCAGGCGGATGGTCTCGGCCTTCGGTCCGACGAAGGTGAAGCCGCTTTTCTCCACGCGTTCGGCGAAGTCCGCGTTCTCGGACAGAAAGCCATAGCCGGGATGAATGGCCACTGCATCGGTGACCTCCGCGGCGCTGATGATCGCCGGCATGTTCAGATAACTCTGCGCGGAGGGCGGCGGCCCGATGCAGACCGACTCATCGGCCAGCAGAACGTGTTTCAGGTTGGCATCGGCGGTGGAGTGCACGGCCACCGTCTTGATGCCGAGCTCGCGGCAGGCCCGCAGGATGCGCAGAGCAATCTCGCCGCGGTTGGCAATGAGGATTTTTTCAAGCATGGGCATGGAACTGCAGCGTGGCGCCGCTCGCCGACAGGGCGAAGCGTGCCTATTCGATGATGAACAGCGGCTGATCGAATTCGACCGGCTCGCCGTTCTTAACCAGGACTGCCTTGACGCGACCGGCCCGCTCGGATTCGATCTGATTCATCATCTTCATGGCCTCGATGATGCACAGGACCTGACCGACCTCGACTTCATCGCCCATCTCCACGAAGGACTTGGCCCCCGGCGACGGCGATGCGTAGTAGGTGCCAACCATGGGGGCGGTGACGATGTGCTCATTGCCGCTCGCGGTCCCACCCTCGCCGTTCTGTCCGGCCGTCGGGCTCGCAGCGGCGGGCGCAGGTGCCATCGCCGGGGCGGGCGCCAACGGTGCTGCAGCGGACGGGGCGGCCACATAGGAGGGGGCCTGGCCGGGCAGCAGGCGGGCGATGCGCAGCGTTTCCTCCCCCTCCTTGATCTCGATCTCGGCGATGCCCGATTCCTCGAGCAGCTCGATCATTTTCTTGATTTTACGTATGTCCAAATCCGCAGCTCCTGGCTGACCGCCGCAGAATGTAACCAATCTGCGGCGATTTGCCCACTATCTGGGCCAAGAATGCCTGCTTCTGCGGAGAACAGGTCAGACAGCGGCGGCCGGAGCAGGCTCAGGGCTGTGCGGCTTGCTTGGCCCGGCGGATCGCCAGTGCATGCAGGTCCGCGGCGATCTCGCGACGCGCGTCCGGCAGGGTTTGCCGACCGAGGGTGACCTGCTGGACGTGGGCGAGAATGTCGTCGGCTTCGTCGCGGTGCAGCTCGCCGAGCTTGACCGCGACGATGCGGCCCTGCGCATCGGCGAATACCGAGAAAGGCAGCACCGGCTCGATGCCGAAGCGTGCCACGGCGGCGCTGCCCTGGTCCGTGTCTGCGAGGATGGGGTAGCCGACGGGCGTCGTGCGCAGATACTGCTGCACGGCCTGGCGCGAATCGACCGCGACGCCGAGGATTTGTACGCCTTGGGAGCGGTACTCCTGCCAGAGCTGCTGCAGCAGCGGCATCTCGCGCCGGCAAGGCGCGCACCAAGTCGCCCAGAAGTTCACCACCAGCGGATGCCCCAGGTACTGGCGCAGCGAGCGCGGCTGGCCGTTGAGGTCCGGAACCTGCACATCCGGCAGCGTCTCGGGGACGCTCGGCCCGGCAGCGGCCCCCTGCGTGCCGCTCGATGCCGACGCTGCAGCCGGCGGCTGCACCGGCGACGCCGCTGGGGCCTGCGCAATCATCGTGGGTCGATGCAGTTGGCGATAGCCGAGGAAGCCGGCGAGAACGCCGCAAAGCACCAGCAGCAGTGTGCCCAGCGTACGGATCAGCAGACGCATGCGCGCGAAACCCCGCAACAGCGCTCGCGCTCGCCCGCAGCTCTGCGGGTCGGCGGTGGAGCTTCAGCCGAGAAGCATAGCGCTATCCGGCGCGCGGGGCGTGCGGTTCGAGCAGCGCTCGTTGCAGCAGCGCGCTGAAGCGCGGGGCGTTCATGTAGCCAACCTCGCGGAATTGGCTGAGCTCATGACCTTTGCCGTCGTAGAACGCGATCGTCGGGGGGCCTGGGATCTGAAAGAGCTTCAGCAAGGCCTGATCATCACCATTGTTGGCGGTGACGTCGGCGCGCAGCAACCGCACGTGCTGCAGGGCTGCCCGTACGGCCGGATCGGTGAAGGTGTAGTGCTCCATCTCTTTACAGGACGTGCACCAGTCCGCATAGAAATCGAGCATCACGGGCTCGCCCTTCGCGGCGGCCTCTCGCACCGCCTGATTCAGCTGCGCGACGGAAGAGATGTTCGCGAAGGCAAGCTCCGCGGCGGGGCGCGACAGTGGCGTGAGGGGATTTTCGGAGCCCAATCCCGTGCCTACCACGAGCAGCAGCGCATACAGGGCCGCGGCGCCCGCGCCGATGAGAGCGCCCATGCGCACCGGGGAGCGGATCGAGCGCGTGCGCGACAGACTCCAGAGCACTCCACAGGCCGCGGCGGCGGGCACGAGGAACAGCGCCAGCGTGGCCCGTGCCGGCACGATGCGCGTGAGCATCCAGGCTGCCAGTGCGAGCATCATCACGCCGAAGAGGCGTTTGACCGCATCCATCCAGGCGCCGGCCTTGGGAAGCCATCGGGCCGCCGAGGTTCCCACCACTAACAGCGGCGCGCCCATGCCGAGCGCCATGGCGAACAGGGCAGCCGAACCGCGTGCGATGGCACCGCTCTGGCCGATGACGGCCAGGGTTGCGACCAACGGGGGCGCCACACACGTCGTGACGATCAGGGCGGAGAGCGCGCCCATCACGGCGACGCCGCCAAAACTGCCGCCTTGCTGGCGATTGCTTGCCGCTGCGAGGCGCGTCTGCAGAAAGGCGGGAACCTGTACGGTGTAGAAACCGAACATCGACAGCGCCATCGCCACGAACAGCACGGCGAACAGCGCCGTGACCCACCCCTGCGTGAAGGTCGCCTGGACCTGGCTGCCCGCAGCGGCGAAGGCCGCGCCGGTCGCCGTATAGGTCACCGCCATGCCGAGTACGTAGGTCAGCGATAACCCGAAGGCGCGAGCACTACTGAGGCGCTGGCCGCCCCCGGCGATGAGGCCGGAGAGAATCGGCACCATCGGCAGGCAGCACGGCGTGAAGGCCAGCAGCAGACCCAAGCCCCAGAAGGTCGCCAGCACACCGAGCAGGTTGCCCGAGCGGATCAGCGCGGCGAGCCGATTCTGATCGGAAACGTAAGGGGTGGGGCCTGCGTCGGCGGCAGTGATGGCGGCCACACTGGATGCCGACCCCTGCCCAGGTGCAACGGCGCCCGAGGAGGCACCAGGAGGCAGTGACACCGACAAGGTGCGCGTGATGGGGGGGTAGCACAGGACCCCTTCCTCACACCCCTGATAGGTCACGCTCACTGCGCCAGTGGCTGCAGTGTTGCTGCGAACCGGCACATTGACGATGAGCTGCTGCTTGTAGATGACCTGCTTGCCGAGGTACGGATCATTCTCGACGTGTCCCGCCGGAAACTGCGGGGCGCCCAAGGTCAACCCCGAGGCGGCGCTGGCGACCTTGATGCGATCGCGATAAAGGTAATACCCGGGCGCGATGACCCAGGCGAGCTGCAGGCGCCCCTGGCTGTCGGTGGTCGCGCTGAGCTGAAATGCCTGCGAGGCCGGCAGGAAGTTGTTGTCCCCGGAGTTCGAGCTGTTGCCGTGCAGCTGATCGAGCAACGAGTTCAGACCACTGCTGGACGCGGTGGCGGGCGTGCCCGCCGAGCTGGCGGCGATCGCAGCGCCGGCGCCCACCAGCGTGAGCAGGCCAAAGACGGCCCAGGCGAATGCAACAGTGCGGGTCAGGCGACGCGGCTTCATATCCTCACCGTGGGGTCATAGGTGAACCGCATACTCTCAAAAACCCGTCGCGCGCGGCCGTGAGACGGGCCACATCCTGGCTCGGGCCACCGCGCCGATGCTGCGCCGCGCGGAAAGGGCCCTGCCGGACCGGTCCCATGATGAACGTCCTGTGCGCCGATGGATAGCACTTGAAAATTCCGGGTGGGCGCCTATGATTAGCAGCCAAGCGGCCTGAGTGCTAACAGCGGCCGACGCAGGCAGCGCCACGGGGCACTGCACAGCGGCGGTTTCCGCTGAATTTTAACTTAAGTGCTCGCAAAACAATCAAGGCAATTCACTGTAAGGAGTGTCATCCATGAAGATTCGTCCTCTTCATGATCGCGTGATCGTCAAGCGGCTGGAGGAAGAGCGTACCTCCCCGGGCGGCATCGTGATCCCCGATACGGCGGCTGAGAAGCCGGTGCAGGGCAAGGTCGTTGCAGTCGGCAAGGGCAAGATCCTCGAAGACGGCCAGGTCCGCCCGCTCGACGTCAAGGTCGGCGACAAGATTCTCTTCGGCAAGTACTCGGGCACCGAGGTCAAGATCGAAGGGGAAGAACTTGTCGTGATGCGGGAAGAGGACCTCATGGCGGTGATCGAGAAGTAAAAAATCACCAACGAATTCAAGGAAATACGAATATGGCAGCGAAAGATGTTCGGTTCAGTGACGACGCGCGGCAACGCATGTTCCGCGGCGTCAATATTCTTGCGAACGCCGTGAAGGCGACGCTCGGCCCCAAGGGGCGCAATGCCGTGCTCGAGAAGAGCTTCGGTGCTCCGACCGTCACGAAGGACGGCGTGTCGGTTGCGAAGGAAGTCGAGCTGAAGGACAAGTTCGAGAACATGGGCGCGCAGATGGTGAAGGAAGTGGCGTCCAACACCTCCGATGAGGCCGGTGACGGCACCACGACCGCCACGGTGCTCGCGCAGGCGATCATTCGCGAGGGCCTGAAGGCCGTCTCCTCGGGCCGTAACCCGATGGACGTCAAGCGCGGCATCGACAAGGCCGTCGCGGCGGCGACCGAAGAGCTCAAGCGCATCAGCAAGCCCTGCAAGGACAGCAAGGCGATCGCCCAGGTCGGCACGATCTCGGCGAACTCCGACGAGAGCATCGGCAAGACCATTGCGGATGCGATGGAGAAGGTCGGCAAGGAAGGCGTGATCACGGTCGAGGAAGGCTCGGGACTGGAGAACGAGCTGGAAGTGGTCGAGGGCATGCAGTTCGACCGCGGCTATCTCTCGCCGTACTTCATCAACAACCAGGCCAATCAGACCGCCGAGCTCGACAAGCCGTACGTGCTGCTGGTCGACAAGAAGATCAGCAACATCCGCGAGTTGCTGCCGGTGCTCGAGGGCGTCGCCAAGGCCGGCCGTCCGCTGCTGGTCGTGGCCGAAGACGTCGAGGGTGAGGCGCTCGCGACGCTGGTCGTGAACAACATCCGCGGCATTCTCAAGGTCGCGTCCGTCAAGGCCCCGGGCTTCGGCGATCGCCGCAAGGCGATGCTGCAGGACATCGCGGTCCTGACCGGTGGTGTGGTGATCTCCGATGAGGTCGGCCTGTCGCTCGAGAAGGCATCGCTCAATGACCTGGGTGAGGCCAAGAAGGTCGTGGTCGAGAAGGAAAACACCACGATCATCGACGGCGCCGGCAAGGGTGCCGACATCAAGGCGCGCGTCGAGTCGATCCGCCAGCAGATCGAGGAGGCCACCTCCGACTACGACAAGGAGAAGCTGCAGGAGCGTGTTGCCAAGCTCTCCGGTGGCGTGGCCGTCATCAAGGTGGGTGCCGCGACCGAGATCGAGATGAAGGAGAAGAAGGCGCGCGTCGAAGACGCCCTGCACGCCACGCGTGCGGCGGTGGAAGAGGGCGTGGTGCCGGGTGGTGGCGTGGCGCTGGTGCGTGCATTGAAGGCCCTGGAGAAGCTCGAGGGTGCCAATGAGGACCAGACCGTGGGCATCGCGATCCTGCGTCGCTCGATCGAGGAGCCGCTGCGTCAGATCGTGGAGAACGCCGGTGAGGATGCCGCCGTGGTCCTGAACAAGGTCCGCGACGGCAAGGGCAGCTATGGCTATAACGCTGCCACGGGCGAGTTCGGTGATCTGATCGAGGCCGGCATCCTGGATCCGACCAAGGTCACGCGCCTGGCGCTGCAGAATTCGGCCTCGGTGGCCGGACTGCTGCTGACCACGGAAGTGATGATCGCGGAGTCTCCGAAGGACGAGCACGAGCACGCTGGCGGCATGCCGCCGGGCGGCATGGGTGGGATGGATATGTAACGCGACCGCGTTACCAATTCATCGCAACGATGCGGCGGTCGCAAGACCGCGGCGAAGGAGGCCGGAGGGAAACTTCCGGCCTCTTTTCACGTGTGCGCCCAGCAGCGCGCCGGCAGGGCACACGCTAGTGGGACCAACCGGCCTGCAGACGGCGGCGGATTCCCAGCACGATCCCCAGCAATGCCAGCGGCGAGATGCCATAGAGCAGCAGTGCCAGGCCTACCGGTTCATGCAACTCGATGGAGTTTGCATCCGGATTGGCCAGATAGGTGTTGAGCTTGCGCGCGGCAGCCTGTGCCTGGTCGAACAAGGGATAGCTCAGTACCGGACCGGTGGGCTGCGCCTGGCCAACCAGCAGCAGCTCCACGCTGCAGGATGTGGAGCGACGGCCGCCCACGGCGAAGCGCTGGCCGCAGGAGGCCTTCGCCGCGCTGATGCGCGACTCGGGGATCTGGAAGGAGGAGTTGCCTGCAGCGCCCAACAGGCGGCTCTGCAGGATCTCGCAGCGCGCGCTCGCACCGCGTGAGCAGCGGATGCCCAGATCGCTGGCGCCGAATGTGCGCGTCAGCAGCAGCGTCATCAGGATGGCGAACGGCACGAACGCCACCGCGACGATCAGCAGGAACTTCCTGTCTGCAGAGGACATGCGCGCAGTGTAGGTGGCCGGTGTGTGCCACTCTGCGCAATGCATCGCAGTTGCACTGCCCGTGGGGGCCGGTCAGCCCACTCCTACGCGCAGAGCCGGGAGTGGTGTCGCGGCAGGTTAACTTATCGTTAAGCCACGTGGCGGCAACCTTGCTCATACACGCAGGAGCGAAGAGCGAGGAGGGACCATGGTAGTGATCGATATCCTGCAGAAGATTCGCGAAGAGAGTGAGCAGCTGCTCGGACAGCTCGAGTCGGGTTCGTCTCGCATCTACGAGATCACCACGTCCGGCACCATCGTCGAGCGCACGCAGCAGCTGCGCGGCTTTTATGAGTTGATCGTGCGGCAGCTCGGAGAGGCGCTGCCTCTGCTGGCTGCGGGTGGCATACAGCGCCGGGATTGAGAAATCGACGGATAAGATCAGCCCGGCTCGGTCGGCCAGGATGGCCGCCTGCGCCGCCCGCCCGGCAGCGTCGAGGGAGACTGGTTACATCTGAAACTTTCTCTGCGGGATCGCTATAATGCGTGCAACCGGTTCGGGAGCGCGCGATGTCGTCCCGCCCATCCACTGTCGTGCTGATGTCCGCGCCGCCGCCCGGCGCGCAGCGCGCTCTGCGCCTGGACGATTACCTACCCTATCGACTGTCCGTGGCGGCAAACGCCGTTTCACAGCTGATCGCGCGCGCCTACGTCGATCGCTTCGGGCTGACGGTGCCGCAATGGCGCCTGATGGCGGTGCTCGGTGAGGACAGTCCGCTCACGCCGCAGGCGCTGTGCGGCCGCACGATCATGGACAAGGTCACGGTGATGCGCGCGGCGCGCGGCCTGCTGCAGCGACGCTTGCTGCGGCGGCAGCCGAACGCGGCGGACGGCCGCTCCCACCAACTGTCGCTGACGGCTACCGGCGAGCGCATGTATGCGGAAGTTGCGCCCCTGGCGTTGAAATATGAGGCCACGCTGCTTGCAGGCATCGAGGCGGCCGACGTGGCGAGGCTCGGGCAATGGCTGCGACGCCTGCAGCACACGGCGGCCGCGCTGACCGAGGGCGGCACGGGCCCGGCGCGCTGAAGAGGGCTGCCATCATGGCCTCGAAGATCTATGCAACTGCAGCGGCCGCGCTTTCGGACGTGGTCCACGACGGCATGACGGTGATGTCGGGCGGTTTTGGCTTGTGTGGCATCCCCGAGCGGCTCATCGAAGCGCTGCGCGACAGCTCGGTGCGTGGACTGACGGTGATCTCCAACAATGCCGGCATCGACGAGGCCGGCCTGGGTCTGCTGCTGCGTACGCGGCAAATCCGCAAGATGGTGTCCTCGTACGTCGGAGAGAACCACGAGTTCGAACGCCAGTATCTCGCCGGCGAGCTGGAGATCGAATTCAACCCGCAGGGCACGCTGGCCGAGCGCATCCGTGCCGGCGGCGCCGGCATTTACGCGTTCTATACGCGCACCGGTGTGGGGACGGACGTGGCCAAGGGCAAGGAAACACGCGTGGCCAACGGCGCGACCTACGTGCTGGAGACCGGCCTCACGGCGGATCTGGCGCTGGTCAGGGCCTGGAAGGGCGATGCGGAGGGCAACCTCGTGTATCGCAAGACCGCACGCAACTTCAACCCCGTCATGGCGACCGCGGGTCGCGTGACCGTCGCCGAGGTCGAGCACCTGGTGCCGGTCGGCGAGCTGGATCCCGATCAGATCCACACGCCCGGCATCTTCGTGCAGCGCGTGGTGCTCACCGGCCCGGGGCGCCGGCTGATCGAGCGTCGCACCGTGCGCCAGCGGGGAGGGTAGCCGCCATGCCGTGGTCACGCGAGCAGATGGCCGAGCGCGCGGCGCGCGAGCTGCGCGACGGCTACTACGTCAATCTCGGCATCGGCATCCCCACGCTGGTGGCGAACTACATTCCGCAGGGTGTGAAGGTCGTGCTGCAGTCGGAGAACGGCATGCTCGGCATGGGCCCCTTCCCTTACGAGGGCGAGGAGGATGCGGACCTCATCAATGCGGGCAAGCAGACCATCACGGAGCTGCCGCTGTCATCGTATTTCTCCTCCTCGGACAGCTTTGCGATGATTCGCGGCGGGCACATCGATCTGGCTGTGCTCGGGGGCATGGAGGTGTCCGAGCAGGGAGATCTGGCCAACTGGATGGTGCCGGGCAAGATGATCAAGGGCATGGGCGGGGCGATGGACCTGGTCGCCGGCGTACGTCGAGTCATCGTCGTGATGGAGCACGTCTCCAAGGACGGCAGCGCAAAATTCAAGCCTCGGTGTGAGCTGCCCCTCACCGGTGCGAACGTCGTGGACATGCTCATCACCGATCTGGCGGTATTCAACCGCGCGAGCCGCAGCGAAGGCTTTGCGCTGCTCGAGCTGGCCCCTGGCGTCAGCGAAGCGCAGGTACGCGAGCGAACCACTGCGCGCTTCGAGCTGTCACTACGACAGAGGTCTGATACATGAGCAGCAACCAGCCCGAGGGCCTGATCATCACGGCGGCGCGCCGCACACCGATCGGCGCCTTTCAGGGCTCGCTCGCCGCGGCGAGCGCCACCGAGCTGGGCGCGGCGGCGTTGCGAGCGGCGCTGGCCGACAGCGGTGCGGCGGGCGTGCTCGATGAGGTCATCCTCGGCTGCGTGCTGCCGGCGGCGCTGGGACAGGCGCCCGCGCGCCAAGCGGCCATCGGCGCCGGGGTGGCCACGAGCGTGCCCGCCACCACCATCAACAAGGTCTGCGGCTCGGGCATGAAGGCGCTGATGTTGGCAGCGCAGGCAATCCGCGCGGGCAGCGCACGCGTCGTGGCCGCGGGTGGCTTCGAGTCGATGAGCAATGCGCCCTATCTTGCGCCCAAGGCCCGTCAGGGCTACCGCATGGGCCATGGCCAGCTGCTCGATCATATGCTCTACGACGGACTGCAGAATCCCGCCGACGGGGCGCTCATGGGACACTTCGCCGACGTCACGGCACGCAAATACGGCTTCTCGCGCGCCGAGCAGGATCAATTCGCGGCCGAATCCGTGCGACGCGCGCTGGCGGCGGTCGAGCGCGGCGCTTTTCGCGCCGAGATCACCCCCGTCACGGTGCGCGTGCGTGGCCGCGAGCAGCGCATCGAGCAGGACGAGCCGCCCTTCAAGTGCGATGTGGCCAGGATCCCAACGCTCAAGCCCGCGTTCGATGCGGATGGCACGGTGACGGCCGCGAGCTCCTCATCTATCGCGGATGGCGCGGCCGCATTGATCCTGATGAGCGAGGCGGCCGCGCGCACCGAGGGCGCCCCGATGCTGGCAAGACTCACGGCCTGGGCCGGCGTGGCGCAGGCCCCCGAGTGGTTCACGACCGCGCCGGCCGGAGCGATCCGACGTGTGCTCGAGCGGGCCGGCTGGCGCGAGGCCGACGTGGATCTGTATGAGATCAATGAAGCCTTCGCGGTCGTGACGATGGCCGCGATGCGCGATCTGTCCCTCGATCCTGCGCGCGTCAATGTGCACGGCGGCGCCTGCGCCCTCGGCCATCCCATCGGCGCTTCCGGTGCGCGCATCGTCACGACGCTGCTGCACGCGTTGCGCCAGCGCGGGGGCGGTCGCGGTGTGGCGGCTCTGTGTATCGGCGGTGGGGAGGCGACCGCAGTGGCCGTCGAGGTGCTGCGACCGCAGAACAGTTAGCGCGCCGCGGGCGCGGGCAGCACGCCCCCGCTGGCCTCGCCGAAGCCGATGCGCGCCGCGCCCGGGCGCGCGCACCAGCCACGCAACGTGACGTTGTCGCCGTCCTGCAGAAAGCTGCGCGTCTCGCCGCTGGCGAGTCTGAGGGGTTGCCGACCGCCCTGCGTCAGCTCCAGCAGCGAGCCGGCCTCCTCGGGCCGCGGGCCGGATTGCGTGCCGGTCCCCAACAGGTCCCCACTGCGCAGGTTGCAGCCATTGATGGTGTGATGGGCGACCAGCTGCGCGATGCTCCAATAGCAGTCGCGGAAATTGCTGCGCGCGATGCGCTCGGCGGCACTGCCGGCACGGCGCATCGCGTCGGTCTGCAGCGCCACCTCGAGCTCGATATCGATCGAGCCAGCAGCGCGCAGCGCGGGGGCGTCCAGGTAGGGCAGCGGCTGGGGTTCATCGGCAGCTCGCTGCCATGGCAACCGATAGGGGGCGAGTGCCTGCAGGGTCACGATCCAAGGAGAGATCGTGGTCGCAAAATTTTTGGATAGGAACGGCCCGAGGGGTTGCGCCTCCCAGGCCTGCAGATCGCGCGCCGACCAGTCGTTGAGCAGACACAGCCCGAAGATGTGACGTTCGGCGTCGTCGATATCGATGCGCGTGCCCGCCGCGTTGCCGGCACCGATGAAGATGCCGAGCTCGAGCTCGAAGTCCAGGCGCCGGCTTGCCAGCAGCGGCGGCGCCGCCGCCTCGTCCGGCCGGATCTGTCCGCTGGGGCGTGCAAACCAGTGCGGAGAGACCGCAATGGAGGAGCTGCGGCCGTGATAGCCCACGGGCAGCCAGCGATAATTGGGCAGCAGCGGCTGCGCGGGCCGAAACAGACGGCCTACGGCCGTGGCGTGGTAGATCGAGGCGTAGAAGTCCGTGTAGTCGCCAATGTGTGCCGGCAGCCCCATCTGCGCCTGAGCCTGCGCGATGAGACAGCGCTCGAGCCGTGCGCGCTGTGGGCAGTCCGCGCGCAGCGCGCGCGAGAGGGCCAGGCGCAGCGCCGATGCGGCGCGCGCTCCGGCCTGCATCAGCTCGTTCAGCGTGACAGCCGAGGCCAGCGCGGCGCAGGCGGCGGCGAAGGCTGCTGAATCTTCGGCCGGTGGCTGCAGCGCGCCGCTCGCGATCGCTGCGGGCAGGTCCAGGATCTGATCGCCGATCGCGACACCGCAGCGAAAGGGCTCGCGGGCAGCGAGGGGACGGAATACGCCCAGGGGCAGGTTCTGCAGCGGGAAGTCGCTGTGCGCTTGATTGGCCGAGGCGATCCAGCTGCCGTGGCGCGGATCGTGGGTCTCATCGAGCATGTTTGGGATCGAACTGTTTCGGCAGTCCCTGCCAGCAGTGTGCGTAGTCCCGCTGTCGTTGCGGCGACTCGAGCGCTGCGAGCGTTGGACGGATGACGCGGCGGGTTTCGAACATGAAGGCCATCGAGCCTGCCAGGTGCGTCGGCTGGCTGGTATCGGCCTGGCTGGCGCTCTGATAGGTGGCCGCATCGGGACCGTGTCCGCTCATGCAGTTGTGCAGGGAGGCGCCGCCGGGCAGGAAGCCCTCCGCCTTGGCGTCGTAGCTGCCCTGGATCAGTCCCATGAATTCGCTGGCGATATTTCGATGGAACCAGGGCGGACGAAAGGTGTGCTCCATGACCAGCCAGCGCGGCGGGAAGACCACGAAGTCCAGGCTGTCCACACCGGCCGTGTCGGAGATGGACTGCAGCACCAGAAAGATTGACGGGTCGGGGTGATCGTAGCTGACCGAGCCGATCGTGTTGAAGCGCCGCAGGTCGTATTGGTAGGGCGCGTAGTTGCCGCGCCAGGCGACCACATCGAACGGCGAATGATCCAGGGTGGTCGACCACAGCTTGCCCATGAATTTGGCAACCAATTCGTGCCGCTCATCCCGATCCTCGTAGCAGGCGACCGGCGCGTGAAAGTCGCGTTCGCAGGCCAGTCCATTGGCGCCGATCGGCCCCAGGTCCGGCAGGCGCAGCGAAGCGCCGAAGTTCTCGCACACGTAGCCGCGGCCCTGACCGTCGGGCAGCTCGACGCGAAAGCGCACGCCGCGCGGGATGACGGCGATCTGCTGCGGCTCGATGAGCAAGCGCCCCAGCTCGGTCACGAGCAGCAGCCGCCCGAGCTGAGGTACCAGCAGCAATTCCGCATCCGCGTCGTAGAAGGCGCGCTGGAGCATGTCGCGATTGGCGGCATACAAATGGATGGCTGCACCGGTCTGCTCCGTGGGGCCGCCGTTGCCGGCCATGGTCAGGAGCCCATCGAGAAAATCGGTGGGTGAGCCGGGCAGGGGCAGCGGATTCCAGCGCAGCGGATCGGGTGGCGGCGATTCGACGAAGCTCGCGCTCAGCCACTCGTGCGCCAGGGGTTGGAAGCGCGCCTGCTGCGCAGCCGGATGAATCCGATACAGCCAGGAGCGTCGGTTGACCGCCCGAGGCGCGGTAAAGGCCGTTCCCGACAGCTGCTCGGCATACAGTCCGTAGGGGCAGCGCTGTGGTGAGTTCTGCGCGGGCAAGGCCCCCGGCAGCGCCTCGGTCTCGAAGTGGTTGCCAAAGCCGGCGAGCAGCGGCGGGCTTGAGGGCTGCGCTGCCTGCGATGCCGGAGAGCTCGATACGCGTGAGGCAGACACGAGCGACGCTCAGGAGGCCGGTGCGTCGCTGGCTGCGCCGGGCGCCGGCGGCTCCAACGACAGCACGCCGCGGCGCAGCTGATCGGCCTCCAGGGATTCGAACAGCGCCTTGAAGTTCCCCTCGCCGAAGCCCTCGTTGCCCTTGCGCTGAATGATCTCGAAGAAGCACGGACCGATGACATTCTGCGTGAAGATCTGCAGCAGCAGCCCCTGGCCCTGGGTGGGGGCGCCGTCGATGAGAATGCGACGCTCACGCATGCGCTGCAGATCCTCGCCATGCCCGGGCAGGCGCGCATTCACCGCGTCGTAATATGTTTGCGGAGTATCCTGGAACAACACACCGCTCGCTCGCATGCGATCGACGGTCGAATAGATGTCGTCGGTACCGAGCGCCACGTGCTGGATGCCCTCGCCGTTGTAGGCGTGCAGGTACTCCTCGATCTGCGACTTGTCGTCCTGACTTTCGTTGAGCGGAATGCGGATCTTGCCGTCCGGACTGGTCATCGCCTTGGAGAACAGCCCCGTGAGCTTGCCCTCGATGTCGAAATGGCGGATCTCGCGGAAATTGAATACCCGCTCGTAGAAGTCTGCCCAGACCTGCATGTGGCCGCGCTGCACGTTGTGTGTCAGATGATCGATGTAGCGCAGGCCCGAGCTGGTGCGCGCCTCGCGCTCACTGGCGCCATCGATCGGCACGAAGTCGATGTCGTAGATGCCCTGCGCCCCGTAGCGATCCACCAGGTAGAGCAACGAGCCGCCGATGCCCTCGATCGCGGGAATGTTCAGCTCGCTCGGGCCGATGCTGCCCTGAACCTGTCTTGCTCCGCGCTGCACTGCCAGGTGCAGGGCCTTGGCAGCATCACGCACGCGAAACGCCATGGCATTGATGGACGGACCATGCAGTCCACGAAACTGCGCCGGCTGACCACGCGGCTCCATATTGAGGATAAAGTTGATATCGCCCTGCTTGTAGCGCAGCACGTTCTTGGAGCGATGGCGTGCCACGGCGGTGAAGCCCATGTTCTCGAACAGCTGCCCGAGCTCCTGCGGCTTGCGGCTGGTGAATTCGACGAACTCGAATCCGTCGGTGCCGAGCGGATTGTCAGCCTGATCCGGGCGCATGAGTGGTTCCCCTTGGCCGGCCGGACACCGCTCGATTATATACTGGTTGCATTTGTTACCAAATTGCCCGGCGCGGCTGCGGCGGCGTTCAGGCGCGTCGGTGCGCGCCTCTCGGCACTGTCGCCAAATGACCACGGCGTCAGCGTCGCCGTCGCGGATCCGCGACGTTGTCGCGTCGACAGCCGCGCTCTCAGGGCTTGCGGGACGGTGAGAGGACGGCCGCTCAAGCGCGTCTCCTTCGGAAATATTGTTATAAATATCAATCTGTTGCGTTCCGATGGGCATTGCCGGAAGGGTGCTTCGCAAGCGCCGCGATTCTTTCTCGGTAGGTAATGTACAAGTAACAAATGGTTCACTTTACAAACGAAAATTCTGCTGTATATTTGTCTCCAGGGTGAGGCGGACGCCAGTTCGCCAAGCCCCAAAAGTCGCGGAACAAGACCCCCCCGTTTCCGCGCAACACCTTAAAGCCCCGCTCTGCGGGGCTTTTTTTTTCGCCACCGATCTGTCGCTTTACTGCGCTTGCCGGCTCGCTCTCGCTACGCCGCGCACTATGCCCGGCCAGGCGCTTCACGTAACTTGCTGCGCATGGAGAAATCGCGGGCAACGGCGCCGCACTCTGCACTGGAGCGACTGGCCGCGCGGGCCCCGCAGGCCGCCCGCATGCTGGCGGCCGCGGATGCGTTGCTGCGCGAGTCTGCGCCCCTGGTGCTCGGCTGCAGCGACTTCGTGCTCGATGCCCTGGCGGGCGATACGGCGCTGGTGCAAGCCATTGCGGAGCGCTCCCCCGCGCGCCTGGCAGGCCCGGCCTGGCCGCTGCCCGAGCCCTTGGTGGCGCTCGACAGGCCGGCGGGGGAGCTCGCTTTGGCGCCGGCCGGCGAGGCCGAGGTCATGGCGGCGCTGCGTCGCTGGCGGCGCGCCGAGCTGGTGCGCATTGCGTGGCGGGACCTGGCCGGCTGGGCGGATCTGAGCGAGACGCTGCAGGCCCTGTCGAGCACGGCCGATCGCGCCGTGCGCCTGGCCCATGAGTTCGCCCTGCGTTCGCTGAGCAGCCGCCATGGCTGCCCGCGCTCGGCCGAGGGTGTCGAGCAGCGTCTCATGGTGGTGGCCATGGGCAAGCTCGGCGGCGAGGAGCTGAACTTTTCCTCTGACATCGATCTGGTGCTGCTCTATCCGGAGGCAGGGGAGAGCGACGGGGCGCGGCGCCTGAGCAACCAGGAGTTCTTCACGCGCCTGGCGCAATGGATGATCCGACTGCTCGCCCAGCCGACCGAGGACGGCTTCGTGTTCCGCGTAGACCTGCGTTTGCGCCCTTTCGGCGACAGCGGTCCGACGGTGTCGAGCTTTCCGGCCCTGGAGGATTACCTGCAGATCCACGGCCGCGACTGGGAGCGTTATGCCTGGGTCAAAGCGCGCGCGATCACCGAGGCGCAGGCGTGGGGGCCGCTGTATCAAAGCATCGTGCAGCCGTTCGTATACCGTCGTTACCTGGACTTTGGGATCTTCGAGTCGCTGCGCGAGATGAAGGCGCTGATCGAGCGGGAAGTGCGGCGACGCGATCTGGCCGATGACATCAAGCTCGGCGACGGCGGGATCCGCGAGATCGAGTTCATCGTGCAGTCCTTTCAGTTGATCCGCGGCGGGCAGGATCGGCGACTGCAGAGCAGCTCGCTGCGCAAGGCTCTGCCGCTGCTGCTGGGGGCCAAGCTTCTACCGGTCGCGGCTGTGGCCGAGCTGGACGAGGCGTACGTGTTTCTGCGCCGACTGGAAAATCGCCTGCAGATGCAGGCCGATCAGCAGATTCACCGCCTGCCCGGTGAGGCCGAGGCGCGCGAGCGGCTCGCGGCGAGCATGGGCGCATCCAGCTGGGCGCAGTTGCGACAACAGCTTGACGAGCAGCGCCAGCGCGTCGCGCAACACTTTCGCGCGGTGCTGTTTGCCGGTCGCTCGGCCCCCGCGCCCTCGCCGCTGGCGGCCGTGGCGCTGCTCGGGTCCGACCAGGCTGGCGGGCTCGCGGCGCAGATGAGCAGCCTCGGCTTTGCCGACCCGCAAGCCGCGGCGCGTTGCGTGCTGGACTTTCAGGAGAGCATCGCAGCACGGCGGCTCGATGAGATCGGCAGCCGCCGGCTCGCCCAGCTGCTGCCGGTGTTGGCCGCGGAGGCGGCCGGCACCGCCGATGCGCTCGCGACACTGCGCCGGCTGCTGAAGCTGCTCGAGGCGATCGGGGCGCGTTCGGCGTATTTTGCGCTGCTGCTGCATCATGCACGCCCGCGCGCGCGACTGGTGGAACTGGCCTCGCATGGCGAATTCCTCGCCGCGCAGATCGCCGCGCATCCGCTGCTGCTCGATGAGCTCATCGACGAGCAGCTGCTGGAGCAGACGCCGGATCGGGCCGCGCTCGAGGCGGATCTCGCACAGCGGCTGGCCGGCGCCGATTCCGACGATGAGGAGCAACTGCTCGAGCGACTGCGCCAGTTTCAGCGTGCCGCACTGTTTCGCATTGCCGTGGCCGATTTGTTTGCACGCCTGCCGGTGATGCGCGTCAGCGACCGGCTCACGGAAGTCGCCGAGCTCATCGTCGAACGGGTGCTCGCGCTCGCCTGGCAGCATCTGACGCAGCGGCTGGGCACGCCTATGTGCGGGGAGGGCAGTGCGCGCCGGGCGGTGCGCATCGTGGTGGTCGGATACGGCAAGCTCGGCGGGATGGAGCTCGGCTATGCCTCGGACCTGGACCTGGTCTTCGTGCACGACTCGCAGGGTGCGCGCCAGGAGACCGAAGGCGAGCGCACCATCGACAATCAGGTGTTCTTCGTGCGCTTCGCGCAGCGCCTGGTGCACCTGCTCACCGTGCATTCCGCCGCGGGACGGCTCTATGAGGTGGATATGCGTCTGCGGCCGAGTGGCAAGGCCGGCATGCTGATCACCGGGCTCGATGCGTTTGCCGACTATCAGCGCGACGAGGCCTGGACGTTCGAGCACCAGGCTTTGCTGCATGCGCGCACGGTGGCGGGGGCGCCGGAGCTGCGTGAGCGCTTCGAAACCATGCGACTCACCGTGCTGGCGGAGTGCGTGCATCGTGACCGGCTGCGTGAGGACGTGCGCCACATGCGCTCGCGCATGCGCAACGAGCTGTCGCGCGCCGGCGCCGGGGAGGTCGATCTGAAGCAGGACCCGGGCGGTATTGCGGATATCGAATTTCTGGCGCAGTACTGGGCGCTCAAATGGGCGCAGCAGTATCCGCCGGTGGTGCGCTTTGCCGACACCATTCGTCAGCTCGAGTCGGTGGCGTCG
Source organism: Steroidobacteraceae bacterium (assembly GCA_035553315.1). Taxonomy (GTDB): domain Bacteria; phylum Pseudomonadota; class Gammaproteobacteria; order Steroidobacterales; family Steroidobacteraceae; genus FEN-1191. Next base: position 40,289 of record DATNDE010000018.1, read on the forward strand.
GCCGATCTGATCGCACAGACGACGATCGATGTGCTCACACGTGCGTACCGCAGCTACCGCAGCTGCCTGCACCATCGCGCGCTCGACGGGCTGGATGCCGTGCTGCCTGCCACGACGCTGGCGGGCGAGCGGGCGGCGGTGCTGGAGATCTGGAATCGCTATCTGGGCGAGGCGGCGGAATCGGAGCCGTCGGCGCGGCCGCGGCCGGGGCCGGGGCCGGGGCGCTAGGGCGCACGGTCCTTGCCGCGATCGGCGCGCACCAGATGCATGATGGCGCGCGTGCGCGCGGTTTCCTGGCCCGAGGTGAAGCTTTCGACGCAATTGCCGCCGCGACGCTTGGCGCGATAGAGCGCCGCGTCCGCGGCGCGCTGCAGCGTCTCCAGCGTGGCGAGCCGACGGCTGAGGGAGGCAACCCCGAAGCTGGCGGTGACAGCGCGTTGCTCCGCACCCGCGCGCAGGCCGGCCTGCAGATGTGCGCGCAGCTGCTCGGCGATCTGCGCGGCGCGCTCGCTCGCGGCCGACACCACCACCAGGAACTCCTCGCCGCCGATGCGTCCGAGCAGATCCTGGGGATGGATCAGCTGGCGAGTCATCTGTACCAGCTGACACAGCACCCGATCGCCCTCGGCGTGACCGAAGTCGTCGTTGATGTGTTTGAAACTATCCACATCGAAGCTGATCACCGACACGGGTGCACCCAGGCGCACGCTGTGCTCGATCGCCTTCTGGCCGCGTGGCAGCATGCCGCGGCGGTTGTAGACACCGGTCAGCGCATCGATCGTCGCGAGGTGTTCCGCCTGGCGGCGTGCCTCTTCCAGTGCGCGCGTGCGCTCTTCGCTGCGCTCGAGCTCCTGCTGGCGCGTGGAGAGTGCCTGTCGCGTGGCGTCCTCGGCATTACGCGTCGCGCGCTGCAGGGCGCGGATGCGATCGGCGAGGGCCAGTGACAGCAGCAGGGCCTGCAGGGCAGCCCCTGCCATGAGCCCCTGGCGAAAGGCAAAGGCATGTGGCAGGGCGCCGCCGGCGGCGGTGCCGAACAGCATCGTACCGGCCGCCGCCATCAGCTGCGCGATCACGAAGAAACGTGCCTGCGGGTGCCCCCGCGCCAGGCATATCAGCCCCGTGGCCGTGCCCAGCAATGGCACGATGAAAATCGTCGGGAACAACAGCGGATATACCCGGCCGCTGGCGGCGAAAGGGGTGGCCAGGCAAATCAGCATCGCCACCAGCAGGGCGGTGCGCAGTACTCGATCGAGCCAGGGAATCGTGACGGTGGCCAACAGGTGCCGGGTGAACTGCAGAGACGCCAGGAAAGCCGCTCCCGCCAGCAGCACGAGTCCCTGATTGGCAAGGCAGGTGAGCTGCGGATAGAGGATCCAGGGACCGAAGCCATCGAGCGCGGTGAAGACCAGAAAAACCAGCGGCATCAATGCAACGTAGTAATAGTAGGCCTTGCGGTGCAGTGAGATGCTCAACAGCAGGTTGTAGATGAACAGCGCAGCAATCACGCCGATGAAGATGCCGTTGATCAGCAGGGCGAAGCGTGTGTCGTGCTCGAGTTGCGCGGCGCTTTGCAGTTGCAGCGGAAGCTGCATGACGCCCATGCGGCTGACGGCGCGCACGTAGATCCGGTAGCTCGCGCCGGGCTGCAGCTGAATCGGAAGAATCGGATAGCTGCCCGCCACAGAGTGCTCGCGCTGTGGCAGCTCATCGCCGGCGCGGGCGAGCTGCACGGCTCCCCCAGGTCCGATCGCGTAGAGCCTCACGTCGTCGAGGGTGGGCTGCGGGATCGTCAGATAGACCGTAGTCGGCAGCGCGGCGCGACTTTGCAGCGAGAAGGTGATCCAGTAGGCGGCGCGGCTGAAGCCGAAGTTCAGTTGCCGGCCGTTGGCCGGCACGAAGCGTGGCCGGGCAGCCTGCGCCGCGGCCAGATCCATGGCCGCACCCGGGTCCTTCAGCCAGGCGATTCCTGAAGGCGCACTGATCGGCAGGCCCGCAGCGGCGTCGATGCCGGCGGCCGGCGCCACGAGCGGCATCGCCAGCAGGCCGAGCAGGCACAGCAGCGACCGAAACCGATCCCAATTCAACGAGGCGGCCTCCTGCGAAGGGCGGGCGCGTGGCGGCCGGGGGGACCGGACACGATGGCTACATATTGCGGTCGGCGCTACCGGCGCGCATCCGCACCGCTATAATTCTGTGCATGACGTCACGCGCTGAACCTCGAACCGCGAATGCCCAGAACCAGTACACGGTCACCCCGCGGGACCTGCCGCTGGCCTGCCCGATGCCCGACATGACCCTGTGGAACTCCCATCCACGCGTCTACCTGCCGATCGAGGCCACCGGCTTTGCCAAGTGCCCCTACTGCGGGGCCGAATACACGCTGCAGCGCTAGCCGGGTGCGGTGCCCGGCCCGTAGGGGCGGTAGGACTTCTCTTCGATGAGCGCGGAGCCGAGCGCAAGGTTGATGCGCCGCTTGATGGCCGCGCGCTCATCGTTGCGCAGGTAGACCGCGCGCGCCAGCTCGATGAATGCCGCGTCGAAGCGGCCGGCTGCCTCGTGCTCGCGGATTCGATCCTCGATGTCCCAGAGGGACGCGTTGACCTGCTCGAGCGCGGCGATCTCGGCGGCGAGAGCGCCCGGCGCCCCGCTCACCTCGGCGAGCGATGCGCCGAGGGCCGCGCCGCAGGTGCGCTCCAGGGCCTCGAGCTCGCGGTGCACATTGGCGAGCTTGCCGAGATCCTGCATGCGACGGCTCTTGATGCGCAGGATGGTGATCTTGTCGAGCAGCTCGCCGGCGGAGATCGGCACGAGGATGTCATTCATGCGCAGCTATGGTAGCAGGCGCGCGCAGCAGCGCATCGAGCCGCTCGATCACGTCAGCCACCTCGATCAGGTCCATGACGCCCGGGCGCTCGATCTTCTTCGTCCAGGGCAATTCCTCGGCACTGCGTCCGCAAAAACGGTGCGCGGCCTGCGCGTAGCGATCCACGCACCAGGCGCGTGACAGGTAAGGGCCGCAGCGCGCGCTGCGCGTGGCTGCATACAGGCCGATGACCGGTGTGCCGACCATGGTGGCCATGTGAGCCGGGCCTGAGTCCGGGCTCAGCAGCACCCGGGCGCGCGCCAGCAGCGCCAGCATCTGCGGCAACGTGTCGCGGCCGATCTGGTTGACGATCGGCACGTGGGCGGCGCGCTCGATGGCTGCGCCCATGTCGCGCTCGATGTCGCTCGGCCCCCCGCAGAGAATCACGCGCATGCCGTGCACGTCGTAGGCATGGCGAGCCACCGCCGCGTAGCGCTCGGCTCGCCAGTTGCGCAGCGTATGACTGGAGCATGGACTGATCAGCATGGTGGGCTGCGCACTCGCGGTGAGCTGCTCGGCGTAGCGCTGGGCCTCCTCCGGCAGCGGCAGGTTCCACCGCAGCGGTTCGCGCGGCAGGCCGAGGGCATCCAAAAAGCCCTGCAGACCGTCGAGCACGTGCTCGTTGCGCCGAGCGGGAATGGCGGCATTGGTGAACAACCACTGCAACTCGCGTGCACGCGTGCGATCGAAGCCAAGACGCAGGCGCGCCGGCACCACCGCAGCGGCCAGACTCGCGCGCAGTGAGATCTGCATGTGCAGCAGCACGTCGAAGCGTCGTGCGGCCAGCCGTGCGCGCAGCGCCATGAGTGAACCCCAACTGTCGCGCTTATCGAAGGTGATAAACTCCACCTGCGGCAAGAGGCTCATGAGCCGAGCTTCCGCGCGGCCAATGACCCACGTGAGTCGCGTCGCCGGCCACACGCGTTGCAGGGTACGCACGACCGGCACGACGTGACAGGTATCGCCGATGGCCGAGAGCCGCAGGATGCACAGGCTGTCGGGCGGCGTGGTGAGATTCAACATGGGCAAGACATTGCAATGGCCGGCCGGCGCCGAGGTGCGGCAGAAGAATGTGCCGGGCGGCGCGATGCTATATGACGCGTCCCGAGCCGGCAATGTCGAGGTGGAGTGGTTCGATCCGCAGTGGTGGCGCGCACGCGGCGACGTGCGGCCCACGGCCGAAGGCCGCGGCTCGGCGCTGCTGATCGATGCCGATCAGCGGCGGCTGGTGCTGCGCCACTACCGGCGCGGCGGCTGGATGAGCCGCTTTTCCCACGATCGCTACCGGTGGCACGAGGCGGATACGACGCGCTCGTTTGCGGAGCTGCATCTTCTTTATCTCATGCGCCGCGCGGCACTGCCGGTGCCCGTGCCGCTGGCGGCCTGCTATCGGCGCATCGGACGGCACAGCTACAGCGCGGACCTGCTCACCGAGCGCATCGAGGCGGTGACTTCCCTGCATAAGCGTCTGGCGGCCGCGCCTGTGCCGCTGATGGGTTGGATCGCCATCGGGCGCTGTCTGCGGCGCTTCCATGAGGATGGCGTATTTCATGCCGACCTGAATGCGCGCAACGTACTGCTCGATGATCAGTGGCGCGTCTGGCTGGTCGACTTCGATCGCGGGGACCTGCGCAAACCCGGTCTGTGGTGTGACGCGAACCTCGTGCGGCTGCGGCGCTCGGTGGAGAGGATCACCGCGTCGCTGCCGGCCGAGCATTTCTCCGATGCCGACTGGGCTTCCATGCTGGATGCCTATTTCGCCGCCGCGGCCGCCGCCTGAGGCGCTCGAGCGCGGTGCGCCGCCTCTATACGCTGCTGTGGTATTTGCTGCTGCCGTTCGTGGCGCTGGCTGGTCTGCGGCGAGCGCGCCGCGAGCAGGCGGCCGGCATCGCCGCTGGCGCACTGCGCCCGGGACTTCTATGGCGTGAGCGGCTCGCGCGCGCTCCGGTCGGCCGTCCGCCCAGCCACGATACGCTTTGGGTCCACGCGGCCTCGGTGGGGGAGGTGCAACTGGCGGCGGTGTTGATTGGCGCGCTGCTCGCGCACTCACCACGACGTCCCATCGCTCTGTCCTGTCAGACTGCCACGGGTCGCGCGCGCGCCCGGGAGTTGCTGCCTGATCTGCCGCTGCGCTACGCGCCCTTCGACCTGCCCGGCGCCGTACGCCGCTGCTTTGCGCAGCTGCGCCCCTCGACGCTGGTGCTGATGGAGACCGAGCTGTGGCCCAATCTGCTCGCCGAGGCCGCCCGCCAGCGCGTACCGGTAGTGATCGCGAGCGCGCGACTCTCGGCACGCAGCGTGCGCGGCTATCAGCTGCTGCGTGGACTGCTGCGACCCGCAATCGAGGCCAATGTCTGGGTCGCGGCCCAGAGTGCCGCGGATGCCGAGCGTTTCGCCGCGCTGGGAGTGCCCCCCGAGCGTCTGAGCGTGGCAGGCAACTTGAAATTCGATCGTCCTGCGCCGCTCGACGCGAGCGCGCGCGGCGCGGCACTGCGTGCCTGGCTGGGCGCGCGGCCGGTGTGGGTGGCCGGCAGCACGCACCCGGTCGAGCAAGCGATCGTGCTCGAGGCGCACCGGCGACTCTGCGCGCACTCCCCGGACGCACTGCTGGTGCTCGCGCCGCGCCACCCGCCGCGCTTCGAGGAGGCTGCCCGGCAGCTGCAAGCCGACACCTGGCGCTATCGGCGCCGCTCGCGCGAGCGCGCCGAGACACCGCTGCCCGCCGCCTGCCAGGTGCTGCTGCTCGATACGCTCGGGGAGCTGGTGGATTTTTATGCCGCGGCCGACGTGGCGTTCGTCGGCGGCAGCCTCGTGCCCGTCGGTGGCCACAATCTGCTCGAGCCCGCCGCGCTGGCAGTGCCGCTGCTGGCCGGTCCGCACCAGCACAACAGCCCGCAGGTTGCGCGCCTGCTGGCACAGCTCGGGGCGCTCAGTATCGTGGGCGATGCCGAGCAACTGACCGCACGGCTGCAAGCCCTGTTTGCCAGCCCGGCGCTGCGCCGGGAGCAGGGGGAGCGTGCGCGCGCGGCGCTCGAGCAGCACCGCGGGGCGCTGCAGAGCGTGGTGACGCTTATCGCGGGGCTGTCGCGCGCGCCGTGAGCGCGACGAGTGGCCCGCGGCGCAGGGCGGTGAGGGACGGCGCAGCGCGCATGGTCACGCTAGTAGGAGGGCAGCGTCGGATCGATCTCTTCGATCCAGGCGTCGATGCCGCCGGTCAGATTGGCCACCTTGCCGAAGCCCGCCGACTGCAGGAACTGGGCGGCGCGGCGGCTGCGACCACCGGATTTGCACATCGCGACGACCTCGCCATCCTTGGAGAGCTCCTGCAGGCGCTGCGGCAGCTGTTGCAGGGGGATTTGCTGCGCGGCGGGCAACTTGACGATGGCGCACTCCCAGGGCTCGCGCACATCCACCAGCTGCAGAGCCTCGCCGGCGTCCAGACGCCGCTTGAGCTCCTGTACCGAGATCTCAGGGATGGCCATGGCTAGAAGCCGAAAACAGGGGGTTGCGGTGCATGCTCGAGCGGCTCGATGACCGTCTCGAACAGCGGCTCGCGAGCGAAGTCGCGCTCGCTGGCCCGGCGCACCAGGTTGGCCTGCTGGGGCGCGCGCGCCCCGACGACGACGAACATGCGCCCACCGGGGCGCAGCGCCTGTTCGAACAGCGGCTGATAAACCGGCAAGGAGGCAGTGAGCACTATCGCATCGTAAGCAGAACGCTCCGAGAGGTCCATGGCATCGGCGGTGAGGACCTCCACGGGTGCAGCGGCGCCAAGGGTTGCCAGGTTCTCGCGCGCCTGCGCGGCAATGGGCTCATGCAGCTCCAGGGAGCGCACGCGGGCGCCCAGATGCAGCAGACAGGCGGTCAGGTAGCCGGACCCAGTACCCACCTCCAACACCCGCTCGCCCGGGCGAACGTCCAGGCTCTGCAGGATGCGCCCCACGATCATCGGACGCAGCATGCGCTTGCCGCCGGGCAGGGCGATCTCACAGTCAGCATAGGCGAGGCTGCGCCAGGCGCGCGGCACGAAAGGCTCACGCGGCACCGCGCGCATGGCGGCCAGGACTCGATCGTCGAGCACATCCCAGGTACGCACCTGCTGCTCGACCATCTGTTCCAGGGCATTGGTCGACATTCAACTTAATCCAAAGGTCGTGGGGGCGTGCCACGTTAAGGGTTTTCGGTGCGGCTGCCAAGAGCATTGCCCGCGTCGCTGCCCGCCGCGCCGGCGGTGCGAAGCACGCCGCGTGTGCACCCTCATCACTCTCCGGCCACCTACGCGCGAAGGCGGCCCGAAGATGTCCGGGATATGGTGAAATGCCTCTTGGGCGAGCCGCCACTTCGCTATGCTTGAAAGGCGGGCGATGGCAGAGCTTGGCCCTCCTACCAAGGAAAGCATCGCTTCAATAATACGGATTCGATGTCGATCGTTGCTCTGCTCTGCCTGCTGTTCGGCATCGCTGCGCTGCTATTGCTCGCATTGCTGCTGCTTCAGCGGCGTACCCTCATGGCCCTGCGGCAGGTCTCGCAGCAGGTTCAGCGCACCGCTATTGGCGGATCACTCAGAAGTCGCATCGAGCTACAGACTGATCAGCCCGAGCTGGCAGCGCTCGTCACCGCCGTCAATCACCTGCTGTCGCGCGCCGCGGCGGCGGTCGAGCGTGCACCGACGGCGGCGGCTTCGCTCGCCGCGCTGGGCGATCGCGTGCATGAGGCGGTGCTCATTCACACCGGCACCATCCGCTACGCCAATGGACACTTTGCGCAACTGGCCGGCTGCGGCGCCGAGGAGCTGATCGGCCGCCGTCTCGCGGAGGTCGTGCCACAGGAGTATTCGGATCTGGTCGCGGACAACCTGCGCCGTCGCATGGCCGGCGAGAGCGGTGCCGAGCGCTACGAGATCGATCTGGTCAGTCCTGCTGGCGGCAGTGCGCGCCTGGAGCTCTCCAGCTGGCCGATCGAGTATGACGGCGAGCGCGCGCTGCTGATTCTGGGCGTGGAAGTGCTGCCTACGCAGAGCGTGCGCGAGCTGGCGCCCGGCGAGGAGCGCGGCCGCGCGCGCCTCGCGCTCGAGTCGCTCTACGAGGCGTTGATCACCACCGACGTGCAGGGACGGGTGGAATACCTCAATCCGGCGGCCGAGCGGCTGCTGGGCATCAGCAGTGCTGATGCGACCGGCAAATCGCTGCAGGAAGTGGCGCAGGTCGCCGAGGAGTCCGATCACACGGTGCTCATCGAGCCGGTGCGCCAGGCGCTCTCGGCGGGCATGCCGCTCAGTCTCGGGCGCCGCGCGGTGCTGCTCGGCGCGGCCAAGCAGGGTGAGCACCTGGTGGAGTTGTCGGCCGCTCCCATTCGCCTGCCGACCGGTGAGACGCTCGGGGCGGTAGTGCTGCTGCACGACGTCACCGAGATCCGCGGTCTGGCGCGCCAGATGTCCTATCAGGCCGCCCATGACGGGCTGACCGGCCTGATCAATCGGCGTGAGTTCGAGCGCCGCCTGCAGGCCGCGCTCGAGATCGCACGGCGCGGTGAGAGCTCGCACGTGCTGTGCTATCTGGATCTGGATCGCTTCAAGGTCATCAACGATACCAGCGGCCACATGGCCGGCGATGCGATGCTGCGCGAGACCGCCAAGATCCTGCGGGCGGCGGTGCGTGACTCCGATACCGTGGCGCGGCTGGGAGGCGATGAGTTCGGCATGCTGCTGGTGGGCTGTCCGCTGGAGAAGGCGCAGCAGATTGCCGGCGACGTGTGCCGCGCCGTGCAGGATTTCCGCTTCGTCTGGAAGGACAAGATCTTCGATGTGGGCGTGAGCATCGGTCTGGTGGAGATTGCCCGCGACAGCGCCAGCATGGAGGAGGCGCTCGCGGCGGCCGACTCGGCCTGCTATGTGGCCAAGCGCCAGGGCGGCCACGTGGCGGTCTATTCGGCGCGCGATGAGGTGTTCGCGCGCCAGAGCGGAGAGATTCAATGGCTGCAGACGCTGCAGGGCGCGCTGCGCGAGAGCCGCTTCGAGCTCTACTGCCAGCCCATCGTGCCTTCCTTCGCGGCCAATGACGAGGGGCCGGCGATGGAAGTGCTGATACGATTGCGCGACGATGCCGGCGAGCAATTGCCGCCCATCGACTTCGTTCGCGCCGCCGAACGCTATCGGCTCATGAGTCTGGTGGACCGCTGGGTCGTGCAGACCACGCTTACTGCGCTCGGACGCGGTGCGATCCAGCTGCCTCCCAAGCGCAGCGTGGCCATCAACATCTCGGCGCAGACGCTCGCCGATGGCGAATTTCTGGGATTCGTCGTGGACTGCTTCGACTCTACCGGCGCAACGCCCGCGCAGGTGTGCTTCGAGATCGCCGAGGCGGCCGTGGTCGCGAACCTCGAGCAGGCGCGCCGCTTCGTCGGCGTGCTGCATGGCATGGGCTGCCGCTTCGCGCTCGATAACTTCGGCAGTGGCCTCGGTTCGTTCGCCAACCTGCGCAACATTGCCATCGATTACCTGAAGATCGATGGCTCGTTCTTCAAGAACCTGGCGCGCGACAGCGTCAATCAGGCCATGCTCACCGCGATGATCCGTCTGGCACGCACGCTGAATTTCAAGGTCATCGCCGAACGCGTCGAGGATGCCGGGGCAGTGGATGCCGCACGGCGCATGGGTGTCGACTATCTACAGGGCTTCGCCATCGGACGGCCGGAGAAGATGGCGTTGGCGGCGTAGGGTGGCGGACAGGCGGGGGTGGACAGGCAGTCCCTTTTCCGGACCGCCGTGAATCCATCCCTGGAGGCTGCGGGCGGGACATCCTGTCCCGCACGCTCCGGAAAAGAGACTGCCTGTCCACCTGACGGTTACGGCCGCTTTTCTGTGCCGCTGCCCCGTGAGATTCAGTCCGGGAATGCCTTGGCAACGTCGACCAGCCATTGACGGATGGTGCCTTCGAGGCCTGCGGGCATCGCCCCCTTCAGTGCCGCTTCGATGGGCGCGATTAGGGCGCGGCAGCGCTTGTTGAGCTCGCGCCCGTCAGCCGTGATGAGTAATCGGAGGATGCGCCCGTGGAGGGGATCCTTTTCCTTCCTGATCGCGCCGCGCAGTTCGAGCGCGCGCACGATGCCGGTGACCGTCTGTGGCGTGAGCATCGTCAGCCGTGCCAGATCCGCGCCCGAGATGGCTTCATAGGCGCGGATCATCGTCAGCGCTGATTGCTGCGGGTAGGTCATGCCTTCCTTCGAGAGTGCACGATCGACGGCGAGGCGCACGGACGCATTTGCCTGCCGCAACAGATAGGTGAGATAGCCCTCGGGTCCGCGTTTTGCCTCCCCGACCGACGGCAGGCGTGGCAGGCCGTCGCGAGCGTCCTTGACCATAGTATCAGTACCCTGATAACGTATCAGTGTACTGATAATAGCAAATCGCTGACGAGGCGGGAGAGAAGCGGGTGATCAGTCCCGTTCCGGTCGTTCTGGAGAAGGGGTCCGTTCGGCTCGAGCCGATGAGCAGCGAGCATACTGCCGCGCTTGGAGAAGCAGCTGCAGATGGGGCGCTCTGGGAGCTCTGGTTCACCGCGGTGCCAACGCCCGATGAGGCGCAGGCCTATGTCGCGACGGCACTGCGCGGTCTGCAGGACGGGCAGATGCTTCCCTGGGTCGTGCGCGATCTGGAGTCAGGCAAGGTTGTCGGCAGCACGAGGTATCACGATATCGTCGCAGCGATCGACCGCGTCGAAATCGGCTTCACCTGGTACGCGAGCAGATGGCAGAGAACCCACGTCAATACCACCTGCAAGCTCATGCTGCTGGAACACGCTTTCGAGACGCTTGGCTGCAAGGTGGTGGGATTGCGCACGGATAATTTCAATTTCAGATCGCAGAAGGCAATCGAGGCGCTGGGTGCGAAGAAGGATGGTGTGATCCGCCACCACAAGGCGCGCGCGGACGGCACGGTACGCGATTCCCACTTTTACAGCATCGTTCTCGCCGAGTGGCCAGGCGTGAAGCGTCACCTGCAATCTCGCCTGAGACGGCATGCGATTCTCGGTGCGCATGCGCCGGGTATTGCCGATAACTCCGACCCAGTGGACTAAAGTCCGCCGGAGCAGCGCCGGTCGCTAGAGTTTCTGCACGATCACGCGGCCGCGGGCGTCGACGAAGATGTGGTAGCGATTGCCATCCTTGCAGGTGGCCACGTAGTCGCTGTCGCCATTGCGCTTGGTATTAACAATGCTGTCGCACGGCAGCCCGTGCAGGGCGATGGTGGCCTGCAGGTCCTGACCCACTGACGGCTGCTCGCCTGCCAACGCGCTAGCGGCCGCGCAGACGATCGCCGCGCCGCCCACTGTTCTGATCAATCGCATTTCCAGGGTCCCCATGTGAATGCTCTAGTTCAAGGCAGCGAATTTCTTCGGATCGATGAGGATGTTCCAAATGGCCTCGCGAGAGGCGGAGATGGCGTTGGCCAGCGCTGCATCCTTATTCTGCAGCAGACTGAGCACCTTCAGCAGCAGCAGATCGTAGCTTTGACGCAGGTCGGCGAGCGTAACGGCATTGTGGTTGCCGTGATAGAGCCGAAAGCGGCTGAGCAGCGCGTCCACCTGATTCTTCAGGGTGAGCTTGGTAAAGATCCCAATCGCCCTGGTGTCCCGCAGCCGTTGCTCCAAGGAGCTCAGATCCAGGGTAGGCAGGGCGGGCGCGGCGGGGCGGGCCGTTTGCGCTGCTGGGGCGGGGACGGCGGGGACGGCGGGGGCAGGCTTGGGAGTTGCGGCCGACTTGGGCGTCGGCCGAGTGGACGGTGGCGTACCGGCGGCGCTGCGGTTCGTCTTGGCGGGGGCGGGCGCCGGCGTCGCCGCCCCTGGGGGCGCCTGGGTCCCGGGTGACCCCCCGGCAGGCTTGCCTGCGGCAGCTGCGCGCTGAGCGGCACTGCCCGCGGGCGCGGCGGTCGGGGGAGGGGCCGGGACCTCGACGGGGTTCGGCGCGGAGGCTTGTGGAGCCGGACGCGTCGCGCTCTGGGTTCGAACTGCGCTCGTGCACGCCGGTAGCGAGGCACAACTGAGCATCGCCGCGATGGCGAGCACTTGCCTGGGGTTACCGTGCCTGGGACCACCGCGGCGCGGGCGTAATCCAGCCGTGAGCAATTGCCACATCATCGCTACATCATCCCTCCCAAGCGAGGCGAAAAAAAAGCCCCGGGGAAATGCGCCGCATCTCCCCGGGGCTTTATACGCACGTTGGATCGTTACAGCAGCGGCACCAGCAGCAGCGCCACGATATTGATGATCTTGATCAGCGGGTTGATGGCGGGACCGGCCGTGTCCTTGTAGGGATCGCCGACCGTATCGCCGGTCACCGCGGCCTTGTGAGTCTCGGAGCCCTTGCCGCCGAAGTTGCCTTCCTCGATGTACTTCTTGGCGTTGTCCCAGGCGCCCCCGCCGGTGCACATGGAGATCGCGACGAAGAGGCCGGTCACGATGGTGCCGATGAGCAGGCCGCCGAGCGCGCGGATGCCCGCGCCGGGCCCGAGCATCCAGTTGAGCGCATAGACGATGATGATCGGCACTACGATCGGGATCAGCGAGGGCACGATCATCTGCCGGATCGCCGCGCGGGTGAGCATGTCCACGGCGCGCGAGTAGTCGGGCTTGCCAGTGCCCTCGAGGATGCCCTTGATCTCACGGAACTGACGGCGCACCTCGGTGACGACCGCACCGGCTGCGCGTCCCACCGCCTCCATCGCCATGGCACCGAACAGATAGGGGACGAGGCCACCGATGAACAGGCCGATGATCACGGCCGGATCGGACAGCTGAAAGCTCGAGGCGGCGCGGCCGGTCGCCGCCAGATGCGCATCGAGATTGTGCGTGTAGTCCGCAAACAGCACCAGTGCGGCCAGTCCCGCCGAGCCGATGGCGTAGCCCTTGGTCACGGCCTTGGTGGTGTTGCCCACGGCATCGAGTGGATCGGTGATGTGGCGCACCGAGTCGGGCAGATTGGCCATCTCGGCGATGCCACCGGCGTTATCCGTGATCGGGCCATAGGCATCCAGCGCGACGATCATGCCGCACATCGACAGCATGGCGGTCGCGGCCACGGCGATGCCGTAGACGCCCGCGAGCGCATAGCCGCCCCAGATCGCCAGGCACACCGCGATGACCGGCAGCGCGGTGGACTTCATGCTCACGCCCAGGCCCGCGATGATGTTGGTCGCATGGCCGGTCTGCGAGGCCTGCGAGATGTGGCGCACCGGGCCGTACTCGGTGGCGGTGTAGTACTCGGTGATGACGATCATCGCGCCCGTGAGTGCCAGCCCGATCAGCGCGCAGCCGAACAACGCATTGAGGTGCTCGGGCATCAGCTGCTTGGTGATGAACCAGAAGGCGATGGCCGAGAGCACGCCGGAGACGATGACACCCTTGTACAGGGCCGCCATGATCTTGCCGTTGCTCCCGACACGCACGAAGAACGTGCCGATGATCGAGGAAATGATGGAGGCGGAACCGAGCGCCAGCGGATAGACCGGGGCGCTGGTGCTGCCGGTAAAGGTCAGGGCGCCCAGCAGCATGGTCGCGACGATCGTGACCGCATAGGTTTCGAACAGGTCGGCGGCCATGCCGGCGCAGTCACCGACGTTGTCGCCGACGTTGTCGGCAATGACGCCGGGATTGCGCGGATCGTCCTCGGGGATACCGGCCTCGACTTTACCGACCAGATCAGAGCCGACGTCCGCTCCCTTGGTAAAGATGCCGCCGCCCAGTCGCGCGAAGATCGAGATCAAGGAGCCGCCGAAGGCGAGTCCCACGAGCGAATGCAGCGCGTCGTCCTCGGATACGAAACGGCGCAGGATGATGTAGTAGATGCTGACGCCGAGCAGCCCCAGGCCGACCACCAGCATGCCGGTGATGGCACCGCCACGAAACGCCACCGACAACGCCGGGTTCAGGCCGCCGGTCGCCGCCTGCGCGGTGCGCACGTTGGCGCGCACCGAGATGTTCATGCCGATGAAACCGGCCGCGCCCGAGAGCACCGCGCCGACCGCAAAACCACCGGCCGTGGTCCAGTTGAGGGCCAGCCCCAGCACGATGAAGAGCGCCACGCCGACGATGGCGATGGTCGAGTACTGGCGAGCCAGATAGGCCTTGGCACCGGCCTGGATCGCCGCGGCGATTTCCTGCATGCGGGCGTTGCCCGCCGGCAAAGCGAGGATCGAGAAGGTGGAAATGGCCCCGTAGAGCACAGCAATCACGCCAGCAACAACCGCCACCCACAGCCAATTCGCGGCAACCATGCAGAAAAGACCTCCGGATCTTTAGGAATTAGTAGCTTTCGCAGTGCCGGACGCGAAATCCCTATGGTGCGGCAAGCGATGAGCGGCAAACGGCCGCGAAATATAGCATAGGGCGCAGAACTACGCCCTGTGGGGGCGACCCCCGGCGGGCTTCAGACCTGGTAGTCCCCACCCAGCCGTCGCTTCACGCGCACACCCTTGATGCGCACGTAGGCAGGCAGGCCGTCGCGATAGGGAGGGTAGTCCTCGCCACCGATCAGCGGCTCCAGGTAGCGCCGACAGGCAGCCGTGATGCCGAAGCCGTCCTCGGTGATGTAGCTGCGAGGGACGGTCTTCTCGACGTTGGCGACCTGGTCCAGCGCTACGGGCACGATCTTCCATCGATAAGGGCGGGAGCTCTGGCGCCGGATCGCCGGCATCACCGCGTTCATGCCGGCCAGGGCGTACTGCACGGCCGCGCGGCCCACGGCATAGGCCTGCTCGACATCGACGCGCGAGGCAATGTGACGGGCGGCGCGCTGCAGATAGTCCGCCACTGCCCAGTGGTACTTGTAGCCGTGCGCGGCGCGGATCATGCCGGCCACGACCGGGCCGACGCCGCCGAGCTGGGTGTGGCCGAAGGCGTCGGTCGTGCCGGCGTCGGCCAGGAACTTGCCGTCGGGGTAGCGGGCGCCCTCGGAGACCACGATGACGCAATAGCCGCGCTGCTCGACGCACTGCTTGACGCGCGCCAATAGTTGCTCGCGCACCACGGGGACCTCGGGGAACAGAATGATGTGCGGCGGGTCGCCGCGTCCCTTGCCCGCCAGACCCGCGGCCGCGGCAATCCAGCCGGCATGACGGCCCATTACCTCCAGGACGAAAACCTTGGTGGAAGTGCGCGCCATCGAAGCCACGTCCAACGCCCCCTCCAGAGTGCTGGTGGCGATGTACTTGGCCACCGACCCGAAGCCCGGACAGCAATCGGTGAGGGGAAGGTCGTTATCGACCGTCTTGGGGACACCGATGCAGGCAATGGGATAGTTCAGCGCTGCGCCGAGCTGCGAGATCTTCAGCGCCGTGTCCATCGAATCATTGCCGCCGTTGTAGAAGAAGTAGCCGATGTCGTGGGCGCGGAACACTTCGATCAGCCGCTCGTACTCGGCACGGTTCTGCTCGAGGCTCTTGAGCTTGAAGCGCGCCGAGCCGAAGGCCCCGGCGGGCGTATAGCGCAATCCCCGGATGGTCGCGGCACTCTCGCGCGAGACATCGATGAGGTCCTCGGTGAGCACGCCGAGAATGCCGTCGCGGCCGGCATAGAGCCGACCAATGCGCCCGCGCGCGCGGGCCGTCGCCTCGATGACCCCGCAGGCCGAGGCATTGATCACGGCGGACACCCCGCCCGATTGTGCATAGAGCGCATTGCGCGGTGTCGATGGGACCGCCGTGCGGCGGGCGGTGCGGCGGGCGGTGCGGCGCGCGGCGCCACGCGAGGGACGGGTGGATTTCATGGCGGCGGGAGCATACCGCAAGCAGGCTGATTCGTCGGCACCGGGCGCCGCGCCGCGTATGCTGGCCGTCATGTGGCGGCTGATCGAGGGCAATCTGGATGATGTGCAAGTCATCGAGCTGCTCGAGCATCACCTGCGTCGCTCGCTGGCCGAGTCCGGCGGACCGCACAGCTGCCACGCCCTGGACCTCTCGGCACTGCGTGCGCCGGACGTGCGTTTCTGGAGCCTGTGGGAGGGCGCCGAGTTGCTCGCGGTCGGGGCGCTCAAGCGCCTGGGCAGCGATCACGGGGAGATCAAGTCGATGCATACGGCTGCGAGCGCGCGTCGGCGCGGAGCCGCCAGCGCGCTGCTGGATCACGTGGTGCACGCCGCGCGCGTCAGTGGCCTGACGCGGCTGAGCCTGGAGACGGGAGCGGCGGCGTATTTCGCGCCGGCGCGCGCGCTCTATCGCCGTCATGGGTTTCTGGAGTGTCCGCCGTTCGGCGATTACCGGCCCGATCCCAACAGCGTGTTCATGACCCGGCAGGTTTGACCTGCAGCGAGGCCCCCGCTACTCTCGTTCTGATGCGTATCGTGCTGATGGGTGCCCCGGGGGCGGGTAAGGGCACGCAGGCCCAACGCCTGGTCGAGCACTTTAAAATCCCTCAAATTTCCACCGGAGATCT
>DATNDE010000019.1:0-64446 GCA_035553315.1 Steroidobacteraceae bacterium
TTCCGAAGCATTACTCACCCGTTCGCCGCTCGTCGCCAGGATTGCTCCCGCGTTACCGCTCGACTTGCATGTGTTAGGCACGCCGCCAGCGTTCAATCTGAGCCAGGATCAAACTCTTCACTTAAATGTTTTGAGCACTTAACGTGATGAGTGAAATCCAAAGGCCCTTTGTCGGATCCGTTGCCGGACCCATCGCTGGACATTTGGTCACTCGGTCAATGGCATCCAAAAAGGACGTATCGACGCGAGTCCCCACACAAATTACCTGCCAAATTTTTAAAGAGCGCACCGCAGCGACGAGGCTGCGGGAGCCTGCGACCTCTCAGGTCCACAGGGGGCCGAGAAGTATAGTCCCGGAGGACTGAACTGTCTCGACATTATGGTCAGTCGACAGCGGTTCCACCCTGCGAGCCACGAGGACCACGTAGGAGGATGCCGAGCCGAGGGCGCGCATTATAGGGCGCGACCGGCTGAAGTCAACGTTTCTTGCGAAGCGCTTCCCGAACTCTTAATTAGCTGATTTTAAAGGCCTGCGCGCTGCAGCAACGCGCCGCTCGCAAGCAGCACGCGCTGGTGGCTCGCCCGCCGCATCCACCTCGCGCCTCCACTCGCGCCATCGCAATGCAGCCGCTCAGATGAAGGGTCGACGCGAAGCCGCTACGGGACCGTAGTACGCATCGACCTGCGAGAGCCAATTCGCATCGACTGCAGCCGGCCAGCGGTGCTTATCGAACCCTGGCGCGCTACGCAGCCGCTGCGCATCGATGTTGAGCACGAACCACTTGTTGTCCACATCGAGCGCCAGCGAGCGCCACGGCACCGCGAACAGCTTGTCGCCGAGGCCCAGATGACCGCCAAACGACAGTACCGCGTACGCAATCGTTCCATTGACGACGTCGAGCATGATGTGGCTGATGTGCCCCAGCCGCTCGCCCTGCTCGTTGACCACCTTCTCGCCGGTCAGCGTATCGGCGGTCATGAGGCGTGGGCCCGGACCTGACTCGCCGGCCGCGTGACCTGGCGTGCCGAGAATTCCCTGCTCGTCCGGTAGCTCTGGCATGCAAGCCCCCTACACGTGATTCCTAGAGATCGAGTTTGAACAGCTTGATCGCATTCGTGCGGCCGATCTGCACCCGCTCCTGCTCGCAGATCGTGCCGGTCGTGTCATACCACTGCGCTGCGTCTTGCATGCTCTCGAACGGGTAGTCGGCCGAAAAATAGACCCTGTCCTTGCCGAGTACCTCCAGCGAGCACCGGAACGCCGGATCGTTGAAGTTGCCGCTGGTGGTGATATGGAAGTGCTTGCGGAAGTAGTCGCCCAGCGGCCTCTTGCCGCGGTAGCCGCGTGGCGAAAAGCGCATCCGCGCGTCGAGTCGCCAAAGGCCGAAGGGAATGTTCTCGCCGAGGTGGCCGATGCAAATCTTCAGCGTCGGGTAGTCATCGAACAGCCCGGAGCCGCACAGCCTCAAGCAGTGGATCGACGTCTCCACGGCGAACCCCCAGGGGGCACTCATGAGCCAGGGATGGCCCTCATAGTTTTTTGCCTGCGCGGGTATCTGCATGCGCGGGTGTAAATAGAAGGGTACGTCGAGGGCGGCAACTTGCGCCCAGAAGTCGCGATACTCAGGCAAGTCGTAATAAATTGCGGAGTCGGGGCGATCCTTCTGCGTGAACCCATTGACCATGGCTCCTTTGAAGCCCAATTGCTCCACGCAGCGGCGCAGCTCCTGCGCGGCCGCCTCCGGATCCTGCATCGGTAACGCCGCGAATGCCGCAAATCGGTCGGGATGTCGTGCAACGGCTTGCGCCATGTGATCGTTGGCTTTCTTTGCGAGCTCTATGGCCTGGCGTGTATCGAGCACGGCCTGGATGCCCGGCGCGTTCAACGACAGGATCGCGAACTGGATACCGGTCTTGTCCATCGTCTCGAGCCGCTCATCTCCAATATCGAGAATCTGCCGGTTGAACTGGCTCAAGCCGGCCGAGTCGCCCGCGAAGGCGCGCGTCTGCTCCAGGGTCTCCTGGATGGCAATATGCTCCTCAAAGGCAATTTTTCCTTGCATGACCTGCCCCCTTAGGCGCCCTCATCCGGCCGCAGCTGTCCCCGTGCGATTTGCACGCGCGCCGCGCGTCGCGATCCGAGCTGCAATAGATAAGCCTGCTCCGCCTGCAGCTGCAGCGATGCGTCCACGGCTTTCTCGCCGTTCACCTTCACGGCTCCCTCGGCAATCTTGCGCCTTGCCTCCCCGCCGCTGGCCGCCAGCCCGCTGCCCACCAACGCGGCCACGATACCGACCCGCTCGCCGGCCAGCACGATCACCGGCAGGTCCTTTGGCAGCGTCCCCTGCGAGAAGCGCGCGCGAAAATTAGCCAGGGCCTGATCGGCCGCCGCCTTATCGTGAAAGCGCGCCACGATTTCCAGCGCCAGCTCGAACTTCACATCGCGCGGATTGCGCCCGGCAGCCACATCGCGCCGCAGAGTCTGAATGTCGCCGGTGTTGCGAAAGCTCAGCAGCTCGAAGTAGCGCCACATCAGCTCATCGGAGATCGACATGAGCTTGCCGAACATGTCATCGGGCGCGTCATTGATGGCAATGTAGTTGCCCAGTGACTTGGACATTTTATTGACGCCATCGAGCCCCTCGAGCAGTGGCATCGTCAGCACCACCTGCGGCTCTTGACCATAGTGCTCCTGCAGCGCCCGTCCCACGAGCAGGTTGAACTTCTGATCGGTGCCACCGAGCTCCACATCCGCCTGCAGCGCCACCGAGTCGTATCCCTGCACGAGCGGATAGAGGAACTCGTGCATGGCGATGGGCTGGCCGGCCTTGAATCGCTTGCTGAATTCATCGCGCTCGAGCATGCGCGCCACCGTGTGGCGCGCCGCGATCTCAATCAGCCCGGCGGCGGACATCGGCCCGAACCAGCGCGAATTGAAATCCACGCGCGTGCGTGCCGGGTCCAGAATGCGAAAGATCTGCTTCTCATAAGTGCGCGCATTGGCCTGCACCTCCTCGGGCGTCAGGCGCGGGCGCGTGACATTGCGTCCGCTCGGATCGCCGATCAGGCCGGTGAAGTCGCCAATCAGAAAGATGACTTCGTGACCGAACTGCTGGAACTGACGCATCTTGTTGATGAGCACCGTGTGCCCCAGGTGCAGATCCGGTGCAGTCGGGTCAAATCCCGCCTTGACGCGCAGCGGCTTGCCGCGCGCGAGTTTTCGCTCGAGCTCGGCGGGCACCAGCAGATCCTGCGCGCCGCGCCCCAGCTCCACCATCTGCTCCGGCGGGGAGCCTCCCTCTGCATTCATGTCGATCCGGTCCCAAGTTCAGCCACGACAGGACGGCACTCTATCAGGAGAGGCATCTGGCATCCCGCGGTCACGGTACGGCCTTCGGCTGCCTGGGTAGGCCGTGTGTCGAAGCTAAGGCCTGCGCCGTTGACCCGCGGCGCGGCACCCATGTAGGGTCGCTGCGTGGGTCTTTATATGGGATTGATGTCCGGAACGAGCATGGACGGTATCGATGCCGCTCTGCTCGACATCGACGCCGATGGAATGCGCGTGCGCGCAGCCGCGGCGCGCGACTGGCCCGCCTCGCTGCAGACACGCCTGCGTCACGCCGCCGAACGCGCCGAGAGCACCGGGCTCTACGAGCTCGGAGAGCTGGACACCGCGGTGGGCGTACAACTGGCGTCGGCTGCCGCCGCGCTGCTTGAGTCCGCGGGTGTCAGCGCCGCCGCGGTGCGCGCCATTGGCAGCCACGGTCAAACCATCCTGCACCGGCCCTCGGGCCAGTGTCCGTTCACGCTGCAGATCGGCGATCCCAACATCATTGCCGAGCGCCTGGGCATCGACGTGGTCGCTGACTTTCGCCGCCGCGACGTCGCAGCCGGAGGCGAGGGTGCGCCGCTGATGCCGGCCTTCCACGCAGCGGTCTTCGCGGCGCGCGGGCAGCGGCGCGCCGTGGTGAACATCGGCGGCATGGCCAATGTCACGCTGCTCGGGGCCGACGGCGGCGTGCTCGGCTTCGATACCGGGCCGGGCAATTGCCTGCTCGACGCCTGGGCGCGCCGCCATCTGGGTCATGCCTACGATGCCGATGGCCGCTGGGCCGCCAGCGGGCGGGTGCAGCCGGCGCTGCTGGCGCGCCTGCTGGCCGATCCCTACTTTGCGCGCCCGGCGCCCAAGAGCACCGGCCGCGAGACCTTCAGCGACGCCTGGCTCGAGCGCACCCTGGCGGGCGGATCCGGGCACCTCGATGCCGCCGACGTGCAGGCGACGCTGGCCGAGCTCACCGCCCGCAGCATCGTCGATGCCCTGACGCAGGCCGCCGGCGGGGCCGCCCCCTCGCAGGCCTACGTCTGCGGCGGCGGCGCTTTCAATGTCGACCTGATGCAGCGGCTGGCGAGAGCACTGCCCGTCACGCTCTGGCAGAGCACCGCGGCCTGCGGCATTGCCCCCGAGCACGTGGAGGCCGCGGGTTTCGCCTGGCTCGCGCATCGCTGCCTGGAAGGAACCGCCGGGAACCTGCCGAGCGTCACTGGCGCGCATCATCCCGTGCCGCTCGGTGCGTTGTATCGCGGCCGGCTCGCCTGAAGGACGCACGCGCACCCCTCATGGATCAGCCCACATTTCGCGCGCCGCAGAATTTCATCAACCCCGAGCTCTCCGCGCTCGAGTTCAACCGGCGCGTGCTCGCGCAGAGTCTCGATCCGCGCGTGCCGCTGCTGGAGCGGCTGCGCTTCCTGTGCATCTGTTCGAGCAATCTGGATGAGTTCTTCGAGATCCGCGTCGCCGGACTCAAGCAGCTGCTCGAGCTGGGCAGCAGCCAGGTCGGCGCCGATGGCATGTCCATCGCCGAGCAGCTCGGCGCAATCTACCAGCACACCACAGAGCTGATGCACGATCAGTACGCCTGCCTCAACGACGTGCTGCTGCCGGGACTGGCCAGGACAGGCATTTGCGTGCTCGACGAGGAGGACTGGGACCAACCCACGCGCGCCTGGGTGGAGCATCACTTTGCGACGGAGGTCGAGCCGGTCCTCAGTCCTCTCGGCCTGGATCCCGCCCGACCCTTCCCTCGCATTCAGAACAAGAGCCTCAACTTCATCGTCCAGCTCTCGGGCAAGGATGCATACGGCCGCGACAGCGAGCTCGCCATCGTGCAGGCGCCCCGTTCGTTGCCGCGCATCGTGGCGCTGCCCGACGGCCGTGGCACGCGTTTCGTCGCGCTCTCGACGATCGTCGAGGCGTTCGTCGATCATCTGTTCGACGGCGTGCAGATGCTGGGTGTCTACCAGTTTCGGGTGACGCGTAATAGCGATCTGTTCGTCGACGACGAGGAGGTCGACGATCTGCGCCGTGCGCTCGAAGGCGAGCTCGCGCACCGTCGCTACGGCGCGGCCGTGCGACTGGAGACCGCCGCCAACTGTCCCACTGAGGTGGTGGATTTCCTGCTGCACGAATTTGCGCTTGGTGCACAGGACGTCTATCACGTGCCCGGCCCGGTCAATCTCAATCGCTTCTCGGCGATCTACGACCTGGCACAGCGACCCGACCTCAAGTACTCGCCCTTCATGCCGGGTCTTCCCAAGCGCCTGGTCGGAGCGACCGATCTGTTCGCGGTCATCCGCCAGCGTGATCTGCTGCTGCACCATCCCTATCGCAGTTTTGCTCCCGTCATGGATCTGCTGCGCCAGGCGGCCGCCGATCCGAGCGTGCTGGCGATCAAGCAGACGCTGTATCGCACGGGCGATCACTCGCCCATCGTGGAGGCATTGATCGCCGCGTCGCTCGCCGGCAAGGATGTCACCGTCATCATCGAGCTGCGCGCGCGCTTCGACGAGGAAGCCAACATCGAGCTGTCGAATTCGCTGCAGGAGGCCGGCGCGCACGTCATGTACGGCGTGGTCGGCTATAAAACGCACGCCAAAATGACGCTCATCGTGCGTCGCGAGCCCGACGGTATCCGCCGTTACTGCCATCTGGGCACCGGCAATTACCACCCGCGCACGGCGCGCACCTATACGGACTATGGCCTGTTCACCTGCGATGAGGACATCGGCAGCGATGTGCACGAGATTTTCCTGCAGCTCACCAGCCTGACGCGCATGCCCAAGCTGCAGCGGCTGCTGCAGTCGCCGTTCCATCTGCACGAGGCCATCCAGCGCCTGATCGAGCGCGAGGCCGAGCACGCGCGAGCCGGGCGGCCCGCGCGCATCGTGGCGAAGCTCAACGCCCTGGTCGACCCGCAGACCATCGAGAGCCTGTATCGCGCCTCACAGTCCGGCGTGCGCATCGAGCTCATCGTGCGCGGGGTCTGCGCACTGCGGCCCGGCGTGCCGGGGGTCTCGGAGAATATCCGCGTGCGCTCGATCGTCGGCCGTTTCCTCGAGCATTCGCGCGTCTACTGCTTCGAGAATGCCGGCGAGCGCGAGCTGTTCCTCGCCAGCGCGGACTGGATGGAGCGCAATTTCTTCCGCCGTGTGGAGATCGCCTTCCCGGTCCTGAAGCAGCAGCCGCGCGAGCGCATCCTCAAGGACCTCGAGATCTATCTCGCCGACAACATCAATGCCTGGGAGTTGCAGTCCGACGGCAGTTACCGGCGCTTGAGCGCTTCCGACCAGGTCAGCGCCTGCGACGCGCAGCAGCGCCTGCTGGAGCGCTACGCGGGGCTGCCGGCGCCGGAGATCTAAGGTCCGCCTCAGCCGCGCGGGCGCTCGAATACCCGCAAGCGCAGCCCCTGCGGCCGCAGATAGTCGATCTCCTGCTGCAGATCGGCGGCGGTCAGCGGGTGCTCGCGCAGCCAGTGGTATGGAAAGCGTATTTCCAGCGTGCGCGAACGCGCCGTCAGCTCGATCGGCTGCAGGGCCTCCTGGCTGCGGCCCCGATGCAGCAGCACCGACAGGCGCAGCAGCACGATCAGGTAGAGCGCCAGGCGATCCCAGGGCGGGATCAGATCCTCCAGATGCTCGAGCATCAGCTTGCGGCGATGATTGCCCACCAGGCGCGCGATGAGGTGCTGTTCCTCGTGGCCAAAGCCGGGCATGTCCGCATTGTCGAGCAGGTAGGCGCCATGGCGGTGATAGCCATTGTGCGCAACGTCCAGCCCGATCTCGTGCAGGCGCGCTGCCCAGCGCAGTGATTGCTCCGCCAGCGGATCGGACAGCGCCCAGGCACTGCGTACCTGTGAGAGAAATTGCATCGCGCTGGTCTCCACGCGCTCGGCCTGCTCGACGTCGACGTGATAGCGACGCTGCATCGAAGTCACGGTGCGATCGCGCGCGTCGGCGCGCGTCATACGGCCGACCATGTCGTAGAGCAGCCCATCGCGCAGCGCCCCTTCCACGAAGCGCATCTGCTGGATGCCCAGCGCCGCGACGATCTCGCTGAGGATCACCACTCCGCCGGGGAACACTGGGCGCCGCTCCTCGGTGACGGCCTTCAGATCCAGGAAACGCACATTCTCAGCCTCGGCGAGCCGCTCGAGCAGCCGTGCGAGTCCCGCAGGTGTGATCGCTGCACCAGCGGAAGGGTCGAGCTCGCGCACGCCCTCGGCGATGGAGCGCACGGTTCCGGAGCTGCCAACGGTGCGTTCCCAACCCTGGCGCAAAAACACCGCCTGGATCGGCTCGAGTTCCAGCCGGGCTGCCAGCCGCGCCCGATCGATGCGCTTGGCCGACAGGCGTCCGTCGGGAAAGTAGCGCTGGCTCATCGACACACAGCCCATCTGCAGGCTCTCCAGCTGCAAGGGCTCGTGACGCTCGCCGATGATGAGCTCAGTGCTGCCGCCGCCGATGTCGATGACCAGCCGATGACCGGGCTCGGCCGGCAGAAGATGGGCAACCCCGGAATAGATCAGGCGCGCTTCCTCGATGCCCGAGACGATTTCGATGGGGAAGCCGAGCGCCTCGCGCGCGCGCTCGAGGAAGGCCTGCTTGCGCCTCGCAATACGCAGCGCGTTGGTGCCCACGACGCGCACGCTGCCGGCGTGCATATCACGCAAGCGCTGGCCGAAGCGTTGCAGGCAGGCCAGCGCGCGGGTTGCGGCGTCCTTGTCCAGCCGCCCATCCTCGCCGATGCCGGCTGCAAGCCGCACCATCTCGCGCAGCCTGTCGATGACCACCAGCTGGCCGTGCGAGTAGCGCGCGACCACCATGTGGAAGCTGTTGGAGCCCAGATCGACCGCCGCGATGACTTCGTTCATGGCGGCGCTGGGCGGACTCATGCCAGCGGCTGATGCGGCAGCAGAAGCGGCCGAGCTAGGTCAGACGTTGAACGAGGAACCGCAGCCGCAGGATGTCTGCGCATTGGGATTGCGGATCACGAACTGTGCCCCGTCGAGGCCCTCGCGGTAATCGATCTCCGCGCCCCCGAGGTACTGGAAACTCATCGGATCGATCAGCAGCTTCACGCCCTGGTTCTCGATGCAGGTATCCCCGTCCTGGATCTCCTCATCGAACTCGAAGCCGTACTGTAATCCCGAGCAACCCCCACCCTGCACGAACACGCGCAGCATCAGCTTGGGATTGCCCTCGCCGGCGATGAGGTCACTCACCTTGCGCGCAGCAGCATCCGTGAACAGCAGGGGCACTTCGGCCGCATTGGCAGCGGCTGCACCGGCAGGCTGATGGGTCTCGGGGGTCTGCGACACGGTCTGGCTCATGGATGCAGTGTATGGGGGCGCCGCAGGGGCGTCAAAAGGGGGCTGGGGGAATCCTTGCGCGTCAAAGCCCTTCGGCCATGGGCAGTGAGCCCTCATCGGCCGCGGCCTCCGCGACACTGCCACCGGCCTGCCCATGTCCCAGGGGCACCAGCTTGCCATTGATTTCGGCGCCGAGTGCAATTTCGAACACGCCGTAGTGCACGTTTCCTCGCACCCTGGCCTTGCTGCCCAGCACCACCCGCTCGGTGGCGTAGATATCGCCGCAGACACGGCCGTTCACCACCACCTGGGACGCTGCGACCGAGCCGTCGATGACGCCGAATTCGCTCACCGAGAGCGAGCCGTCCGTCGCGGCGCGCACGCTGCCAGCGACGCGCCCGTCCACGTGCAAGCCCCCGGCGAACTCGATATCCCCCTGGATCGCGGCGTTTCTGCCGATCAAAGTATCGATGCGGCCGCTGCGATCGCGCCGTCCGAACATGGCTCCTCCCGCACGGCCTGCGGGGCCGGCATCTGTCAGGTGGGGTCGACCTCCCAGAGGAAGGTCTGGCGGTAGGGTGCCACGCCCTTGCGGGTCGGACGAACCTCGATCGTCACAGAATCGGGTTTGAATGCCACCGGCAGCGTGATCGGCTGCTCGATATTGGTGTAATAGCGGAAGTTGAAGGGCACTTGCGCCGGCCCGCCGGTGAGCGTATCCAGCGCCAGGGTACCGGCCGTCCCGGCCTGGGAGCCGGCCACGCTGATGGCCAGCGTGCCGGTCATCGGCCGATCGGGCTGGGAAGTGCGGTTCAACGTAAAGCGCAGCAGGTACTTTTGCCGCGCGGGCATCGCCACGATGTGAAACTCCTGCACGCGCACGCCCACATCGGCTTGCGTGTGCTGCTGCGGCGCGACCAGGCCCCGGTAGAACTCCAGATCCTTCTGCTGCCGCTCGACCTGCGCCTGCAGCTCCCCGATCGTGCGTGCGACCTCCGAGCGTTCACGCACGTCGGATATCTGGGCCTCCTGCGCGGCGGCGAGCTGCACCTGCAGGTGATGCTGCTGTGCGAGCAGCCGATCCATGCGCGCCTGCATATCAGCCCGCTGGGTGGCGGCGCGCACCGCGTCGAAGCCACCGCGATAGCGGCCGAACTCGAAGGCTGCATACAGGGACACGAGGGCCAGCAGCAGCGCCAACGCCAGGGCGACGCGGCGTCGGGCCGGCGTGTGAGTGCGAATCACGAGGCGGGTGGGAATCTCGTCCAAGAGGGCCGCTCGCTGCGCCTTCAGCCGGGCTTGCCCGGGCCCGCAACCGGGGCCGGCGGGATCTGCGTGCGCCGCACACTCCCCCAGGGCGGACAGGGCGGGAGACCGCGTGGGAATACCGTCGGGCCGAACTCGTGCAGTACCCGGGTGTAGACGGCGCGCTTGAAGTACACCACTTCCCGGATCGGCTGCCAGTAGTCCACCCAGCGCCAATGGTCGAATTCCGGCTCGGCCGTCGCATCGAAGCGAAAGCTCGCCGCCGCCTCGCGCAGCCGCAGCAGAAACCAGTGCTGCTTCTGGCCGATGCACAAAGGCCGGACGTCACGACGCAGGTAGCGCGACGGCAGTCGATAGCGCAGCCAGTGGCGGGTCCGAGCCACCACACGCACGTCCCCGGCAGCCAGCCCAATCTCCTCCTGCAGCTCGCGGAACAGCGATTCCTCGAGCGTCTCCCCGCGCCCCACGCCACCCTGCGGAAATTGCCAGCCCCGTCCCCGGGCCCGGCGGCCCAGGAACAGCCGCCCGTCATCGGCCGAAAGCACGATGCCGATATTGATGCGAAAGCCGTCCCGGTCGATGACGTCCTGCATCAGGGTGTTTTACTACCGCAACGCTGAGGGCTCAAGCGAGCGGTTCGCCAGTCTCGAGCGGCAGTATCGAGCGTCAGCCCGGGAGCATCAGCCTCTCAAGCCCGCCTGGCCGCGGTATCGCGCCGGCCCTGGACATATTCGCGACCGGCGCGCATCAGCGCCTTGAAGCGCTCGGCATCCGCGCTCTGTACGGTCTGCTGCAGGCTGCGCACGGCGCGCGACAGCGCCTCGAGCGACTCGTTGCCGTAGTCATTGAGCCGCTGAATCTCGTAATACAGCTCCGGGCTCTCCTCGGCCACCTTGCTGGCAATGTCAAATTGCGCATCGAAGGTCGTGCTCGACAGCTGCAGCAGCCGCGGCGCGGCCGCGCCACTGTCGGCGAGGGCCGTGAAGAAGGCGATGTTCAGGGCATGGGAGAGGCCGAGCACGTAGGCAATCAGCCGATCATGCTCGTCGATCTGCATGATGACCTGCTCGGCCATGGTCGGCGCAAACAGCGCGCGCGCCTGCGCCAGGGCGCCGGCGTGCCCGAGGTCGATGAAGATCACATGACGGCCCGAGAGCAGCTCCGTATCGGGCCCGAACATCGGATGCAGCGACGTGACCGCCACCCCTGCCATCTGCAGCGCATGCAGACCGTGGCGCAGCGGCGACTTCAGCGAGCCCAGATCGAACACCACGCCGTTCGGGCGACGCTCGGCGAGCTGCTGCAGGATGCGGTCCGTCTCCCCGAGAGGCGCGGCCACGACGATGAAGTCGTGCCCGAGAGGGCTGTCGCGCCAGTCCGCCAGGCCCGCGATCCCGACCGACGCGGCGCGCGGATCGGCAATCTGCACCTCAAAGCCCTGCGAGCCGAGAAACTGCGCGAACCAGCCGCCCATCTTGCCGGCGCCACCAATCACCAGCGCACTGCGCCCGCTGCCCGAGCCATGTGCCACGACGCTGGCGCGCTCCTGCGTGGTCAGCGAGGAGCGGATCAACAGCCGCATGATGGATTCGGCAATCTCCGGAGACACCTCCAGCTGCGTGGCCTCCTCGCGGGCGCCGAGGATCACCTCACGCTCGCGGCCGTAATCGCGTGTCGGCCGGCCCGTGGAGCGCTTCACGCGCGCGATCTCGCGACTCGTGGCCTGCCGCTCCGCCACCAGCTGCAGCAGTTCGCGATCCAATTTGTCGAGCCGTCGGCGCAGCTCATCAAGCGTCGGCATGCCTAACCCCGGTTTGCGGCCACGGGGCCAAGATTGCCACAGGCAAGCCCGCCGATGTTGCATGCGCGTGCTGCTACCATGCCTGCATGACGTTGCACTCGGAGTTGCTGCCCGAAACGCTGCCCCCGCAACCGCTGCAGCTGCTGGCCGGCTGGCTGGCGGAAGCGACGCGCGCGCGCCTGCAGCCCAATCCGAACGCCATGGTGCTCGCCACGGCCGATGGCGACGGCGTGCCCTCGGCGCGGGTCGTGCTGTGCAAGGACCTGAACATCGAGCCCGGCTACGTGACCTTCTTCAGCAACTACGAGTCCCGCAAGGGCCGCGAGCTCGAGGCCAATCCGCGCGCGGCTGCGGTCATGCATTGGGATGCGCTGCGCCGACAGGTGCGCCTCGAGGGTCGTATCACGCGCGCAAGTGTCGCGGAAAGCGAGGCCTACTTCGCCTCGCGCGCCTGGCAGAGCCGCCTGTCTGCCTGGGCGAGCCGGCAGAGCGAGCCGATCGAATCGCGTGTCGCGATGGAGCGGGCCATTGAGGCCGCAGCGCGCCGCTTCGGCGCCCCCTCGCCGCTGCAGCTGGATGCCGTCGCGTCGGACCCGGGCGCCGTGATCGCGCGTCCGCCGCATTGGGGCGGCTATCACCTGTGGATCGAGACGCTGGAGCTATGGGTGGAAGGGGCGGGACGTCTGCACGACCGGGCGCGCTGGCAGCGCGGGCTCAGGCCGAAGGACGGCGGCTTCGAGGGCGGCCCCTGGAGCGCAACGCGCCTGCAACCCTGAGCATTCCCGCTTCAGCCGCGCAGCGCACGCAGCATGGGAGCGTGCAGTGCCGCGTTGCTCGCCAGCACGCTGGTGGTCGACAACGTCACAGGCGCGCCGTACAGATCCGTGAAGATGCCTCCGGCCTCGCGCACGATGACCGTGAGCGCGGCGATGTCCAGGATGTTGACGTCGGATTCGACCACGGTGTCGAGCGAGCCGCGCGCCAGCAGGTGGTAGTGCACGAAGTCGCCGTAGCCGCGCAACCGGTTGACGCGGCCCACCAGCGCCCCGAAACGCGCCCAATCGGCAGCCGACGCCGCCAGCGTCTTGAGATTGCCGGTGGAGAGAATGGCCTTGTCGATCTCGCCGATGCCGCTCACACGGATCAGCTCGCCATCCAGAAATGCACCCGCGCCGCGCTCGGCCCAGGCAATCTCGCCATAAGCGCTCGCACAGGAGACCCCCAGCACCAGCTCTCCTGCGCGCAGCAAGGCGATCTGCGTCGAAAAGAACGGGCTTTCGCGCACGAATGACTTGGTGCCATCGAGCGGATCGACGAGCCAGACACTCTCGGCATCCATCGCATGCCGCCCGCTCTCCTCGCCGTAAAAGCCGTAGCTCGGAAAGGCCGCGGACAGCACCTCGCGGATGGCCTGCTCCGCACGCAGGTCCGCCTCGGTGACGGGCGATTTGTCCGCCTTGAGCGTGACCGCCAGATTCGCGCGATACAACGACTGGATGATCTCGCCGGCGGTGCGCGCGGCGGTCAGCGCCGCCTGCAATTCCTTGGATGCCATGGCGCAGCTATGCGGCATCGGCACGGCGCCGTCAAGACAGCGACGCGTTGACAACACACGGGGCGCACCCCTAGAGTCCGCGCGTTCCTTCAGGTGCTCGGGAAGCCGGTGAGCGCATCCGCGCAATGCCGGCGCTGCCCCCGCAACGGTAAGCGATACGAGACCGCATCACGGCCACTGCGCGCAGAGCGTGGGAAGGCGATGCGGTGCGGTCATGAGCGAGGCGTAGGCCTTACCTCATGACCCGTGCGCAAGCCCGGAGACCGGCCTGAGGGCTATTGCAAACCCATGCGGGCGTGCATGGAAAGGCTGGTCTCATGTGCCATCGGGTCGCATGCGCGGCGCAATGCCTCGCGCGCACTTTTATTGTCCTCATCCCTGCGGTCATGACCGCACCCTGGGCCCAGGCTCAGGGACCCGCGCCGCCGCAGTCTGCCTCGGCATCGACGGCAGTCGGCGCCGACGGCGGCGCCACGCTGGCGCCGGTCATCGTCACGGCCTCCAAGCTCGATGTGCCACAGAGCGAGCTGCCGCAGGCCTCGAGCATCGTGACGAGCGATACCATCCTGCAGCAGGGACAGACCAGCGTCAGTGACACGCTTCGCCAGCAGCCCGGCATCCAGTTCCAGGTCGGCGGCGGCCCCGGTCAGGCACTCAATACGCGTCTGCGCGGCTTCGCCGGCACCACGTTGTACGTGCTCGACGGCATCACGATCAACGAAGGCGGCACCGGCGACATCGGCTATCTGCTTGGCCAGCTCGATCCCACCATGTTCGATCGCATCGAGGTGCTGCGCGGGCCGCGCGCGACGCTCTACGGAGCCGACTCGACCTCGGGCGTTATTGCCTTCACGACGCTGACGGGCCAAACCGTGAGCAGCAGCGTCTCGGTGGAGGCCGGCTCGCTCGACTGGAAGAAACTACGCGCCGGCACGGCGGATCATCTGCCGCTCGGTGAGGGCACCTGGAGCTATTCGGTCAATGGCTCGTGGACCGACAGTGGCGGAGTCAATCGTTGGGAGTTCTATCGCAATGGCACGCTGGTGGCGAGTACCGCCTACACTCGCGGCAGCATCGCGGCCGGCGGCAGCATTTACGCTACGGACAATGAATTTCAGACTGCCGATCTGATCGAGTCCCTGAGTCCCGAAGCGATCGAGTCCATTCCCGGGGCCACGCTTGGGCATTATTTCGGCGTGCAGATACCGGACCCGAGCGACATCGATATTACTCGAGCGGGCGTGGTCAGTCTGTGGTTCGAGCAGCAGCTCGGCGCACATTGGTCGCAGAAGCTCACCGTCGGCGGGTCGGGTCAGGATTTCTCCATCGTCAACGGCGATACCGCCAATGGCGGCCTGATCGGTTATTACGCGGCTCCCTACGATGGCTGGGCCGATCCGGGCAGCTACCAGACCTACGCCGCGGGTCAGAGCATACCGGTCTATCAGTACGCTTCGAGCTATCGCACGATCTCGCACAGCGACCAGGCCGATTACAATCTGCGTTATCGCAGCGACCGGCTGTCCACCGTGCTCGGGGCCACTTGGCTCGGTCAGAGCTATGACGAGAACAGCTACGCGGGTGGCAATGACGAGAGCCAGGACATCCGCTCTCTGTACGGCGATGCGGCCCTCGCGCTGGCCGCACACCGGCTGCACCTGGAGGGCGGGCTTCGCCTGGACAGCTACTCCGCGTGGGCTGACAAGGCAACCTGGAGTCTCGGTGCCGTCTACGACCTGTACCGCGCCGCGCCGTTCGCGCTCAGCGTCTTCGCGAACACCGGCACGAGCTTTTCGCAGCCAACGCTCGATCAGCTCTATAACCCGACCTACGGCAATCATGCGCTCACACCCGAAAACGCCACCACCGTGGAGGCCGGGCTGCGCGCCAGCCAGTTCAATGAGCGCCTCTCCGAGACGCTCACTCTCTGGCACTCCTACGTCGACAACGTCATCAGCTACGACTACCTGATTGCCAATTCGCGCGTGCCCGGCGGTTTTGGCGAGTACGCCAACCTCGAGGCCGAGCGCTCACAGGGAGTGGAGCTCTCCGCGGCGGCGAAGCTGGCCGCACATTTGACGTTGACCGCGAACTACACGCGCACCGATGCCTACGTCAACGACGGCGCGGACGCCTGGAGCTTCATGGTCGAGAACGCGCGCAATATGGGCAACCTCGGCCTGGTCTACGACGCAGCCGCCTTCGACGTCGGCGCCAACCTGTTCCTGACCGATCACCGCCTGCGCTGGGCCGGCGATGTCTGGGCACCCGGCTACGCGCGCCTGGATCTGTATGGCCGCTACCACCTGGGCGCGCGCCTGACGGCTTATGCGCGCGTGCAGAATGCCCTGGATCATCCTATCGTTCAGATCCTCGGCTTCCGCGCCGTCGGGGTCTACGTGACCGGCGGTCTGCGCTACCAGTTTTGACGCGGGGAGCATGCCGGAATGGGTAATCGACTCTCCCGTATCGTGACTCGCACCGGCGACGACGGCACCACTGCGCTCGGAGACGGCACGCGCGTGCGTAAGGATTGCGCACGCATCGAGGCTATGGGCGAGGTCGACGAGCTCAACAGTCTGCTCGGCTTGCTGATTTCTACGCTCGCCGCTGCGGCGAGCAGCCCGGTCGGCGCGACGGCCTCAGCGCAGGACTGGTTGCTCGAGGTGCAGCACGATCTGTTCGATCTGGGCGCGGAGCTGTCGGTTCCGGGCCTGCTACGCCTGGACCAGTCGCGCATCGATGCGCTCGAGCAGCAGGTCCAAGCGCTCAATGCCTCTCTGCCGCCCCTGAAGGAGTTCGTGCTCCCGGGTGGCTCGACTGCCGCCGCGGTGTGTCATCTCGCGCGCACACTGTGCCGGCGGGCCGAGCGGCGTGGCTGGGCGCTGGCGGCTGCCGAGCCCGTCAACCCGCTCTCGCTGCGTTATCTCAACCGTCTGTCGGATCTGCTCTTCGTGCTGGCACGCACGCTCGCGCGCGAGGGGGGCGGGGAAATCCTGTGGCGGAATCGGCGCGCCGGGCCATAGCGAATACCTCGCACGACTCCAGCTCGCACGCCTGACGCACTGGGCCCGTTCGGGGACCGCCGGGACTGCTCAGCCCGCGGTAACGGTCAGCGAATAGCGCGAATCGGCGGCCAGGCACTGTGCCTCGGGCAGCCCCAGCTCCTTGCGCACGATGTTCGTGCCCAGCACCATTGCGACCATCTTGTAGACCGCGTGACGTCGGCTCATGCCCTCACGGCCCATGCCGCAATCCGAGGAGATGATCAGGCGCTCGGGTGCAATGTGCTTGAGTGCGCGGCGGATCAGTGCCGCGATCTCCTCGGGGCGCTCGATCTGCAGGGTGTGATGGTCGATGACGCCGATCACGATCTTCTTGTTGGTGATGGCCTTGCCGATCGCCTCGAGGTCCCCCGGCCCGGATGAGCAGGTCTCGAAGGTGATGGCATCGGCGTCGACCTGGGCCAGCACATCGAGCGTCGGCTGGTAGCTCTGCGACTCGACGAACATGCGCTGCTGCGAGGGGTTGCCCCAGCAGGTGTGGCACCACACCTCGGTCTTGGCGCGCAGCCCCTTGACCGTTTTGTTGAACAGATCGAGCAGCTCCGCGGTGCCGAGCTTGCCGAACTGCTTGCCGCGCGCCGGCACCATGTGAATCTGCGGCTCTTCGAGCTGGATGACCGGGCAGCCGGCATCGGCCAGGGAGTTGAGCTCCTGGTTGATCGCCTGCGATAGCGCCATCGTGCGCTCGACCGGATCCTTGTAATAGCTGTCCTGCACGGTGGCGGCCAGCAGTTCCGGCAGGATCGTGCCGAACTTCACCGGGCGCGTGGTCAGGCGCTGCGCGGTCTTCCACATGGCCGCATATTGCAGGTTGCCGGGACCGACCGGACCGACGATGCGCGGCAGAACCCGTGCCTCCAGATAGTCGTGCAGGATGTGGCCGCGCGGCCAGGCCACCGCACCGACGTTGTATTTCGACGGCTCGGCGTGCGCCGAAAAGCCCGCCATGTGCGTCGTCGG
The DNA here is from genome assembly GCA_035553315.1 of Steroidobacteraceae bacterium. Lineage (GTDB taxonomy): Bacteria > Pseudomonadota > Gammaproteobacteria > Steroidobacterales > Steroidobacteraceae > FEN-1191. The sequence goes on from DATNDE010000019.1 coordinate 17,293, forward strand.
GTAGCTCTGCCAGGACAGGCCACCGACCTCATCGTCGTAGTGCGCGTCGCCATCGGTCACGATGTCGAGGCCCGCGGTCTCCTGGGAGCGCAGGTGTACGGACACCGCATCCTCGTACTGCTCGCGGTAGCGCAGGTTCACCATGGCTTCCAGGAAGCTTCTGTTGCCAAGCTGCACCGTGTACCAATTGGGACGCGGCAGGGAACCGATGATTGACGTCGGCAGGACGACGTTGGCGGACGCTTTGAACACAACAGTCTCCCCGGCAGTGCTGGAACCGCTGCCGGTCGCCGGCGACGAGCCGGCCGGAAGCGGCCACATGGAATCGCGGAACCTTACTGGGAAGGTCCCGGTTGCGTCAAGAATTGGCCCCGTCCGCCCTTGCCGCGGCAGATCACCCGTCAGGGCGCGCCGATGGCCTGCAGCAGCGAACGCAAGCGCGGCCAGTCGAAAGCCGGCCCGGGATCGCTCTTGCGGCCCGGGGCGATATCGCTGTGTCCCACCAGACGTTGCGCAGAGAGACTCGGATAAACGCGGCACAACTCGCGGATCAGGTCTGCCAAGGTCGCGTACTGGAGCGGCTCGTACGGCAGCGCGTCCGTGCCCTCGAGCTCGATGCCGACCGAGAAGTCGTTGCAGGCGCTGCGCCCCGCGTAGCTGGAAACACCGGCGTGCCAGGCGCGCAGCCCAAAAGGCACATATTGCGTCGGCGTGCCGTCGCGGCGTATGACGACGTGGGCCGAGACACGCAGCCCGGCCAGCGCCGCCAACTGCGGCGACGCGGCGCTCGGCAGATCACCAGCGAACAGCCGGTCGATCCACGGACCACCGAACTGCCCCGCCGGTACGCTGATGCCATGGATCACGATGAGCTCGGGCAGCACGCCGCCCGGCCTGGTGTCGCAGTGGGGAGAGATCACCTGCGGCACCGCCATGAGCATGCCGCTGCCGGCATCGATGCGCAGGCGCGGGGCGGCAGCGGCGGGCGCGACGAGGGCCTCGGAGCTGGGCTGCATCGGCGGCATCTTCGGCATGGCGGCAGCCATGATGCCAAAATGCCCCCCATGCCGACATCGACCAACGCGCAACTTGCGGCACGCGACCTGGCGCACCTCTGGCATCCCTGCACCCAGATGAAGGACCACGAGCAGCTGCCGCCGATTGCGGTACGACGCGCCGAGGGCTGCTGGCTGGAAGACTTCGATGGGCATCGCTACCTCGATGCCATCAGCTCCTGGTGGGTCAATCTCTTCGGACACTGTCATCCGCGCATCAGTGCGGCTGTCGGCGCGCAGCTGCAGCAGCTCGAGCACGTACTGCTCGCGGGCATGACACACGAGCCGGCCATCGAGCTCGCCGAGCAGCTCACGCGCATCGCTCCCGCCGGTCTGTCGCGCTGCTTTCTGGCCGACAACGGTTCGGCGGCCGTGGAAGTGGCGCTGAAGATGAGCTTCCACTATTGGCAGAACCACGGACGTGGCGGCAAGCGCCGCTTCGTGACGCTGTCCAACAGCTATCACGGCGAGACACTCGGCGCGCTGGCCGTCGGCAACGTGGAGCTCTACAAACAGACCTATCAGGCGCTGCTCATGCCCGTGCTCACGGCGCCCTCGCCCGACTGCTACGAGCGCGAGCCCGGGCAGAGCTGGCAGGAACACAGCCGCGCGCGCTTCGTCGCGATGCGCACGCTGCTCGAGCAGCATGCCGCCGAGATCGCCGCGGTCATCGTCGAGCCGCTCGTGCAGTGCGCGGGCGGTATGCGCATGTACGACCCGGTCTACCTGTCCCTGCTGCGCGAGGCGTGCGACCATTTCGAGGTGCACCTGATCGCCGATGAGATCGCCGTCGGCTTCGGGCGTACCGGCACACTGTTCGCCTGCGAGCAGGCAGGCATCCGTCCGGACCTCATGTGTGTCTCCAAGGGGCTGACCGGCGGCTATCTGCCGCTGTCGGCGGTGCTCTGCGGCGAGCAGGTCTACCAGGCCTTTTACGGCGACTACGCGGCGCAGCGCGCGTTTCTGCACTCGCACAGCTACACGGGTAATCCGCTGGCCTGCGCCGCTGCGAATGCGACGCTGCAGATCTTCGCCACCACGCCGGTGCTGCAGGACAACCGCGCCCTGGCCGCGCACCTGGCCGCCCGCCTGGCGCCGCTGGCCTCCCACCCGCACGTCGCCGAGGTTCGCCAGACGGGCATGATCGCAGCGGTGGAACTGGTGCGCGATCGCGCCACGCGCGAGCCCTGGCCCTGGCAGGAGCGGCGCGGCTGGACGCTGCATCGCCATGCCCTGTCGCGCGGAGTGTTGCTGCGCCCGCTGGGGAATGTGGTGTACTTCATGCCCCCCTATGTCATCACGCCCGCCGAGATCGATCTCATGGTGCAGGTCGCCAGTGAGGGCATCGAGCGCGCCTGCGCCTGAGCGCCTCGCCAACCCCGCCGCCATCCCGGACAGTTCGTTTGTGCGTTTGACCCGCTGCTTCGTGTCCGAGCCGCTCCGCGCGCAGAGCGTCGTGCGTCTGCCGCAAGCCGCGGCCGTACACATCCGCCGCGTGCTGCGCCTGCGCGCCGGCGCCGAGCTCATCTTATTTGATGGTCACGGCGGGGAGTACGCGGCCACCCTCACGGAAGGTGAGCCGCCGCGCGCGCAACTCGGCGCCCACCGGCAGATCGAGCGCGAGGCGCCGCTGCCGGTCACGCTGCTGCAGGGCCTGGCGCGCGGCGAGCGCATGGATTGGATCGTGCAGAAGGCCACTGAGTTGGGCGCGGCGGCGATCGCACCGGTGGCCAGTCGCTACAGCGTGGTGCAGCTCGAGGCGGCCGCGGCCGCGCGCCGTCTGGCCCACTGGCAAGCGGTAGCGATCGGTGCCTGCGAACAGTGCGGCCGTAACCGGCTGCCGCTCGTCCACCCGCTGCGCGAGCTGCCCGCCGCCTGCGCCGAGGTCGACGCGACGCTGCGTCTGCTGCTCGCGCCGGACGCGGACAGCTCGCTGCCTGAGCGGCTCGCGGCGGCGCTGGTGCCCGGCGGCACTGCGCCGTCCATCGCGCTGCTGGTCGGACCCGAAGGGGGACTGGCCGATGAGGAGATCGAGCTCGCCCGTCGGGCTGGCTTCACTGCCTGCACGCTGGGGCCGCGTACGCTGCGCACCGAGACGGCGCCGCTTGCCGCGCTCGCTGCGATTCAAACAGTCGCGGGGGATTTTCGCCGGCCAATTGGTTTAAGGTAGCGCGCATCTTACCGAGGACGAGCTCATGGCCAATCCGCTGCAACAACTGGCCGCTCTCGGCCAGTCCGTCTGGCTCGACTACATCCATCGCGATCTGTTCAGCGATGGGCGGCTGCGCCGCCTGATCGACGAGGATGCCCTGACCGGCATGACCTCCAATCCCGCCATCTTCGAGAAGGCCATCGGCGCCGGCCACTCCTATGATCAGCAGGTGGACGAGCTGGCGCGGGCGGGAAGCAGCGCCAATGAGATCTACGAGGCGGTGTCGCAAAGCGATGTGCAGCATGCCGCCGACGAGTTGCGACGCGTTTACGATGCGACGCGCGGCGAGGATGGCTACGTCAGCCTGGAGGTCAGCCCGCACCTGGCGCGCGATCAGGCCGGTAGCATCGCGGAAGGCAGGCGCCTGTGGGCGGCGCTGCAGCGGCCGAACGCCTACATCAAGGTGCCGGCGACCAAGGAGGGACTCGGCGCCATCCGCACGCTGATCAGCGACGGCATCAACGTCAACGTCACGCTGCTGTTCTCCCTGCCGCGCTATCAGGAGGTGATGGACGCGTACCTCGCAGGTCTGGAGCAGCGCCTCGCCGCCGGCGGCTCGATCGACAAGGTCAGTTCCGTCGCGAGCTTTTTCATCAGCCGCATCGACGCCATGGTCGATCCGATACTCGAGGCGCGCCTGCGTGCCGGCAAGGATGCCGAGGCACAGGAGGCCTTCGGCGAGGTCGCCATCGCCTGCGGCAAGCTTGCCTACAACATCTATCAGCAGACCTTTGCCTCCGAGCGCTTTCAGCGCCTCGCCGCGCGCGGCGCGCGCGTGCAGCGGCTGCTGTGGGCAAGCACCAGCACCAAGAATCCCAAGTACAGCGATGTGAAGTACGTCGAGGCACTGCTCGGGCCGCGCACCATCGACACCATGCCGCTCGAGACACTCGAGGCTTATCGTGATCACGGCAAGCCGCAGGCGCGCCTGGGCGAGGGGCTGACGCAGGCGCGAGATATTTTCGAGAGTCTGCCTGCCCTCGGCGTGGACATCGATGCCGTCTGCCGCAAGCTCGAGGAGGAAGGCATCGACAAGTTCAACCAGCCCTTCGATAAGCTGCTGCAGAAAATCCAGGCGCAGATGGCGCGCGCCACGCGCAGCGGCTGAGGCGCCGGGCGTGCGCGTGCGGCAGGGCGCGGCAGGCTTGTTGCTGACGGGGCTCGCCGCGCTGGCTGCAAGCACCTGGCCACTGCCGGCGCAGGCTCGCAACCTGCTCATCTTCGTGGCCGACGGCCTGCGGGCCGATTCGGTCAATCCCGTGGATGCGCCCACCCTCAGCGCACTGGCGGCACGCGGCGTGCGCTTTGCCGACAGCCATGCGGTATTTCCGACCTTCACGACGCCGAACGCCGCAACGATCGCAACCGGAGAATATCCGGGGCAGACCGGCGATTTCTCCAACTCGCTGTATGCAGGCTATCGCCTGTTCAACGCCGGCAACTACGCGCAGCGCACTGCCAGCGCCACGCCCTTTCTGGAAAGCGATCTGGTACTCGGCGACCTCGACGATCACTACGCCGGCAATTTCCTTGGCGCCACGAGCCTGCTCGCGGCGGCGCGCGCGGCGGGCTACAGCACCGCTGCGATCGGCAAGCTCGGCCCGGTGGCGATTCAGGACGTCTCGCAGCTCGCCCCGCGGGGCGGGGATTTCCCTGTGCCGCAGACCATCTTCATTGACGATGCCACCGGCAGCGAGGCGGGCATCCCGTTGTCCCCTGAAGTGCGCGCGGCACTGGCTGGCGCGCAACTGCCGCCGCGGGCGCCGCCGCGGCTGCAACCGGCCGGCAATGCGCGCGTGCGCGGCACGGTGAATGCCAACTACGCACAGCAGATCTACTTCATCGAGGCGGCAACCCGCGCCGTGCTGCCGCTGCTGCGCCAGCGCGGCCGTCCCTTCGTGCTGCTGTACTGGTCGCGCGATCCGGATGGCACGCAGCACAACCAGGGCGACAGCCTCAATCGGCTGGTACCCGGCATCAACGGACCCACCTCCCATGAGGCGGTGCGCGACGCCGATGAGGACTTGCGTCAGCTGCTCGACGCTCTGGCGGCCGATCCACGCATGGCGGCCGATACGGATGTGTTCGTCACCTCCGATCATGGCTTTGCGACGATCAGTAAACAGTCCATCGATGCCGGCGGCACGCCGACGCGCAGTCCCGCGGCGCTCGCGCACTACGCCGACGTGCCGGCGGGCTTCCTGCCGCCCGGCTTTCTGGCACTGGATCTCGCGGCCGCGCTCGATGCGCCGCTCTATGACCCGGGCGATGCGGTCAAGGATGCGCACGGCAATCCGGCCTGGCGCCGCGTGGGCGCCGGTCAGCATCCACGCCAGGGCAACGGGCTCATCGGCGGCAGCGGCGCGGCGCTCGAGCGCACCGATGCGCAGCTGCTGGTGGCCGCCAACGGCGGCTCGGATCTCATTTATCTGCCGCGTCCCGATGCCTTGCTGGCGCGGCGCCTGGTGCAGATCCTGAGCGGCCTGGATTACGTCGGGGCGCTGTTCACGAACGATGTGCTCGGCCCGATCGAGGGGGCGCTGCCCTTCAGCAGCATCGGCCTCACGGGCAGTGCGCGCCTGCCCGCCCCGGCCATCGTCGTCGCCTTCCGTCATTTCGCGCTGCCCGCCGCCGCCACCGGCATCCGTGATCCGCTACTCGATGGTGTGCAGATCTCCGACACTGCCCTGCAGCAGGGACAGGGCAATCACGGCAGCTTCGGCCGCGACAATACCTTCAATTTCATGGCCGCGGCCGGCCCGGATTTTCGCACGCAATGGCGCGATGAGGCGCCGGCCGGCAATGCCGATATTGCCCCGACGTTGCTCGCGCTGCTCGGCCTACCCTGGCAACCGCAGGGCGCGCTGCACGGCCGGGTGCTCGCGGAGGCGCTCATCGGAGCGCACGCATCGGCCGTTCCCGGTGCCGAGTACTGTCTGGCGATGTCGGCGCCGTTGGCCAACGGGCGGCGCACGCTGCTCTCCTACGAGCGCGTCGCGGACAGTCTCTACCTCGACACCGCCGATTTCCGCGCGGCGCAGGCGCGCGAGCGGACGGGCTGCCAAGCCGGCAAGCGCGGCCGTTCGCACTGAGTGTGAGTCACCAGGCCGCACGCCGGGGCTCGAGCGCAGCGCTACGCGCTACAACAGCTCCCGCTCGCTGGTCACGCTCGTCTCCTCGGCGACCATGATCTCCAGTCGCTCCAGATCCGGCACCCAGGGGGTCTCATTGAGCAAACGCACCTGGCAGATCACCGGCGTGCGCTCGGGAAAGCTGCGCGAGTTATCCGGGCGAACGACATCGCTACCGACGCGCACCAGCTGCGGAAAGCCCTGCGATACGATCGCGACGTAACCGGCTTCCAGCCGCCCGAGTAGCGCATGAAACACCACGATGCGCGAGCGGCTGCTCGGCGCGGGCGTTGCCATGCCGCAGACCCCCTCGAAGGAGACCAGCGGCAGGGAACGGGCGTTCCAATTGACGATGCCCAGATACCAGGGCGGCGTGCCTTCGACGGGCGTGGGGGCCTGATAGCCGATGACCTCTCCCACGCAGGCGCGCGGCACCAGCACGCGCGCATCGGCGAGCGGGATCAGCAGGCTGTACACCTCGGCGACGCGCTCGGCCATGATCGATCAGCCGGACGAGGCGCGCTGCGTCTGGGCGCGGCGCGCCACCAGCGGCGCAATCGCATCGATCAGCTGGCTCTCCTGGTAGGGTTTGCCCAGGTAGTCATCTACGCCGAGTTCGATCGCGCGAGCGCGATGCTTCTCGCCCACGCGCGATGTAATCATGATGATCGGTATATCCGCGAGGCGTGGATCGGCTCGCACATGCGCCGCCACCTCGTAGCCGTCCATGCGTGGCATCTCGATGTCCAGCAGGATGATATCCGGGATGTGCTCGGCCAGCATCGCCACGGCATCCATGCCGTCGCGCGCAGTCATGACGCGCATGCCGTTGCGCTCGAGCAGTCGCTGCGTGACGCGCCTGACCGTGATCGAATCATCCACCACCAGCGCGAAGGTGCGCCGGTCGACCTTGTCGCGCGGCACGGTGGGCGCGGCACGGCCGCGCCACTCGGCGCGTACCAGGGCACCGATGTCCAGGATGATCACGATGCGCCCATCCCCGAGGATGGTCGCGCCCGAGATGCCGCGAATGCCGGAGATCTGCGGCCCCACGGGCTTCACGACGATCTCGCGGCTGCCGATCAGCTCGTCGGCCACCAGGCCCGTGGAGTGCTCGCCGGCGCGCACCAGCACCACCGGGATCGTCACGTCCTGCTCAGGCAGCGGCGAGGACTCCATGCCCACGTAGTTCGCCAGCGGCTGCAGTCGGTACTTGTGCGTGCCGTAGCTGAAGCTCGCGCTGTCGGCGCGCAGGTGTGCGGCCACCTCGTCGCGCGTCAGGCGCACGACGCCCTCCACCGTGGGCAGCGGCAGTGCGTAGTACTCATCGCCGGTGCGCACCACCAGTGCGTGGCTGATCGCGAGCGTGAAGGGCAGTCGGATCGTGAAGCGCGTGCCCGCACCCGGCGTGCTCTCCATGTGCAGCGCCCCGCCGAGCTTTTTAATCTCCACGGCCACGACGTCCATGCCCACGCCGCGGCCGGCCTGTTGCGTCAGTGTGCTGGCCGTGGAAAAGCCGGGCTCGAGCACCAGCTGCATCACATCCTCGTCCGAGAGCGCCTGCTCCGCGCGGATCAGTCCGAGCGAGAGCCCCTTGGCGCGAATGGCCGCCAGATCCATACCGGCGCCGTCATCGGCGAGCTCGACGATAAATTCCGCGCCTTCGCGCTTGAGTGACAGCGTGATGCGCCCGGTCTCGTCCTTGCCGGCGGCGCGCCGCCGCTCCGGTGTCTCGATGCCATGGACCACGGCATTGCGCAGCATGTGCTCGAAGGGCGGCAGCATACGCTCGAGCACCTGCCGATCGAATTCACCGGCGGCACCCTCGACGATGAGCTCGGCGCGCTTGTCCGTATCGGCGGCCGCCTGACGCACGATGCGCCCGAGCCGCTGCACGTGGCGCTGGAAGGACACCATGCGGGTGCGCATCAGCCCGTTCTGCAGCTCAGTCACGGTGCGCGACTGCTGCTGCAGCAGGTTCTGCGCCTCGCCGATGAGATTCTCGAGCAGCCCCTGGATGCTCGCGACGTCGCTGGCCGATTCGGCCAGGGCGCGCGAGAACTGCTGAATCGATGAGTAGCGATCGAGCTCCAGTGGATCGAACTGCGCGCGATGACCGGGCTCGGAATCGTGCCGGTGCAGGATCTGCGCCTCGGTCTCGATCTCGAGCTTGCGCAGCTGCTCCTTCAGGCGCGTCACCGTGCGCGACAGCTCGCCAAGGTTGAACTCGATCGAGCCGAGCTGCTGCTCGAGCCGCGCTCTGGCGATGCTGACTTCCCCGGCGCTGTTCAGCAGCGTATCCAGCAGCTCGGCGCTGACGCGTGCCATCTCGACACGGTCGGCGGCAACCATCGGCTCGCGGCCCGGTGGCAGGGGCGGAATTGTCGGCGTCGCGCCAGCCGCAGCCCGCTCCGGCACCGGCGGGGTGACTGCCGGAGTCGCTGGCGCCGATGGTGCAGGCGCACCTGCGGGCGACGCCGCGGGAGCAGATGCCGCTGCGGATGCGGATACGCGTGCAGGTGCGGGTGCAGATGGCGCGGCGGCGGTAACGACCCGCGGCGCCGAGGGGGCTTTGATAGGCGCCGCCGCGCTTGGGATCAGCGCAGGTTTGGGCGTCGCTTGGACCGGCACCGGTTGCGCCGCGGGACGTGGGCCGGCGCCACTCATGGCGCGCAGCCGCGCGATCAGCTCGGGAGCCTCCGGTGTGGGACGGCCGCCGGCGATGGCTTCGCGCATGCGTGCCAGCTCATCGATGGCCTCCTGCGCCACCTCGCGCGCCTGCTCATCGGCGCTGCTGATACCGCTCTCGATGCGCGACACCAGGCTTTCCAGCTCGTGTGCGAGCTCGCCCATGGCGGACAGTCCCGCCATACGCGCACCGCCCTTCAGCGTATGCAGCGCGCGGCGCAGCGCGCCGACATGCTCGGTGTCCTGCGGCGCGGCGTTCCAGGCGGCGAGAGCCGATTCGGCGCTTTCCAGCAGCTCCACCGCCTCCTCGCCGAAGATCGCCGCGATCTCCGGATCGAGCTCGGCGCGCTCTCGGGCGCCCGGCTGGGCTGGTTCCTCGAGGGATACCTGCAGTGGCGGGGCCATGAGGCTCACGCTGCTGCGCGCCGTGAGCTCGGCATTCTCGGAAATGCGCCGCTCCAGGGCCTGGTCGGCGCGCGCGATGCGCGCTCGCAGCGTGTCGTGCACCACGAAAAAGCCCGTGGCTTCATCCAGGTGCGCCGCCACGCTCTGCATGGCGGTCATGCAGTCGCCCAACAGCTGCAGATCCGAATCGTCCAGTCCCACTCCACTGTCGAAGGACTTGCGCAGCCAGCGATTGAGCGCCTCGGCCAGCCGCACTCCGTGACGTGCCTCGGCCATCGTCGAGCTGCCGACCAGCGTGTGACAGGCGCGGAACACGGGCTCGGGCAGCACGTGCGGCGCCGGCATGAGGCTCTCACGCTCGATCCAGGCGCGCACCGTGGCCACATGCCCGGCAGTCTCGCGCGCATAGATGTCGCGCAGGGCCTGATCGCCTTCGAGCGCGTGGCTGCCCGTCGGCGCCTCGGAGGAAATCTGCGCATCCGCGGCCTCGGGCAGCGGTCGCGCCACTGGCGCGGCCGGCGGCGCAGATGCGGATGTTGCCGCCGCGGGGCCTGCCGTGGCGGCACCGACCGAGCCGGTTGCGGGCGCTGCCGTCGAGGTGGCAGTGGGCTGCTCGCGTCCGCTGGCATAGGCATGCGCGCGCGCCACGAGCTGTGAGACGTCGGTGCCGCCCGGCGCGCCGGCGGCAAGCTCGGCCACCAGCTGCGGCATCAGGCCCACCGCGGTGCGCAGCACCTCCAGAATCGGCGGCGAGCGTTGCAGCGTGCCGTCGATGAGCCGGTTGAGCAGATTCTCCACCGCCCAGGCAAATTCGCTGATATGGCGCGCATTGACCATGCGGCCACTGCCCTTGAGCGTGTGGAAGGAGCGGCGCACCGAGAGCAGCGCCTCGCTCTCGAGCGGATTCAGATCCCACACGGGGAAGCGCTGCTGAATCTTGGCCACCTCCTCGCTCGCCTCTTCGATGAACAGGCGCGTGAGCTCGGGATCCGGCAGCGTCGCCTCGTGCGTCGAGCTGGCCGCGGCGGCGGCGAGCACCGGCGGCTCGATCACCTCGGCCGGGCGGGCGATGCGTGCGGTCTGCCCCGCGGCATCCGCCGGCTCGGCTGCTCCCGAGGGCGGGCTCGCCGCGACGCCCATATCCTGCAGCGCGTGCCGCGAGAGCGGCCCGGCCGTATCCTCGGCGCCCGGCGTCAGCAGCACCGTGCGTGTGTGCGTGCGCGCCGACAGCGGCACGACCGTCGGCACCACACGCTCGGGCGCGCGTGCCAGCGCATCCAGGCATGCGCGCGCATTATCGAGCATGTACCAGGGATCGCTGCGGCCGCTCTGCAGCGTCTCGATGTAATACTCGAGACTGACGATCGCATCGGCGAGTCGATCCAGGCTCTCGGGCGGCAGCGCCGTGCCACCCGGCTGCATCACGCGCTTCAGGTGCTGCGTGATGCCCTCGATGATCTCCACGGCGCGTGTCTTGCCGAGCATCAGCAGCCCGGCCTTGATGCCACGCATGAGCTCCGGCCAGTTATCGAAGCCCGCCGTATCCAGCGTCCCGCTGACGTTCTGCGCCACGTACTCCTTGACGCGTGCCAGATTCACGACGCATTCGCGCAGTACCGCCCCCTGCACCTGCTGGAAATCGTGGTCCTGCTCCTCGGTCTCCTCGGGGGCCTTCTTGCGCGGCAGAATCAGCCCGACGAGTTGATCATCCAGCCGATCCTCGACCTGGATGAGTCCCGCGGCGACCTGCACCAGCTCGGCCTCGCCGCTCGGCTCGCGGCCGGCGACCATGGCCTCCAGTCTCTGCGTCGCCTCCTGCACGCCGGCGCGCAGTTCGCCCAGCCCGAGTACCCCGAGCGTATCGCCGATCTTGCGCAGCAGGGCGACCTGGGGCGCAAGCTCCTCGGCGGCCTCCCCGCCCCGGCGCACGTAGATGTCCAGCACGTCCTTGACCTTGGAGAGGTCCTCGCGGATCGCCGCGGCCACCGTGTGCATCAGCTTGATCGAGGGCGCCGATAGGTTCTCGCGCTCCTGCTCCACCGATTCGTCCACCGGCAGCAGCTCGTTGAGGCGGAACGAGGCGCGCACGGCGGCCACGCGCGGACCGGAACTGCTCGAGCGCGCGATGTAATAGAGCACGTTGTTCAGCAGCTCCACCGGCGGGTGCTGCGCGTAACGCGTCTCACCCTGCTCGTAGAGTCGCTTCAATTCCCGGTCAGCCAGTCCCAGCAGGCGCTTGACCGAGATGCTGCTCTCCACGCCGTTCTCGCGCAGCGCCTCGAGCAGTGCGCCGACGACCCACCAGAGCTGGAACACCGGCTGCGCGCTGGCCGCCTGCTCGAGCTTGCCGGCCACCGACGACAACGTCTCGAGGTGCTGCTCCGCGCGCTCGCCGCGGATCCAACCAATGAGCCCGGTCTGATAGCGCGAGCGCAGTCGCCGTGCCCACTGCGCGACACTCAGCGGCGCCTCGCCGGGAGCCGCCGGCAGCGGGGCCGGCTGTGCCTGCCGGTCGGATTTGAGATTCAGCAGCAGCAGCGTGCCTTCGGACAGCAGCGCACTGCCGCGCACCGCCCGCAGGTCATTGAGCAGCGGCAGCAGCACCAGCGCCAAGTCGCGACCGCCGGCGAGCACGCGCTCCAGGTAGCCGGGCAGCTGCACCATGGCGCGCATCAGTGCATCGAGCGCCTCAGCCTGATTCTTGCGCTCGCTGCCCAGGGCAACGAGGTACTGCGCGACCTGCTCCATCTCCTCGGCCAGCAGCGCCGCTCCATAGATCTCCATCATGCGCAACACGCCCTGCACCTGATGCAGCTCGTCGCGGCAGCGCTCCAGCAGCGTCATGTTCTGCGGCTGCTCGACGTGCGTCTCGAGGGCAGTGCGCCCGTCGGCAAGCGCGGCGCTGATCTCGCGCGCCACCGTGTGCAGCGTTTGCGTGGCCAGATCGGTCATGGCGTGGCGCTTGAAAGTATCTGCAGGGTTCCCCGGTGCTCCACGTCAGGAGCCGCCGAGCACCTTGACTTTGGGGTTGGAATAGCCGCCGCCCGGCCCCGAGGCACCGGGCGGTCCGTTGCCCGGCGGTTGCGTGCCAACGCGCGTGCCCGCATGCGCAGCAGCGGCGGCCGCTGCCCCGCCCAGCACCAGCGTCGCGGAGGAAGCGCCTGCCGGCGAGGACTGCGTGGCGCCGGCTGCCCCGGACAGCTCGCGCGAGGCGCTCTGCGAGAGCGTGCGGTGCATGCCGGAGGTGTCGGTTCCGCCGGGCAAGCGAAAGCCGGCGATGGACTTGCGCAGCGCCGCGGCCAGATCCGCCAGCTTGATGATCGATTGCGAGGTGGCGCTGGTGGAGTCGGCCGATTGCGTGCTGATCTCGCGCAGTACCTGCATGTTGCGCGCGAGTGCCTGCGCCGCGGATGCCTGTCCGCGCGCACTGGCGGAGATGTTCTGCACCAGGCTCGCGATCTGGTTGGACACCTGATCGATCTCCAGCAGCGCCGCGCCGGCGTTCTCGGCCAGCAGCGCCCCACCCACCACATCGGTGGTACTGCGCTCCATCGACACCACCGCCTCGTTGGTGTCGGTTTGAATGGTCCGCACCAGCACCTCGATCTGCTTGGTGGCATTGGCTGCGCGCTCGGCGAGCCGCTGCACCTCGTCGGCCACGACCGCAAACCCGCGACCGGCCTCCCCGGCCATGGACGCCTGGATCGAGGCGTTGAGCGCCAGGATGTTGGTCTGCTCGGCGATGTCGCTGATCAGCTCGACGATGTTGCCGATCTCCTGCGAGCTCTCGCCCAACCGCTTGATGCGCTTGCTGGTCTCCTGAATCGTCTCGCGGATCGCGTTCATGCCATCGATGGTGCGGCGAACGGCGTCGCCACCCTTATGGGCGACGTCCACCGAGTGGCGCGCGACATCGGCAGCGCGCTCGGCATTGCCCGACACCTCTTCGATGGAAGCAGCCATCGCGCCGATCGACTCGCTCGCCGAGCCGATCTGCTTGGACTGCGCACTGGTCGCGCGCGTCAGGTGCGAGGCCAGCGCCTGCGTCTGCCGCGCCGCGGCGTCCAGCTGAATGGCCGACTGGGCGATCGTCGCCACCAGCTTGCGCAGAGCCTCGACCGCGTAATTGACCGAGTCCGCGATCGCCCCGGTGATGTCCTCCGTGACCGTCGCCTGCACCGTGAGATCACCCTCGGCGAGACTCGACATCTCATCGAGCAGCCGCATGATCGCCTGCTGATTGCGATCGGTATCCAGGCGCTGCGTCTCGGCCGCCTTGCGCGCATTCTCGGCCACCTGCTCCGCGTGCCGCAGGTAGGCGAGCAGCATCCACAGCGGCGCGAGCGCCAGCAGCGCGGGCAACGCCGCCCAGAAAGCCGCCACGTGCGCCACCGAAAGCCCGATGGCAACCAGCGCGGCCAGCCCCGCTAGCGCGAGCGCCGCGAGCGCCAGTGTCTGCGGTCCGCGCCTCACGCGCTCGCCTCCAGGAATGAGACATCCTCCACCAGCGAGCGCAGCCCGAGCACCGGCCACTGCTCATTGGTGCGCTTGAAGGAGCCGGCGATGTAGCGCGCAGAGTTTACGATGGTCGGGGGCACGTCCGCGGAAAACTCCGCATCGGCGAAGCGACGGAATCCGAGCACCTCGTCGACCACGAGTCCGGCGGGAATGTCGCGATGGTTGACAACGATGATGCGCGCAGTGCGCGCGGCCGGGGTCTCGCCACCCCCCAGGTAGGCACGCAGATCGATGATCGGCAGCAGCGCCCCGCGCACGTTGGCCAGCCCGAGGATCCAGCTTTTCGCGCCGGGCACCCGTGTAAGGGGTGAAGGCACGCCGAGCACCTCGCGTGCCTCTTCGCGTGCCACCAAGTAGAGCTCTCCTGCCATCTTCAATGCCACGCCGACCCATTCCCCGGCGGCTGCCGCCTCGGTGCCCGCGCTGGCGGTGACCGCCCGGCCACGACGCTCGAGCTCGGCCAGCAGCTCGAAGGGCCGATCCCGCAGCGCTCTGAGCGTCGAGGTGCTCTCCTGCATGTCAGGCTGCGAGCGTCGCCTGAGCCTTCTCGACCAACTGGTCCGGCGACACCGGCTTGACCAGGTAATCGATCGCACCCTGGCGCAGTCCCCAGACCCGGTCGGCCGCCTGTCCCTTCGAAGTCACCATGACGATCGGAATCGAGCTCGTGTCCGGATCGTTCACCAGCGCACGGGTGGCCTGATAGCCATTCACGCCGGGCATGACGATGTCCATGAAAATCAGGTCCGGATGCATCTGGCGCGCGAGCCGCACACCCTCGGCGCCGTCGGTTGCGGTGGCCGTGCGGTAGCCGTGACGCTCGAGGGCCTTCTGCATCACGTGCACCTCGGTCGGCGAATCGTCCACGATGAGGATCAGCGCCATGGCGTCATCTCCGCGTCACTTCCGCGTCATCTTCATCGCCCGATGTGCGACTCGATCGCACTGAGCAGCTCGTCCTTCGTGAAGGGCTTGGTCAGATAGTGCTCCGAGCCCACGATGCGTCCGCGCGCACGATCGAACAGCCCGTCCTTGGAGGACAGCATGATGACCGGAATCGAGCGGAATACTTTGTTGTGTTTGATGAGCGCGCAGGTCTGATAACCGTCCAGACGCGGCATCATGATATCGACAAATACGATGTCCGGCTGATGATCCGCGATCTTGGCGAGCGCATCGAAGCCATCCACTGCCGTGAAGACCTCGCAGCCCTCCTTGGTGAGCAGCGTCTCGGCCGTGCGGCGAATCGTCTTGCTGTCGTCGATGACCAGCACCTTCAGGCCGCGAAGCGATGACGCCGGCGGCCGGGGCGCCGTGGCCGCCATATGGGTGGTGCCGCCGGCACCCCCACCATCGGCTGCTGCGCCACGCTCGTCCATCGTCGATTCCATGCTCCACACCCTCCGGCCCGGTCCGGCGGCCGCCCTGTGTCCCTAAGCTTGACTCGCTCCCGGCGGCGATACCCTATACAGACGAGGCTCTCCTTGGCGCGGTGCCAAGTCCCGCCTTCTCGAATCGGTCTGCCTCGAAACGGTTTGCCTCGAGCAAGTCCCGTCGGCACAATCGCGGCCGGCAGCGAGTTCGCGCCGCGTGCCGCGCGTTTTAACATATCGGCACACCCCCCGCTATGCCGCCCCCGTCACGGTTTTTGAAGGCCACGACGCCTCTTCGCGACCCCTGGCGGCGATGTGGAACATAATCCCACCGGCGCGTCCTGCGAGGCTGCGCTCGGGCCGCTGCGCAGCCCGAAGTTGGAGGAGCGAGAGAGAATGGCTACATCCGTGCGATCGGCCCCCGTCCGACTGGCCGTGGTCATGGACCCGATCGGGCTGATCAAATACGCCAAGGACACGACGCTCGCCCTGCTGCTGGCGGCGCAGTCGCGCGGCTGGTCGCTGCACTACCTGGAACAGAAGGACCTGCGTCTGCGCGACGGCGTGGCGGAGGGCCGAGTGCGTGATCTGAGCGTGCGCGCCGACCCGCAGCAGTGGTTCACGCTCGGTGAGCCGGCCACGCAAGCCCTGGGCGACTTCGACGTCATCCTCATGCGCAAGGATCCGCCGTTCGACACCGAATACATCTATACGACCTATATCCTCGAGCGCGCCGAGGCCGCCGGTGCCCTCGTGGTCAACCGACCGCGCGGTCTGCGTGATATGAATGAGAAAGTGTTCACCGCGTGGTTCCCGCAGTGCTGCGCCCCGACGCTGGTGACGCGCGACATGGCCGAGATGGCCGCCTTCGCCGCCGAACACGGCAAGGTGGTGGTCAAACCCCTGCACGGCATGGGCGGCCATTCCATCTTCGTGCTCGACCGTGCCGACAAGAACGCCCGGGTCGTGTTCGAGACCCTGACCGATGAGGGTCGTCGCTTTGCCATCGTGCAGAAATATCTTCCCGACATCGTCACCGGCGGCGATTCGCGCGTGCTGATGGTCAACGGCGAACCGGTGCCCTATGCGCTGGCGCGCATTCCCAATGCCGAGGACAACCGCGGCAATCTCGCCGCTGGCGCCAAGGGCGTGGGGCGCCCCTTGACCGAGCGCGACCACTGGCTCGCGGGACAGATCGGTCCGGCGCTGCGCGAGGCCGGCATGCTGTTCGTCGGCCTGGATGTCATCGGCGGCTATGTCACCGAGATCAACGTGACCAGCCCCACGGGGCTACGCGAGCTGGAAAAGCAGTTCGGCATCGACATCGGCGCACTGTTCATGGATGCCGTCGAGCAGCGTCTGCAGCGCCACACCGCACGCGTCGCATCAGCATGACACTCGCCCGCCATGAGCCTTTGCCCGCCATGAGCCACTGCCCGCCGTGAGTGCCGCTTCCTCCATCGCACGCGGCAACGCGAACCCGCGCCTGCGCGAGGGGCGCGCCCCAGTGCGTGAGCGGCTCATGGTCATGCTGTTCCTCATGGCGTTGCTGCACGCCATCATCATTCTGGGCGTCGGCTTCTCCAGCGGCGCGCGCAGCAGCAGCGGCGAAGTCCCGCAGCTCGACGTCATGCTGGTGACCAACGATGTGCCCGAGGCGCGCAGCAACCGCACCGCCGCCTACCTCTCGCAGCGCACGCAGATCGGCGCCGGCGACACCGATTCGCAGCAGCCGGGCAGCCCCGCGAGCCGCGGCGCACAGGCAAGCGCCGCCGAGCCGCTGCAGGGCGATGATCCGAGCGCCCATACCGGGGCCGGCCACACTGCCGAGCAGCGCCTGCTCACGAGCACCGGCGCCAGCCCCGACATCCGCTACTTCGGCGAGATCGAGACCTCCTCCGCGCAGGCGCTGCCGGAGATGCTCGGCGAATTGCCGGGTGCGCCGCGCAGCGGCCGCGGCGATGCGGTGCAGCTGCTGCTTCGCGGCAAATCAACCGCCCAGCACTGGGTCAGCCCGGACACCCAGGCCTCCGTACTGGCCCCCTACCTTGCCGAATGGAAGCGCAAGGTCGAACGCGTCGGCACCTTGAATTTTCCCAGCGCCGCGCGTCGCTCCGGCCTCTCCGGCAGTCCCGTCGTCGAAGTGGAAATCGCTGCCAATGGCCGCCTGCGGGAAGTGAAGGTGCGTCGCAGCAGCGGTTACGGCGCCCTGGATCAGGCCGCCCTCACCATTTTGCGCCTGGCCAGCCCCTTCAACCCCTTCCCCGCCGATCTCGCCGCCGAGTACTCGCGCCTGCGCTTCGCCTATCAATGGGACTTCGAGGCCGGCAACCTGACCTCCGCCACCGTACCGGCCATCGCCGGCGCGGCCCCCGCGGTCAACAGCGCCCCCGCGGTCGGCACCGCCCCTGGGCCCTGAGCGAGACAGTGGCGCTCCGGGGCGAGACGGTTGTGATCGGGGTGTCAGATACGCCCCGGCGCCCTTGAGGCAGTGCCCCCCTGACCCCATACTCCCTCCATGGGCACTTCTACCTCCCGGTCGAGTCCCGTGAGCTTGGGCACCGATTTGCGTGCTGATGCTCCTGGAACCCTGAGCTCCCTGGCCAACCATCTGCTCATTGCGATGCCTTCCCTCACCGAGGGCCTGTTCGCGCAGACCGTCGTCCTGATCTGCGAGCACAGCGAGCAGGCGGTGCTGGGCATCGTGCTGAACAAGCCGCTGGGCATGAAGCTCGGCGATGTCATGTCGCAGATGAAGCTGGAGCCCACGGACATCCGCATCGGCGAGCAGCCGGTGCTGCAGGGCGGCCCGATGAATCGGGACCGTGGCTTCGTGCTGCACCGTCCCGGTGGCAACTGGGACTCCACGCATCGGGTGTCCGACAATGTGCAGGTCACCACCTCGCGCGACGTGCTGGCGGCGATCGCCCGCGGCGAGGGGCCCCAGGACGCGTTCGTGGCGCTGGGCTATGCCGGCTGGGAGGGCGGACAGCTCGAGCGCGAGATGCTCGACAATGCCTGGCTGACCGTGCCGATGAACGAGCACATCGTGTTCGACCTGCCTTTCGAGGATCGCTGGCAGGCCGCCTGGCAGCTGCTGGGTATCGACAGCTCGCGCGTGAGCCTCACGGCGGGCCATGCCTGAAGAGCGCGGCCGCATCGCGCTCGGCTTCGACTTCGGCCTCAAACGCATCGGCATCGCTTCCGGCGACACCATCAGCAGGGCGGCGGCGCCCTGTGCAGCCGTACGCATGGGTCCAGCGGGACCTGACTGGCCGGCGATCGATCAGCTCCTCCGCCGCTTCCGACCCGACATCCTCATCGTCGGCGCGCCCTGCCACGCCGACGGCAGCGCGAGCAGCCTGAGCGCGGCCGCCGACCGTTTCGCCGCTGATCTCGCCTCCCGCTGTGGGCTCGCCGTGCTACGCGCCGATGAATTCGCTTCCTCGATCGAGGCGGCAGCAGCGCTACGCGACCTGCGGGCCAGCGGCGCGCGCCGCCGGCGCGTGCAACATGCCGACATCGATGCCGCGGCTGCCGCTATCATCCTCGGCCGCTGGCTGGCAGCGCAGACCAAGGGCGGGATGGACGGACCGACATGATCGAGCAGCGACGCGCGGACGGCTCTTTGCGCCACCTGATCAGTCTGCAGGGGCTGCATCGCCACGAGGTCGAGGCGCTGCTGCGGCGTGCGAGTCACTTCACGCGCGTCCCGGATGAACGCCCGCTGCGTAGCGAGGCGCTCGCCGGCGTCCAGATCGCCAACCTGTTCACCGAGCCCTCGACGCGTACGCGCGTGTCCTTCGAGCTCGCCGGGCGCCGTCTGGGCGCCGACGTGGTCAACCTGGAAGTGCAGCTCTCCTCACGCGTCAAGGGCGAGAGCATGCTCGATACGATCTATACACTGCAGGCACTGCACTTCGATGTCTTCGTCATCCGCGACGCCGAGCCCGGTGTGCTCGAGCATGTGGCCTCGCACGTGGACCCCGAAGTGAGCGTCGTCTCCGCAGGAGAGGCGCATCTCTCGCACCCCACCCAGGGACTGCTCGATGCACTCACGGTGCTGCAGTTCAAGGGTGCGATCGAGCCACTGAGCATTGCGATCGTCGGGGACATCCGCCACTCGCGTGTCGCGCGCTCGGCCTATCACGTGTTCCGCGCGCTGCAGGCGCGCGAAGTGCGCCTGATCGCACCTCCCGCTCTCATGCCGGCATCGGAGGAATTCGCCGGCTGTGCGCGCTCGCACAGCCTCGATGAGGGTCTGAGCGGCATCGACGTGGTCATGATGCTGCGCATTCAGAAGGAGCGCTTCGTCGAGGCGTCCATGCCCGACGGGGCCGAGTATTTTGCGCGCTATGGTCTGACCGCAGAGCGGCTCGCCCGCGCGCAGCCGGATGCGATCGTCATGCACCCGCAGCCGATGAACCGTGGCATCGAGATCGCCTCCGAGGTCGCCGACGGACCGCAGTCGGTAATCCGCGCTCAGGTCAGCAATGGCGTGGCCGTGCGCATGGCGGTGCTCGAGACCATCGCAGGCCGGCACGCGGCATGAGCTTGCCCTCCATGGCGCAGCCCGCCGCCGCACCGATCGCCCGCGCGCATCGCGGCACTATCTTTGTCGAGCAGGCCACGGTGCTCGCGCACACGCATTTCGCCGGCGAGCAGCACGTGCTGCGCGTCGCGGCCCCGCGCTGCGCGTCGCGCGCCGAGCCCGGCAGCTTTGCACACGTGCAGTGCTCGATGGATCTGCCCATGCGCCGGCCCATGTCCATCATGCGCGCGAGCGTGCGTGATGGTTGGATCGAGCTGCTCTACAAAGTGGTCGGAGCCGGCTCGCGTGCCTTGGCCCGTGTGCAGCCGGGCGAGTCGCTGAGCCTGCTGGGTCCCATCGGCCGCGGGTTCACGCCTCACGCGCAGCGCCCGCGCGTGCTCGCCCTCGGCGGCGGAGTGGGTATCCCGCCGATGGTGTTCCTCGCCGAGCGGCTGGTGGAAGCCGGCGCGCCGTGGAAGCCGCTGGTCCTCATGGGCTCGGAGCTGCCCTTCCCGTTTCGCAGCCGCCCCTCCACCATCCTGACCCCCGGCATGCCCGATGAGGCCATCGGCTGCATGCCGCTGCTGGATGAATGGGGCGTGCCTTCACGCCTCGCGAGCCTGGCCGGCTTCGCCGGTTGTTTCGAGGGCTATGTCACCGAGCTCGCGCGCCGCTGGCTTGGCTCGCTGAATGCCGCCGCCCGCGCCGAAGTGGAGATGTTCGCCTGCGGTCCAACGCCGATGCTAGCCGCCTGTGCGCGCCTCGCCGCCGAATTCGACCTGCCCTGCCAGGTGTCGCTCGAGGAGTTCATGGCCTGCGCCGTGGGCGGCTGTGCTGGCTGCGCCGTCCCGGTCCGCACCCCGGACGGCAGCACCTCGATGAAGCGCGTGTGTGTCGACGGGCCGGTATTTGAGGCCAGCCATATCTTTGGCTGATGGCACCGACTCGTTGCCGGCGGGGACGGCGTAACCCCGGTCCCAGAAGTAATAGTCCATGGCGCCGAGGGCAACAACCGTCACCAGCAGCGCCGCCAGCGCCTGCTTGAGATCCGAAGACACGAGGCTGACTCCCGAAGGTGACCCGGCGCGTCCCGCGCTCCGCGCTGCAAACTCCGTACCGCCGCCCGAGAGAGCCTCGGCTGCCGCTCGACGCTCCCGCGTCGGGATTCGGCGCCGATTGCAGGCATTCCTTACAAACAAACAGGCAGTTTTGAATGTTCCCATCATCGCTGGCAGCGTGCACATTCACGCATATCTTCCGACGCCCGAGGACCGGATGATGGAAGCGGAGCAAGTCAGAGAACTGCTGCTGCAGTCGCTCGAGCACGAACGCGGCAGCGTCGATGTCTATCAGATCGCGATCAAATGCGCGCGGCGCGATGATTTGAAGGATGAATGGGAGCGGCGCATTTTCGATACGCGCGAGCGTGAGCTGCTGCTGACCGAAGTGTGCCGCAAGCTAGGCATCAACCCGGAGCATATGACCTGTGGCCGTGAGGTCAGCAAACATCTTGGTGCGGCGCTGAGCTCCGCAATGGAGCTGGCGCATGAATCGGGCCAGCTGAAGACCGCACAACTCATCGCCGCCGAGTGCGTCACACTCGCCGAGACCACCACCCACTCCAATTGGCAGCTGCTCGCGCAATGTGCGCGCCACAGCGCCGAGGATGAAAAGGACGTGCTCGCTGCGGCGGTGGGTGCAGTCGAGGATGAAGTGCATAAGCACTACTACCGCGCGCACGGCTGGCAGCGCGAGCTGCACCTGCAAGCCCTCGGCATCCAGGCCATCCTGCCCCCGCCGGAGGAGCGCGAGGAGGTCATGACCCCGCTCAGCGCCGCGCACGTTGAGCAGGGCCGTCAAAGCGACAGCCTGGGATCTCAGCGCAGCAGTTGATCGCTAGCGAAGGGTGTACAGATAGGCGGTGATATCCCGCGCCTGATCGTCGGACAGCCCGCTGTCGGGCATGGCATTACCGGGCAGAACACTCTGCGGACTGCGCAGCCACTCAATCATGTTCTCAGGGGTGTTGCGCAGCAGGCCCGCGATGTAGATCCGTCTCGCCATCTGCGTCAAGGGCGGTCCGACGAGCCCGCTCGCATCATTGATACCGGGCACCACGTGACAGGCCCCGCAGCCCGCGGCGCGGATGAGATCCGCTCCGCGTTGTGGGTTGCCGATATCCGAGGCGGCCACCGGATCATTCGCCGCGTTTGCTGCAGCCTGGCTCGAGCCGCAGCCGGACAAGCTCAACAGCAACAGGCCACAGCCACAGATCAGCAACGCCATGGAAGCGGCCCGCCCGGCGATCGGCTTCGCAGGCGATGTACGGCCGTGCGCTGTGGTGGCGATGGTTGCGGCCATGGTCGCCCGCCGTGTGGCACGCGCGTGCCGTGCGGGGTGACGGCTTTCGTCGAATTGCAGCCAGCGCACAATGGCACCACCCGCGGCAATCAGATACACGATTCCGCCCGGCAGCCACATCAGCAGCCCCGCCAGCTGCTGATCCTCCAGCAGTGACCAGCCCCAGCGCGCCGTGCTGCTCGCGTAGTCCGGATACAGCGGGGTTGCCGCCAGTGTGATCACTGCGCCCGGCAGCGAGCTCACCACCGCCGTTGCGAGCACGAACAGCAGCGTCGCACCGTAACTGAGCCGACGCCGGCCGGACGGCTCGATGACGATGGTCCAAAACATTAGCGCGCTGGCCAGGAAAGTCACATGCTCGAATGTGTGGACGGTCTCGTCGTGCAACGCCCACTGGTAGGGACCGGGCAGGTGCCAGCCGATGAAGACACCGCAGAACAGTCCCCACACCACGATCGGATGCATGAGCCCGTTGACGCCAGCGGTGATTCCCAGCGCGCGCCACGCGCAGCCGAGACGCTTGCGGCCCACGGGGCCAAAGGCCCACAGGAACGCGACCGCGGGCCGGCCCCATACCAGCAGCGGGGCCGCGACCATCAGCAGCAGCATGTGCTCGAACATGTGCGCCGAGAACAGCTGGTCTGCCAGCTCATCCAGCGGGGACAACAGCGCCAGCACCAGCGTCAGCTCGCCACCGAGATAGCACAGCAGCTGGCGCGGCCCATACAGCGGTGCAAGAGCGGGCAACTGCCGCAGTCGGGCAAACCCGATGAGGTACCACAGCGTGCTGACCGCAATCGGCACCAACACCGCGGGCTCGGCGCTCCAGTGCAAAGCCATCAGTACACGCACAGGCGCACCAGCCCCATGGCGATAGTCTCGGTAGAGCAGATCAGAAAGAACATCGCACCGAAGGCCATGCCGATGATGCCCAGGAAGCGAGTGCGGCCTTCGCCCTTCTCCATGAGCTGATGGGCATGCCCTTCCTCGGGGCCGGTCAAGCGCCACATCCGATATGAGAGCAACGACGCGCTGATGCTCAGAACGATTCCCGCCAGATGGATCGCGAGCACCCCGGCCCAGACCCAGCCGAAGCCCGCCATCGGCGAAGCCAGCGGCTCCATGCCGGGATAGCAGGCATGCCCCACCAGGGAATAATCGGTCATCAGGTCCAGCCCGGCGGCGATCGGCGCGCCGAACACACTCGTCAACCAAAGCGCGGTGCTGATCCGATGGCGGTACGGCGCCGGATGATGTGCCAGGCTATAGGCAACGAATTCCTCCGCCATCAGTGCACCTGGTAGGGTTTCCAGCCGAAATAGGGGGTGACATCGAGCGTGAAGAGCACGATCAGCCAGACGATCGTGACGAAATACCAATAGATCTTCGCCACCTTCACCGGCGTGTGCCGCACCGGGCCGAAGTAACCGAGCCCCGACCACAGCAGCACCACGGCAAACATGATGACGCCCACCACGACGTGCGCGAGGTGAAAGCCGGTGATGAGGTAATAGAAGGAGCTGTAGGGGTCGGTCGCAAAGCCGGTCGGCTGGTGGTACCAGTCCAGGCCCTGCAGGGCGACGAATCCAAGCGAGAGCAGCAGGCTTACCGCCAAGCCCGACAGCAGCCCGGCGCGATCGCCGCGCGCGACCGCGCGGTTGGCCCACCACACGCTCAGGCTACCGGCGAAGGCGACCGCCGTCTCCCAGCCCGGATAGAACCAGCTCGGAGGGCCGTCCGGCGGCCAGGGCCCGTAGTGCGGCTGGCTAGAGAAGTAGAAATACCCAAAGGCCAGGTAGGCGAAGATCATCGATTCCGAGATGACCAAAAACACCACGCCCCAAGTGCCTGACGCCATGCGTCCAATGCTGCCCATGGGCAGCGGCGGCTGAACCGGAAAGGCTTCAGAGGACATCGGCCGGCACCTCGCGTTGGCCAGCCTCGGCGAGTGGCCAGAGCCAGACGACCGAGAGGATGACGGTGAGCAGCGCCCCGGCACCGGCGCACCACCACGATCGGCTCACCAATCCCGCAAACAGCACCGACAGCGCGCAGGTGGTGAGCAGCGGCATGTACGATTCGCTCGGCATCTTCAGAATGACTTCGGGCTCGCCATCCATCGCCGTGACGCCGAAGGTCTCATGATGGTGATCCAGCACCGCACCTCTCTCGAGCACGCTCTCGCCATCGCCTTCCTTCAGCCGTTTCTCCCACAGCGGATGACGGCTTGCCACGGAAGGAATGACCGGAAAGTTGTAGGGCGGAGGCGGTGAGGTCGTGGCCCACTCGAGTGAGTGTGCATCCCAGGGATTGCGCCCGGCACGCACGCCGTAGCGCTTGCTGTAGAAGACGTTGATGAAGAACAGCAGGATGCCGACCGTCAGCACGAAGGCGCCGACCGTACTGATCAGGTTGGGGATGTGCCAGCCGATGCCCGCCGGGTAGGTATAGACCCGCCTCGGCATCCCGGCGAGACCCGTGATGTGCATGGTGAAGAAGGCCACATTGAAGCCGATGAACATCGTCCAGAAGTTCCACTTGCCGAGCTTCTCGTTGAGCATTCGACCCGTCATCTTGGGGAACCAGTAGTACATACCGGCCATGACCGCGAACAGGTTCCAGCCGATGAGCACGTAGTGAATGTGCGCCACGACCCAGTAGGTGTCGGTGAGCTGCCAATCCACCGGCGCAGCGCCGCTCATGAAGCCGGACACACCCCCGATGACGAATACGAACATGTAGCCGGCGAGGAAATGAAAGGCGGTGGTGAAAACTGGCCGGCCCGTGTAGATGGTGGCCAGCCAGCAGAACAGCTGCACCCCGCTCGGCAACGTGATCAGGATGGAAGTCGCGGCGAAGAAGGCCATGCCGAGCGAGGGCAGTCCGGTGGCAAACATGTGGTGCAGCCAAACACCGAAGCCGATCATCATGGTGAGAATGGTCGACAGCACGACCGCCGTGTAGCCCACCAGCGGCCGCCGGCAGAAGGTCGGCAGCAGGTCCGAGACGATGCCCATCGCCGGCAGCACGATCATGTAGACCCAGGGATGTGCAAACATCCAGAACAGGTGTTGCCACAGCAACGGCTGCCCGCCATTGCTCGCGTTGAAGAAATGCGCGCCAAAGTTGCGGTCGAGCCAGAGCATGATGCAGGCGACGCTGACCACCGGCACGGCAAACAGCCCCGCGGCATTCGCGCTGAGCGTGCCCCAGATGAGCACCGGAAAGCGATTGACCGACATGCCGGGACAGCGCGTGCGCAGCGTCGTGACCAGGAAGTTGACGCCGCCCGCGGTCAGCGACAGCCCGAAGAACACCAGCGAGAGCGTATAGAAGTCGATGTTGGGTCCCGGATTGAACTGCCGCGAGGCCAGCGGCGTGTAGTTGAACCAGCCGTCGTTCGGGGGCGCCCCCACCAGCCAACTGCTGTACAGGAACAGTCCCGAGGCGAGGAACAGCCAGTAGGAAAAGGCGTTGAGGCGCGGGAACGCCATGTCGCGCGAGCCGAGCAGCAGCGGCCAGAGATAGTTGCCGAAGCCGGACAGGATCGGAAAGGCATACCAGAAGATCATGGTATTGCCGTGCATGCTGAAGATCTCGTTGTACTGCTGCGCCGTCAGCAGATGCCCATTGGGACCGGCGAGCTGCAGCCGCATGAACAGCGCCTCGATCCCGCCGAGCACCAGGAAACCGAAGGCGGTCACCAGGTACATGACCCCGATCTCTTTGTGATCCACCGTGGTGAGCCAGCGCCGGATGCCGGGCTTGGATTTCCACATCTGCTCGAGCTTGTGCTCGAGCTGCGGGTTCGGTGACTGGATCTCCGGAATGCGTTCGAATGGGGTGGCACTCATGGCGGGTGGCTACTCCAGGGTTTCCAGATAGCTCCGGATATCGGTGAGCTGGCTCCCGGAAAGAGCGACCGCCGGCATCAGATTGCCCGGTTTGATGTGCTGCGGGTCGGCGATCCATCCGGACAGGTCCCCGGGCGTATTCGGCAGCGTGTCGGCGCCGATCGATGCGCGGCTCATCAGATGGGTGAGATCAGGACCCAGTATCCCGTCGGCCGTAGTGCCGCGAACCCGGTGGCAGATGCCACAATGCACCTGGAAATCCTGCTGGCCCTGAGCGGCCAGCGCCGAGTCTGGCGGCGCCGCTGGCTGCAGCTGCTGTGCCTTCCAGGCGGCAAACTGCGCGGGTTCCTGCGCCACTACGGCAAAGGCCATGTGCGCGTGTTGCAGGCCGCAGTACTCACCGCACTGTCCGCGATAGGTTCCGGGCCGGTCGGCCTCCAGCCAGGTGACGTTCTCGTAACCCGGAATCACGTCGGTCTTGCCGGTGAGCTGTGGCACCCAGAAGGAATGGATGACGTCGTCGCTGTGCAGCTTGAAATACACCCGCACACCGGTGGGTATGTGAATCTCATTGGCCGTGACGAACTGCTGCGCCGGGGAGCTGCTCTCGTAGCGCACCTCCCACCACCATTGATGAGCAATGATGTCGATCGTCATCGGGGGTGCAGGCTGCTGCGGACGGATGCTCACCGCATCGAGCGTAAAAAATGTCCAGATCGCGGTTGCTAGCAGCAGCGCCGCGGAGATACCGGTGCCGATGTAGACCAGGCTGAGGCCCCGGCCGCCGCGCTCGAGCGGCACAAGGTTGATGGCGTCGGAGCGCAGATGCGCGTCGGTGGCGTCTCGGCGTTCACGTAACCGTCGCAGTATGCCGGCCAGCGTCAACACCGTGATCGCGGCGACGACGATGAGCGAGAGGATGATCAGTGCCCAGAGCAGATGGACGACGGGATAGCCCTTGGTGCCAAACGCGACGGTGTAGTTCAGCGGTCCCATGCGCTATTTGGCCTGCTTTACGGCGGCCTCCGGCTTTTGACCGAAACTGAAGGGCTCCGTGTAGGCCCACGGGTTCGACGTCGTCTCGAATTCCGCCGGCACCTGCTCGCGCGTCATGGTTTTCAGAGAGATGGTCTGACCCCATTCGCTCTGTGGAGCGCGGCTGATCTGGCGCACGTAGGCCACGAGGTCCCACACGACCGAATCCGGCAGCAGACCGCCCCACGCCGGCATGCCCTCCGGGCGGCCCTGCACGATCGTCAGATAGATGTTCGCCGGATCATCGCCATACTTGAAGAAGCGGTCACTCAGGGACGGCCCCATGCCACCGCCGCCATTGGAGGCGTGGCAGCCGACGCAATTGAAGGCATTGAAATAGCGCATGCCGCGCTCGGGCGCGGCCGGATCGTTGCCAACGGGGTTCGCGATCGGCGGGCGAGTCGGAATGCCTCCCGGGAAGAGGTTCGGCACCGGGGTTCGCAGCAGCGCCTCCGTGCCTCCGTACTGCTCGATCGGCAGGCGGCCCACTTCATCGGGGAGGCTGTGTACCGGAGGGCCCGGAATTTCCTCCTGCGCAAGCGCCGCGGGATTCGAAGTGGCGCCCGGGGCGTAGGGGTTGGCAAGTTGCGGCTTTCTGGGGACCGTGTTTTCCCCGGCCGGAGTTTGCGGCGCAGGGGTCGTCGGCTGAGGTCCGGGCTCCTGCGCGGCAGAGCTCCCGGCAACCAACAGCGTCACGAGGGCGGCCGCGAGGCCTGCCCGTCGTGTTGGACGATCAATCATTCGCGCCATCACTCCTCCTGCGGCGGTTAGGCGCCGGGGCGGCGCCTTCCACCGCCGACGATGCCGACCCCCGAGTGCGCCAGGTTCTCGCCGTTGAAGCTCACCGGATTGATCAGGGGCACCCCGAAGCGCTCCAGCACGCGCTCGATCTCGGGGCGGTTCTGCTCGATGACGGCGCTGAGTGCGCGTCGCAGCGCATCGTCCCCGTGTCGCACGCCCATCGAGATCTGGAACTGCATGCTCTGCAGGCCGAAGTGATCCTTTCGTGTGCTGAAGGCATCACCGTCCGTGATGAGCGCGACGCGCAGCGGCACCGGTGACTGCTGCGCCAGACGCCCCACGGCCGGTCCCCACACCGCCGCCACGTCGAT
The DNA here is from genome assembly GCA_035553315.1 of Steroidobacteraceae bacterium. GTDB lineage: Bacteria > Pseudomonadota > Gammaproteobacteria > Steroidobacterales > Steroidobacteraceae > FEN-1191. The sequence goes on from DATNDE010000019.1 coordinate 45,568, forward strand.
CTGGCCGCGCGCCAACGCCTGAACGATCGCCGCTCTGGGGTTCTGTTGCGAACCTGTGCCGTTGGGCGCCGTGCCCGGCGCGCCGATATCAAAGGGAATGAGATGATCGGCGAGACCCGCTTCCATCAGCACGTGTGCCGGTGGCGTAAAAAGGCCGCGTCTGCCGATGGCCTCGACGCCGATGCGCAGCTTTTTCAGATGCGGATCCTTCAGCGAATCCATCTGCAGATGGCGATCCGCGCGCGTCAGCAGCACATAGCTCGACCAATAGTAGGGCACGGTCGTGTCCATGCCTGGTGTGGGCTTCGGCTCGGCGATCACCGCATCGCAGGCGCTCAGCGCGGGCTGCAGCGCGGCCAGATCGACATCGGGTCGCAGCCAGACGTATTGCAGCTGTCGTCCCAAGCGGCGCGCCACCAGCGCCGCGATCTGGTTCTCGAACCCCTCGCCACGGCGATCGGAGAACGGCATGTTGTTGCTCTCCGCGCACATCCGCAGCGGCGGCGCTGCCGCAGACCACCCCAGTGTAGGGACCCCCAGCGCAAGCGCCAGCCCGGCCAATAGCAAACTCCGGACCCGTCCTGATGGTGCATCGGCTGTTGCGAACTCGGACTTTCGCTGCATGGCCCTCTCCCCATGACGCCGGCACCACGCACCACACGCGCCGCCGCGTCTTTCATCTATCTATCTATCTACCTACGTACCCCTCGTGCCGCATTGCGCACCCCCGCTCCGTGCGCCTGCGCAGCGCTCTGCAGGGCCAGCGCTTTTTCACGAGCATGTGGCAGCGCACTCGCCGCTGAGCCCGTCGTCGCCCGCGGCAGCGCGAATACCATCAATGTGCTGCCACCGGCCGTATAGGCAGGAAGGTCCTGCATCGCTCCCGTGAAGCCGAGTGCGCCGTTGCGCACGCGCGGATCGATTTCTGCATTCGCCACGGCGCCCGGCCAGCCGCCCACGCCGCATAGAATGGCGACGTACTGCCGGCCGTCACTTCCCTGATAGCTCACCGGTTGACCGATGATTCCCGACGGCGTCTGTATCTGCCAGAGAATGTGCCCGGTGCGCGCATCCACGGCCTTGAACCAGCGGTCCATCGTGCCGTAGAAGGCCACGTCGCCGCCCGTGACGAGCGCCCCGCTCCACACGGGAAAGTTCTCGTGAATTGCCCACACCTTCTTGTGGTGCTCGACATCCCAGGCCATGAATTCGCCGCGATACCCACCGGGGGCGGCATACATGTCGACCGTCGCGCCAACGTAGGGCGTCCCCGCGATGTACGCCACCTCGGAGGTCTTCCAGTTCATGCACAGATGCTGGTGCGGGACATAGAGCAGATGCGTACGGGGCGAATACGCCGAGGGCTGCCAGTCCTTGGCTCCGTCCGCGTTTGGACAGATGTCGGTCACCGTCTTGCCGGGCAGCGGCGTCTTGGCGGGGTTCCTGATCGGTCGCCCGGTTTTCAGATCGATGCCGAACGTTGCGTTGATGGTGTCGTAGCCTGTCGCGGAGAAGACCTCGCCGGTGCGTGGATCGAGCTGATAGATATAGCCGTTGCGGCCTACGTGCACGAGTCTTTCCTCAGGCCGCCCGTTGACCGGCACATCGATCAACAGGCTCTCATTGATCTCGTCGTAATCGAACACGTCATGCGGTGTGTATTGATACGCCCACGTCGCCTGGCCGGTGTCCGGATCACGCGCGAATTCCGTGGTGGTCCACAAGTTGTCGCCGGGACGCTGGTTGTTGTTCCAGGGCGATGGGTTGGCGGTGCCGTAATAGATGAGGTTGAGGCTCGGCTCATACTGAATCCAACCCCACATCGTCGCCCCGCCGATCTTCCACATGCCCGGCGGCCAGGTGCTGACGCCGAGGTCCTTGCCGATCAGATCCTTGTAGTAGGGTTTGAAGTTCGGCCCGATCAACACGTCCTTGTCCGGGCCGGTGCCGTAGGCACGCCAGGCGATCTTGCCGCTGTTCTCATCCACGGCCGTGACCCAGCCGCGCACGCCCAGCTCCGAGCCGCTGTTTCCCACCAGCACCTTGCCCTTGACCACCAGCGGCGCCATGGTGACCGTCATGCCGGTATTGAAATCGCCGAGCAGGGTATGCCAGAGCTCCTGGCCCGTCTGCGCATCGATGGCGACCAGGTAATCATCCAGCGTTGCGAGGAATACCTTGCCGTGATCGTAGGCCAGCCCACGCGTGACCACATCGCAGCAGGCCTCTCCCTCTGCGGCCGGGTTCGGCTTGGGGGCATAGGACCACTTCAGCGCGCCGGTGGTCGCATCGAGCGCGAACACCTGATTCGGATGCACGCCGAAGTATGGCCCTACCACGTACATCGTGTTGTTGATGATCAGCGGCGCCGCTTCCTGGCCGCGGTTCGCGCCTACGGAAAAGCTCCACGCAAGAGTGAGCTTGGAAGCGTTGGCGGTATTGACCTGATCGAGGGGGCTATAACGGGTGTTGGCGTAATTGCGCGGTGCCATCGGCCACTGTCTAGGATCCTTCGCGAGCGTCTCGAGATCCTCGGAACTGTCGGCCGTGTCGGCCGGCGGGGCCTTCGCCTGCGCATGCGGACGCTGTGCCGCAAACGCCGGGGCCAACATGCATGCAGAGGCTATCAGGGCCGCCCCCAGGACGGCTAGGCGCGGCGCTGCGCTCATTGCTGCACCGCCTTGTTCCACTCGGGAACGTAGCCGGAATGGATCTGCTCGGCGATCTCGGTCTCGCGTCCACCGCACTGTGGATGGCCCCATCCGGACACGCTGACTCTGGAAGGCAGCATGTCGTAGATGATGGCGTCGTCATGACCTGGACTGACGCCGTTTGGAACATGACCCATGCTTAGGGCATCTCTCACGCGCCACGCAACGTTATGGTCCGCGCACGACGTGTCGCCGCTGACTCCAAGCGCGCCAACGAGGTTGCCGTCCTGATACAGCGCCAGCCCGCCACCGAATACCACTACGCCGCCAATATGCTGGCCGAGCATGGGATCCTTGTCCGTGCCGTAGGTGCTCGGCGCTCCTGCGTAGAGCAGCGAGGAAACCGGCGGGTTGGTCGTGATCACCCCATACATGGATCCTCCGGAGGCGGACGCTGCGTAAAGGTTCGCAGTGGAGATGGCCATCTGTTTGAGGCTTACGGCGTTGGCCGTAGTGGCCTTCTCCGCGGCGATGGCGCGGCTGGCGAGCCACTGATCCGTCGCGGCTTTGCCACTCATCGTCACCGCGCAGACCGTGCCGTCGCGATTGACGACGACCGCCCATTCGTTGTTGTCAAAGCCGCCGTTGCTCGGTCCGCCACTCGCCTTGACGCTGCGCTTGAGCGCCTGCGTGAGATTCGCGTGTGTTACAGGACAGTTCTGCGCGAGCGCGCTCGGGAGGCTGAACAGACTTGCGCCCAGTCCGGCCAGCAGCAGAGCGGTCACCCTGCATAGTCTGCAATGGCCTTGAACGCCCGGCGGGATGCGGCGATGTCGAAGCAGCATGGGCATAGCTCATCCTTACGGCGCACCGGCGCCATCCAGTCCTCACCCTGCCCGGAAAATCCTGCGGTCTTGAAACCGTCCGCACGTTAGCGAGCGCTGTCGCGGATTTCACCCAGCCTGATTCCCATCCGCAGTACGACTTCGCCGACAAATGCAATCCGGTGCAATGGCTGGCGGATTCACAGCACTCCGTGCATTACTTGGCGACCCAAAGCGCGCCGGCGCTACGGTGAAGAACTTCGCGCAGCGGATGACCCACGACCACACGCTCGCCATCGACCAACTGCAGGCCGTCGCTTCCAGCCATGGCCTGCAAATCCCGGCCGGCATGCCGACCAGGGACCAGAAGTCATTCGATGAGCCGAAAGGCCGGAATGGTGTCGGACCGGACACGCACTACAGCGACGACCAGGTAAAGGTTCACAAACGGGCCGTCGCCCAGTTCAATAGCGCGCCGCGAAGCAATCCAATCTGCTGCCGGCGGTGCGCGAATACGCCCGCAAGACGGTCCCCTCGCTCCAGGAGCATCTGGCGCAGCAGCTGGTGGCTACGGAATCGGGGCAATCATTCGGCCGGTTGAACACTACCGCGCCAGGCGTTCGCCAAGCGAGCCGCTAGCCACCTCAGCCGAAGTTGATCTTCGCCTCGAGATTGGTACGCGAGTCCGCGTACATCAGCGCTTCCTCGAGCGTAATGCGTCCCTGCTTGAACAGCTTGTGCAGGCTCGAATCGAAGCTGCGCACGTCCTTGTCGCCGCTCTGCATGATCGATTCCTTGATGCTCATGACGTCGCCGCGCTTCACGAGCTCGGCGATGTGCGGCGTGTTCATCATGACTTCGATGGCCGCGACGCGCTTGTTGTCCACGCCCATGACCAGGCGCTGCGCAAGGATCGCGCGCAGATACTGCGACAGGTCCAGCGTGACCTGCTTGAACTGGTCCAGCGGGAACATATTGATGATGCGGTCCAGGCTCTCGGCGCAATTGTTGGCATGCAGAGTCGCGAGCACCAGGTGACCCGTGCCGGCCAGATTGATGGCCGCCTGCATGCTCTCGCGATCGCGGATCTCACCGATCAGAATCACATCGGGTGCCGCACGCACTACCGCACGCAGCGCTGCGGCATAGGTGCGCGTATCCAGTCCGACCTCGCGCTGATTGATGATCGAGCGCTTGTTGGCGTGCAGGAATTCGATCGGATCCTCGATCGTAACGATATGATCCGAGGCGCTCTCGTTGCGATGATTGATCATCGCCGCCAGCGTCGTGGACTTGCCCGAACCGGTGGCACCGACGACCAGGATCAGGCCGCGCTTGAGCATCGCGAGGTCCGCGCAAACCTCCGGCAGGCCAAGTCCGTCCACGCGCGGCATGTCCGCGCTGATATAGCGCAGCACCATCGCAGGGTAGCCGCGCTGATAAAAAATATTGACGCGGAAGCGCCCGAGCCCCGACTCGCTGATCGCAAAGTCGATCTCCAGGTCGCGCTGGAACTGCTCGAGCTGCTCGGGATTCATGAGCCCGAAGCAGATCGAGCGCACGGCCGAGGGCGACAGCACCTGCTTGTTGATCGGGAAAATCTGCCCTTCGATCTTGATCTTGATCGGCGCGTTCGAGGTGAAGAACAGATCCGATGCCTTGCGGTCCACCATCAGCTGGAACAGCGGCTTGGTGTTCAGCGTGGTCTGGGTTTCGCTGACCGGCAAGTCGATTGGGTCGGTGACAGCCATGGCGTCAGAAACTCTTTCCCTGTACTTCCTCGACGATGGTCAGATCCCCGTCCGCCTCGATCGGCTTGTTCTCGCGCTTGCTGTCGAGCTTGATGCGCAGACGCAGCTCGTTCTTGGAGTCGGAGTTGCGCAGCGCATCCTCGTACGAGATATAGCCCTGCTCGTACAGTTCGAATAGCGCCTGATCGAAGGTCTTCATGCCGATGCGGTTGGAGCGCGCCATGATCTCCTTGATCTTGGCGACGTCGCCACGGAAGATCAGGTCCTGGATAAGCGGCGAGTTGAGCATGATTTCCATCGCCGCGATGCGCCCATGACCCGACTCGCGCGGAATCAGCCGCTGCGAGATCAGTGCGCGCACGTTCAGCGACATGTCCATGAGCAGCTGCTCGCGCCGCTCTTCGGGGAAGAAGTTGATGATGCGATCGAGCGCCTGGTTGGAGCTGTTCGCGTGCAATGTGGCGAGCACCAGGTGTCCGGTCTCGGCGAACTGAATGCCGTACTCCATCGTCTCGCGGTCGCGGATCTCGCCGATCAGGATCACGTCCGGCGCCTGGCGCAGCGTATTGCGCAATGCCGTGTGCCACGATTCGGTATCGACGCCCACTTCTCGGTGCGTGATGACGCAGCCGCGGTGCTGGTGCACGAATTCCACCGGGTCCTCGATGGTCACGATGTGTCCGCGGGTCTTGTCGTTGCGATAGCCGACCATCGAGGCGAGCGTCGTGGACTTGCCCGAACCGGTGCCGCCCACGACGATCACGAAGCCGCGCTTGGAGAGCACGACTTCCTTGAGGATCGGCGGCAGATCGAGCTCCTCGAAGGTCGGAATCTTGGCGTTGATCAGGCGGATGACGCAGCCGACGTGGCTCTGCTGCACGAAGGCGCTGACGCGAAAGCGGCCGATGCCGGGCGGCGCGATCGCGAAGTTGCACTCCTTGGTGGCGTCGAACTCGCGCGTCTGCCGGTCGTTCATGATGGCGCGCACCAGCAGCGCCGATTGGTCGGCCGACAGCGCGCGTTCCATCTGCGGGCGCACTTCGCCATCGACCTTGATTGCCGGCGGGAAGCCCGCCGTGATGAACAGATCGGAGGCCTGCCGCTCCACGACCCGCTTCAGCAGCTCCTGCATCAGCTTGATGGCTTGATCACGATCCATACCGCTCCCGATCTAATGCGAGACCGTGCCGCTTCGCGTGCCGTTCGCCGTCAGCACGGGCTTACAGCGCGTCCTTGTTCTGCGCCTTGTAACGGGCCTCTTCCTTGCTCACGACGCCCTTTTGCAGCAGATCGGCGAGGCACTGATCCAAGGTTTGCATGCCGGCCGACTGACCGGTCTGGATGCTCGAATACATCTGCGCAATCTTGCCCTCGCGGATAAGGTTACGGATGGCCGGTGTGCCGATCATGATCTCGTGCGCGGCCACCCGGCCGCCGCCGATGCGCTTGAGCAAGGTCTGGGAGATCACCGCGCGCAGCGACTCCGAGAGCATCGAGCGCACCATGTCCTTTTCTTCGCCGGGGAATACGTCGACCACGCGGTCGATGGTCTTGGCGGCGGAGCTGGTATGCAGCGTGCCGAACACGAGGTGGCCGGTCTCGGCTGCGGTCAGCGCCAGCCGGATGGTCTCCAGGTCGCGCAATTCACCGACCAGCACCAGATCGGGATCCTCGCGCAGCGCCGAGCGCAACGCTTCGCTGAAGCCGAGGGTGTCGCGCTTGACCTCGCGCTGATTGATCAGGCAGCGCTTGCACTCGTGCACGAACTCGATCGGGTCCTCGATCGTGATGATGTGATCCGGACGATTGTCGTTGCAGTAGTCGATCATCCCCGCCAGCGTGGTGGATTTGCCCGAGCCTGTCGGGCCGGTCACCAGCACCAGCCCGCGAGGCAGCATGCACAGATCGCGGAAGATCTTCGGCGAGCCGAGCTCATCGAGGCTCAAAATGTTGGACGGGATGTTACGGAATACCGCGCCGGCGCCGCGATTCTGATTGAACGCGTTGACACGAAAGCGCGCGAGCTTGGGGATCTCGAAGGAAAAATCCGTCTCGAAGAATTCCTCATAGGCCTTGCGCTGCTTGTCGTTCATGATGTCGTACACCATGCCGTGCACTTCCTTGTGGGTCAGTGCAGGCATGTTGATACGCTTCATGTCGCCGTCGACGCGGATCATCGGCGGCACACCGGCCGACAGGTGTAGATCGGACGCGTTATTCTTGACGGAGAACGCGAGCAGTTGCGCGATATCGACGGCCATCGGGTCCTCGTGCCGCGCACGGCGCGGCGAAACGGAACGCAGTATGACGGACGGCGTTTTGACCAATATGTTAATCGGTCCGCAGATTTCACCTGCCGATACCGCGCTGGCCGCACGGCTGGCGGCGCTGCGGGCCGCGATCGGCAGTGCCGCGAGCCGCGCCGGCAGGACTGAGGAATCGATCACGCTCATCGCCGTCAGCAAAGGGCATGCCGCCGGGCAGGTACGGCAGGCTTTCTCTCTGGGCATCCGTCACGTCGGTGAGAGCTACCTGCAGGAGGCTCTGGGCAAGCGCGCCGTACTCGCCGACCTGCCGCTGGTCTGGCACTTCATCGGACGGCTGCAGACGAACAAGACACGGCCGATCGCCGAGCAGTTCGATTGGGTGCACGGCGTGGATCGCCTGCACATCGCCGAGCGCCTCTCGGCACAGCGTCCCGCAACGCTGCCGGCGCTCAACGTGTGCGTGCAGGTGAGCGTCGCAGGGGAGGCCGGTAAGGGGGGCGTCGCGCCCGCGTCGCTGGCGCCGCTGGCTGCGGCGATCGGCTGCTTGCCGCGCCTGAGGCTGCGCGGGCTGATGTGCATCCTGCCGGCGAATCTTGCGCCCGACGCCAATCGCGCCTTGTTCGCAGTGCTGCGTCAGTGCCTGGCGCGCCTCAACGCCTCATACAGTGATTCGCCGACCGCCGCACGCCTGGATACGCTCTCGATGGGCATGAGCGAGGATTTCGCCGAGGCGATTGCCGAGGGCGCAACCTGCATCCGTATCGGCACTGCGCTGTTCGGCCCGCGGCGCGCTCCCACTCCCCCATCTACGGCGGGGCTTGGATAGAATGGCGCAGATGGATGCCTGGCAAGGCGATGAAATCGCATTTCTCGGGGGCGGCAACATGGCGCGGGCGCTCATCGCCGGTCTGCTGCGCCAGGGAATGCCTGCAGTCCGCATTCGTGTCGGCGAGCCACAGGAGGCGCTGCGACGCGCCCTGGCAGCCGACTTCGGCGTGCACACTGCTGCCGACAACGCACCGATGCTCGCCGGCGCCACGCTGATCGTGCTGGCCGTCAAGCCCCAGAATGCGCTCCCTGCGCTGCAATCGCTGCACACACTGCCGCCGGCAGATGGCGCCGTGCCCACGCTGCTGTCGATTGCCGCTGGTGTGAGCGTCGAGTCGCTGCGCCAGGCGAGTCCGCCTGCAGTGGCCATCGTGCGCGCCATGCCGAATCGACCGGCGCTGGTCGGTGCGGGCATCACCGGACTGTATGCGCCCGAGACGACGCCTGCGCCGGCGCGCGCCGCTGCGGAGCGCGTGGCGCGAGCCGCCGGTCAGGCCGTCTGGCTGCGTCATGAAGCGGAGCTGGACCTCGTGACGGCCCTCTCCGGCAGCGGCCCCGCTTACTTCTTTCTGCTGGCCGAACAGCTCGCCGCGGCCGCCACTGCTCTCGGCCTGGCCGCCGAAACCGCGAATCTGCTCGCGGCGCAGACCCTGTACGGCTCCGGCCTGCTCGCCCACCGTGCCCTGCTCGGCGAGTCGCCGAGCACGTTGAGCGCGGAGCGCAGCGCGGTCACCTCGCGCGGTGGCACCACGGAGGCGGCGCTGCGGGTGCTGGCCGAAGGCGGTTTTGATGCACTCGTGCAGCGAGCGCTGCAGGCCGCCGCGAGCCGCAGCGCCGAGCTCGCCGAGCTCGCCGCGCCTGGCGCAAACACGAGGCGCTGAGCATGTCACCCTCGGCCATGGCTGCCATCAGCTACATCATCGAGACGCTGCTGACGCTGTGTCTGGTCGCAGTGCTGCTGCGACTGCTGCTGCAATGGTCGCGCGCGGATTTCCGCAATCCGCTCGCGCGCTCGATTGTGCAACTGACCAACCCGGTGATCGTGCCGCTGCGACGACTGCTGCCCTCGATCGGGCGGCTGGACACGGCCACCTGTGTCGCCGCGGCCGTCGCAGCCCTGCTGGAGGCTGCGGTGCACTCCCTGCTGGCTGGCCTGGGACCACCCGCGGCGCTGCCATGGCTGCGCGGCGCACTCATCGAAATCCTGCGCACCACGCTGCAGATTTACTTCTTCGGCATCTTCGTCTATGCGCTGCTGTCGATGGTCGGTCCGCCGGGCTACACGCCCGCCCAAGGCCTGCTGGCCGCGCTGTGCGAGCCGGTGCTGCGGCCGATTCGCCGGGTGATCCCGCCGCTGGGCGGACTGGATTTCTCACCGCTGTGGGCGGGCATCGCCCTCTGGGCGCTGCTGATCGTCATTCACTAAGCTGGTGCGCGGCGGGCACTTGCGCTCGCTTGAGTGCACCACACCTGCACGTGACTCTACGCGCGCGAGCCTATAAAAGCAGGCATTTTCGCGTTGAGCGATGCTCGAAAATCATTTGCGTTGGCGCGGCGGTATGTTATGTTGCGCGCCGTTTCGTAGCGCTTTTACGCTGCGGACAAAGAAAGACAGGCGTCGCTCAAATCGCAGGAGATTCGGCAATGGCAAAGAAAGGTGGGGCTCCGACCAAGTCGGAGATTCTGGCCCAGGTATCCAAGGACACGGAACTTTCCCGCAAGCAGGTCAGCGAAGTATTCGAGTCGCTTAATGGCGTCATCAAGAAGAGTCTGCGCGGCAACGGTCTGTTCACCCTGCCCGGCCTGTTGAAGCTCAAGGTCGTGAAGCGTCCTGCGACCAAGGCTCGCGAGGGCGTCAACCCCTTCACCGGCGAGAAGATGACCTTCAAGGCCAAGCCGGCCAGCAAGAAGGTCCGCGCCCTGCCTCTGAAGAACCTCAAGTCCTTCGTCAACTGAGCGACGTTGCGGCCCTGTCCCGGGAGCGTGCCTGATTCGAGTGCGCGCTCCCGGGCTAGTCGCCTACAGCGTCTGCGCTTTCACGAAGTCGAGCACCGTCGCCTGCAATTCACGCAGGCGTCCGTGAAAGAAATGGTCAACCCCCGGCAGCACCCGCAGTGTCGGGGCGGGCGAGGAACGCGCCGCGAACGCGGCGACCTGCCGATGATCGACGATCTCATCGGCATCCCCCTGAATGATCAGCCACGGACAGCTCGGCGGCTGCACCGCTGAGGCTTCTGGCCGTGCCACCGGTGGAGCGACGCATACCAGGCGGGTTGCCGGTACGCGCTGCGCAGCGCGCATGGCCACGAGCGCACCGAAGGAAAAGCCGGCCAGCGACACCGCCGCACCCGGCCACTGACGCGCTCCCCACTCGATGACCGCGAGCGCATCGTCCGTCTCACCGCGCCCATGGTCGTAGGCGCCGGCGCTCGTGCCTACGCCGCGATAGTTGAAACGCAGCGTCGGCAGGCCGAGCGCCTGGAAGGAGCGCGCGAGCGTGTGGACAACTTTGTTGTGCAGTGTGCCGCCGTGCAGCGGATGCGGGTGGCAGATCACCGCGTATTCGGGCGCCGCGGCCTCCTCAGGCACCTCCAGCAGCGTCTCCAAGCCGCCCGCCGGACCCGCGATCACCAGCGGCTGCGGCCGGGGCAGCACCGTGGTCAAGGCAGCTTGCCGCCCTCGAAGTCGAGCGCGGCCGAATTGATGCAGTAACGCAGGCCCGAGGGCTGCGGGCCATCCTCAAAGACATGCCCGAGGTGTGCGCCGCAGCGCGCGCAGGTCACCTCCGTGCGCGCCATGCCGTGCGAGCTATCGGTATGCGTGCGCACGCGCTCTGCCGCGAGCGGCAGCCAGAAGCTCGGCCAACCGGATCCCGATTCGTACTTGGTGTCCGAGCTGAACAGCTCCTGCCCGCAGCACACGCAGGCATAAGTGCCCTTGTCCTTGTTGTGAATGTACTTGCCGGTGAACGGCGGCTCGGTGGCCTTCTGCTGCGTCACCGAGTACTGCAGCGGCGCCAGGCGTGCGCGCAGTTCCGCATCGTGGGGAGGTTGCGTTGTCATCGCAGGGGTTCCTTCAGGGCGGGAAGCACAGCTTAGCTCAACCGGCAGCCGTCGGCTGCACGTCGCCCGACGGCCCGGCCGGGCTCACCAGGCGCACCAGCAGCGCGTTCAGGCGCCGGCTGAAATCAGCCGGGTTGGCGATCTGTCCTCCCTCCACGAGGCTCGCCTCGTCGAACAACAGCAGCGCCAACTCCTCGAATCCTGCGCCCTGCTGCGCTTGGAGATGTCGCACCAGCGGATGACTCACGTTCAGCTCCAGTACCGGTGCCGTCGCCGGCACGCTCTGCCCGCTGGCTTCCAGCAAGCGGCGCATGGGCGCGGACAACTCACCTTCACCGCGCACCAGGCAGGCCGGGGACTCGCGCAGCCGCTCGCTGACGCGCACCTCCAGCACCCGATCGGCCAGGGCGTCCTTGACGCGCTTGAGCAGGGACTTGCTCTCCTTGCGCTCGCTCTCGACACGCGCCTTCTCCGCCTCGCCGGCCAGTCCCGCAAGCTCCAGATCACCGCGCGCCGCATCCTTGAAGCGCTTGCCCTCGAACTCCTCGACCTGCCCCATGACCCATTCATCGACCCGGTCGGCCATGAGCAGCACTTCGATGTCCTTCTGGCGCAGCAGCTCCAGTTGAGGGCTGGCGCGCGCGGCCTCCAGGCTGTCGGCGATCAGGTAGTAAATGCGCTGCTGGCCCGGCTTCATCCGGCCGATATATTCCGCCAGGCTCACGCTCTCCTCACTGCCACTGGTGGCCGTACTGGCAAAGCGCAGCAGCGGCAGCAGCCGCTCGCGGTTCTGCGGATCCTCCGCGAGCCCCTCTTTGAGCACGCGGCCGAACTCGCGCCACAGCTGCTGGTACTTGTCGGGCTCTTCCTTGGCGAGGCGCGTCAGCAGCTCCAGCGCCCGGCGGGTCAGCGCGCCCCGCATGGCCTCGACCTCACTGTCCTGCTGCAGCAACTCGCGCGAGACGTTCAGCGGCAGATCGCTGGAATCCACCACGCCCTTGATGAAACGCAGATACAGCGGCAGGAATTGCTCGGCGTTGTCCATGATGAACACGCGTCGCACATAAAGCTTCAGGCCGCGCGCGGCCTCGCGCTGCCACAGATCGAAGGGTGCGCGCGAGGGCACGTACAGCAGGCTCGTGTATTCGCGCTTGCCCTCCACACGGTTATGCGCCCAGGCGAGCGGATCGGCGCCATCGTGGGCAATGTGGCGGTAGAAGTCGCGGTATTCCTCGTCCTTGATTTCCGCGCGCGGCCGCGTCCAGAGCGCCTGTGCCTGATTGACCGCCTCGTAGTCGAGCGACGCCGTGCCCTCCTTCCTCATGTACACCGGGAAGGCGATGTGATCGGAGTAGCGTCGCACCAGCGAGCGCAGGCGGAACGCATCGAGAAACTCGCGTGCATCGGCCTTCAGATGCAGCACCGCACTGGTACCGCGCTCGCGCCGCTCGATGGTCTCGACGGTGAACTGCCCATCGGCGCTCGAGTCCCAGCGCACGCCCTCCGCGGGCGCGGCATCGGCCCGCCGGGTCTGCACCTCCACCCGCTCGGCGACGATGAACGCTGAGTAAAAGCCGACACCGAACTGGCCGATGAGCTGCGCATCCTTCTGCTGATCGCCCGTCAGGCGGCGGAAGAACTCGGCCGTCCCGGATTTGGCGATGACGCCCAGGTGCGAGATGGCCTCCTCACGGCTCATGCCGATGCCGTTATCGCGGATCGTCAGCGTGCCGGCGGAGGCATCGGCCTCGATCCAGATGGCAAGCTCCGCCTCCCCGCCCAGCAGCGTCGGCTCTGAGAGGGCAAGGAATCGCAGCTTGTCGTTGGCGTCGGAAGCATTGGAAATCAGCTCGCGCAGGAAGATTTCCCTGTGGCTGTACAGGGAATGGATCATGAGCTGCAGGAGCTCTCGGACCTGCGCCTGGAACTCGAGCGTTTCGCGCGTCTTGGGGGTGGACATGGGCCCTGGCCGCCTCCTCTATCGGGATAGCGGCGGTATGGGGCCCGCAGGACGTAGTTTCAAGCCGGCTAAGGCAGCCGGCGCAGCAGGAAATGCCGACAGGCGCCGAGCCAGTCGTCCATCTCGTCCCACAGCAGCAGGAATACTTCCAAGGTCAGACCACGCCGTCGATGATTTGCCCATGCTAGGGCAGCTCGCAGCCAGACGCCGTGCGTTGCCTCACAGCGTCGTTGCCCCTGGCGGGCCGGCAAGCGCCAACGTCACCGAATGTAGCCCCGCTTGCGGGGAGACCCGCCGATGCGTACGCTGCGCGCGGGCATTATGTTCCAGCGACAGGGAAGGACATGCAGCGCATCGTCGTGCTGAACCCCAAGGGCGGTTCGGGCAAGACGACCATCGCGATCAATCTCGCCAGCCATTTCGCCCTGCGGGGCGAGGGCGCCGTCCTCATCGATCACGATCCGCAGGCCTCCGCGGCCCGCTGGGTCAGGCAGCGCCAGCAGACCCAGGCGCCGATTCATCTGATCGCTGCATTCGAGCGCGAGGTGCGCATGACGCGCACTTTTCAGTTGCGCATTCCGGAGGGCACCGGCCGCGTCATCGTCGATACGCCGGCCGCCATCAGCGCGCACGAGATGCCCGAGCTTACGCGCCTCGCCGACAAGATCCTCGTGCCGGTGCTGCCGTCGGACATCGATATCCATGCCTGCTCGCGCTGTATCCAGAATCTGCTGCTGGTGGCCAAGGTGCGCCGCGAGGACAACCGCCTGGGCATCATCGCCAATCGCGTGCGTCGCAACACCCTGATCTACCAGTCGCTGGAACGCTTCCTGTCGACGCTCAATATCCCCATCGTCGCGACGCTGCGCGATTCGCAGGCTTACGTGCGCGGCGCGGCCGCGAGCCTCGGGCTGGCGGAGATGAAACCCTATCAGGTCGCCGAAGACCTCGCGCAGTGGCAACCGCTGCTCGAATGGCTGGAGCTGCCGCCGCGGCGGCTGATCGCTGCGGGCGCGAGCGGTACCCCTCACAGCACCCTGCGCGGTACGCTCGGCTCGGCGGATTCAGACGATGACGGCTTCGATGGGCTCACGCCCCAGATGTCGCTGGCCTAGCTCAGCTCTCGGAATCCTCGGTCTGCCAGTCGTGCCGCATCTTCTCAGCCCAGCTTTTGTAATTGGACCAGCTATAGAGATTGCGAGTGATGGCGGCGTGGCGCGTACGCGTGCGCTGCATGTGCTCGAGCCAGCGCGCATAAGCTTCCGCTCCGCTCGCCTTGGGTGGCGCCTCGTCGGTGGTGGGTATCTTCGGCTGGTCGAGTTTGCTCATTATGTGCGCTCCCTGCGCACAAAGCCTAGGCGTCGGGCGCATGAGCCGACAGGAATTCCATCACACCGGTTCGTCGGCGCACGCGTCGTGGCTCCCATATTCCTGCCACTGCGCGCGTGGCGGCCCCTATGCTGCGAAAAAATCTGCGTTTGGCTGTGAAATTGCGCATGCTCGCTGAGCCCGTGCTGACATATTATTCCGTGTGGGGAGGGCGCTTTGCCCGCAAGAACCTGGGCTTCATGAAGCAGTTGTTTCGCTCCATCGCACTGGTGTGCCTGGCCGCCATTCCCGTCGCTGCGACCGCAGCTCCCACGGAGGCAACACCTACAGACGCAGCACCCGATGTAGCAGCTACAGCCCCCGCAACCGCGGACACGATCCTGCCGCGCCCGGCTGCGCTCGAGCCGGCGGTGCAATTCTGGATCCGCGTCTACACCGAAATTACGACCGACGCCGGTTTCATCCACGATCAGCAGAATCTGTCCATCGTGTACGAGACGCTGCATTTCGACGCGCACAGCAGCTCACGCGAGCGCGAGCGCCAGGTGGATGCAGAAAAGGCGCGCTTTCACGACATGCTGGTGCGCCTCGGCCACGCGGTGCCGCCGGCCAATGACGAGGAGAAGCGGGTGCTCGCGCTCTGGGGAGCCGCCGGCACGCCCACGCGTCTGGCGGTCGCGGCCGACGACGTCCGATTCCAGCTGGGCCAGGCGGACCGATTTCGCGCCGGCCTGATTCGTGCCGGAGTCTGGCAGCAGGACATCGCCCAAGTGCTCGCGCGGGAGGGCCTGCCGCCCCAATTGGCAGCGCTGCCGCACGTGGAATCCTCCTTCGACCCGGCGGCCTATTCCAAGGTCGGCGCAGCCGGCCTGTGGCAGTTCATGCGCTCCACGGGGCGGCGCTTCCTGCACATCAACAGTGCGGTGGACGAGCGGCTCGATCCCTTCCGCGAGACAGAGGCCGCCGCGCAGCTGCTGGCCTACAACTATCAGTTGCTCGGCAGTTGGCCGCTCGCCATCACCGCGTATAACCATGGCGCTGCCGGGATGCTGCGCGCGCGCGAGGAGCTCGGCACCGACGACATCGTGCGCATCATTCGTGACTACCACAGCCCGAGCTTCGGCTTCGCATCGCGAAATTTCTACGTCTCCTTCCTTGCCGCGCTGAGCGTCTCACAACACCCGCAGCGTTACTTCGGCAACCTGCCCCATCGCTCCGAGCAGCAATTCTCCGAGCTGCGCATGCCCTCGGCGGCAAGCGTCGCGGCCATCTCGGCCGCGGTCGGGGTCGACCGCGGCACCTTGCAGCAGCTCAATCCGGCGCTGCGTCCGGCCGTCTGGCGCGGTCGGCGCACGGTTCCCGCGGGCTACTACCTGCGGCTGCCAGCCACCAGCGACGAGATCACCGCGAGCCTGCTCGCGCAGCGCCTCGGGCATGGCCATGCGGTGCTGGTGGCGGCCACCGATACTCACGGTCCGCTCGCCGCTTCCGGTTTGGCGGCGCAGGCCCCCGGCAGCGCAGACAGCGCCGAGAGCGCAAGCGCCGACACTGCAGCGGCCGGACGCCACCAAGCGCGGCCGCTGGGGCTGGCGGGTACGCCAGCGAGCCCCGCGACGACCAACGTGATGGCCTCGGCCGCAACCAGCGTTGCCTCTCCCCTGATGGAGGGACGGATCGGTGCGCTGCCGGCGCCCGATCGCATGCCGGCGAGGCTGTCCTCGCAGGCCGGTGCAGCGGCCAGTCTCACTGCCCCGCGGATCGCGCAGTACTACTCGGTGCAGCCGGGCGATTCGGTGACTTCGATCGCCATGCAGGCCGGCGTATCGGCCATGCAGCTGATGGCGCTGAATTCCCTGCCCGACCAGGACTTCCTGTATGAGGGTGAGCGCCTGCGCCTGACCGCATCGGTCCCCGAGCCGGGCATGGCGAGCTCGCAGGCGGCGATGGAGCTGACCCAGCAGGCCGTGCAGGACAGCCGCGAGGAGCAACAGGAAGTGGCCCTCGTCGCCCACCAGGCCGCTGGCGAACAGCCGGTTTCCGCTGCGCAGGAACAGGCACAAGGCCCACAGCTCGGACCCGACACCGTCGCAGGCCCGCAATCGGCCGATCCGGTCGACTACTCGGTCGCCAGCGACGGCAGTATCCGCGTGGTCGCTGCCGAGACGCTCGGGCACTACGCTGATTGGCTCGGCGTGCCGGCCACGCGCCTGCGTCAGCTCAATCATCTGCGCGGCCGCCGTCCCGTCGTAATTGGACATCGCATCCAGCTCGACTTCCGTCAGGTCACTCCGGCGCAGTTCGAACAGCGCCGGCGCGATTACCATGAGCAGCTCGAAGCGACGTACTTTGCGATGCACCGCATCGTGGGAACGACAGTTTATGTCGCCCATCGCGGCGATTCGCTCTGGACGATCAATCAGCGCAACGTGCGTGTGCCCGTCTGGCTGCTGCAGCAGTACAACCCCGAGCTCAACTTCACGGATCTGAAGCCCGGCACCCACGTCTCACTGCCTCGGGTCGAAGAGACCCCGTGAAACGGGGTGAGAGACCTGTGCACGCATCGCGACCGACGGCGTTGCCTATAATGGCGCTATGCAGGGCATGAGTGTAAGGACCCCGGCCGCAGGGCCGAGCCCCGGCAGGCACGGATTGCGCCGCCCCTTGGCGGTTGCGTTCCTGGCCACCCTGGGCTTCCTGGCGTTGCCGGCACTGCAGTGCCGCGCCGTAGCTGGCGACGGCACGGAGGCAGCGCGCGTCGCCCCGACGGTGGTGTCACCCGACGTGGGCAGCAACTCCTTGACCGGCGGTGGCACTCACGCGGTCTCCGGTCTCACCATTCCCATCGTCTCGATGCCGCAGGCCGATGAGGTCATCGTTCACAAGAGCGAGCGGCGTCTGTACCTGATGAAGAACGGCAAAGTGCTGCGTAGCTATCGCATCGCGCTCGGGCTCGACCCCCAGGGCCCCAAGCAGCGCGAGGGCGACTTCCGCACCCCCGAGGGCCATTACTTCCTGACGCGTCGAAACCCGCGCAGCGACTACTTTTTGTCGATCCAGGTCTCCTATCCAAACGAGGCGGACCTGCAGCGCGCGCATCGCGAGCACGTCGACCCGGGCGGCTCGATCATGGTCCATGGGCTGCCCAATGCGCTGAGCCATAGCCCCTCGTACTACGCCAAATCGGACTGGACAGACGGCTGCATCGCCCTGTCCGATTCCGATATGGTAGAGGTGTGGCTGATGACGCGCGACAACACCCCCATCGAAATCGTGCCTTGAAGGGCGAGGCTGCCAGTCCCACCGACGCGCCCTCCCTCGACCACAGCCGCGCGGCAGGCACGCGCGTCGTCGTTCCCGACACGCTGGCCACCGACGCCGTGGATGCACGGGTGGCCCCACGCGGCAGCCTCGAGAACCTCTCGCAGGCGGAGATCGACAAGCTGCTGGACACGAGCCATACCGGGCTCTATTCGCTGTTCCGCAACTGCGCGCTGGCAGTCCTGAACTCCGGCAGCGACAGCGACAACGCCAAGGAAATCTTCGAGCGCTACGCCAGCTTCGACGTGCAGATCTTGCGTCACGCCTGGGGCATCAAGCTCGAGATCAGCAACGCACCGGCCGCGGCCTTTGTCGATGGACAGATGATCCGCGGCATCAAGGAGCACCTGTTCGCCGTCCTGCGCGACATCATCTATACCGCCAATGAGATCATCGGTGCCGGCCAGCTCGATGAGCGCGATGGCGCCTCGATCACCAACGCCGTGTTCAACGTGCTGCGCAATGCGCGGCTGCTGGACTTCAAGGGCCGCCCGAACCTGGTGGTCTGCTGGGGCGGGCACTCGATCGATGACGGGGAATATCACTACGCCAAGCGCGTCGGGTACGAGCTCGGCCTGCGCGGCCTGGACGTCTGCACCGGCTGCGGCCCCGGCGCCATGAAGGCCCCCATGAAGGGCGCCGGAGTCGGTCACGCCAAACAGCGCATCGCGCACGCGCGCTTCATCGGCATCACCGAGCCCGGCATCATTGCCGCAGAGCCGCCCAACGCCATCGTCGATCAGCTGGTCATCATGCCGGACATCGAGAAGCGTCTCGAGGCGTTCGTACGCATGGGCCACGGCATCATCGTCTTCCCCGGCGGCGTGGGCACCGCCGAGGAGATCCTGTACCTGCTGGGTCTGCTGCTCGATCCGGCCAACAGCGCCCA
>DATNDE010000020.1:0-20679 GCA_035553315.1 Steroidobacteraceae bacterium
GTCCCGAGCAGCAGCGCTCAGTGTTGCAGAACTACCGCGCCTTCTCGCGTCTGCCTCAAGGGGAGCGCCAGCAGTTGCGTCAACAGTGGCTGCGCGCCAGCCCCCAGCAGCGCCGGCAGATGCTGCAGCAGCAGCGCCGGCAACGCCCACGGGGTTTCAACCGCGGTGGGCTGCGCAGCCGACGTTAGCGTTCACACTGCCTTGATGGCGCTGATGAGTGCCGAGGTCGCGGCCTGCCCGTCGCCGTAGAGCATGCGCGTGTTGTCCAGATAGAAGAGCGCATTCTCGATGCCGGAGAAGCCGGCGCCCTGGCCGCGCTTGATGACGATGACATTCTTGGCTTTGTCGGCGTTGAGGATCGGCATGCCGTAGATCGGGCTCGAACGGTCATGGCGCGCCACTGGATTGACCACGTCATTGGCGCCGATGATCAGTGCGACGTCGGCCGTTTCGAACTCGCCATTGATCTCGTCCAGATCGGCGATCAGATCGTAGGGAACGCCGGCCTCGGCGAGCAGCACGTTCATGTGGCCCGGCATGCGGCCGGCGACCGGATGGATCGCAAAGCGCACGCGCACGCCGCGATCGATCAGCAGCTGACAGAGCTCCCACACCTTGTGCTGCGCCTGGGCCACGGCCATGCCGTAACCCGGCACGACGATGACCGACTGCGCAAAGGCCATCATGACGGCGACGTCGGCGGATTCGATCGGCTTGAGGCTCCCCTGCACCTCGCCGGCCGCCGCCTTACCGGTATCACCGAAGCCGGAGAACAGCACGTTGCCGAGCGAGCGGTTCATGGCCTTCGCCATGAGCTGCGTCAGCAGCGTTCCGGCCGAGCCGACGATCATGCCGGCGACGATCATCACGGCATTGCCGATGGCGAAGCCCTCGAACGCGACCGCGAGTCCCGTGAAGGCGTTGTACAGAGAGATGACGACCGGCATGTCGGCGCCGCCGATCGGCAACGTCATCGTGACTCCCAGCAGCAGGGCCACCAGGAAGAAGGCCGTTACGAACGCGGTGCTGCCGAAGGTTCCGGCGATCAGCATCGCACCGAGCACCAGCACGGCCAGCAGGATCAGCAGATTGAGGAAATTCTGTCCGGGAAAGCGCAGCGAGCGCTTGATCAGCCCCTGCAGCTTGCCGAAGGCGATCAGGCTACCGCTGAAGGACACCGCACCGATGATGCCGCCGAGCACCGCGAGCGCCGCCGCCGCGCTTTGCGCGGTGCCGCCCCGGTACAGCTCCACGGCGGCGATGGCGGCGGCCGCGCCGCCACCCATGCCGTTGTAGAGCGCGATCATCTCGGGCATGGAGGTCATCGCCACGCGCCGCCCGCTGATCCAGGCGATCGCCCCGCCGATCAGGATGGCGATCACGATCAACGGCAGATTGCCCATGCCCGGATAGAAGAAGCTCGCCAGCGTCGCAATCACCATGCCGGCACCGGCCCAGAGGATGCCGCTGCGCGCGGTGACCGGGGAGCTCATGCGCTTGAGCCCCACGATGAACAGGAACGCGGTGAGCAGGTAGCTTGCCTGGATCGCCAGTGCGGCGTTGAGCGAGGCCATCGGGGCGGCTCTAGTGCTTGCCGGCCGGGGTGGTGCCGCCGGTCCCGCCGCCAGGACGGCGCGCGCCGCTGGCCTTGAACATCTCGAGCATGCGTTCGGTGACGGCGTAGCCTCCGACGGCATTGCCGGCGGCCAACAGCACCCCCACGAAGCCGATGGCCTTCTCCAGCGGAGAGGTGGCTGCGCCGAGCGCTGCCATGGCGCCCACCAGTACGATGCCGTGCACGAAATTCGAGCCCGACATCAGTGGCGTGTGCAGGATCACCGGCACGCGCGAGATGACCTCGTAGCCGGTGAAGGCCGCGAGCATGAAGATGTAGATTGCGACGATTCCGGTCATGATGATTTGGCCTCCACCCGTGCGCGTGTCGCCTCGTGTCGGATCGTCCCGGCATGCGTAACACAGGACTGTGCGAACACCTCGTCCTGCCAGTCGATGGCCAGCGACGCTGCCTGCTCTGCGGCCGCGCGCGTGAGCGCCGGCTTCAGAAAATTGAACAGATTGCGCGAGTACATCTCGCTGGCATGGAAGGCGAGCTGCGCGGGCAGATTCACCGGGCCGACGATCTTCACGGCGCCGTGCTCGATGGTACGACCTGCCTGCGTAAGCTCGCAGTTGCCGCCGGATTCCGCGGCGATGTCGACGATCACCGCGCCGGCCTTCATGCGCTCGACGGCCGCCGCCGAGACGATGCGCGGCGCCGTGCGTCCGGGCACCGCGGCGGTCGTGATGACCGCGTCGGCCACCGCGATGCGCGCATCGAGCACCTCCTGCTGGCGCGCGCGCTCCTCCGCCGTCAACTCGCGCGCGTAGCCGCCGCTGCCCTCGGCCGACACGCCGGTGTCGATGAACTTCGCGCCGAGCGAACGCACTTGTTCGCGCGTGGCGCTGCGCACGTCGTACGCCTCGACGACCGCGCCGAGGCGCTTGGCGGTTGCGATGGCCTGCAGGCCGGCCACACCGACCCCGACGATGAGGACCTGCGCCGGGCGGATCGTGCCCGCCGCCGTCGTGAGCATCGGCATGAAGCGATCGAGCGTGTCGGCCGCGATCAGCACGGCTTTGTAGCCGGCGATGGCGGCCTGCGAGGAGAGCGCGTCCATCGATTGCGCACGCGAGATGCGTGGCACGAATT
The DNA here is from genome assembly GCA_035553315.1 of Steroidobacteraceae bacterium. Lineage (GTDB taxonomy): Bacteria > Pseudomonadota > Gammaproteobacteria > Steroidobacterales > Steroidobacteraceae > FEN-1191. The sequence goes on from DATNDE010000020.1 coordinate 2,711, forward strand.
CCATGGCGAAGGCGGTGATCTGCCGATCTCGCAGCGCGAGCACTTCGGCAGAGCGCGCATGCGCCTGCATGAAGCCGATGACGACCGAGCCGGCGCGCAGCCCCGCGATCTGCTCGAGGCTCGGCGGCTGCACGGTCAGCAGCACATCGCTGCCCGCCAGCACCGCCGCGGGACTGTCGGCCCATTCGACCTGGGAGTACAGATGGTCGGGAAACTGTGCCGTGACGCCCGCGCCGCGCTCGAGCAGCACGCGCGCGCCCGCCTTCACCAGCTTAGCGGCGATCTCGGGCACGACGCTGACACGAGACTCACCCGGGGCCCGCTCGATGAGCGCGCCAATGGTGACGGACATATTGTTACCTCACGGGGATGGTCGATCCGCCCTGTCGATAGACGTGCAATGCCGCGCGCTGCTGGACCTGAAGATGGCCAGCCGGCCATCGCCGTCACTTCTGATTGATTGAAGTATCACATAAATTTGCCGTATCTTACAGGCCATGAGCGCCCCGGCTCGGGTATTCGATTTCGATCTGACGGCCGCCACGTCGCAAACGACTGGCAGCAGCGGGCTCGCGCAGATGGTTCTGCGTACCGACATCGCGGGCATGCCGCTCGAGTGGATCGACTATCGCGAAGCCGCGCGCCTCTACCATCAGGAGCAGATCGCCTATACCTGCGGCTCGCTGCTCTACCGGCTCTACGGCGGCAGGAGCGCGAGCACCGGCCTGCGCACCGTGCTGGAGGTCAATTCCATCGTCGCGACGATCGGACACACCGGCAATCCCGGCAACACCCGGCGCGACTACGTGCCGCCGCTCAACAACGAGACGTTGTTCCGACGCGATGCGCATCTGTGCTTGTACTGCGCGGAGCGCTTCGTCGCCCGCGAGCTGTCGCGCGATCACGTGCGCCCCTTCAGCCAGGGCGGCGAGGATGTGTGGACCAATGTGGTGACGGCCTGCCGACGTTGCAACAACGCCAAGGCCTGGCGCACCCCGGAGCAGGCGAAGATGCAGCTGATCGCCGTGCCCTTCACCCCGACCTATGCCGAGTACATTTTCCTCAAGGGTCGCCGTGTGCTCGCCGATCAGATGGAGTATCTGCAGGCGCACTTTCCGCGCAGCAGTCCGCTGCACGATCGCATCGCACGCTGGCTGAGCTGATCTTCCGCGTGTCCCGCGACCGCGTCTATCTCGTCGACGCCTCGGTGTACGTGTTTCGCGCCTGGCATGCTTGGCGCTTCGATCTGGTGGATGGGCAGGGCAATCCCACGCACGCGCTGTATGGTTTCGCACGGCTGCTCACCGAGCTGCTCGAGCGAGTCAACCCCGCGCGCATCGCGGTGGCCTTCGACGACAGTCACGGCCGTGGCCATCGGCAACGGCTCTATCCGCCATACAAACGCAATCGAGAGCCGGTCCCGCTGGCACTGCGGCGCCAGTTCGCGCTGTGCCGCGACTTCTGCCGCGCGCTGGGTGTGGCGGAATTCGCCAGCGAGGAGTTCGAGGCAGACGATCTGATCGGTACGCTCGCGAGCACGTCTCGCGCGCAAGGGCTTGCCGTCACGATCCTCTCCTGCGACAAGGATCTGGCGCAGCTCATCGGGCCGGCCGATGTGTTCTGGGACTATGCCGAGGGCCGCCAGTACCGCTACGAACAGATGGCCGAGCGCTTCGGTGTCATACCCGAGCGCATGGCCGACTATCTGGCGCTGCGCGGTGACAGCGTCGACAACGTACCGGGCGTGCCGGGCATCGGCCCTAAAACCGCCGCGGCGCTGATGCAGGCCTTCGCCTCGCTCGAGGAGCTCTACGCCGCGCCGGCCGGCATCGCGCGCTTGCCGTTGCGCGGCGCCGCGCGCTTACCCGAACGCCTGCAGCTGCACCGCGACATGCTGTTTCTGGCGCGTGCGTTGACGCGCATTCGCTGCGACGTGCCGCTCGCGGCCGACACACAAGCCCTGCTTCGGCGTGCACCGGATCTCGGTCTGCTGGCCGCATTCTGTGCGAACCAGGGGTTTGGCCCGATGCTGCTGCGACAGGCCGAGCGCCTGGCGGGGCTCGAGATCGCCGCCGCCTGACACGCGGTCAGGTCTTGGGCACCCAGACGCGGCACCAGCCGGCGGCGTTTACCAGCTGACCCGGGAACAGATTGCAGGGTCGCCAGGGTTGACCCGCCTGGCCCTGCAGCTGCAGGCAGGTATCGCAGCGCTGCCCGGGCCTGTAGGTCTGAAACTGCTTGGGATCCACCTGCGTGGCGTCATCGTGATAGCCGAGCGCCACCGCGTTGGGATCCTTCATATCCAGATGCGGCGCGTCGGCTGCCGCCGCGCGACGCGCGCCGCCGGCCACTCCGGCGGCTCCAACCAACACGGCCAGCTTCTTCAAGGCGTCGCGGCGTGAGAGTGAATCGGTCATCGACTTAAGTCCTGTAGTAGCTGCATGCAGCCTACATTCTAAGCGCTGTGGCCGGGGCGGGCGCCAGTTCGTCATGACGCGTGCCGGGTCATCATGCGGGCGGTTGATTGCGCTATGCTAGAGCGGCCATGGGGGGCAGCCACATCGAATCGGTCCTGCAGGAGCAGCGGAGCTTTCCGCCGCCCCCCGGCTTTGCCGCGCGCGCCGGGCTCGATGGTGCCGCCCTCGAAGCGCTGCATCGACGCGCCGAGCGCGATTACGTCGGCTTCTGGGGGGACCTGGCCCGCGAGCAGCTGCACTGGCATCGCCCCTTCTCCGAGACGCTCGATGACAGTCAGGCGCCCAATTTCCGCTGGTTCTGCGACGGCGAGCTGAACGTCTCGCACGAGTGTCTCGACGTGCACCTCGCCACCCGCGCCGAGAAGTGCGCGATCGTCTTCGAAAGCGAGGCCGGCGCGGTGCGTCGCCTGAGCTACCGCGAGCTGCACGCGGCGGTGTGCCGGCTGGCCAATGCGCTGCGCACCCTCGGCGTGCAGCGCGGCGACCGCGTGGTCATTTACCTGCCGCTGGTGCCCGAGGCCGTGATTGCGATGCAGGCCTGCGCGCGCATCGGCGCGATTCATTCGGTGGTGTTCGGCGGCTTCTCGGCGCTGTCGCTGCGTGATCGCATCGCCGATGCGGGCGCAAAGCTGGTCATCACCGCCGACGGCGGACAGCGCGGCGGACAGATCATCCCGCTCAAGCAGGCGCTGGACACCGCGCTCGCCGAGGGTTGCCAGAGCGTACGTGCGGTCGTGGTGCTGCGCCATGCGGGCCTGACGGTGCCGATGCAGTCGCGGCGCGATCATTGGTGGCATGAGGTCTGCGAGGCAGCATCGGCCGAATGCGCCCCCGAGTGGCTGCCGGCCGAGCACCCGCTGTTCCTGCTGTACACCTCCGGGTCCACCGGCCGTCCCAAGGGCATCCAGCATGCCGCGGCGGGCTATCTGCTCAATGCCAAGATCACCTGCCAGTGGGTGTTCGATCTGCGCGAGGACGACGTCTACTGGTGCACGGCCGACGTGGGCTGGGTGACCGGCCACTCGTACGTCGCCTATGGTCCGCTGGCCAACGGGGCCACGGTGATGATGTACGAGGGCACGCCGACCTTTCCGGACGGCGGGCGCTTCTGGGACATCTGTCAGCGGCATGGTGTCACCATCCTCTATACCGCGCCCACGGCGATCCGCGCACTCATGCGCCTGGGCGATGAGATTCCGGCGCGCTATGACCTGTCGCGGCTGCGATTGCTGGGTAGCGTGGGCGAGCCCATCAATCCCGAAGCATGGATGTGGTATCAGCGTGTCATCGGCGGCGGACGCTGTCCCATCGTCGATACCTGGTGGCAGACCGAAACCGGCGCAATTCTGATCGCGCCGATACCGGGCGTCACGGTGACCAAACCCGGCTCGTGCACGCGACCGCTACCAGGGGTGTTCGTCGACATCGTCGATGAGGAAGGCCGGCCGGTGAGCCGTCCGGATACCGGCGGCTATCTCGTCATTCGAAAGCCCTGGCCCTCGCTGGCGCGCACCATCTGGGGCGACAATCAGCGCTACCTCGACACCTACTGGCGCCGTTTCGGCCAGAGCTGCTACGTCTCGGGCGATGGTGCGCACCGCGACGCGGACGGCGACATCTGGATCGTGGGCCGCATCGACGATGTGCTCAACGTGGCCGGGCATCGGCTGGGCACGATGGAGATCGAATCGGCGCTGGCGGCGCATGTGCGCGTCGCGGAAGCCGCCGTGGTCGGCCAACCGCATGAGATCAAGGGCGAGGCGGTGCTGGCCTTCGTGGTCTGCCGGGGCGGCCCGCCGGGCGAGGGGGCTGCGGCCGCGGCGCTCGCCGAGGAGCTGCGTCGCTGGGTGTCCGAGCAGCTCAGTCCGATTGCGCGTCCCGAGGAGATCCGCTTTACCGAGGCGCTGCCCAAGACGCGCTCGGGCAAGATCATGCGGCGCCTGCTGCGGGCGGTGGGGCGCGGGCAGACGATCACCGAGGACATCTCGACTCTGGAGAACCCCGGCATCGTCGCGCAGCTGCGCGGGGAGCCGCCGGCGCGCTCCTGAGAACTGCGCTCATTCTATCGTTCGATTCACGGCCGGCGGGCTGATGGGCACTCGCGGCGAGAGTCGCTGCGCGAGGCGCGGGTACAGCGGCCGGAGCTTGGCGATGAAATCAAAGGTCATGATGAGCGCGGCGATGGCGAAGGGCACATCACCGACGAAGCGCAGCCACTGCCACAGTGCGGTGGTGTTGTAGAACTCGAGACTGCGCGCGTAGGTCAGGCCGTGTTCGTAGACCGCCGCCAGCTGCTTCCAGCCGACCGGGAAAAAGTTGAGCGCAATCCATAGCACGAGCCCGAGGTTGTAGAGCCAGAAGGCGAGCTTGCCGGGCCGCTCGTTGAAGGCACGCTCGCCGGCGGCGTAGCGCAGGCAGAAATAGACCAGCCCGATCGCGAGCAGGCCGAACGCGCCGAACAGGGCGGTGTGCGCGTGGTTGAGGGTCAAGAAGGTGCCGTGCTCGTAGTAGTTGACCAGCGGTGCATTGAGCGTGCCGCCACCGAAGACTCCCGCGCCGACGAAATTCCAGAATGCCGCGCCGAGGATGTAGGTGTAGGCGACGCCGTAGTTGAAGCCCTGCTGGCGTTTCATCCGATCGTGATAGTCCATGGCGTCGAGGATCAGCAGCACCAGAGGCAGCACCTCGATGAACGAGAACATGCTGCCGAGCGGCACCCACATGCCGGGACCGCCGGCCCAGTAGAGGTGATGGCCGGTGCCAAGCACCCCGCCGAGGAAGATCAGGATCAATTCCAGGTAGACCGAGCGCTCGGCGAGTTGCCGGGACACCAGGCCGACGGACATGAGCAGATATGCACTCGCCGCTGCGGCAAAGAATTCGAACGACTGCTCCACCCACAGGTGCACCACCCACCAGCGCCAGAAGTCGGTGATCGTGAAGGACGGGTTGATGCCCGTCAGCGGGATCATGCCGAACACGTAGAGCACCGCGATGTTGACCGTGGAGGCCCACAACAGGTGCTCCAGCCGGATGTGCCCGGTCCAGAATTGTCGCGTCGCCACGCGCAGGCCGCTGCGCGTGGGCCACAGACCGCGCAACACCAGGACGCTCCAGAACACCAGTGCCACGAAGAAGCCGATCTGCCAGAAGCGCCCGAGCTCCAGGTATGAGAGGCCCTGGTTGCCGAACCAGAACCAGTCGCGCGAGATGATGCCCATGATGCCGAGGTAATCACCGACCAGGGCGCCGACCACGACGATCACGGTGGCCCAGAAGAGCAGGTCCACCAGCGGGGCCTGACCGGCCGCTTCGCCGCGTGCGATCGCCGGGGCCAGAAACAGCGCCGCGCCGATCCAGGAGAGCCCGATCCACACGAGCGGGGATTGAATGTGCACGCTGCGCCAGAAGTTGAACGGCAGCACGTCGTCGAAGTGCAGGCCGTAGAACGTGACGCGGTCGGAGTAGTAGTGACCGAGCATCGCGCCTGCGGCAATTTGCAGCAGCAGCACGAGCGCTACGACGAGGAAGTACTTGCCGACCTTGCGCTGGCTTGCCGTCAGCTCGCGAAATGGCGCGAGCACTGGATCCATGACGCCCGGGTCCTCGCCGCGCAGGTAACGGTGATAGACGAACAGCACCACGCCGAAGCAGAAAAAGGTGAAGCAGAAGCTGATCCAGGTCCACACGAACGTGCTGGTCGTCGGCGTGTTGCCGACCAGCGGCTCGAAGGGCCAGTTCTGCGTCCAGGACACATCGCTGCCGGGGCGGCGCGCGACGGTGGTGAGCGATGAGTAGAGGATGAAGTCGGCGGTGGCAGCGGCGCTCGCCCCATCCAGGCTGTACGCCTGCGTCCAGCCCTTGACGAAGTCGTGATGCAGCAGCTGCTGCGCGATCTGCGGCCGCAGCGTTCGCAGTGCTGCCGTCACCGCGGCGGGCAGCGTGGCCGTGTCCCCGTGCAGATCGATGCCCCGCAGCTGCCGTTGCATGGCCGTACGGATCAGGGACTGCTCATCGGCATCGAGCGCGGTGAAGGATTTGCCAAAGCGCGCGTGTGCCAGGTTGTCCTCGGTGAGCTGGCCGATGCTCACCAGGTACTGCGCGGTGTAATCCTCACCGAAATATGAACCCATGCCGTAGAGGCTGCCGTAGTCCATGAGGTCCGCACGCTGGAAGGCGCCCTTGCCTGTCTCGATGTCGGCGGAGGACATCACCAGCGAGCCATCCGGGGCGAGGAAGCGCTGCGGCAGAGGCGGGGCGGTCCGGTACGTCACCGCGGTCGCCCAGCCCATGAGGCTGAAACAGAGGATGGCCGTGATCAGCAGGGACCACTTCAGGATGTTGCTGACCCGATCATCGAGCGGTCGGTCAGTGGCGCCAGCGTGTGCATCCATGTGCCGTCCTTCGGGGAAGGGGTAGCTGCAGAAAAGATTGTAGGCTGCAGCAACGCTCAGGAGTCATTCCATAAGGGTTTGTTGCAATAGCAATAGCGTGCCCTCCGGGGCTTCGAGCACGATGCCGGCCGATCCCTGCAGCGCACGCGGGGGGCGTGACAGCGGCGCGATTGCCAGCTTTCGCAGCTCCTGATGCCTCATCATGACGTCGGGGACCTCGAAGACCAGCAGTGGCGCATCGCAGGTACGTACAGCGTGGAAGGCCAGATCGAGCTGATCGCTGGTGAGCGGCTGATGCGCATAGGGTGCCTCTTCGGGCGGCATGCCGACGAAACCCGCCCGCTCCCAAAACGCGAGCGCCGTCTCGAAGTCCGGCTCGGGCAGGCTCAGCTGCAGGAAATCGCCGCAGAGGCTGCGGGCGGTGAGCGCTGCCGCAACGGCGGCGGCCGGGGTGTCGGCGCCGGCCGCCGGGGCGTCGGCGCGCGCAGGTGAGAAGGTGCGCGCCTCCTGCAGCAGCAGCGCATGTCCACCGGGATCGCGCAGCCAGAGGTGATGCAGCGATTCTTCGCCGAGCTGCAAGTGCTCCGGGACGAGTCCGGCGCGACTGAGCCGCTCTGCCTGATGCGCGAGACCTGCGTGCACAAAGCATGGCGTCGGGCCTTCGAGCAGCGCGGCTGCTGCGTAGAGGCCCTCACGGGCACGCGCGGCGGGGCGCTGATGCAGGCCGAGATGGATACGGCCGTCGCCGAGCACACCGTAGGGATGCGGCCAGGCGTCACCGGTGAGGCGCTGCGTGAAGCCGAGGCGCTCATAAAACTGCACCGAGGCGGCGATGTCCTGCGTGGGGATGGCCAGCTCGAGAAACTGGCCGAGCGGGGCGGTCGGCGACACGTCAGCGCCAGTCAGCGCTCGTGCGTGTGACCAGGCCGGCCAGGGCTTGGACGTGCGCTGTGCCGGCGTTGAGCGCCGGGATGTAATCGAAGCGCTCGCCGCCGGCTTTCAGGAAGGTATCGCGCCCGAGCAGCGCTATCTCCTCCAGAGTCTCCAGGCAGTCCGCCGGAAAGCCCGGGCAGATGACGGTGACGGCATGCACACCGCGGTGGGGCAGCTCGCGCAGGGTCGCATCGGTGGCGGGCAGGAGCCAGCGCGCGCGACCGAAGCGCGATTGAAAGGCGAGCGTCCAGTCCGCGGCCGTAAGCCCGAGCGCGGCGGCCAGGCGCTCGGCGGTCTGCCGGCAGTGCTCGCCGTAGCGATCGCCGCGCTGCTCGCAGCGCTGCGGGATGCCATGAAAGGAGATCAACAGATGATCTGCGTCATCCCCGGCGCGCTGGCGCCGGTGCTCGCGTACGCTGTTTGCCAGGGCCGCGATGTAGGCCCCGTCGGTGGCGTAGTCGGCGATGACACGCAGCTGGGGCAGCGCGCGCCACCGTGCCAGCGCTGCGCCGAGCTGATCGTACACCGCGCCCGTGGTGGTGCCGCTGCACTGGGGGAACAGCGGCAATACCAGCAGGCGCTGCACGCCCTGCAGCCGCAGCTGTTCCAGCACCTGTGAGAACAGCGGCTCGGAGTACAGGTAGCTCTGCAGCACATTCAAGTGCAGCTCGCCCGGCAGCTGCTGCTCCAGCGCGGCACGGATGCGTGCCGTGTTCACCGCCAGCGGCGAGCCTTCGGGCTGCCAGATGAGCCGGTAGCGATGCGCGCTGGCCCCCGAGCGCAGTGGCAGGACCAGGCCGTGCAGCAGCGGCAGCCAAAGGGCGCGTGGTAACTCGACGACGCGCGGATCGGCGAGAAAGCGCGCCAAAAAACGCCGCACGGCGGCGCGGCGCGGCGCGGCCGGCGTGCCGGTATTCACCAGCACGAGGGCTGCCGGTGGCGGCTGCTGCGTCCGCGCGATCTGTGTGTCGCCCGGGCGGCTAGCCGATGTGCTGCGCGAGGAATTCACGTGTGCGCTCGCGCGCCAGGGTTGCCGCGGCGACGTCGTAGTGAGCCGGACGGCCCTCGTTGTTGAAGCCGTGCCCAGCCGCGTAGAGGCAATACTCGCCGTGCGGATAGGCGCCGCGGATGCGCTCAATGGCTGCAGGGGGTATCGAGGCGTCGCGCTGGCCGAAGTGCAGCTGCGTGGGGCAGGCAGGCACCTTGTCCAAATGCTCGGCGATGCCGCTGCCGTAGTAGCAGACCGCCGCACCGAGGGACAGTTCCGTCGCGGCCAGCCAGGCCAGCGTACCGCCCCAGCAGTAGCCCACCGCGGCCACCTTGCCGGAGTGACGGGCCACGGCCACAGCTGCGGCGATGTCGAGCATCGCCTTGGCGGTCTGGATCTGCTGGCGATAGCCGCGAGCGCGTTCGATGTCATCGCCCGAATCGCCGAGCACCAGGCCGCGGCGCACGCGATCGAACAACGCCGGGGCAATCGCCAGGTAACCGGCCGCGGCGAAGCCATCGGCCATGGCGAGGATATGTGGGGTCAGGCCAAAGATTTCCTGCAGGACCACCACCGCGCCGCGCACACCGGCCGCCGGGCGTGCCAGATAGGCCTGGAAGGCATGGCCATCGCGCGCCATGAAAGTTTCAAAGTGGCTCATGCGCGCTCCAGGATGGCCGTGACGGCCATGCCGCCGGCCGTGCAGGCGGAGGCCAGGCCGCGCCGCGAGCGCGGATCGCTGGCCAGCAGCTTCGCGAGCACCCCCAGAATGCGGGCGCCCGTAGCTGCAAAGGGATGGCCGATCGCCACACTGCCGCCCTTCACATTGAGACGTGCCTGATCGATGTCACCGAGCGGCGCGCTGCGGCCGAGCCGCTCGCGGCAGTACTCGGCCGACTCCCACGCCTTGAACAGGCAGAGTGGCACGGCCGCGAAAGCCTCGTGGATCTCGTAATAATCGAAGTCCTGCAAGGTGAGCCCCGTATCCTGAAGTATGGCCGAGACCGCGTAGGCGGGCGCCATCAGCAGCCCCTCGCGGCCAGTGGCGAAATCCACCGCCCAGCTCTTGCCAGCCACGAGCCACGCAAGTATCGGCAACTTGCGGGCAGTGGCCCATTGCTCGGAGGCGAGCAGCAGGGCCGAGGCCCCATCCGTCAGCGGGGTGCTGTTGCCGGCCGTCAGTGTCCCGGTGCCGCTGCGATCGAACACCGGCTTGAGTGTCGCGAGCTTCTGGATCGAGCTGTCGGCGCGCACATTGTTGTCGGTTTTCAGCTCGCGGTAGGGGGTCACGAGGTCGGCGAAAAAGCCCTCGCGCCAGGCGGCTGCGGCCTTGATGTGACTCTCGCAGGCGAGCCGATCCTGCGCCTCGCGGCTGATCTGCCAGCGCTTGACCATCAGCTCGCAGCTCTGCCCCATCGACAGGCCCGTGCGCGGCTCGACCACGTCGGGCAACATCGGCTTGAAGTCCCGCGGGCGCAGCGACCACCACGGTGAGAGGCGGCCGGAGAGCGAGCGGGCGTGCGCGCTCCGCAGCAGCAGGCGCTGAAAAGACTTCGGATAGAGAACGGGTGGATCGCTGGCCATGTCCACGCCGCCGGCGATGCCGGCATCGATCTGCCCGAGCGCGATCTTATTGGCGATCAACACGGCCGCTTCCAGGCTCGTGCCGCAGGCGCGCTGCACGTCCAGGCCCGGGGTATGCGGATCGAGGCCCGTGGAGAGCAGCGACTCGCGCGTGAGGTTGTAGTCCTTGGGGTACTTGATGACGGCACCGGCCACGACGTCACCGAGGCGTTCGCCGGTGAGGCCGAAGCGCTCTACGAGCGCGCGCAGCGCCGCAGTCAGCAGTTCCTGATCGTTGGCCGCCGCATAAGCAGTCCCGGCACGTGCGAAGGGGGTGCGCACCGCGCCCACGATGGCGACGCGCCGCGTCGCATTGCCTACCAGCATGAGGCCTCCCACGTGGCAACCGCCGGGTTGCCTGGGACTAGGATGCCACGCGTTGCGGGTCTGGGCGAGCAACAGGCAAGATGCTGGACCGGCGCGCGCCTTAAGGGGTACAGCGGCGGCGGGGGGGCGGCTGAGCCGCATCCATCAGAGCCGATGACCAGGGAGCTTGCATTTGATGGCGCGCGCCAGTGTTGATCGTGTCTATGAGCGTCGTGTCGCCGCTGTGATCAACAGCCGCGAGCAGCGGCTGCTCGCCGACGGCTTGCGCGGCATCGAGCGCGAGTCGCTGCGCGTCACGCCCGACGGCCGGCTGGCCCAGAGCGCTCATCCGCGCTCGCTCGGTTCGGCGCTGACACACCCGCATATCACCACGGATTATTCCGAATCGCTCATCGAGCTCGTCACGCCAGCCTTTGCCGACAACGGCACGCTCATGAGCTATCTCAACGATCTGCATCGTTTCGTCTATGCCCATCTCGGCGAGGAACTGCTGTGGGCACCGTCCATGCCCTGCGAGCTCTCGAGCGACGCCGAGATTCCCATTGCCCGCTACGGCAGCTCGCACACCGGCCGCATCAAATCCATCTATCGCCACGGGCTGCTGATCCGCTACGGCGGCATGATGCAGGCGATCTCAGGGGTGCACTTCAACTACTCACTGCCGCGCGGCTTCTGGCCGCTGTACGTGGAATTGTCCGAGTCCAGGCAGACCGGGCAGCCCTTCATCTCGGAGCGCTACTTGGATCTGCTGCGCAACTACCGCCGCTACGGCTGGCTGGTCTCCTACCTGTTCGGAGCCTCCCCGGCGCTGTGCCGCTCCTTCCTGCAGGGCGCGCCCGACGAGCAGTTGCGTGCGCTGCGCTCCGAGACGCTGGTGGGGCCGGACGCGACCTCGCTGCGCATGAGCGATCTGGGCTATCGCAATCGCAGCCAGTCGGCCGTCACGGCCTCGGTCAACAGCCTGGAGGAGTACGTGCGCGACCTGCGCCGCGCCGTGCATCAGCCGCATGCACCCTATGCGGCGCTGGGCGTGAAGGTCGGCGATGACTATCGGCAGCTGTCAGGCAATCTGCTGCAGATCGAGAACGAGTACTACAGTTATATCCGTCCCAAGCGCACGATACAGGCCGGCGAGCGCACGGTGCACGCGCTGGCGCGTGGCGGTGTGGAGTATGTCGAAGTACGCGCGCTCGACAACAGCGCCTTCGATCCGGTAGGCGTCAATCCCCGCAAGTTGCACTTCCTCGAGGCGTTCCTGCAGATGCTGCTGTTGAAGGACAGCCCGCCGATCGACGCGAGCGAGGAAGAAGGCATCGATCGCAATCACCTGCGTGTTGCCAGGCAGGGCCGCGCCGCCGGCCTGACGCTCGAGCGTCACGGACGCAGCAGCGCCCTGACCGATTGGGCGGCCGAGTTGCTCGATGGGATGCTGCCGGTGTGCGAGTGGCTCGATGCCGCGCAGACGGCGCCGACGGCGCCGGGTGCGCCGGGTCCCTATACGCAGGCGCTGCGTGACCAGCTCGCCAAGCTGCAGGAACCGGCGCGCACACCCTCGGCGCGGCTGCTGGCCGAGCTCGAGCAGCGTGATGAGAGCTTCGCGCAGTTGGCGCTGCGATTCTCGCGCGAGCACCGCGAGCAGCTCCGTGCATCCGGACCGGAGCGGCCAGAGCGCTTCGATGAGCTGACCGTGCAGGCCGAAGAGTCGCTGCGGGCGCTTTCCCAGCTGGAGGCGCGCCAGCGAAGCGGTTTCGACGCCTATCTCGCCCAGTACCTGGCGGATTGAGAGCGGCAGCTGCACCAAGAGCGGGCGTGCCTGGAAGGCTTGCGCGCCGGATTGGTGCCATGGCCGGGCTTCCCGGTGTCTTTGCAGCGGTTGCGTCGCCCCAGGCGGTGGCATGAAAGGTGCACCGATCGCCTGCGCAGTCGCGTAGGCCGGCGAGCAGAAGAACGCAGACGGGAGTTATTGCATGAAATTGGTCACTGCCATCATCAAACCATTCAAGCTCGATGACGTTCGCGCTGCCCTATCGGAGATCGGCGTCTCGGGCATGACCGTCACGGAGGTGAAGGGATTCGGCCGGCAACGCGGCCACACCGAGCTCTACCGCGGTGCTGAGTACGTCGTGGACTTCGTTCCCAAGACACGCGTGGAGGTGGCGGTGCGCACCGACCTGGTGGACCAGGTGATCGAGGCGGTCGTCAAGGCGGCCAAGACCGGCAAGGTCGGCGACGGCAAGATCTTCATCACCGACATCGGCCGTGCAATCCGCATCCGCACCGGGGAGACCGACGACGCAGCCCTCTGAGGGGGGGCACCAGGCGCGAGCGGCGCGGGGCGTGCGGCGCCGGATGACCAGCGTTTCGCGCGGGCTCAGTCGTCGACGGGCGCGCGCAGCGACGCACGGCTGATGCCCAGCGCGCCGCTGCGTACCACCTCGATGAGCTCGGCATGCCGGGCGAGTTCGGCCATGAGTGCCGTGATCTCCGCCTCGCTGCCGAGCAGTTCGACGATGAAGGCATCGCTCGAGGGTTGCAGCACGCGGCCGCCGGTGCGTGCGACGTAGCCACGGACGCGATCGCGCCGTTCGGGGTCCACTCGCAGCTTCAGCAGCACCAGCTCGCGCTCGATGTGCTCCCCACCGGTCATGTCCTCGACGCTCACGACATCGATCAACTTCTTGAGCTGATTGGCAATCTGGCGCATCACGGCGTCCGAGCCGCTGGTCACGAGCGTCAGCCGCGAGAGAGCCGGATGGTCGGTCGGTGCCACCGAAAGCGACTCGATGTTGTAGCCGCGGCTGGAGAAGAGCCCAGCGACCCGTGTCAGGGCGCCGGCCTCGTTCTGCAGCAGGATGCCGATGATGTGTCGCATGGCGGGGCCGGCCAGCATAGCCAATCAGGGGGCGCCTCGGCTATTCTGAATGGCCCTGAGCGATTCTGCCGGCGCGTACCGGCCCCAGCTTCCCATGACGGAAACCGCCCGCAAGCCCGCCGCTGTCCACCCTCTGGCAGGACAGTCCATGACCTGTGCCGACGCGGTGGTCCAGGTGCTGGCCGACGAGGGCGTGGGGGCGATCTTCGGCTACAGCGGCGGGGCGATCCTGCCCACCTACGATGCGATCTTCACCTTCAACGAGCGACAAAAGAGCGCGGGCGGGCAGCAGCTGCCGCTGATCGTGCCGGCCAACGAGCAGGGCGCCGGCTTCATGGCGGCCGGCTACGCGCGCTCGAGCGGTCGGGTCGGGGTGTGTCTGGTGACTTCGGGGCCAGGAGCCACCAATACCGTCACGCCGGTGCGCGATTGCATGGCCGACTCGGTGCCCATCGTCGTGATCTGCGGGCAGGTCGGTCGCGCCGCCATCGGCACCGATGCTTTTCAGGAGGCCCCTGTCGCCGCGCTGATGAGCGCCGTCGCCAAGCATGTTTTTCTCATCACCGATCCGGCGCGCCTGGAGGCGACGGTGCGCACGGCCTTCGAGGTGGCGTGCACCGGTCGTCCCGGCCCGGTGGTCATCGATCTGCCCAAGGACGTGCAGAATGCCACCATCGTCTTCAAAGGCGAGGGGCGACTGCCCGTGAGCGGCTATCGTGCCCGGCTCGCCGAGCTGACCGCCAGCCGCATCGATGAGCGCGCGGCCGCCGAATTTCTGCGCCTGCTGGCCGATTCGCGCCGCCCGCTGATCTATGCCGGCGGCGGTGTCATCAATGGGGAGGCATCCCAGGCGTTGACCGAGCTGGCGCGCGGCCTGGGCATTCCCGTGGTCACGACGCTCATGGGCATCGGCGCCTTCGACACCTCCGATGCGCTCTCGATGCGCATGCTGGGCATGCACGGCACGGCGTTTGCCAACTACGCGGTGGAGGATTGCGATTTTCTCATCGCGGTCGGCGCGCGCTTCGACGACCGCGTGGCCGGTGACCCGCGCAAGTTTGCTGCGCGCGCACGGCACATCGCGCACCTGGACATCGATCCGGCCGAAATCAACAAGGTCAAGGACGTGCAGTGGAGCCACGTGGGCCTGCTACCCGAGGCGCTGCGCGCGCTGCTGGGGAGCGCACGACGGAGCGGTTTTCACGCCGACTTCGGCCCCTGGCATGCGGAGCTCGCCGAGCTCAAGCGCCGTCACGCGATGAACTATGACCGTGCCAGTGAGCTCGTGCAGCCTCACTATGTAATCGAGGAGATCAATCGCCGCACGCGCGGGCAGGCGATCATCACCACCGGCGTGGGTCAGCACCAGATGTGGGCGGCGCAGCTGTTCGATTTCCGCGCGCCGCGACTGTGGTTGACCTCTGGCAGCATGGGCACCATGGGGTTCGGGCTGCCCGCGGCGATCGGTGCACAGGTTGCCAACCCCGGACGCTTGGTCATCGACTTCGATGGGGATGCCAGCATCCGCATGAACTTCGGAGAACTGGAGACCGTCACGACCTACGATCTGCCGATCAAGGTCGTCGTGCTGAACAATTTCGGCGACGGCATGGTCAAGCAGTGGCAGAAGCTGTTCTTCAAGGGGCGCCTGTCCGGCAGCGACAAGTCGCTGCACAAGAAGGATTTTATCCGCGCCGCTGCCGCCGACGGCTTCGCCTGGGCGAAGCGTCTGAGCCGCAAGCCCGACGTCCCGGCGCTCATCGAGGAGTTTCTGGCCTTCCCGGGCCCGGCCTTTCTCGAGGTGATCATCGATCCGGACGCCGGAGTGTATCCGATGGTCGGGCCGGGTCTGGGCTACGATGCAATGATCACCGGAGAATTTATCGCCGCGCGTGAACGTGACGGCACACCGGGGGACATCGAGCCCTCGGCAATGTTCTGAGCCGGCCGTTCCGAGCCGCAGTCCCGCGGCGTGCCGCCTCAGTAGGTCGCCTGGGTCGAGACGAGAAACTGCACACGGCTGATGTCATAGCCGTGTCGATCGAGCGGCACGGCCGCATCGATGTGGATGACGCTGCCGAAGGAGGAGCGCGCGTTTCCCAGCCGCAGCCCCACGCCAACGTCCTTCAGCAGCCCGAGGTCCGGTGTGCTGACCAGCGGTGAGCCCCAGGTGCGGCCCATGTCGAAGAACGCAGCGGCACCGAGATTGACCAGCTGCAGCAGGAAGTAGTTGGTATATAGCCGCTCCTCGACCGATAGCAGCGCCGACTGGTTGCCGTTCTGGAAGCGCAACGGATAGCCGCGCAGGCCGTTGTCGCCGCCGAGATCGAAGTAGTGGTCGCCGTCGAGGTTATGCCCCACATTGCCGGCCAGGTTCACGAAAAAGCGCGTGTGATCGCTGGTGCGCAGGTAATAGTTGCCGCTGGCCGTAACGATTGCATCATGCAGGCTGCCGTTCTCGTAGCGGGTGGCCAGGCGGCCATTGAGGAACAGGTCCTGTCTGTCGCCGATCTCCCAGGCGTCGGCGAGCTCGGAGTCGATGATCAATGAATTGCGGTCGGCGCCGTAGACGGGCGAGGCGTAACCGACGCCCACGCTGGCATCCAGGCCGAGATGCACGTCCTCGGTGCGGGCGATCATCGCGAGGTTGCGCAGCGTGACGTAGTTGTTCTGCGTCCACTGCATGCGCACGAACGGATAGGACAGATTGCGCTCCTGCGGCAACGGCGCCCGCAGCGCGCGGCCCGGCGCCTGACCGAAACTGCTCTCATCGACCCGCCAGCCGAGCAGCAACCGGTCCGTCCAGTTGTTGGTGATCTGCAGCGAGTCGCCCAGGTAGAAGTCCCCGGTCCGCCAGGCATTGTCGTAGTAGTCGTAGGGACGCCCGAGCCGGTAGCGCTGTACGACGCTGTGGTCGTTGCCCGCGTCGATGCCGATGTCGTGCTCAGTCTCGAGCGAATAGAAAGGATAGGCCACCCCCACGCCCCAGACGGTGCCGTCGGAGTTTGTCTGGTAATTGAAGGCATCGGTCCAGTGTCCGCCGGCGATGTTCGGGTCGTTCCATTGAATGTAGGTGGAGCTGCGGTCGACGTCCTGGGCATGGCCGATCTGCACGTACTTGCCGGTGCCGAGAAAATTCGAGTCGGATACCTGAAAACCGAACGCATTCGCACCGCCCGCGCGACTGAAGTTGACGCCCGGCTGCAGCGTCCAGACGTCATGCGTGATGACTTCGATGTCGACCACTCCGTCGTGATAGGCGATGGGGCGCACGACCGGTTCGCGCAGAAAATTGGAATTCATGCGGATATTGCGTGCCGACTCGTCCAGCAGGCGGCGCGAGTACAGGTCGCCCGTGTGAAACAGCAGTTGCGCGCGCACCGCCGCGGGGCGTGTGGGCACGTGCAGGATATCGGCGGTGCGGAACAGCCAATTGTCGTTGTGCGGGTCGCTGAGATCGAACACCTGCACGATGTGGATCTCGATTTTACCGATGTGCGCGTGCTCCTTTTCCAGCTGTGCACCGCTCGGCAGCGGCGGAACCTGGCGCAGTGCCGGCGGGATGCTGTGCGCCGGGAGGGGCTGGGTCGCTGGCGGCGACGGTGTGGGCTCCGGCCCAAGGGGCACATGCCCGTCGGCGGCGGCGGCGGCTGTCAACGGCGCGGCCAAGGCCAGCGATGCGAGCAGCGCGAGCGCGAACAGGAGCGCGGTGAGCGTCCCGCACAGCGGGCGCGTCAGCAGCAACGGGGATAAGCGGGACATTGCCGGCATCGGAACATCGGCCTTACGGCGGCGTCAACCGGCCTCATCCGATTATGGTATCGATCTGGCCGGTTGAGCGCCCAGTCACTCGTCGGAGTAAAGGAGATGCCGGCGCCCGCGACGTCGGACAGTTCCCGGGGTGTGGCCTGTGTCGCACGATGACCCTGGCGCTTGAGGAATAATCGGTCCCCGGTGGCATTCGCCACCCTATACGCCAGGTAACATATCGCATGTCCACTGTTCGACGCGCCCTCCGTTCCGTTCCCGGCGATGCACGCGTGCGCCGCGCCTATTTCGACTGCCGCTATGGACAATTGCATATGCACTATGCGATTCCCGGCGGCGGTGGCTTCGATGAGGCGACGCCGCTGGTCTGCCTTGCCGGCCATCCGGGCTCGGGGCGGTTCTTCGTGCCGCTGCTGGCCTCACTGGGGCGTGACCGCTCCGCCTACGCACCCGACCTGCCCTCCTGCGGTGAATCGGATCCGGTGGCCGGCCACGTCGCGCCCGCCGATGCCGCCCAGGCGCTGTACGACTTCCTGGATTCCATGCACCTGCGGCACGTGGACCTGCTGGCGCACGATGAGGGTGTC
>DATNDE010000021.1:0-23688 GCA_035553315.1 Steroidobacteraceae bacterium
CCTATGACGCGGCCGTGGTGCGCAAGCGCTCGCTGCAGCTTGCGGTGCTCAGCGGCATGGTGGGCGACGCCTTTGCGCGCGACACGCGCTCATCCTCTCATCTACAGACCGCGGCTCTGCCATATGTGTGGAGTGATCCACATACCTTCGCCGCCGCCGTGCAGCGCATGCAGAAGAATGCAGGCGCGCTGCAGCGATCCGCTCAGGGGGATGACCCGGGGGACGTGAGGCCGGCACTGCAGGCTCTCGACACCGACTGCGCGCAGTGTCATCGACAGTTTCGCGCCAACTGATGTGCGACGTCATCCCGGGAGGCTGTGGTGCGTTGATCGAATATCGACGCCTCGAGCGTCGCAGAGGCGGATGGGAGAGCCTAAGTGCCGAACAGATTCAATGCGACCCAAATCAGGGCGATGCTGGTCGGCCTCGTGGCCGCCGCGAGCCTCGCCGGCTGCGTGGTGACGCCGGTGGGAGTGCGTGCCGGCGTCTATGTGGGACCCGGCTATGGACCGCCTCCGCCCGTGGCGAACGTTGTGATCGGCGTGGCGCCGGCACCCGGCTACATCTGGACTGCAGGCTATTGGAACTGGGTCGGTGGACGGTACGTCTGGAGGCCCGGCCGCTGGATTGCGCCACGGCCTGGCTATCGTTGGGCCAATGCGCACTGGGCGCGCGGTCCCAGGGGCTGGCGCTTCGTCGGCGGTCACTGGCGTCGTTGATCGGCCGCCATCGGTCGCACGCGTTGGCGTCGCTGCGCACCTGATCAAGCCGCTGATCAGGTGTGCACGCGCCGGGCGAGCGCGCGGCGACCCTCGAGAAGCTGATAGACCACCAGAATCGGTATTCCCACCGCGATATCCCGCGCCCGCCGCAGCAACGAGACGGCCAGCGCAAATTCCTTGCCGATCCCGACCAGTGGTCCGAGCACCGTATAGGCCGCTTCCTGCACGCCGAGCGCATTGGGCACGAAGAAGGCCAGACTGCGGGCCGCATACACGAGGCTGTCGAGCGCAATGACCGCGCTGAGGTCTACGCGCTGCCCGATGAGGCGCAGGGCGACCCAGGTGGTGACCGCGGCGGCATTCCAGGCGCAGAAGTGAATGCAGGCGGACCCCACGATGCGCAGCGGCGTGCGGTGAATGGTGCGCAGATCCGCTCCTACCCCGGACATATAAGCGGCCGACGCGGGGAACACGCGTCCCGCGAGCTTGCCGGACAACCACCCCAACCCGCGTCTTTGCATCACCAGAAACACGATGCCACACAGAGCCACCACGGCGAGGCCGATGAGAATGCCGCGCTCCAAAGTCGCCGCCGCGGCGCTCCGTGCCCCGCGCATCAGCAGCAGCAACAGGCCAAATCCCACATACAGCAGCTGCCCGACGAGCTCGGTGGTGACGTCGACGATCATCGAGGCCACCGTCAATCGCGTGGGCATGCCGAACAGGCCCGCCGCCCGCACCCCGAGGACCATGCCGCCGACCTGCGAAAATGGCAGTGCCTCGGAAGCCGAATCGCGCACCATACGCGCCCAGATCATCAGCCTCAGCGATGGATGCGTCGCGCGCGGCAGCAGCACGTACCAGGCGGGCCCGAGCACTGCGAATACCACGAAAGCGAGCGCACACAGCAGGCCGAAGCCCCCCGCGCCGATCGAGCCGGCCGCGGTCAGCACCGCGCGCAGGCCGATGTGCGTCAGCAGATAGCCGATCAACGCCACTCCCAATAGCGCGACGATCAGCAGGTGCAGCCGCGGCGACGCCGAGGGGGACGATTTGCGTTCCTGTAGGAGCTCGTCTGTTGGTTGCATCAGGTCCGGATCAAGTCACTTCCGCTCGTCGCACTATGCCGCAAAGTGCGCGGCTCGCCTATCCACTCGCATCGAAACATGCTCGCCGGCGCCGATGCGGCCGAGCAAGCTGCTACTATCGCGAACGCCACGTCACGTATGATCGCGGGGTAAGGCAGGGATGGCGCGCAGCGAGCTCGACGCAGCCAGCGCAACACCGGGGCTGTGGGGACTTCCGCGCCGGCTCTGGACGCTGCTCGCCGTTACGGTCTGCCTGAATTTCTCCTTCTATGGGTTTCGCGCCTACCTGGCGCCCTACCTGGCCAGTTTCTACACCGCGCTGGGTCCAGCCGCGGCGCAGCGGCAGGCGGATCTGCTCTCCAGCGGATTCCTGGCCTTGATGTATGCCACGCCGATTCTCGGCGGCTACCTGGCGGACAAGTGGCTCGGGGAAACGCGGGCACTGGCGCTGTCTCTCTGGCTCACGACCCTATCGCTGCTACTCATGGCTGCCCCCACGTTGGCGGAGCTCGAGCTGGGCATGGCCTGCTTCGCGTTGTCGACGGGTCTCAACATACCCATGACGGTGTTGATCGGCCGTAACTACGCCGACTCTGATCCACGGCGGGAAGGCGCATACACCCTGTATTATCTCGCGATCAATGCCGGCGGCTTTATCGCGCCGCTGATTTGTGCCGATCTGGTCGGCAGGCATTTTGGCTACCGCTGGGGCTTTCTGGCCGCCGCGGGCGGCAATCTGCTGGCCGCTGTTCTGTTTCAGTGGCGCTATCGCACGCTTGCCACTCTGTCGGCTCGGCACGGCGGTGGACGTCGCCGCGTGACCGCAACCATCGTCGCGATCGCGATCCTCGCCTACCCGATGGCGCTGCTGCTGTCGCGACCCCAGATGTTGAACAGCGCGATGTACGTGCTGATGGGGCTGCTGGTGCTGTATTTCATCATCGGCTGCGTCCGCCGCCGGGACCGTGTGCAGACGCAACGCTATCTGGCGCTGCTGTTGCTGTTCGTGGCGCTGGTGCTGTTCTGGGCGCTGAGTCTGCAGGGCGTGACATCGCTGAACTTCTTCGCGCACGATTACGTGCGTGCGCCGTTCGATTACACCGTCTTCCAATCGGCCAATCCGCTCTTCATCCTGCTGTTCGCGCCCATTCTGGCAATGCTCTGGCCGTGGCTCGGTAGGCGCCACCAGGACCCTTCCACCCCACGCAAATTCGGCATCGGGCTGCTGCTGGTCGCACTCAGCTATGGGCTCGTCGTCGCGGGTATCCGCTACGGCATCGGCGTAGAAGGCAAAGTATCGTGGATGATCCTTGCGGGCTGCTATCTACTGCAGACGCTGGGCGAGCTGGCGCTCTCCCCCATTGGCTATTCGCTGGTGGGCCTGCTGGCCGCCCCGGAAGAAACCTCGCTGGCAATGGGCGGTTGGTTTTTCGGCGTCGCCCTCGCCTACCAGCTGGCCGGCTGGATCGCCACACGCACCGTGATCCCTGCTGCTGGCACGGCCGCGGCAGGCATTGCCGCTTATGGACAACTCTATCAACAGTTGTTTCTCATCTGTCTGCCCATCGGCCTGCTGTATCTGCTGGGAGCCCCATGGATACGCCGGCTCATGCATGGGGTGCATTAGCCGTCCAGGCTCGTCTAGTGCGCTGTTTGCGGATGGATCCAACCGAAATGCCAGCCCAGTAGCAGCAGGCCGAACAGCGCGATGGAGAGCACGATGCGCGCAGTGAGCGCGTTGACCATGCCGCTGCTCTGATCGCCCTGTCCCATGTGTACCATGGCCTTGGCGAGACTGGCGATGATGCCCATGAACAGCAGTAATACGATTACTTGCACGATAGTCCCTGCCTCGACTCACTCGCGCTGCTTGCAAGGCGCCCGTCCTGCGACGCGCAGCCGCCGCTGGCCCGTTCCTCGCGCACCGCGCGCACGACGATGGCAAAGCCAGCGCCGACCACACCCATCATGAACGCCATGAGCAATACCAGCCCGCCGGCCATTCGCCAGCCCTCGATGAGCCCCCAGATCATTCCCAGGGGCGTGGAGATCAGCAGCATCGGCTTGGCGATTTTCATGTCGCCTACCGTAACGCCTGGAGCGATGTGTAACAGATGCAGCTGATACGAAATCCAGCTATAACAGATTAATGGCGCGCTACCAGAATATCGCCCTGCAGCTCGCCCAGGACATCGAGCGCCTCCTATACCGTCCCGGCGATCGTTTCCCTTCGATCCGGGCGGCCAGTCGTGCCCACGGCGTTGCCGTCGGCACGATGCTGCGCGTTTACGAGGCGCTCGAAACGCAGGGGCTCATCGAAGCACGGCCGCGCTCGGGTTATTTCGTCCGGTATCGAGCTCGACTCCCCTACGATGAGCCTGGGCGCAGCCGGCCGCCCGGCGCACGCGCGCCGGTCGACATCAGCCAGCTCGTCTTTCAGCTGCTCGATGAGACGCGCCTGCAACAGATGGTCCCTTTCGGCTCGGCATTTCCCAGCCCGCAGCTGTTCCCTTTCGCCGCCCTGATGCGCTCGGCAGCCGCTGCGGCACGCCGCCTGGACCCCTGGAGCAGCGTGCACGACCTGCCGCCGGGCAATACGGAGCTGCGCCGCTGGATCGCACGCCGCTACCGGCTCGGCGGCTGCGCAGTGGATCCTGAAGACATCGTCATCACCAATGGCGCGCTCGAGGCGATCAATCTGTGCCTGCAGGCCGTGACGCGTCCCGGTGACACCGTCGCGGTGGAGTCTCCAACCTTCTATGCGACGCTGCAGGCAATCGAGCGCCTGCGGCTGAAGGCCATCGAAATCCCGACACATCCGCGCACGGGCCTGGACGTGCCGGCGCTGGCGCGCGTGCTTCGCCGCACCCCGGTGAGCGCCTGCATTGCCATGAGCAATTTTCAGAATCCGCTCGGCAGCCTCATGCCGCAGGCCGACAAGCAGGCTTTGGTAGAGCTGCTACGCATCCACGCCGTGCCGCTGATCGAGGACGACGTCTATGCCGAGCTGTATCACGGCGTGGACCGGCCCACACCGGCCAAAGCCTATGACCGCGGCGGCGGCGTCCTGCACTGCGGATCCTTCGCCAAGTGTCTGGCCCCGGGCCTGCGCGTGGGCTGGTGCGCACCGGGACGCTTTCGCGAACGCGTGCAGCAGCTGAAGGTCATGAGCTCGATAGCGACACCCTCGCTGACGCAAGCGGCACTGGTGCTATACCTGCGCGATCACTCTTTCGATCGCCACCTGCGCGCCCTGCGAGCCAAGCTCGCCTGGCAGCTGCAGGTGCTGATTCGCGCTATGCAGGGGGCCTTCCCGTCTGACTGTCGTATCACGCGACCGCAGGGTGGCTATCTGCTTTGGGTCCAGCTGCCTGCCGCGATAGATGCGCTGCGCTTGCACGCGTTGGCGCAACAGGAGCACATCAGCCTCGCCCCGGGACCGCTATTTTCCGTGCAGCGCGCTTTTCGGCAATGCATTCGCCTGAATTTCGGGCACCCCTGGACGGCACGCTCCGCACGAGCCATCGAACGGCTTGGCGAGCACATGCGCGCAGGGCGGTAAAATCCTGGCCGCTCAATCCAGCCTCTTGCCGTCAAAGTCGCTCGCCTGGTGCCGCTCCTGCAATCGCCCCGGCGCCTCACCGCTGGTGCGGTTGACGATGCGACCGCGCTTGACGGCCGGGCGCTGGAAAATCTGCTCCGTCCAGCGCTGTACGTGTCGGTACTGCTGCACGCCGAGGAATTCCGCGGCATCGTAGATCCAACCCTTCACCAGCCCGCCGTACCAGGGGAAGTTGGCGATATCGGCGATGGTATAGTGCTCGCCCGCCAGATAGGTGTTGTCCGCAAGGCGCCGATCGAGCACATCCAACTGACGCTTGACCTCCATCGCGAAGCGGTCGATTGCGTACTCGATTTTGGTTGGCGCATAGGCGTAGAAATGTCCGAAGCCACCGCCAAGATAAGGAGCGGCGCCCATCTGCCAGAACAGCCAGGAGAGGCACTCGGCACGCGCTGCGCCCTCGCGCGGCAACAGCTCACCGAACTTCTCGGCCAGGTAGAGCAAAATCGCGCCGGATTCGAACACCCGTATGGGTTTCGGCGTGCTGCGGTCCAGGAGCGCAGGAATCTTCGAGTTCGGGTTGATGGCCACGAAACCGCTGCCGAACTGCTCCCCCTCACCGATATTGATGAGCCACGCATCGTACTCGGCGCCGCTGCGACCGAGCGCCAGCAACTCCTCGAGCATGATCGTGACCTTCTGCCCGTTGGGCGTCGCCTGCGAATACAACTGCAGGGGATGGCGCCCCACGGGAAGCTCTTTCTCATGAGTCGCTCCTGCGACCGGTCGATTGATGTTGGCAAAACGCCCGCCACTCGCCTTGGTCCATGTCCAGACTTTGGGGGGCACATAGTCGGATGAGTCGCTCACTGCTGCCTCCGGGGTCTCGCGCAGTGCACCAGCAAAGCACGCGGTGGCAGCGCTGTCCAACACCGGGGGGGCGCGAGCATCGCTCAGGGCTTGGCCGGTGCCAGCCGCTGCATCAGCGCTTGCGCTGCCGCTGGATTGGCTACTTTGAAGCCATTGATGAAATAGACAAACACATCGCGACACTCAGCGGGCGCCGCCTCGGTGAGCAGCGGCGGCAGGTCCGAGGGGGCGCCGCCCTCGGCCCAGCGCCGGACTCGTTGCGCCCAGCGATCCAGATCGGGCAGGGAATATCCGAGCGGTTGCCCCGATTGGGTGCCCATCAGCCGCACATAAACAGATGAGGTGGTCAGATCGCTGAACCAGGGATGCTGGCTGTCGCCGGCAAGCACCAGCGCAACACCATAGTGGCGCGCCAACGCGACGCAGGTGGCACACCGAAAGCTCGCATGACGGACCTCCACCGCGTGACGCAACGCCCTGGATTCCAGGCGCGCCGGCAACAGCTTCAGGAAGGCCTCGAAATCGCCCGGATCAAAACTCATCTCCGGTGGCAGCTGCCAATTGATCGCACCGAGCTTGTCCTGCAACTGCAACACGCCACCGCTCAGGAAACGCTCAATCGTCGTGCCCGCGGAGGCCAACGCGCGCCGGTGCGTGGCGTAGCGCGGCGCCTTGAGTGAGAAAACAAAATCCGCTGGGGTCTCTTCGCGCCAACGCACGAAGACCTCGGGTTTTTGTGCGGCATAGAAGGTACCGTTGATCTCGATGGAGCTCACTCTGGACGCGGCGAACTCGAGCTCGCGCCGCTGCACCAGATCGCGTGGGTAGAAGACGCCACGCCAGGGCGCATAGGTCCAACCGCCTATGCCGACGCGGATGTCCCCCGTTGAGCGTCGCGCGAGCATGCGCCCATTGTAAGCATGCGGTAGGCTCGCGCCATGGGCGAGGCAGCGCTGCTCGCGATTGATCAGGGGACCAGTTCCTCGAGGGCCATGGCCTTTTCGAGCAGCGGCGAGTTGCTCGGCGTCGAGCAGCAGAGCTTCGAATCGCTCAATCCGGCGTCCGGCTGGGTAGAACACGACCCGGAGGTGCTGTGGGCCACCGTGCTGTCCACATCGCGCACACTATTGGGACGCTTGCGAGCGGCGGGGCATCGAGTCATCGCGCTGGGTCTGACCAATCAACGCGAGACCAGCATCGTCTGGAACCGTCGTACGGGTGCGCCGATTCACAATGCCATCGTCTGGCAGGATCGACGCACCGCGCCGCGCTGCCGCGAGCTTGCACGCTTGGGACATGAGTTGCTGGTCAGGGAAAAAACCGGGCTGCGGCTCGACCCGTACTTCTCGGCGACCAAGCTCGCCTGGATTCTCGATGCGGTGCCTGGCGCGCGCGTCGCGGCCGAGGCCGGCGAGCTCGCCTACGGCACGGTCGATAGCTTTCTGCTCTGGCGGTTGACAGGCGGTAGAGCGCACCTCACCGATGCCAGCAATGCCAGTCGCACGGCGCTCTATGACATTCGGCAGGGACGCTGGGATACGGCGCTGTGCGAGCTGTTCGCCGTACCGGCGTGCGGCCTGGCGGAGGTGCGCGACAGCGCCGGGGACTTCGGTTGGACCGATCCGGTCGTGTACGGCGAGGCGCTGCCCATCCGCGGCGTCGCGGGCGATCAGCAGGCTGCTCTGCTCGGTCAGGCCTGTCTGCGTCCCGGTGATGCCAAGTGCACCTTCGGTACCGGCGCGTTTCTGGTGGCCAATACCGGTGAGCGCCTGGTGAGCTCCAGCAGCCAGCTGATCAGCACGATCGCCTGGCGCATTGGCGGGCGCGTCACCTTCGCCATCGAAGGCTCGATCCTTTCGGCCGGTTCCATCGTTCAATGGTTGCGCGATGCGCTGGGGCTGTTCGCGCGCAGCGAGGAAATCGAGGCGCTGGCGGGATCGGTCAGGGACAGCGGCGGGGTTCATCTCGTCCCGGCCTTCACCGGTCTGGGCGCCCCCTACTGGGATCCGGACGCGCGAGCGGCCCTCCTGGGGCTGACGCCGCGCAGCGGCCGGGCCGAAATCGCACGCGCAGCGCTCGAGAGCGTGGTCTATCAGACCTGCGATCTGGTCGATGCGCTCCGACACGATGCGGTGGCCCCCTCACTCCTAAAAATCGACGGCGGAATGGCGCGTAACTCATTGTTCTGCCAGATTCTGGCGGACATGCTCGGCCTGCCGGTGCTGCGTCCCAGGATGGAGGAGGCGACGGCCTTCGGAGCCGCCTGTCTGGCCGGCGTGGGCCAGGGGATCTACCGCTCGCTCGAGAATGTCACCAGCCTATGGCAGCCGCAGGAGCGCTACGAATCGCGCTTCGATGGCCAGGCTCGCGCGGCTGCCAAGGCAGCCTGGCGGGAGGCGCTGCGGCGGGTGCGCACGGCGTAAGCGCGCCCGCTCTGCAGTAATATCGGCGTCCAGGTCGGGCGCGGACGCGCCGCAGTGCCATGCTCATTTACCTTTTGGGGGAGTCTCATGAAGTCCAATTGGCTCATTCTCGGCGCCGCCGGCGCCGCCATGCTTTCCAGCTACGCGCTGGCAGCGCTGCAGCCTGGAACGGCCGCACCCGCCTTCACGGCACAGGCCTCGAAGAACGGCAAGGCGTTCAAGTACTCGCTGAGCAATGCTCTGCGTCGCGGGCCGGTGGTCGTATATTTCTACCCATCTGCCTATACGCGCGGCTGCGACATCGAGGCGCATACCTTCTCGACCGAGATTGCCAAGTTCAAGGCCGCGGGCGCCAGCGTCGTGGGTGTCTCGCTCGACAGCATTTCGCGTTTGAACGACTTTTCGAAGGATCCGAACTTCTGCGCCGGCAACTTTCCGGTTGCCTCGGACGCGGATGGCCATATCGCGCAATCCTATGAGTTGATGGTCAGCGAGGCTCGCGCCGGCGCGCAGGACGTGCGTGGTCAGGAAATCGGCCACGGGTTCGCCGAGCGCACCACGTTCGTCGTGGGTCGCGATGGCACCATCAAGGCCACCATCGGCGGCGTAGCACCTGCTGATAACGTGCAGAAGACGCTGGCTGCAGTCCAGTCCCTGTCGGCAAAATAATCTTTGCCGCAAATAGTCCCAGCCTGACGGGCCCGCGTCAGGCTGGACTTCGTGCCTCCGCCCCCCTCCGATGATCAAGCTTGCCGCATGGGTCATCAGCATCACTCTGGTCGTATTGGCCTTTTGGCTACCGCGTCGCGTGCTCGATTTTCTGATGTGGCTGGCGCTCGCTGTGTCGGTTGCCTGGACGATCGCCCTGTTTGCGCAGTAGCACAGCTCGCATCGCCGCTGAGTCCGGATCCCTATATATTCGTGACTCAATGGCAGAAGCCCACGATTTCCCGCACTCAGACCCATTGCCGAGCGGTGCCGATGCAAGCCGGCATGCCGAGCAGCGCGCCTGGTCGCTCGCCTACGCGGCCGCCAAGGCCGTTGGCTCGTTCGACATGGAGCAAGCCGTCCGCTTTCGTCTCGATGAGGACGGGGGTCTGCAGCCACTCGCGCCGGAACTCTCCGGTGGCGACCTCCTTTGGGAGCCCCGCCATGGCTGGCGTTCGCTCGACACGCAGGATCCTGGCGCGGAGCTGCTCGAGCTCTATCTGCCGATCAGCAGCGCGACCGCTGGCCGGCCGATCACGGTGGCGCATCTCGGCCAAAGCCTCGATGGCTTCATTGCCACCCCATCGGGAGAATCCACCTTCGTGACCGGGCCGGAGAACATCCTGCATCTACATCGGCTGCGCGCGCTTTGCGATGCCGTCGTGGTCGGAGCCGGCACAGTCAGCACGGACAACCCGCGCCTGACGACACGATTGGTCAGCGGTACCAATCCGGTGCGCATCGTGCTCGATCCGGCTTGCCGCCTGTCATCCGACTTCACTTTATTCAACGACCAGCAGGCTCATACGCTGCGGATATGCGCGGCCGGCAGGGCAGCAGCGGCCCGCGAGGCGGCGGACGAGGAACTGTTGGAGGTCGCTGCGGATGGCGCGAGGCTGAATCTGCCCGAGCTCATGCGGGCGCTGCGAGCGCGTGGCTACCATCGGATCCTCGTCGAGGGCGGCGGCGTCACGGTTTCCTCCTTCCTCGAGGCCGGACTGGTCGACCGGCTGCACATTGCGATCGCCCCCGTGCTGATTGGCGCAGGTCGCCCCGCCGTGCGCCTGCCACCTCAGGAGCGCCTGCAGGACTGCCTGCGACTACGGCATCGGGTCTATCGAAGCGGCGAGGACGTGCTGTTCGACTGCGATCTGCGCGCCCCCGCCGCATCGGCCTAACGCTGTTGCAGCGAACCCTCGTAGCTGGCCCAGGCAACGTGCGATTCGTGCAGCGTCACGCGCAGGCTCTGCAACCCGAGCGCTGATGCGCCGAGCTGGCCATCGCGGATGCGCGCCGCGAGCCGCTCGAAGATGGTCCGTGCCAGAAACTCGGTGGTGGTATTGCGACCGGCAAGCTCCGCCTCGGCGTCCAAATTGCGGTAATTCAGCGGCGCCAACACCTCGTGCAGAGCGCGTGTCGCGATGCCGATGTCCACGACGATGCCGAACTCGTCCAGCTCGGGCCGTTTGAACTCCACGTCGACGACGAACGTCGCGCCGTGCAGCCGTTGGGCTGGACCGAATACCTCGCCGTTCAGACTGTGCGCGATCATGAAGTGATCACGAATGCCCACCGAGTACATACGCGCTCCCGCCTCTCACTGCTGCTGGCAGTAGCGTACCCGATGCATGATCACGTTGCCGGGCGACGTCGCGAGTGCAGCGAGCGTGGCGGGCAGCTCATCGAAGCTTCCTTCACTATTGATCAGCGCATCGAGCGCCGGATCGCTCAGCAGCGACAACGCCAGGGCGAGACGGCGCTGGCTGTCGCACCGCGCCCGCCGCGCGGGTGCTACCGAGCCGACCTGCGAGGACTTCAACGTCAGGCGCCGGGAGTGAAAAGCCTCGCCCAGCGACAGGTTCACGGCCCGATCGCCATACCAGCTCAGCTCGAGCACCGTGGCCTCGAACCCCGCGACATCCAGAGCGAGCTTCAGCCCTTCCTGCATGCCACTGGCGTGCAGCACGACATCCGCGTCGCTTCGCGCTCGCGCGGGAAGCGCAAAGGCGATCCCCAGGGCGCGCGCGATGAGCGCACGCTCGGGATTGATATCGATGAGTTGCACCTCGCAGCCGATGATCTGCCGGCTGAGCCATGCCGCCAGGCAGCCCACGCTGCCCGCGCCGATCACGCTGACACGATCGCCCGGTGCGACCGCCGCGTCCCATACGCCATTGAGCGCAGTTTCGAGGTTGGCAGCGAGGATTGCGCGTTGTGCGGGCACTGCGGCCGGCAACGCGCACAGCGCCTCGCACGGCACAACGTAGCGCTCCTGGTGTGGATACAGGCAGAAGACGCGTTGACCGATCAGCTCGGCGGGACCTGCGGTGACTTCTCCGACGCTGGCGTACCCGTATTTGACCGGTCCTGGAAACTCGCCCACCTGAAAAGGCGCGCGCATGCGTTGTGCCTCGCTGCGCGGGACGCGACCCTGGAAGACGAGCGCCTCGGTGCCGCGGCTGACGCCGCTGTAGAGGGTGCGCACGCTGGCCTGCCCGGAAGCGGGAGCTGGCAGCGGCTCTGCGCGCAGCTCGCCGCGCCCCGAGGCTGCAACCCAGAAGGCGCGGGTCGTGGTGACATCGTGCAGAACCATGAGGCACATGCTAGCCTGGATTGATGAATCCCGCGGCCACTCGTGACACTTCGACCCTCTGGCGCGGCGTCCGGGTCGCCCTGGCACTGATCATTCTCAATGGTGCCCTCACCTTCGCCAACGTCTGGCCAACCCTGGGTGTGCACTGGCGCGGCGAGCTGTCGGTGGAGATCGCCGCGCTGGTGGTGGTGCTGGCGGTGGGTCACGCCCACGGCCGGCAAATCCGGCGCTACTGGCTGACATTGCTGTCGATCGTCGTGGTACTGCTGGCGCTCGGACGCTACGCGGACGTGACTTCCCCGGCGCTCTACGGACGGCCCGTCAATCTTTATTGGGACCTACCGCATGTCGGCGAGGTCTTCGGCATGTTGACCCGCGTGGCGAGCTGGTGGCAGCTGATCGCTCTGGCGCTCGTGACGCTCGTGGCGCTGGGCGCGCTGTACCTTCTGGCCCGCTGGTCGATCGGTCAGGTGGACGAGGTCATGCGTCTGCATGGTGGCGTACGCACCGGCCTGGGCGTTGCCGGCGCACTGCTGGTGGCCTGCTTCCTCGTCCAACAGCTCAGCAATCGCGTGCCGCGCACGCCGCAATTCTCGATACCGGTCAGCCAGACTTTTGGCGTACAAGTCGCTCGCGTCGTCTCGGTGGTGTCGGGCAGTGCCACCCGCGGCCTGCCGCCTTCGCCGCAGCTGCGCTCGAATTTCATGGCACTGCACGGCGATGACGTGCTGCTGATCTTCGTCGAGTCCTACGGGCGCAGCACGTACGACAGGCCGGACTTCCTTTCCTTTCTACGTCCCTCTCGCGAGCAACTTCAGGCGGCCATTCACGACACGGGACGGGACGTCGTCTCCGCCTTCGTCACCTCACCGACCTTCGGCGGACAGTCGGTTCTTGCGCATCTGAGCCTGCTCACGGGCATCCGGGTGCCCGACACGCGCGAGTACCGACTGATGATGACGCAGCATCGTCCCACGCTGGTCTCTGCATTTCGCTCCGCCGACTATCGAGCCGTCGCACTGATGCCCGGCAACCAGCATCCCTGGCCCGAAGGCAGCTTCTACGGCTTCGATCACATCTATGACGCCCAGCAAATGAACTACCAGGGCCCGCAATTCGGCTGGTGGCACATCCCTGATCAATACTCGCTCGAATTCCTGGATGTGAAGCTGCTGCAGCCGCATCCGCGTCCGCCGCTATTTGTCTTCTTCCCGACCCTCAGCACCCACATGCCGTTTCGGCCCACGCCGCCCGTGCAGTCGGACTGGTCGCGCATGCTCACGCCCCATCCCTACGACGCAGCGCCCCTACAGGCCTCCATGGCCCGGACGCCGCAGTGGACGCGCCTGGGGCAGAGTTATGTGGGTGCCGTGCAGTATTTCTTCGATACCTTTGCAAGCTTTCTGCGCCGCAAAGCCGATGAGCATTGCGTGATCATCCTGCTCGGCGATCACCAACCCGCCTCCAGTGTCAGTGGGGAAGGTGCCTCATGGGACGTGCCGGTGCACATCATCAGCTCGCGCCCGGCCATCCTGAACTCGCTGCGTGCTGCGGGCTTCAAAACAGGGCTCTCGCCCTCAGGTCCGGCGATTGGCGGCATGAACCAGCTCACGCAGTTGCTGCTGGCGGCTTTCAATGATCCGAGCGCAAATAATCCTGCCCGCAACGGCGCCCCACACACAGGCGCTCTGGCCGTCCTACGTGGCGTATCGCACTAGCCAGACGATATCGAGCGCAAATGAGAGCGTCAGACAGGCAAGTCCGATCAAGGCCACGACACTGGCGAGCGCAGGCGAGGCCCACGGAGCGACGGCCACCAGCAGCGCGAGCATTTGGATGACGGCGATGGTCTTGCCCCGATAGCCCGGGGGGAGCGGATGCCGCAGTAGCGGAATGAACGCTGCGGCAGCAGCATAAAAGTATCGCATGGCGCCTGACAGCAGCACCCAGGCGCCCACTTTGCCAAACTGCCAGGCCAGCACGGCCAGTACGGCCACCAGCGCGGCATCGGTTTCCATGTCGAAGCGCGCCCCGAAGGCACTGCCCATGTGCGTGCGCCGCGCGAGCCAACCATCGCAGCCATCCATGGCGATGACGAGCGTGGCAAGGATCGTGGCGGTCAGCGGCGCGATCGGCGCCTGTTCGCCAATCAACGCCGCCAGCAGCGCCACCAGCGATGCGCGTACCAGCGTGACGGTATTGGCCGGCCCCAGGCGCGCAAACGGGTGATGCGCGCGCAGACTCGGTAGCAGCAGCGCTGCGCCAAGCGCGAATACCAGCAAACTCTTCCATGAATATCCGCTGCCGAAATGCAACTGCCGGCTCGCGTGCCAGGCCGACAGCGTCATCACCGAGCCGACAGTCAGCATGGCGATGAGCGCACGACTTATCAGCGCACGATCGCCGCGAGCCGCCATCGCTGACGAGGCCTCATCGTCTACGCCGCCGGCCTCGAGGATGCTACGCTTGCCGCCCATCCACGAAAGTCTACAGGCCGCCCGCGACACTGTCAGTTGCAGCGGAGAAGGCTCGCGCAAATGGCACAGGACGCATTCGAATTCCTGATTCCAGGTGAGCTGCGTTCAGCAACCGGCGGCTATGTCTACGACCGACGCATCCTCGCGGAACTGCGCTCGCTGGGCTGGCAAGCAACCGTCCGCGCGTTGCACCCAAGCTTTCCGGAACCGAGCGCTGCGGCGCTCGAACACGCGGACCGTGTGCTTGCCGACATACCCTCGGGCCGGCCGGTGCTCATCGATGGTATGGCATGCAGTGCCATGCCGGAGGTTCTACGCGCTCATGCGACACGCTTGCCGTTGATTGCGCTGCTGCACATGCCACTGGGCGCCACACCGAACGAAGCCCGCGAGCGTCTTACACGCCTGCGAGAGACTGAATCGAGCGCTTTGCGCAGCGCGAGGCACGTGATCGTGACGGGACGCGCGAGCCTCGCGACGCTACGAGAGTACGGTCTACCTGTCGAGCGGGTGGCGCTGATCGAGCCGGGCACCGACATCGTCGAGAGGCCGCGCCGCGACTCCGACGGAGCGATTCGAATGCTCTGCGTGGCAACGGTGCAGCCCAGCAAGGGTCATGAGCTGTTGGTAGAGGCGCTGGCGCCACTGGCAGCGCTGTCCTGGCAGCTGACCTGCGTAGGCAGCCTCACGCAAAGCCCCGCTACGGTCGAGCAATTGCGTGCACGCGTAAGCCAGCTCGGCCTCACCGACCGCGTAACTCTGGTTGGTGAAGTCCCTCACGCGACGTTGGGGCGCATCTATCAGCACGCCGATCTGTTCGTGTTGGCGACTCGCTTTGAGAGCTACTGCATGGCCGCAGCCGAGGCCCTGGCCCATGGCCTGCCGATCGTCAGCACGCACACCGGTGCAATGCCGGATCTGGTCGGGACACAGGCCGGTCGAATCGTGCCGGTCGACGATCGGCAGTCATTGAGCGTGGCGCTGGAGGCAGCCTTGCGCGATCGGCTCCTGTTGGCCTCCTGGGCCGAAGGGGCAGCCGCCGCGCGTCTACGCCTGCCACGCTGGTCCGAGGCAGCGGCACGCTTCGCAGCGCTGCTGCGTGCCGCTCGCTCCGTCTAGGCAACCTCTCCTCGTGCAAGGCTCACCACTTGATTGATCATCTATTAACTTGCTATTATCAAATATATAGCGATGGAAGTAATCTCATCCTCTCGCGACATGCCAGCCATCGATAGCTTTGCGACGAGCTTGCGCGGGCGGCTGCTGGTCCTGCGGCTCTGCGTGCTATCTATCTTGCTGACGGCCACCTGGTTCTGGCCTGTAGGCGCTCAATACGTTGCGATTCCACCGAGCTTCTCCTGCGCCAAAGCAACCCAGGCGGCCGAAAAGACCATCTGTGCCGATCCCATACTGGAAAAGGTTGACGCCGACCACTACGCGTACTACCAGGACAACCTATCGGCTGCTGCGACATTTGGCGCGACGGGGATTGCAGCTGCGCTGAAGAAAAGTGAGGCTGAGTTCATCGACACCCGCGATCTGTGCGGCTCGAGACGCTGGTGCATCGAGCGGGCGTATCTGTATCGGGATATAGGCATCTCCGACATGAGCGGCGAGCCCCACCGCGTCACTGAGCCCCTGAGGGTCTACGTGAATCACTACGTAGGGGCGTACCTTCAATCCCGACTTCGCACGCTGATCCACGGCCAACGTGCAGCATCGTATGCCGCCGCGAGCGCCGCGGATCTGCGCCGCACCTGCGGCGCGACCTGCGCCGCGCAGCTCTACAGTGCTGACGAGTCCGGCAGCAGCTGCCCTGGATCGATCGGCAGGGAACGGATGCGCTTGCCGGTCGCGGCGAACAATGCATTGGTCAACGCAGGCAACGCCGGCGGCAGCGTCGGCTCGCCCAGCCCGGTCGGCGGATTGTCCGTGACATTGAAATGCACTTCGACCGGCGGCGCCTCGTGGATGCGCATCAGGCCAAAGGTGTTGAAATTCTCGTTGATCACCGCGCCGTTCTCGACGCGGATGGCCTGATGCAGCGCCGAACCGAGCCCATCCAGAATCGCCCCCTGCGCCTGGTTATAGGCTCCCGCTGGATTGACGATCTGCCGGCCGACGTCCACCGCCGCCCATACCTTGTGGATTTTCGGCACGCCGCGCTCGTCGACGCTCGCCTTGACCACCTCGGCAACATAGCCGAGATGGCTGTAGCAGAACGCCAACCCCATCCCGACACCCTTTGGCAGGGATTGCTTGCCCCAGCCGGACTTTTCGGCGACCAGCTGCAGCACTCCGCGCACGCGGCCGGTGTCGAAGGGTGGCTGCTGTCTGCCGAACGGCGACGGCGGCGCCGGGATCACGCGCGGGGCGCCGTAGAGCGTCAGGCGAAGTTCGAGGGGATCGCGCCCGGCGGCATGTGCCAGCTCATCGATGAATGACTCGAAGGCAAAACACATCCCGTTATTGAGCGGATTGCGCCACGAGCCGGTCGGTAGTCCCAGCTCGATGAGGGATTGACCGTACTGCAGATTGGTGACGAAACCAGCCGGAAAGTAGTCCTTCGGCAGCGCAGCGGCCCGGGCCGCTTTGCCATGCTGCCCAAAGGTCACGCAGTGATCGGCGAACCCGACAACGGCGCCGTGCGCATCCAGTGCGCCCTTGAAATAATGGAAACCTCCGCACCGGTAGACGTCGTGCTGGATGTCCTGCCGCCGATTCCACAGCAGCTTGACCGGCTTGCCAATCTGGCGCGAGATCGCGGCCGCCTCGACGCTGTAATCATTTTCACCGCGCCGTCCGAAAGCGCCGCCCACACGCGTCATGTGCACCGTAATCTTGGATGGCTCGATGCCGAACGTCTTTGCGATCAACGTGCGGGCGCCGCCGGGCGACTGCGTGGGTGACCAGATCTCCAGTGTGCCGTCCGGCTTGGCCCACGCGGTGCAGTTCATGGGCTCGAGCGGCACGTGCGCCAGGAACGGATAGGAATAGGACGCCTCAAGGAGCTTCGCTGCGCCGTGGAAAGCCTGCTCGACGTCACCGTCGCGGCGCAGAATTTGCTGCGGCGCCTGCGCGGCGAGCCCCGCCGCCTGTTGCTCGTATCCGGCGCTGCTCTGACTGGCGGCCGGGTTGTCGGCCCACTGCACCTGCAGGCTATCCAACGCCTTGTTGGCCTGATGCCAGCGATCGGCGACGATGGCCACGCCATCCACCAGCCCCGGCCTGAAGACGGCAGCCGGATCGCCGTGGATGATGAAGGCATCGCGCACGCCGGGCAGCGCCTTGATCTGCGTAAGGTTCGCGCTGAGTGCCCGGCTGCCGAACACCGGCGCTTTTTCGTACACCGCGTACAACATCCCCGGAACCTGCTGATCGATCCCGAAGAGCGGTTCGCCTGCCAGCACGCGTGGGCCGTCCACCTGCGGCGTGAACCGACCAATGATGCGGTAATCCTTCGGATCTTTGAGCGCGACTGTCTGCAGGTCTGGAGGCGCAACATGAACGGCGCGGTGGGCCAGCGCTGCGTAGCTCAGTGAGCGCCCCGATGCGCGGTGGTACACCGTACCCGCCTGCGTGCTGCACTCCCCTGCCGGCACGCGCCA
The DNA here is from genome assembly GCA_035553315.1 of Steroidobacteraceae bacterium. Lineage (GTDB taxonomy): Bacteria > Pseudomonadota > Gammaproteobacteria > Steroidobacterales > Steroidobacteraceae > FEN-1191. Next base: position 18,052 of record DATNDE010000021.1, read on the forward strand.
TGTCAGCGCCGCCGCGCGGAGCATCATCTGACGGCCCGCGGCGCCCGCGCGGCGCATAGGATCCCAGTTCGTCGGCGTCGTCATGCTGCCGCCCGAGGACTGGGGTCCATAGATGGCGGGGTCCAGCGGTGCGTATTCGGTGCGCACGTTCTCCCAGGCCACATCGAGCTCATCGGCGATGATCATCGGCAGGGACGTCTTGACCCCCTGCCCCATGTCCGGATTCTTCGCCATGATGGTCACGAGGCCGTCGGGGGCGATGCGGATGTAGCCCGTCAGCACCGTGGCTGCGTGGCGTTCTGCGCCTTCCTCCGCGCGCCCGGGTATTGCCTCGGCCGTGCGCGGCAGACTCACCGCCAGCATCAATCCACCGCCAGCCAGCAGGCTCGCCTTCAGAAAGGCCCGACGTGCACTATCGGGTTCACCGAATGAGGTAGCTGGTGCCATGATTACACCTCGATATCGCGTGGGGACGGTCGATCGTGCGCCGATTGTGCGTCAGCTGCCCCTCGGCCGCCAGCGCCGCGCTGCCGGTGCCGGCAATCGCAACGCAACGTGCCTGATCACATCATTATAATCTCGCCATAAAGGGGGGTCCGCGCATGAAGCATGCTCTATCCGCAAGAATCGGCACGCTCCTGGCTCTGTCTTTGCTGGCGTCTCTGGCCGCTCCCCAGTCGGCCCGAGCGCAGACATCCCCTGCGGAGATTCCCTTCGACTCCGTGCCGGACTTTCTGCAGTTGCCCGATGGCATGTACCTGGGCGAAGTCTCAGGCGTGGCGCTCGATTCCCATCGGAACGTGTTCGTATTTTCGCGCGGCAACACCACCGGACCCGCCTATGGTGCAGCGGCGGCGCAGCTGCTGGAGTTCGACTCCCACGGGCGCTTCATGCGCGAGATCGGCCACAACCTCTATGCGTGGTCCTTTGCACACGCCGTGCGCGTCGACCGTCATGACAATATCTGGGCAACCGACAAGGGATCGGACGAGGTGGTGCGTTTCAATCCAAAGGGGCGCGTGACACTCGTGCTCGGTCGAAAGTCTGAAGCGTCGGACGAAGGCGCGCATCCACTCGCCCATCCACGTCCGCCGCTGCCGCCGGTAGACGGCCTGTTCCGCCAGGTGACCGATGTCGCCTGGGATTCCGACGACAACATCTATATCACCGACGGCTACATCAACTCCCGCGTAGCCAAGTACGACCGGGATGGCAATTGGATCGGCTCATTCGGTGAGCCCGGAACCGGCCCGGGCCAGTTCAACACGTTGCACTCGATCGTCATCGACGCGCAGAATCGGCTGTATATCGCGGACCGCGGCAACCGGCGCATCCAGGTACTGGATACCTCCGGAAAGGTGTTGCACATCATTCACATCGACGTGCCCGCGCCGCCGAATGCCCGTCCGATCCTCATGCCTCGCACGGCTGCCATCAACCAACCTGGCGCTCCGTGGGCCATCTGCATCACTCCACCACCCCATCAGGTCCTGTATGTGGCGGACGCGTTTCCCGGCCGGATTTACAAGTTGTCGCTCGATGGCCAGGTGCTGGGCTGGCTCGGGCAATCCGGTCATCAGCTCAAGCAATTCGGCTGGATTCATGAGCTGGCCTGTCCGTCGGAAAATGAGGTCTACGCCGCCGAATTATTGAACTGGCGCGTGCAGAAGTTGCTGCTGCATCCGCGATGAGGCATGCGCCCGAACAGGAGCGTCATCCCCAGATGGCGCGCGCCATGTCCTCGATGGATTCCTCGCCCGACATGGTGACCTCGAGCAACAGCACGTTGTTGCATACGGGGCAGCAGATTTTCTTTTCCTGATAGCGGGCACCCTCAGACTGCAGCTTGATGACGTCAGTGTCTTCCAGCAACAGCTCCGCACGGCAGTTTTCGCAGTGGATGGTGTCCATGAGTGAGGATCGCGTCGTAGTCGGTGACAACGACAGCATGCACTGCCACTGAGCTGCCGTGGGAGGCTGTGCACATAAAAGCCGCCCCTGTCGGTGCGGGGCGACGGCTGAGGCCGTTCGAGAGGGGGAAACCTTGCGCGAAACTGGCGAAGGCGTTACGGCTTCTTGGATCCCGCCTGCTGCTCTTTCAGGATCTTGGCGCCGGACGCATATACCTTGTCCAGCCCGTAATTTTGTTCGTCGCTCAGATCCTGGTACTGAATGGTGATCTTCTCCGATTCACCCGGGACCAAGAACGCCGTTTTACCCTCAGGTGTCTCATAGATATTGACGTCGCAGTTGAACGCATTCATGGCGTTATGGCGCTGGGTCATACGGACAAATTTCTGCACACCGTGCCAGGGTTGTCTCAGGGCCAGCGGATCGTAGATCGTCGCGTCATCCACGATGGTATTTGGATCGATCATCCGTATGCGCTCGACGGTGCTGACCTCCTGGCTGAGACTGGGCAGATCGCGCTGCAGCTCCCCGCCGCGCATATACAGCGTATGCACCACGAGGGTATCCGCATCCCAAAAGCCGATTGAGTCCCCATCGAATGTCGGGAAGGAGTCGTCCGGCGCCACGTGGCCACGACCGTCCGTATAGATGCGGCGTATATCGTTATTCACGAAGCCGATGGTCCAGGTTTCCTGCGGCGTATCGATGAATTCTCGGCCGAACGGCTCAATCATGGTGCGCGGGAAGCCCGGCGGGATGCACACGGTATCCGGGTCCCACTCGATGTCGTGGGCCACTGCCGCCAGCTTTTCGCGCAGCAGCAGCTCATACTGCGGAGTCAAAGCGGCGAGCAACCATCCCTTGCACGGATAGGACTTGCAATCAGCGAGCATGGCCCTGGCGGTATCCGTTCCACCGCGCTGCGCCTCCCTGCTGATGGCGGCGCCATCCCAGGTCCGCCCCCCGGTATGGGTCCAGATACCCGACCAGTCCGGCATGCGCGCGGTGAGCGCTTGCGGATACACCTTGCCCCCGTCCGCCTTCGCCTTCATCTGCAGGAAGACGTTATAGGACTGTTTAGCCCAATCGGGGACGGTATTTGCTCCAGGCTCCGCCGTAGGCGTGGCACCTGGGACGCTGGAACGAATCAGGACGTCAGGAGCGTCTGCTGCCGGCGCGGAACCAGACTGTGCCAGGGTCGCGCTCGAGCAAAGCAAGGCCAGAAGCAACACCTTCGAATAGCGCGCCGCGCCGTTCGCCGCCGCCAGGTGCAAGCCCAGGCTCTTTCCATGCAACGCAGCCATATATCCCCCAGGGTCCGGCACCTGGTGCGGACCTCTTTAGCGCAATCGGCCGTTAATTGGACCCCGTTCGCTCGTCAATCGCCTCGCTGCTCTGGATCAAAGACCTTGCCGTCGGCGCGGACTGCCTTGAGCCAAGTCGCTGCTGTGCGGCCATCCCGCATGGGATGACCCGTGACGGTCAGCGAAGTCCCGGGGACCAGATCACTTTTGCGGATTCCGGCGCGCAACAGCACTTCCGGCCCCTCCGCCTCGAAACTCCAGGTAGTGGCAGCGCCGTGAGCATCCAGTACCTCGACGATCAACCACGAATGGGGATTCGAGTCCTGGAACTCTTTGACGACTCCCTTTACGGTGATGACCTTCGAATTGTCGAACTGCGAGGCCGAATGATGTGCCAGCACCGGCAACGCTGCGAAGCTCAAAACCCCCACAAAGCCAGCGACCACGATCTTCTGTTTTGCACTCATGACGGAATCCTCGAGTTACCCATGGTTTGGACAGGGCTTGGCGGTTTCCGCCGCTGTCGTGGGCGCGCTGCGCGACCTCAAGGGCCCGATTGCGTCGGCGATTTCGGTGGAATGCGCTCTTCCGGCAGCGCTTGATTTGCCACGGGATTACCGTTTCGCCAAGTCGTGCAGTATTGCAGGCAATGCTTGGGGAAGCTGGCATAGAGCTTGAGATACTGATCCTTCAGCTTCTTGCGGATTGCCGGATACATGGTGTCCTCGCCACCGTCCGAAGCATATTCGGGCACGTGGAACACCTTCATCATCTGGTCACGAAGCGGATCCTTACCGGGTAGAAAGAATGGCACCGCACCCTCGTCGACGCCTTCGTTGTTGACGATGCAGGGGGGCCACGTCGTATTCACTGCAGTGGTAGCCTCAGCCCTGTTGTAGGCGCGCGAATAAATGTAAGGCTTGGTGAAATAAACCGGGTCGCGCAGGGAAGAAACGATGACCAGCAAGTTGCCCTGGTGAGGGATGAATGTCGTGGTCAGCGTCGCCTCGTCGCTGTAAAAGGCGCCGTTGTCACGAGCCGGAGCTCGCTTCATGTGAGTGGTATAGGCGATGAGTTTGTCGCCCTTCCAATGCCCGGTGGTGAAGGCCTCCCGCGCGTGATCCAAATACTTGGATGGCGCCGATCTGCCGTCCATCCAGATCGTCAGTCCCGCGACGTCTTCCGTTTTATTGATCTTCCAGGCAAGGATCTGATCGATGGGTCCTCCCTCCACCGGCCAGATGGTCAATCTGGTGCCCACTGCCCCATTGGCATAGTGGAACTGCCCGTACAGCTGGCAGACGCGCTCCGGCTCGCCCAGCATCGCTGCCGAATACGACTGTGCCAGGCTGCGGCCGGCCTCGTTGAGAGGCATGCCGGTCCAATCATCGGTAAACGGGCCTTCCAGGCGCTCCAGGACATCATTGGTGGCTGGAGATATCCACGCACCGCTCAAATTGGCCGCTTGCGCCTGGGCCGGTGCCTGTGCCACCACGACCGCGGGCAAGGCAGCCAACGCGAGAGTGAGCGCCACGGCGAAGCTCAGTCCACGCCCGATCAATCCATGCCCGATCAATTTATGCCCGGCGGGGTGCGCTGCGCGAATCCGCGATTGATTGCTGACCATGGTCACTCCTTACCACGTCGCCGAACAGGCCGAAGGCTCCCAACCCGCAGCGCTCGGCATCTTTACGAAATTTTCGTCGGTGACGAAGGGCTGAAACAGATAGACCGGGTCGTTGACGATGGTAGTCAGCACCATCAACGACTGGCCGCTGTCATCCGGAGAATCGTTGGCCAGATCGAAATATTCCAACAACCGCGTCTCCTGGCTGTAGGGGATGCCGTTCTTGCGCAGGTAGCCGGCCGTGAGATTCGTAGTCGTCACTTTCAGGGCGCCCGTAACCGGCTTGGGAGGGGGCGCGCCCCTGGCTCCCGGCGGTCGCGAAAGCTCCCACTCGGCGACGGAGTAGCCCTGTAATGACCTCTGTCCCTGATCGGCGGCCGATTTAGCAAAGTGAAGCAGACGCGTCTGCTCGCCCGTGTCCAATTCCACCTTGAGAGTCTGTTCGTCCTGCCAGCTCACGTGCAGGTGTCCGGGCACGCGCATGAACGCGGGCGCCCCGTAGGACTTGCACTGCTCCCCGGCCGCGGTGTCCTTGGCCGGATCCCAGGCATCCATGACCTGCAGCCCCGCCACCTTCAAGGGAACGCCGGCGGAATCGCCCGGCCGCGGTGTGACCATGCGATAGACCCAGTCCTCGTCCGTCACGATCGATTCCCAATACCCGGTGAAGTCCACGGGAGCCGCGGCCTGCGCGCTTTGCGGGGGCCCCGCCGCTGCCCGCCGGCCCTGGGCGTGCGCCACACCGTACACCCCCAGCGACACCACCAGAGCCAGGGTGAGCTGCGCCGTGCAGTT
>DATNDE010000022.1:0-104968 GCA_035553315.1 Steroidobacteraceae bacterium
GGGTCGGCGTCTAATGGGTTGAGTTCTTGGAGACCGAGCCGCCGGTATGACGCGTGAGCGTGCACGCCGAGCGCTGCTGATCCGTCCAGCAATAGCCGTGCAGAGTCTGATTGTCCGCTGATAGCGCCAGATCCAAATGCACGGCGCCCGGCTTGTACTTGTCATTGCCCGTATCCTGACTGGACATCTGACTGATCGTCATGGACACGCGCCTGCCCGCCACCCGCAGCTCACTGACGCTGTAGGAGATGGTCTGCGAACTGGAGCCGGCGCTATCGGCCTTTGCTCCGAACCCCGCTTGCGTGGTCAGTGCAATGCCGAGGACAGGTGGCGCGCAGATCTGTGAACATGTGGTGCCATCGTTGGGAAAGCCATGCTGGGCGGCGATGGCCTCGACCTGCGTGTCTGCCGCCGGCAGGGCATTGTCCGCGGCGTTGTCCACGACATGTTTCTGGTACAGGCCATTCGCATCCAGGTACTGCTTGTTGACGTTGTTCTTGAGCTCCTGAGACAGGCTGCTGACGGTCGTGCTGTAACTCGGATTACACAAATGTGCCTGGTAGCCTTGCCCGATCTGGGTGATATAGACGCATTCATCGGAGGGCAGCGGTACGGGAAGATTCCAGCTGCTGGTCGGGAATATCGGCGTGCCGCGCACGACCGCCTCAGCGAGATTCGCTTGATCGGCAATGGCCTTGCGAATCTGCGGTACCTGGGCGTTGAATCGACCCACGACTGCATTGAATGAGGCAATAGCCGCATTGCCCAGTTGAGTGGCGCTCTGATGCAGCTGGGCGCGCTGATCGCTGGCGAGGCCGCGCGCCGGGTCCGCGGCGGCCTGATCAGCGTGCTGTAGACAGGCGACGTAGCCGCTTACCGCAGCTTGATAGCCGAGCAACTGTCGTCGATAGGACGCACCGTTCTGGGCGGAAAGAGAGCCGGGAGGCTCAAGGACGCGGGGCGCGGTGCAGGCGGCGTAGATCTTGGCAACCAGCGCCTGGGCCTGTCGCTGACGGGCCTGCTGTGCCTGCAATGCCTGCGCCTGCGTGGCCTCGAAGACTCGTGCCTGAGTATTGAATCCATCGACCATCGAGTGCAGCTGCCGCGCCAGTTTGTCTCGTAAGACCGGCGCCCTCAAATCCTGTACCTGGCTCAAACACGTAAGCTGCTTGCCGGCCGCGGCCAGGTACCGATTGAGGTTGTCCTGATAGGCGCGCATCTGATCCAACGTGGCCGCCGATCCGGCGGGCGAGGGCCCGGGGCTCACCGCAGCCGTGCAGCTCGCCAGGGTAGGCGAGGGTGGTGGCATCGCATGCAGTTTGTTCTGGGCGGTCGAGCAGTTCGGCCCGCTACAGGGCGGAAAATCGAGGAAAAACTGCACCGGCACGTTCACCACCTTATCCTCCAGGGCGACGGATGGCGGCGGCGCGGGCAGGTTTGAGGAGAGCCGCAGCATCTGGCGGGTCTCCTGCTCCAGATCCTGGTAGTGGTGCACGCTGTCGACGTGTGAGTAGGTTACGTGCCCGGCCTGATCGACCGTAAATTGCAGCGTCACGGTATCCTGCATCACGCCCGCCTGCTGCATCCTCTGGATGGCGCTGCTGGGGTACACCATGTGGCTCTTGAGACGCGCTCTGACCTCATCCATCCAGAGCTGCACCGTCATTCCCGTGGCGACAGCGCCCAGGTCGGAGGTGGCTACCGGCGCACCCGCCTCACCGACCTGAGCCGCTGGCGGGGCGTTTGAAGTGGCGGCGGCAGCTTGCGGCGCAGCGGGTGGCATTTCCCGCAGCGGCCGCACAGCGCTGACAACTACGGCCTGTGCGGGCGTCTGCTTCATCTGGGGCTGAGAGGGCGCTCGTTGTGGCGATGCTGCAGCTGGCGAGGTTGAGGCTGCCGATGGCAGCGCCGCGAGCTGCACATCCAGCTCGTTATGCGAGCCCGCCGGCGGCGGCAGCCGCGGTGTCCAATGGATGTAGAGGAGCAGCAGGGCCATGGGAATGAAGTGCACGAGCAGCGCGCCGAGCGCACTGCCGCCCCATAACCGCACCTCTTCGGGCCCCCACCGGTTGTCGATCGCGTTCACGATGTTGCGTTCGCGTTAGAGAGATTTTCCGTATTGAAGGCCTGGGCAGTCGAGCAATTCGATCCGCTACAGAGCAGGGGTGAGAAATCGAGTTGAAACTGCACCGGCACCGTCACCACCGTGTTCGGCGACGACACCAGGGATGGCGGTGCGGGCAGGGCAGAGGTGAGCTGCAGCATCCGCCGGGTTTCCTGCTCGAGATCCTGGTAGTGGTGTTCGCTTTCGGCGCGTGAGGAGATCACTCGCCCGGCGCGATCGACCGAAAATCGCAGCGTCACGGTATCCTGCATGACGCCCTCTCGCTGCATCTTCTGAATGGCGTCGCTCGGGTATTCAACGTGACTCTTCAGTTGTGCTTTGACCTCTTGCAGCCACAATTGCACTGCCATTCCAGCAGCGGCGGTAGTCAGGTCGGAGGCGGCTCGGAGCGCGGCTGCCGACGGCGCGCTCGCAGCGAAGGCAGCGCTCAGCTGCTGCGGGGCCGGCTGCATTTTGCCCAGCGGCCGCACGGGATCGATCATTGTGAGCTGCGCCGGCTTTGCCGATGTCTGCTTCGTCTGAGCTTGCGCGGGCGTCTGTCGTACGGATGATGCGGCAGGTGAGGCAGCCGGCGGCATCGCCGCGAGCTGCACATGCGCAAGAAGTCTGGGCGGCGCCGCTGCTGCGGGCAGCGTGAGCCAAAGCATCCCACACAGGGCAGCGGCGATCGAAACCGTCACAAAGAGCTTTTTGATACGCCCTACGGGCGAGCTGCCACGGCAGTTCATGATCTGCTCTATTCGGCGGCTCAAGGCTCCGCCGGCGACTCCCGCAGCGCCAAGCATGGCGGAGTGTCTGAAGAATTGGCAGACCTTCAGAATGCTGTCGGCATAGAGCTCTGCGTCGTTACCGGCTGCGAGCACCGACTCATCGCAGGCAAACTCCCGCTCGTTGATCAACCGGGCACCCAGCCACCAGATCGGCGGATAAAACCAGAACAGTGCTTCGGCCAGTATGTGTATCGCTGCAGTGAAATTGTCTCGCCGCCGGTAATGGCACACTTCGTGGGCGAGGATGCCGCGCATCTGCGCGGGACCCAGTCGCTTCGCAAGGCCTGCGGGCAATAGGATTACCGGCTTTCATATGCCTACGAGGCCCGGCTGCATGGAGCTGGAGGACTCGCGTACAGGAATGGGCGCGTCCAGCCACAGCGGTTTAGCCGAGCAGACGGCGCGTTGAATCCGCCGCAACCGGATGAACCAGGACAGCAGTACGGTTGCGCATCCCAGACTCCAGAGGATCAGTAACACAGTCGACACGTGCGCCAGTGGTAGAACCGGAGAGGCTGCCACCAGCGCGCCGGCTGAGACAGGTGGAATAAAGGGCGCTGATAGTCGCTGCCCCAATTCCAATGCTGGCGCGGAGAGCGCCGGACTTGGAATTAAGCTAATCCAGCGAGTCGCCACAGCGCTCAGCAGCCACAGTGGAACAAGAAACTTCACCGACGCTGCAAACCATAACCAATAGCGTGCCGCCGCACTGTTCCTGCGCAGCAGGAGCGTCAGGAGGCCCGCCAGACACAGAATGAGCGTCGATTGCCACAGGTGATCGAGGATCGCCGAAGTCATGGGCTGTCGGCTTTTTTGGCCAGTCTTCGCAGCGTCTGCTCTGCGTCCTGGATGTCGCCGAGTGAGAGCTTGCCGGCTTCGATCAGATGCGTCATCAATGGCTGGGCGCGTCCTCCGAATAGCCCCAGCAGCTCATCCACGAGCCGCCGTTGAGCGCTTTCCCGACTGATCAGCGCCCGGAAAATGTGGGCGTTGCTGATCTTTTTGACCCGCTCTACGACGGCCTTGGCTTCGAGCCGATACACCATCGTCTGCACGGTGGTATAGGCCGGGCGTCCCTTGGACGGGAAGGTCTCCTGGATTTCTCGGATGGACAGCGGTCCGCCCGACCACAGCGCATCCATGATCTGCAAGTCGAATCGACTGAGCTTGGGCGATGCCATTCCCGAGAAGCTCCTAACACTGTAGTACACCGTACTACTGTACTAGATCCATTGCAAGGAGGCAGCGGCTGTCAAGACAACTAGTGAGGCCGCGGGACCGACGCCCGCAATACCGATCAGGTCCCGCGGGACGGCTTTCTCAACCAAAATGGATCATGTCGGAGCTGGTCAGCGTTGCGTAGCCACGCGGCGGCCCCGACCTCGGGGCGGTTCCGGCACCGCGCGTGCCCCGGCTTGAACGGCCGGCGGCAGCGGCGGCACCGCCGGGAGCAGCACCGGTTCGGCCCCCGCCGAAGGCACGCGGCGGCGTGAACTCCGGATCGTTGGCGAAGGCCCAGACCACATTTTGCTCGGCGTACGCCGAGCGCGCTGGCATGCAGTCGACCGGCACGACCACGTGATAACCGCGTTGGGTCGCACCGGCGGCAGTGAAGAGCTCCACGCCATTCGCCACCGTTCCGCAGGCAATGACGGTACTGATGCCGTGCTGCTTGAGGAGCCCGTCAAGGTTGGTGTTGTAAAACCTGTCGCCGAAGCCGACGACGGTCGGCTCGCCCGCGCGAGGCGCTATTTCACTCACCATGGCCATGCCGGGCCGGGCGCCCGAATACACCACCAGCACATGATGGACGCGCGCCTGGTCCACCAGCATCTTGAGGTGGGGAATATCTGCTGTGCAGCGTGGCTCGCTGGCGCAATTGGTGCCGAAGTCCATCAGCAGCAGCGCCGTCTTCGCAGGGTCCAGAGTCACTTGTTGCAGCGCAGGCGCGGGCGGTGCCTGTACCTGATTCCACTCGCTGATGACGCCCTGCGCGTGAGCGCTGGCGCCGAGCGCAATCTCCGCGATGGCAAGGCCCGTGAGCGCCGCCGCTTGCATATAGTTCTTCATAATCTGCCTCCTGCCGGAAGGGTCGAGACCGGCCGCGGAAAGGCTGCTGGGATGGTCCTGAAGGCTTCGTGTTAGCCCTGCGGGAGCGTTCGATTTCATCATAGCTCGAAACGCTGGCCGGGCCATCCTAAGTGCCTATGCCGCAGGACAATTCCGACAGCCCGGACGACGGGTCAATAATTCTTAACAGTCGGATCTTGACACCTCCATAATGTACAGGGTGAACTCTCTTTTCATCGGCTTCTTGCGACGCAAGTGAGCCTTATGTGCCATGGCGGATCGGCAGAGAGGTAGAACCGTGAAAGAGCAGCCAAATCTGGTAGTCCCGGCCAGCAACCGCGCCTTCCGGCCAGTGCTTGCGGGTCTGACGGTGGCGTCATGCTTGCTCACTTTCGCATTGTTGAGTGGCTGCAACAGTGCAGTCGCCTCGAATGACTCCAAGGCGGCGGCCCCCAGCCCCTCGGAGGTGGCCGCACGGCTCGCCAAGCTGACTGCGGGTCTGAAACCCATCACCGGGAAAATTGATTTCAACGAACAGATCCGTCCCATCATGTCGCAGGGCTGTTTCGCCTGCCACGGACCCGACGCGAACATGCGCAAGGCCGGACTGCGGCTGGACTATGCCGAGCCGGCCGAGGCGCCCTTGCCGGACGATCCCAACGGCCATGCGATCGTCCCGGGCCATCCCGAACAGAGTGATGTCATTCGACGCATCACCGCCACGGATCCGAAGGAGCGCATGCCGCACGATGCGCAACCGCTCAAACCCGAACAGATCCAGCTGATCGCCGAGTGGATCAAGCAGGGGGCTCCCTACGAGCCGATCTGGTCGCTAATCCCGCCGAAGCAGGTGCCGCTGCCCAGTGCCGGGGCCTTCCAGTCGCGGGTCGTCAACCCGATCGACAATTTCGTATTCGCCAAGTTGGCTTCGAAGGGCATGAGCCCCTCGCCCGAGGCGGATCGGGCCACGCTGATCAATCGCGTCAGCCTGACGCTCACCGGCCTGCCGCCCACGCTGGCACAGACCGATGCCTTCGTGAACGACAAGAGCCCCAACGCCTACGAGAAGGTGGTGGATCGGCTCCTGGCCTCTCCGGCCTACGGCGAGCACATGGCCGGGCTGTGGATGGATCTGTCGCGCTATGCGGACTCGAACGGTTACGAGGATGACGGTCCCTACTTCATGGGCTGGCCGTGGCGCGATTGGGTGATCAATTCATTCAATCAGAACATGCCCTACAACCAGTTCGTCACGATGCAGGTGGCCGGCGATCTATTGCCGCATCGCACGCGCGATGACCTATTGGCCACCGAATTCCTGCGGATCGGCCTGCGGCAGAGTGAGGCCGGCACCCTGAACGAGCAGTATCGCGTCGAAACCGTTGTCGATGACACCAACACGGTGGGTCAGGCGCTGCTCGGCTACACGATCGGCTGCGCGCGCTGCCACGATCACAAGTTCGATCCCATCAGTCAGAAGGACTTCTACGAGCTCAGTGGATTCTTCAACAGCCTCAACGCCCCGGGCGTGGGTGGGACGGGTGGCGGTCCGACATTGTCGTGGCCTACGGCCACGCAGCAAGCGCAGCTCATCAAGGCAGAGCGCGAGCTCGACAGCAAGACCGATTCCTATCAGCGGGTCATGGCGGCCGATATCCGCAAGGATCAGACCGAGGTTGCCGCCTGGCTGAATTCCAGCGGGTCGAGCGTCGCCTCGACGACGGGAACTGCGCGAGCCGTACGCACCTCGCTGATCGAGTCCAGCGCCGCGCAGGCCGCGGGCAACACATCCGAAGCCACGCGGCTCATTCAGAGTTCCCTGGATAAGGCGCAAGTCGGCTACTACCCCTTTGATTCGTTGGAGCCGATCCCGGCGGACAAGGTGGACATGCTCCGCATCCAGCCGAAGGGCGGCGGTGGTTTCTTCCGTGGTTTCCCGTATCCGCGCAAGGCCGGGGCGAAGGCCGGGTTCAATCTAACCGGTAGAGCGGCGGCAGAGGCTGACGCTGCGAAGGCCGCGAAGGGCGGCAAGAAGGGCGGCAAGAAGGGCGGCAAGGGTGCGCCAGTGGCCGCCAAAGTGCCCCCGCCGATGTCCGGGTTCAATACGGCCGGTGGGCTCGGACTCGACAACAAGATCAACCTGCTGGTGCCCGCCACCTACAAGCTGAGCGAAATGCAGTTCTCACCCTCCGGGATGGCCGGCGGTCTGCCGGCGATTTCATCGGTAGGCAAACTCGGCCCCGGGGTGAAGGGCAAGGCGCTGTATCTGATTGCCAACAACGACAGCAGGACATACCTGCCGCACCCGAAGGGTGGACACTCCCTGGGTTACTACGATCGCTGGCAGCAGTTCAGCATCGATATGTGGTTCATGCCGGCGAAGCGGTACGACACGTATACGACGGTTTTCACCGATTCCAACTTCCCGGATTCCGATACGATCGATAACGACACCGGGGGCTACGAGATGGTGCTGCTCCCGGACGGGCGCCTCGAATTCTTCATGGCCCATGCCCGCACCTGGAACATGCTGGCTATCCGGACCAGGGCGCCGCTGGCACTGAAGAAATGGGTGCATATGGCGGTCACGTACGACGGCTCGAGCAAGGCTGCCGGGATCCACCTGTACCTGGATGGTGTGGCCGTACCAGTGGACGTCGTGGCTGATCACCTGACTCAGTCCATACTGGCGCGGGAAGGCAATGGATTTTTCGACGAATATGTCGGATTGGCTTTTGGCACTCGCTTCCGCGAGTCCGGGGCGGTCGACAGTGCCGTTGACGAGTTCCGTCTCTTCGATCGCGCTTTGACCCCGGTCGAGGTGGCCTATCTGCACGAGGGCGGCAAGGCTCTCAAGACGATGAGCCGGAACGATTTGAGCGGACAGCTGGCTCAGTTGCTCGCCATCCGCGACCCGGCCGCCATGCAGGCCCGCCAGGCACTGGATATGGCGCGCAAGACCGAAAATGACGTGCAGACTGCGATCCCGCAGACAATGGTGTTCGAGGATACGGCGCAGCAGCGGCCCACCTACCTGCTGTACCGTGGCGAATGGGATTCGCGTCGCGAGCAGGTACCGTCTCAGGCTCCGACGCAGCTGTTCGCTTGGTCGGACAAGTATCCGCGCACCCGCCTTGGGCTGATGCAGTGGATGTTTGACCCGAAGAACCCGCTGACGGCCCGGGTGTTCGTCAATCGGCTCTGGCAGATGAACTTCGGCACGGGCCTCGTGACGACCGAGGATGACTTCGGCTCCCAAGGGATCATGCCTCTCTATTTGCATCTGGAAGACTATCTGGCCCTGAAGTTCATCGACTCTGGCTGGAACATCAAACAGATGCAGAAGATGATCGTGATGTCCGCCACCTACCGGCAGAGCTCGAAGGCTACGCCGGCGCAGCGCACGGCAGATCCGAAGGACGATCTGCTCGGGCGCGGTCCACGCTTCCGCATGGACTATCGCGAGATCCGTGACAGCGCGCTTTTCGATGCAGGGCTGCTCGATCGGACGGTCGGCGGACAGAGCACTTTCCCGTACCAGCCTGCAGGCGTCTTCCGCGGCTATCCAAACCCGGCCGTCATGCCGGACTGGGAGCAGCATCGCCGTACGCTCTACTCGTTCCTGAAGCGCAATGGCATGAACCCTCAGTTCGAGTTGCTGGATGCGGCCGATCCGACCGTGACCATTGGCAAGGAGGGGGTCTCCAACACGCCGATGCAGGCGCTGCTGCTGTTGAATGGGCCGCAGTACCTGGAGGCTTACCGGATGATTGCGGCAGAGGGGCTGCACTCCAGCAGCGAGCCGACCAAGCAGTTGACGCAGATCTACCGCCTCATCCGCCGTCAGTATCCGGATGCCGCGGAGATGGCGCTCTATCAATCGATCTACAACACGCAGCTGAAGAAGTATCAGGCCGATCCTGAGACGGCTCATCAGGTGCTGGACGTAGGCGTGGCTCCAGTTGACGCCGGCGCGAACGTGGCGAAGCTGGCGGCCCTGACCACGGTCGCGACGGTCATCATGAATGCCCCTGACTCGTACTTCATTCAGTAGGAGAGACCCATGACACGCAATGAGAAGCGCAAAGGCGTCCTGAAGATCGGGGGCTCGGACCTCAAGGACGTTGTGGACGGTGCGCGTCGCTCCTTCCTGATGAAGTCGAGCCTGGGCTTGGGGCTAGGCGCCGTGGCGGGGGCAGACGTGCTGGGGATGACCAAGGCGAACGCCACGGTCTCACCCGCGGGCGCACCCGCTGGTCACAACCCCGTCACTCCGAATCTGGGCGTGCGGGGCTGCGGGGAATTCCCGGCCCGCGCCAAGCGCGTGATCTATATCCACCTGCTTGGTGCGAACTCCACGGTGGACCTGTGGGACTACAAGCCGCTGCTGTACAAGATGGACGGTCAGCCGATGCCCCAGTCGGAGCTCGGCACGCAGAAGCTCTCGTCGATGTCGAGCGGTCAGGCAGCCTTCCTGTGCGCCAAGCCTGTGGCACCGCTGCATCAGCACGGCGAGTCGCGTGTCTGGGTCAGCGACTGGTTGCCCCACATGGCAGGTGTCGTCGACGAGCTGTGCTTCGTCAGGTCGATGTACACCGTACAGCTGAATCACGATCCGGCGGCGGTGCTGCTGCACACGGGCTTCCAGCTGCCCGGCCGGCCATCAGCCGGAGCCTGGATCAGCTATGCGCTGGGCAACGACAACACGAATCTGCCGAGCTTCATCGTCATGGTGTCGGGCATCCTGCAGGGTGTGCCAACCGACGTGGCGGACTGGAGTGCCGGCTTCCTGCCCTCGGAGTATCAGGGTGCGGAGCTCAGATCTGGCCCCGAGCCCGTGCTGTACCTGAATAACCAGAAGGGTGAGAGCACGGCTGAGCGCCGCAAGGTGCTCGATTGGCTCAGTGATCAGGCGAAGGACGACTTCAAGTCGTCGAAAGACCCGGACATCATGTCGCGTATCCGCCAATACGAGATGTCGTACCGGATGCAGCAGTCGGTGCCTGGAATCGTCGACCTGTCCGATGAGCCGCAGTCCGTGTTGGACATGTATGGACCCGACGTCCATACGCCCGGCACCCTGGCGCACAATGCCATCACTGCACGGCGGCTGTGTGAGCGTGGCGTAAAGTTCATCACGCTGTATGACCTGGGCTGGGACCATCACTTTCAGCTGCCCTTCCGGATGACCGGCTGCGCCAAGCAGTATGACCAGCCGGCTGCCGCCCTGATCAAGGATCTCAAGCAGCGCGGCATGCTGGAAGATACGCTGGTGGTCTGCGGCAGCGAATTCGGCCGCACACCCTTTGCGCAGGGCTCGGCGGGCGCCTGGGGCCGCGACCATCACGGCGGAAACTTCACCTGGTGGATGGCCGGTGGTGGAACCCGTGCGGGCTATACGCACGGCGAGACCGACGACTTCAATTACAACGTGGTCGGTAAGCCCACGACGACGTACGACATGAACGCGACGATGCTGCGGCTACTCGGCATCGACCACGAGAAGCTGACCTACTACTACCTGGGTCGCAACTACCGACTGACCGACCAGTTCGGCGATATCGTCAATGAGGTGATCGCGTAACACGACCTCGGGCCATCGGGTCTACAGCCCGATGGCCCTCCCGAATGCCCCCGGCCGCTGAAACGGCGGGTAGCCGGCTTTTCTTTTTGGCTCCTGTTGCGACGCGGTGTCGTCGGGTCAGGTCAAGGTCAATTTCCCGGCGACGTGCACCGCCGCGGGGCCAAACGCATTGCAGCAAAGGAGCGCTCGAGTGGTCATCGCGGATCGGTTCGGACCGGGACTGGGCTTGGGGTTTTGACCCCCCCGGGGCCCCTTTTTGGTACCCGGAAGGCGAGCCCATCAATTCTTAACAGTCAGGCCTTGACACTCCATATTGTATGGCGTGAACTCACGCATCAGCTCTTCTTGCGTTGCGCAAGGAGACCATCGGGCATGGTGGAGAGGTTCAGATGGGGGAAAAAGCCGTGAAAGACCAGTCAGTTCGAGTGGTCCCGTCCAGAAATCGTTCCTTTGGCCCAGTACTTACTGGTCTGGCGGTGGCATCGTGCTTCCTGAGCTTCGCGCTACTCAGCGGCTGCAACAGGGCAGCCGCGTCGAGTGACGCAAAGGCGGCGGCGCCCAACCCCTCGGAGGTGGCCGCACGGCTGGCCAAGTTGACCGCGGGTCTCAAGCCCATCAGCGGCACGATCGATTTCAACCAACAGATTCGTCCCATCATGTCCGAGGGCTGCTTCGCCTGCCACGGGCCGGACGCCAACATGCGCAAGGCGGGCCTGCGGCTGGACTACGCCGCGCCTGCCGAGGCGGCACTGCCGGACAACCCCAATGGCCATGCAGTCGTCCCCGGCCATCCCGAGCAGAGCGAGATCATCGCCCGTATCACCTCCCCCGATCCCAAGGAGCGGATGCCGCATGGTGCGCCGGCCCTCAAGCCGCAGCAGATCCAGATGATTGCCGA
This sequence comes from Steroidobacteraceae bacterium, assembly GCA_035553315.1. Classification (GTDB taxonomy): domain Bacteria; phylum Pseudomonadota; class Gammaproteobacteria; order Steroidobacterales; family Steroidobacteraceae; genus FEN-1191. The sequence goes on from DATNDE010000022.1 coordinate 11,448, forward strand.
ATGGATCAAGCAGGGCGCTCCCTACGAGCCGATTTGGTCGCTGATCGCGCCGAAGGCGACGCCCGTCCCCAATGTCGGTGCATTGCAGTCGCGGGTCGTCAACCCGATCGACAATTACGTGTTTGCCAAGCTCGCCGAGAAGGGCATGAAGCCCTCACCGGAAGCCGATCGTGCCACGCTGATCAATCGCGTCAGCCTGACACTGACCGGCCTGCCGCCCACGCTGGCGGAGGTCGATGCGTTCGTGAATGACAAGAGCCCCAACGCCTACGAGAAGGTGGTGGATCGCCTCCTGGCGTCTCCGGCGTACGGCGAGAACCTGGCTGGCCTGTGGATGGACGTGTCGCGCTGGGCGGACTCGGATGGCTACGAGAACGACGGTGTCGACTTCAACCTTTATCCGTGGCGCGATTGGGTGATCAAGTCATTCAATGAAAACATGCCGTACGACAAGTTCGTCACGATGCAGGTGGCCGGCGATACCATGCCGAATCCCACTCGCGATGACCTCGTGGCGACTGCATGGTTGCGGCTGGGCCTGCGTGCCTCGGAGGCCGGCGATCTGAACGAGCAGTACCGCATCGAGACGGTGGTCGACGACACCCAAACCGTCGGCACCGCGCTGCTCGGCTACACAGTTGGCTGCGCGCGTTGCCACGATCACAAGTTCGATCCCATCAGTCAGAAGGAGTTCTACGAGCTCAGCGGCTTCTTCAACAGCCTCGATGCGCCAGGTACGGGGATCACGCGAGGCGGCCCGACGCTGCCTTGGCCTACCGCCCAGCAGCAGGCGCAGCTCATGAAGGCGGAGCGAGCACTCGACGCCGCGACCGATTCCTATCAGCACGTCATGGCGTCGGACATCCGTAAGGACCAGACGGAGGTTGCCGCCTGGCTGAATTCCAGCGGCTCGAAAGTCGCCTCTACGACGGGGCCGGCGCGGGTCGTGCGCACCTCGCTGGTTGAGTCCAACGCCGTACCGGCCAAGAGCAATGAAGCAGTTCAGCTCATCCAGAGCTCCCTGGATAAGGCGCAGGTTGGCTACTACCCGTTTGACTCGTTGCAGCCCATCCCGGCAGATAAGGTGGACATGCTCCGACTCGCGAAGCCGAAGTTCGGTGGCCGTGGTGCTTTCGGTCGCTTCCCGTATCCGCACCGGGAGGGGGTGAAGGCGGGCCCTGGTGGCAGGGCGGGCGCCTTCGGTAAGGGGCGTGCTGGAGGCAGGGCGGGCGCCCGGGCGGCACCGCAAGCCCTTGCCAAGAGTGGCGCGGGAAATCCCGAAGGTGGGACCGCGCCGATCGCGAAAAAGGCCGCTAACCAGGGTGGATATAACTCGGATGGCGGGCTCAATCTGCAGGGGAAGGTGGACATCCGCGTTCCCACGACCTACAAGCTCGACGAGATGCAGTTCTCACCCTCCGGGGTGCCCGGTGCCCTGCCGGCAATCGTTTCCGTTGGGAAACTCGTGCCGGGGCATAAGGGTCAGGCGCTGTACATCACCGAAAGCAACGACGGCAACACATACCTGCCGCACGAGAAGGGTTCGCCGAAATCCGTCGGGGAATACGACCGCTACGAGCAGTTCAGTGTCGATATGTGGTTCATGCCGGCGAAGCGGTATGACACGTATACCAGTGTCTTCTGGGAAGCCGGCACCCCCTACGCCGATACCATCGATAACGGCAGCCCGGGCTATGAGATGGTGTATCTGGAGGACGGGCGGCTGGAGTTCTTCCTCTCCCACGCACGTCCCTACAACCAGATCGCGCTGCGGACCAAGGAGCCCCTGGCGCTGAAGAAGTGGGTGCACATTGCGGTCACCTATGACGGCTCCAGCAAGGCGGCCGGCACCCATTTGTATCTCGATGGTGTCGAAGCACCGGTGGATGTCGTCCGCGACCACCTGACTCAGGGCATGGGGTACCCGAGTGGGGGCGCCGGGTTGTACTCTGAGTACACGGGTTTTGGCTTTGGCACGCGTTTCCATGAGACCGGGCCCGTCGGCAGCGCGATCGACGAAGTCCGCGTTTTCGATCGCTCCCTGACTCCAGTGGAGATCAGCTACCTTCATGAGGGCTCAAAGGCCCTGAAGACGGTCAGCCGCTCCGCTTTGAGTGGGCAGCTGGCTCAGCTGCTCGCCATTCGCGATCCGGCCGCCATCCAGGCCCGCCAGGTACTGGATAACGCGCGCAAGGCGACAAACGTCATCCAGACGGTGATTCCGCAGACGCTGATCTATGAAGATCTGGCTCAGCCGCGGCCCACCTATCTGCTGTACCGCGGTGAGTGGGATTCGCGTCGCGAGCAGGTGCCGTTACAGGCCCCGGGGCAGCTGTTCCCCTGGTCGGACAAGTATCCGCGCACCCGGCTGGGGCTGATGCAGTGGATGTTCGATCCGAAGAATCCGCTGCCGGCACGAGTCTTCGTGAATCGCCTTTGGCAGACGAACTTCGGCCAAGGCCTGGTCACGACGCCGGATGATTTCGGCTCGCAAGGCATCATGCCGACCTATCTGCATCTGATGGATTATCTGGCACTGCAGTTCATCGACTCGGGCTGGAACATCAAAAAGATGGAGAAGATGATCGTCATGTCGGCGACGTACCGGCAGAGCTCGCAGGCCACAGCGGCCCAGCGCGTGGCAGACCCGAAGAACGACCTGCTCGGGCGTGGTCCGCGGTTCCGTGAGACCTATCGGCAGATTCGCGACAGCGCGATCTTCGATGCGGGACTACTGGATCGGACGCTGGGCGGGCCGAGCACGTTCCCGTACCAGCCGGCTGGTGTGACGCGGGGTTATCCCGCGCCCATGCAGATGCCGGACTGGGAGCAGCATCGGCGCACGCTCTATTCGCTGGAGAAGCGCAATGAGATGAACCCGCAGCTGCAGTTGCTGGATACTGCTGATCCGACCGTGAGCCAGGGGAAGGAAGGACTCTCCAACACGCCGATGCAGGCCTTGTTGCTGCTGAATGGTCCCCAGTATCTGGAGGCTTATCGGGTGATGGCGTCGAACGCCATGCATGCCAGCAGCGACTTGACGAAGCAGATCGCCGAGGTCTATCGCGTAGCGCGACGGCAGTATCCGGACGCCGCGCAAATGGCGCTGTTTCATACGATCTACGACACGAAGCTGAAGCAGTATCAGGCCGACCATGGGTCGGCTGAGAAGCTGGTGAGCGTAGGCATAGCTCCGGTAGACCATAGCGTGGACGTGGCCAAGCTGGCTGCTCTGACTACCGTGGCAACGGTCATTATGGATGCCCCTGAGTCGTACTTTGTTCAGTAGGAGAGATCGATGAAACGCATCAGCAAGCCTCTTGTGATTGGGGGCTCGGACCTCAAGGAAGTTGTTGACGGTGCACGCCGCTCCTTTCTGATGAAGTCGAGCATGGGCCTCGGACTCGGGGCGGTGGCGGCGGCGGATCTGTTGGGCGGGACGAAGGCGAACGCCACGATCACGCCTGCCGGCGGTAGCGACAAGGTTGCTCCCAATCTCGGCATCCGGGGGACGGGCGAGTATCCGGCCCGCGCCAAGCGAGTGATTTATATTCACCTGCTCGGTGCGAACTCCACCGTGGACCTGTGGGACCACAAGCCGCTTCTGACCAAGATGCACGGGCAGCCGATGCCCCAGTCGGAGCTCGGCACCCAAAAGCTCTCGTCCATGTCGAGCGGTCAATCGGCCTTTTTGATTGCCAAGCCAGTGGCGCTCCAGCACCAGCACGGTCAGTCCGGTACCTGGGTCAGCGATTGGCTGCCGCACATGGCCGGTGTCGTCGACGAGCTGTGTTTCATTAAGTCGATGTACACCGTGCAGCTCAATCACGGTCCTGCCGGCGTGTTGCTGCACACCGGCTTCCAGCTGGCCGGCCGGCCCTCGGCGGGTGCCTGGATCAGCTACGCGCTGGGCAATGACAATACGAATCTACCGAGCTTCATCGTCATGAAGTCGGGCATCCTCCAGGGCGTGCCGACGGACTCGGCCGACTGGAGTGCGGGCTTCCTGCCGTCGGAATTCCAGGGCGCTGAGCTCAGATCGGGCGCGGAGCCTGTGCTGTATCTGAACAATGCGGGCGGAGTCAGCTCGGAGGATCGCAAGCAGGTGCTTGGCTGGCTCAATGATGTGACCAAGCAGGATTTCGGCACGACGAAGGATCCGGACCTCATGTCCCGCGTCCGCGCGTTCGAGATGTCTTATCGGATGCAGCAGTCCATACCTGGAATCGTCGACTTCTCCGATGAGCCGCAGTCCGTGCTGGACCTGTATGGACCCGATGTCACGGTTCCCGGCACGCTGGCTCACAACCTGCTGATTGCGCGTCGGCTGGCTGAGCGCGGCGTCAAGTACATCACGATGTATGACATGGGCTGGGATCATCACCAGCAGCTGCCCTTCCGCATGAAGGGCTGCGCCCTGCAGTACGACCAGCCGGCGGCCGCCCTGATCAGGGATCTCAAGCAGCGCGGTATGCTGGAAGACACGTTGGTGATGTGCGGCAGCGAGTTCGGGCGCACACCGTTTGCCCAGGGTGCGAGCGGGGCGTGGGGCCGGGATCATCATGGTGGCAACTTCACGTGGTGGCTGGCTGGTGGTGGAGTCAAGACGGGCTTCCACTACGGTGAGACGGATGATTTCAACTACAACGTGGTCGGGAAACCGACGACGACCTACGACCTCAATGCGACGATGCTGCGGCTGCTCGGCATCGACCACGACAAGTTGAGCTACTTCTATCTGGGTCGCAATTACAAGCTGACTGACACATTTGGCGATGTCGTCAACGAGGTGATCGCGTAGCAGTGCATAGGGCCACCGGGTTTGAAGCCCGGCGGGCGCCTTTGTTGAGTGCAAACAGCCGCTATCGCGGCTGTTTGCGTTTTTGGACGGGCAGTTTCAGAACGACTCTGAAACGCGCCTTGCCGCTCATCATGCGCTCGTAATCTTCCCTGACCGTCGAGATATGGGTATGATTTCGGCCAGTTGGTTGTCAAAAATAACTGATTTTGGGGGACATCCCATGCGCATTCGCACGCTGCCTTGCTGTCTGGCACTCGGTATCGCTGGACTGGCTGGCGTGGCCTCGCAAGCCGAGGCTACCGATTTCACGACCATCGTCGTGAGTACGGAAGTCGCGGCACCCGCGGCCCAAGTTTGGAAGGAGGTCGGGGATTTCTGCGGCGTCAGCGCCTGGCTGAAGATGAAATGCGCCTACATCTCAGGCAACGGGGGCCTGGGTACGGTGCGCCAGCTCGCCGGCCGTGTCGATGAGGTGATGGTAGCTCAGACGCCCCGCTCCTATACGATTACCCAGCCCGCCAATAAGGACGAGTTTCACGCCACGCTGGGCGTGGAGCCCGCGGGGCCGCATGCGTCCAAGATCATCTACAGCGTCGTTTACGACCAGTCGAATCTCGCCCCGGGTGAGACCAAAGAGAAGTACCGCGCGCAGCACGTCAGGATGTATACCGGCGCACTGGCGCAGATGAAGAAGCGCGTCGAGGGCAAGTAGTCGCAGGGCCAATAGCCGCGGGCTCAATAAAGCTGCGGGTCAAGCGCCGATTACTGGATCTGCATCAGCGCATCGAGCGCCACGGCGCCGTGGCCGACCGGGTATACCACCACGGGGTTCAGGTCGATTTCCTGAATAGAGGGCTGCGCCTGCAGCAGCGCGCCCACGCGGCGGATGATCTCGGCGACCGCGACGACGTCCAGGGCAGGGGAGCCGCGAAAGCCGCGTAGCAGCGCGCCGCTCTTCAGCCGGTAAAGCTCAGCCACGATGGTTTCAGTCGGCAGCCCGGGTACGAGCAGGCAGACATCCTGCAAAATTTCGGCCTGTATGCCGCCGAAGCCTGCCAGAACGATCGGACCCCATTCCGGGTCGTGGCGTCCGCCGATGATCAGCTCCACGCCGCGGCGGCCCATGGCTTCTACCAGCACGCCATCGAGCACCAGGCCGGGTCGGTTTTTGGCCATGTTGGCCTGCAGCTGCTCCCAACCCTGCGCCAGTGAAGATGCATCGCTCAATCCCAGCACTACGCCGCCCGCATCACTTTTGTGAGGCAAGTCGGCGGACTGCGCTTTGAGCACGACTGGAAAGCCCAGCGTCGCAGCGGCCCGTTGAGCTTCCTCGAGCGTCGAGACCAGGCGGCCGGCCGGAAAGGCAATCCCTGCACCGCTCAGCAGCGCCTTGGCGCGATACTCCGCCACCATGCCGTGGGAGGGCAGCTCCAGGGAACGGGGCAGCGCGGCAGGCTCGGCCTCGAGGGGATGTTCGCTGGGAGAGGCGATGAGACGAGCGAGCGCGCGGTAGGCGCGCTCTGGAGAGGGGAAATAGGGTACGCGCAGCGCACGCAACTCGCGCAGGTACTCGGGCGGTACCACGGCCCCTTCGTCCAGTCCGGCAAACACGAGGGCCTTGCGTGGGTTCGAATCGGCAATCGCCTTGAGAATCGGTGGGAACTTGAGCTGGGCTGTCTTGGGGTCGGTCTGAATGATGCCGAAGATCAACGTACCGAAGCGCTCATCGGGTAACAGCGCGTCCAGCGTACGCCGGTAGAGATCGGGGTCGACGAGTGCCTGCGCGGTCAGGTCCACCGGATTGCTCGCCGGCACGATATCGGGCAGGGCGGCGCGTAACTGCGGCGCCGTCGCGTCGGTCAGGGGCGGCAGGTCGAGACCCACTTGCTCACAAATATCCAGGGTCAGGGCCTTGAAAGCTCCCGACTCGGTCAGTACCACGCAGCCGCGCGTGGGTCGCACACGGCAGCGCAACGTCAATTCGATCAGGTCACCGAATTCTTCCAGTGATCCGGCGACGATCACGCCCTGACGCTCCACGTGGGCGCGCATCACGGCATAGTCGCCTGCCAAGGCGCCGGTGTGCGTGGCTGCGGATTCGCGCGCGGCGGCGCTGCGTCCCGGGTGCAGCAGCACGATCGACTTGCCCAGCTCGCGCGCACGACGGGCAAGCTGCAGCAAGCGCTTGGGCTCGCGAAATTGCTCCACGATCAGCGCGATGACCGACGTCTTGGCATCATCGAGCAGATACGCGACGTAATCCTCGGCGCCGCTGGCCGCCTCGTTGCCGGTGGAAATCGAGTAGGAGATGCCCAGCTCGCGACTCATCAGCGTCACGCCGACGACGGCGGCCAGCGCCCCGCTCTGGGAGACGATGCCGATACCGGGCCGATCTCCCAGCGCGACCGCGGGTATCTCGACGAAGGTGAGCGCGATGCCATCGACGTAGTTCACCAGCCCCAGACAATTGGGACCTTCGATGACCATGCCGCTTGCGGTGGCAAGACGCGCGATCTCGCGCTGCTCTGCCAGTCCGGCCTCGCCGCCTTCGGCAAATCCAGAGGAAAAGATGATGGCAGCGCCGGCCTGACGCGCTGCCAATGCCCTGACCGTCTCGAGCACCGCGACGCGCGGAATGGCGAGTACGGCGACATCGACGCCGAGCGGCAGCTCCTCCACCGACTTCAGGCAGCGCCGAGCGCCGATCTGATCACGCTTCGGATTGATGAGATGCAGCGGGCCGCTGTAGCCACTGCGCTCGAGATTGGCGATCACCGAGGCGCCCAGTGCACCCGGTGTCGGGGAGGCGCCGACTACGGCGACCGAGCGCGGCCGCAGCAGCCGCTCGATGGCGGCGGCGCTTGGTCGAGCGTTGGCCATGCTCAGCTGCCCGATCGGGCTTGTTTGGATTTGTCGTAGGCGCCCAGGCCGGGCTTGTAGGTCTTGTCGTCGAGGAACTGCTTGATGCCTTCCTTGCGGCCTTCATTGTCGAAAGAATTGGCCGCTTCCTGCGCGCGAATCAGGTAATCCTCGGCGTTTTCATAAGTCATCTCACTGACACGGCGCACAGCGTCCTTCGCCGCCTTGAGCGTGACGGGATTCTTTTGCAGCAGGGCTCGGGCCACCTCTTCGACACGCTCGCGCAGTTTCGCCAGCGGCAGGGCCTCGTTGACCATGCCCCACTCGGCGGCCGTGCGGCCATTGATGGTTTCACCCATCAGCGCGTGATACATGGCGCGGCGGAATGACAGCAGCTCACGGGCCACCTTGGTGGCACCTCCGCCCGGGAGGATGCCCCAATTGATTTCCGACAGACCGAACTGAGCCTCCTCGGCGGCAAAGGCCAGATCGCAGGCGAACAGTGGCCCATAACCCCCGCCGAAGCACCAGCCGTTGACCATTGCGATGGTCGGCTTCTGATACCAGCGCAGCCGGCGCCACCAGGCATAAGCCTCGCGCTGAGCGGCGCGCGTTGCGCCCAGTCCCCGCGCCTCGTTTTCACGAAAGTATTCCTTGAGGTCCATGCCGGCCGACCAGGCCGTGCCTTCACCCGTGAGCACCAGAACCCCGACGTCGGAGCGAAACTCCAGCTGCTCGATGACCCGCAGCATCTGGCGATTGAGCTTGGGGTTCATGCAATTGCGTTTCTCGGGGCGATTGAATTTCACCCACGCAATGCCATCACTGACTTCGTAGGCGACGGTATCCGCTTCGCTGCGTTCCGCTGTCGCGCTCTTCTGACTAGTCATCGCTTGACCTCGCGATTCGTTCGGGGCTTTCAAATGGGAAAATGTCCAGGCTCGGTCTCCACCGTGATCCAGCGCAACTCCGTGAACTGCTCGATGCCCGCCTTGCCGCCGAAGCGTCCGTAGCCTGAGGCGCCGACGCCACCAAAGGGTATCTGTGCCTCATCATCCACGGTGGGGCCGTTGATGTGGCAAATACCCGAGTGTATCTGACGCGCTACGCGCAGGCCGCGCGCCGTATCGGTTGTGAACACCGCGGCCGACAGGCCGTACTCGCTGTCATTGGCCAGACGGATCGCATCGGCCTCGTCGTTGGCGCGGATCAGGGCCACCACCGGGCCGAAACTCTCGTCGCGATACAGATTCATGGCGGCAGTCACGCCATCGAGCACGGTAGCGGGCATCAGCACGCTTGCGGCCTTGCCGCCGGCGAGGATGCGCGCACCCTTGGCGGTGGCATCATCGATCAGGCTGTTGACGTGCTGGACCGTTTTGCGATCCACCACTGCGCCCAAGGGGGTCTTGCCTTCACGCGGATCCCCGCTGGCCATCGAGCGCGCCTTGCTGGCAAAGCGGCGCGCGAATTCGTCGGCAATGGGCTCGACCACGATGATGCGCTCGGTGGACATGCAGATCTGGCCCTGGTTCATGAAGGCGCCAAAGGCGGCCGCCTTCACCGCTTCCTCCAAATCGGCATCTTCCAGCACCAGCAGTGGCGCTTTGCCGCCGAGCTCGAGCAGACAGGGCTTTAGGTGCTCGGCCGCTCGCTTGGCGATGATCCTGCCAACCGCCGTGGATCCAGTGAAGTTGATGCGCTTGACGGCTGGGTGATCGATCAGCGCTCCGACGACCTCACCGGCGTCCTTCGGCGCATTCGTCACGATATTCACCACGTCCGGCGGGAAACCAGCCTCGGCAAAGGCCTGCGCGATCAGACTGTGCGTCTGCGGACAGGTCTCGGAAGCCTTCAGGATCACCGCATTGCCGCAAGCCAGCGGTACGGCTATCGCGCGAGTGCCAAGAATGATGGGTGCATTCCACGGGGCGATACCCAGGATCACTCCGACCGGCTCGCGCAAGGCCATGGACAGGCAGCCAGGCCTGTCGGAGGGAATCACCTCTCCGCCGATCTGTGTGGTGAGTGCCGCGGCCTCGCGGATCATGCGTGCCGCCAGCATCAGGTTGAACATCGCCCAACCCGCCGTGGCGCCCACCTCGGCCGTCATGGCCTGCACGAAGTCCTGCTTGCGCGCTTCCAGCGCCGTTGCCGCCTTCATCAACACCTCGCGGCGTGCGTTCGGCCCGGTGGTTGACCACTGGGCAAATCCAAGCGCAGCGCGATCGGCGATCGCGCGTGCATCGCTCGGCGTCATCGCTTCGGCGCGGCTGGCAATTTCGTTGGTCAGCGGATTGATGCGCTCGAATTGCATATTCCCCTCGGTTGCATTTAGTCATCAGATCCATCGCCCTGGCGTGCGGCGCGATCGGTGCATCGATGCCGGCCCGAGCCGGCGCCATCCGCGTTCAGTTCCAGGGCAGGTCGAAGGCAGATGGGTGGCAGGGCGGCGGGCATGTGCGTCGAATTGTGCCCAGACCTGCGCGCTGCCCCGTACGCGCGCAATAGTAACATTTTACAAGCAATGGTGAGGCTTGGCCAATCACCAAGCGCTCGCCGCCCGAGGCGCTCGTCGCATGCGCAGCGCGAGCGACACGTCCGCTGCGGTGATGGTCGGCTGCCGGGAGGACATCGCAGTGCGCTCTGCAGACCCGCTCTTGCGCTAGATAGGAAACCGTACGCGCTTGCCGGCAGCAGAGCGTTGGATCTATGCTTGAGATTCATTGCCTTTAATAAGTTTATTAACAGGCGCCGACAGTCAGCGAACGCGAGAATGATGGGGGAAGCGGTGAGGCAAGCAAAGCAATCGTCTGCTGCCGAGCGGTGCCCGCCAAGCTTTCTCAGGGGCAAGAATTTGCGATCGAATTCAACAAGGATCACGCTTGGGTTGCTCGTGTCGCTGGCAACGGCAACTGCCGTGTATGCGCAGGGCCAGGCCGGAACGCGTGGCGCGCCCAGCGCGCAAGCCGCCGCTCCCGTGGATCTGACGGGCTATTGGGAATCGCTCGTGACGGATGAGGACTGGGTGTATCGCATGGTCACGCCCAGGCCGGGCGATTATGCCGGCGTGCCGCTGAAGCCCAATGGGCTCCAGGTGATGGCTGCGTGGGATCCAGCCAAGGACACAGCAGCCGGCGAGCAATGCAAGTCCTACGGGGCACCCGCAATCATGCGGGTCCCGGAGCACCTGCACATCACATGGCAGGACGCCCAAACTTTGAAGGTGGAGACGGATGCGGGCGAGCAGGTCCGCCTGTTTAATTTCGTGCCCTCGACGGCTGCCGCACAAGCCCCGAGGACATGGCAGGGATACTCCGTCGCCGAGTGGGAATTTCAGCGCCAGGGTGCTGGCAGAGGACCCGGCAAGGCCGTGTGGGGGGCCTTGAAGGTCACTACCAGCAATCTGAAGGCGGGATATCTGCGTAAGAACGGCGTGCCCTACAGCGAGAAAACCTCGGTGATGGAATATTACGATCCGGTACAGGAGAGCAACGGGGACGGGTTGATGATCGTGTCGAGCTTCGTCACTGATCCTGTCTATCTATTCAGCCCGTTCGTCACCACTGATAATTTTGTCAAGTTGCCGAGCGCCGCGGGTTGGAAGCCTTCGGCCTGCTCGGCGATGTGGTAAGGAACGAGCATGGCCAGCAACCAATTGCGGCTTCGGGTGCGCGGCATGGCCGCGCGTGGTATGGCCTTCGTCATCGCGCTCATTTTCACTTCACTTGCCTTGTTGGTTGAGCCGCAAGTCGTCGTGGCACAGGAGGTCGACTTATCCGGATCGTGGACCTCACCACCCACCAATAACGTCCTGGAGGTCTATGAAGGCCCGTTCACCGACGATTGGACCGGAATGCCTCTGAGCGCCGCTGGCCGGGCGCTGGCGCAGTCTTGGTCGGCAGGGGCGCTTGCCGAGCCGGAACGCACCTGCCAATTGTATGGCCAGTGGAAGTACATGACCTTTCCGTTCGAAATAAAGATCTGGCCGTCCAACGGCGGTCCCACCGATCAAATCGTGGCCTGGAATCTGCAGAAAGCCGAGGACGAGGGCGGCATGAAAATCTGGATGGACGGCAGGAAGCCGCCCTCAAAATATCTGGATTATTCCCGCGGTGCTTTCACCACCGGCCACTGGAAGGGCAGTACGCTCATCGCAGAGACCACGCACTTGAAGATGGCTCCGGCCCGCAATAACGGTGGCTATTACAGCGATCGGTCGACGTTGACCAGCACGTTCATCCCGCACGGCGACACGTTGATCATGGTGTTTGATTTGAACGACCCGGTTTACTTCACGCAGCCCTACGTTTATTCCCGCGTCTGGACCAGGGCTACGCGTCCGGCCAGCACTGCATGGCCACCCTGCATCGTCAATTATGAAGGGGTGGCAGAGGGCGTCGTGCCGTTTTATCTGCCGGGCAAGAATCCGCTCCTGAATCAAATGATGCAGCTCTTCCACGTGCCTGAATACGCTTCGGAGGGCGGCGCGCAAACCATGTATCCGGCGTTCCGCGACAAGCTGAAGGCGGACTATCTCAAGCTCTATCCCACCTTCCCCAAGCAGTGCACCCAGTACTGCACGAATTTTCGCGGCCAGCAGGCCGCGGGGAACATACCTCAACCGTCGGCAAGTCCGGCAGCGAAGTCGGGTCGGCGCAAACCACAATCAAAGCCCTGAGGCCGCGCGCAGGCAGCTCAACGATCGATTGCGCCATCGGGCGGCAATGGGATTTACCCGCCGCCCGCGGGCACTGAGGCGTGCCGCCGTCTAGACGACAATAATTGCTTTGTATAACTATATCCGGCCCGGCTAGCCCAGAACCCCGTCGCCAGGCCCGCATCGCCGCCGCTCATCGCAAAAATTACGTTAGTTTCTTCACAGTTACGACGGATACGCGCTAGCCTAGCCAAAGCGCAGTCGCGCTCTAGCCGAGGGTATCGTGGTCAAAACCTTAGTCGCCTTTCCGGAGCCCGCTGAAGCCGATGTCGCGGATATCGTGCTGCCCGATTACATCGGCTTCCATCTGCGCCTGGCTCAGTTGCGTACCTTTCGGGAATTCTTTCGCACCTTTGAAGGCACGGGCGTGACCCCTGGCGTGCACACCGTGTTGTCGATCATTCGCGACAACCCCGGCATCCGCCAGCGCGCCATCGCCGAGTTGCTCATGGTGCGTGAGCCCAACATGACCCGCCTCATTCAGAGTTTGCAGGCGGGGCACCTGATTTCACGCGCGGTCGATAAGACGGATCGCCGCGCGCGCCATCTCGTCCTCACGGACAAGGGACGCGAATTGCTCGATAACCTCGCGCAGCGCATGACCGCGCTGGAAAAGAAGGTACTGGGCTCACTCGATGCTGCACAGCGCAAGACCCTGCGGCACTGTTTGGACCAAATCCGCGCAAACATCCCTTATTAATTGGCGCGGGCACGGCGGCCCGACAAGAGCGCCGGGGCGCTTGACCACCGACTCCATTCATTTTAATATTTATTTCGCATAAGTATTACAGCGCAGCATGTACGTCGAGTTGGGAATAGCCCGCTCGGTCTGTGATCGACAGGATTGCTCGTGAACTTGCATGAGACTCATGGAGCACGAACAAGAACTGTCGAGTGTGCTGCGCATCTAGGGAGTGCCTTCAGTAGTTGAATCGAATACGTATCGTCGATGCGATCACTTGGATGGACGCTCATCGCTCAGCGGCCTTGCTGCAATCGGGTGTCGTCGAGAGCGAGTGCGAGCAAACCATGCAGGTTGGATGGTTGTGATTGGGACGATCGCGTCGTTTGAAAACCACAAGCAAAACCTCCCTATTAGTGCGCAGATTTTGATGGCAGCAGCACGTCATTTGTTGCATACTTCCGGCGCGTTGCCAGCCAGCAACACTGATTGATAACAACGATCGACAGGGGCTAATCAATGACGATGCTGAAGCGCGCTCTCCTGTGAGCAACCTCATTCGCTAGAGCACTGCCGCAACCTAGCGTGACTTCGCATCCACTCCAAACAGCGGTTGCAACTGCACTTAACTGAATCGTCCGGGAGACGGTGAAATGAGCGTGAGGATCAACATGAGCAAGCAGAAGGGATTGCTTGGACGCCTGGCGGGCCTTTCCGCCCTATGCGGAGCATTGGCTGCGGTGGGACCCGCATACGGCCAGGACGCAGCCGCACAAACCGCCACTGACCAAGCCACCGCGGCACCAGCAGGTGCGGCGGATCAGCTGCAGGAGGTCGTGGTCACGGCCGAGCGTCGCTCAACCGACATCATGGCTACGCCGGTATCGATCGTGGCAGTGTCAGGTGCACAGCTGCAGACCTCGCAGGTCGTCGACATCAATGCCCTGGGGCAGGTATCGCCGAACCTACTGGTCTTCAACAACGGCTTAAGTAGCACAGCTGACATCCGCGGAGTCGGTAACTCGAACCAGGGCGGCGACGAGACGCCGGGTGTTGCCGTCATTCGCGACGGCTTGCCCAATAACACCTCGGGCTTTGGAGAGAACATTCCCTATTTCGACATTGCGGACGTCGAGGTATTGCGTGGCCCTCAGGGCACTTTCACCGGCAGCAATTCCACCGGCGGTGCCATCGAAATCAACTCGGCGAATCCCAATTTCAACGGCTTGAGCGGTTACGTAGACACGACGTTCGCGACCTACAGCGAGCAGAAAGTGACCGGTGCCATCAATTTGCCCGTGAGCGACACCTTTGCGATGCGCTTGGCATTCTACGAGGAAACGCGCGGTAGCTTTTTCCGCGATGACGCGACCCTCGTTGACGGTCCCTATGAAGGCGGACCTTTTATCCTCGGCGCAGGCCGCACTCCCTCCTCGGGCGACCAGGCGGCATACGATCCGGGTAATGTCAATGACAGGGATGTGCGTCTGGGCTTTCTGTGGAAGCCGACTGAGAATTTCCAGTCGCTCACCAAGATCGAGTTCGACAACGAGGACAGCGAAGGCATTCCATCACAGCCCAATGTCAATCCCTTCTCCCCGCTGGAGGGACAGCCGTGTCCCAGAGGCGATGGGACTGCACCCAATTGCCACTATGTCTGGGCTCCAGGTTATTCAGGCAAACCCTACGAGCTGAATAACTGGGCCTCCAACATGCTGAAGGCCAACGCGGACTCGGCCGAATACAGTGAGGAGGTGCGTTATACGTTAGGGGACGGCACCGTGCTGCGGGTCCTGGGCGGTGTCCAGGAGCTCAATCAAACCCAGGTGACCAGCTCCAGCAACGACACGCTGAACGTGGGCAGTTTCACGCAGTCGATCAACCACACCCCGATCTACAGCGGGGAATTCGACGCAATATCGCCCACCACGGGCCGATTCAGCTGGATCACCGGCGCGATGATTTCCTACACGAACTGGACGCCGAACGAATACGCGGTGAATGTCAACGCGCCGTACTCGTCGCAACATCCGCAGGTTACTTCGTGGATCGACGGCGAAGCAGTGCGCACGGAGACGCATGCCGTGTTCGGCCAGGTTTCCTGGCAGTTCACCCCGACGCTGCAGGTCGTGGCAGGCGGGCGTATGAGTTGGGACTCGCTGTTCGGTATCTGTCCGGGCACGCCCGAGACGTGTGGTAATAAAGCGATCCTTAGTTTTGCTGGGCCTCCGATTTTGACGTTTGGTTTGCCGCCTGGTCTATCCACTTCGGACCGGGTTCCGAGCGGTAAGGTCGACCTGAACTGGACGCCGCGGCCTGGGCAATTGATCTACGGGTTCGTTGCGCGCGGCTACAAGCCGGGTGAGTCGAACATCGGCTACTCGGCGGCCACCCATTACGAGTGGGTCACCGACTACGAGGCCGGATGGAAGGGTAAGTTTGACGCCGGGCACGTGCAGCTGCAGCTCGATGGCTACTACATGCAGTACGAGGACATGATCCACGCCATCTTCAATCCGCAGGCACCCACCTCAACGTCGGAAGCGAATATTCCCGGCTCCATTCTCAAGGGCATCGAAGCTTCGCTGCAATCGAATCTGGGTCATCTCAGTGTCAATTTGAATGGCGCCTATAACAAGTCGATCCTGGGGCCGCTGACGACGGCTGCAACGTATAAGTTCCCAACAGGCACATTCTTCGGGCAAACCAAGCAGTGCGCGCCCGGTGTTGCTCCCAGCAATACCGCCGCCGGTTGCTCGGACTACACTGGAAGCTATCCGGGTGACCCCTCGTACGACGTTAATTTGAGTGGCGAATCGCTGCCCTATGCGCCCGTCTGGACGTTTAACGGGACGCTCTCATACAGCATCCCCCTGGGCAATACGTATCTGGCGCCACGCGTGCAGTACTCGTATCGAAGCAAGGCTTATGCGGACATCTTCCAGTCCGACAACTACTATCTGATGCCGGGCTACTCCCTGTGGAGTGCGTACCTGGATTGGACTGCGGGTAGCTGGACGACGACGCTGTATGGAACGAATCTCGCGAACTCGGTATACGTGGAAGGCTTATCGTCCGCCACCGAGCTCTACGGAGATCCGCGACAGCTTGGCATAGAGCTGCGCAAGACCTTCTGAGGCGCTGGCCAAGCGCCGGGCGGCAAAGCGCCTGAAGCGCTCTCGAGGGCTGCCTCCCCGAGGCGCTGGGACCGTGAAGGCCCGGGTCTATCGACGACCCGGGCCTTTGCGCAAGGCGCCAACGCGGGGACCATTCAACAAGGGGAACGCTGTGCTGCATCGAACCGTCAGAATCGTCGAGCTGGTTTCGCTCTGCCTGATCAGCTCGCTCGCGTTCGCGCAGGCGCCGAAGAGTGGGCCGCGCAATTTTCACCCGCCAGTGCGACCGGGCCTGCTCTTCAAGGAAGGCTGGACGGCGCCAACCAAGGGCGAGCATCCGCTCACCACTCAGTCGAACGATAACCCCAATTTAGACCTCGAGATGTACGTTCCCTCGGGGCAGCTCCTGCTCGAAGACGAACAGGGGCCGCTGGCCGTCTGGACGGGAGTGTGTACTTCCCCGTGCGCCCTGGCCTTTCGCGACAAGACGGATTTTGCAAATCTGAGCGGCCTGGCCCTCATCCATGTCAACGTGAAGACGGCAGGTTTTCACCACATACGACCGATCGTGAAACTTGCCGATGGAACGTGGTGGGTCGGCGATCGGGCAATCGGTAGCACCGCAGACAGACTCGCGGTTGAAATCTCGTTTGCGGACCTGCGCTGGATCAAGCTCGATATCAAACGCGTCGTGACGATTGGCAATCTGGTCGACAAAATCGACCTCTCCAAGGTCGATGAGGTCGGCTTCGCCGATCTGAAGCCAGGCAGCGGTCATGGGCCGGGCGGCTTCTCCGTCATCGGACAGGTCGAAGTCTACGGCGTCGGCGTTCCACGCTAGCTGCCTGTGAGGCGTGCACCGCGATATCGCGCACTGGGTGATCGCGCACTGCAGTAACTGCGCACGACAGCCGCGCGAGCGGGCGAGACAGGGTTGAGAGCGTGTGGAACAATGGCGGAGAAGGGCAATGACGGCGAACAAGGCGGGGGTGAAGCTGTGCAGCATGTAACGAGAGCAACCGTCCAGCGAGCCTTGGCCGCGGCGCTCTCCATCGTGGTTTTTGCGGGGCTTGGCGTGGCATCTGCGCACGCCGAAGACGCGGCAGGCGGGGATCTGGACGTCCTGCACGTGCGGAAAAACGTTTACGTAATTGCCGGTGATGGACAGAACATCGCCGCTCAGGTTGGCGTTGACGGCGTACTGCTTGCCAACGCGGGCACTGCGGCGGGGACCGAGCGCTTGCTGGCGGCTGTGAAGAAGATCTCGCCGCTGCCGATTCGCTACATCATCGATACCAATGCCGATGCGGACGTCGTGGGTGGAAACTCGAGCATCGCTGCCGCCGGTGTCTCACTGTTCCACGCGCCGCTTGGACCGGGCGCATCCATCGTGTCCTACGATACCGTGCTGGCGCGGATGGCCGCCACCAAGGGGCAGCCGGGGGGATTCCCCGACAGCGGTTGGCCTAACGACGCCTACCTCGTCAATCGTACGACGCTGTACATCAATGACGAACCGGTCGAGATTTACCACGAGCCCGCGGCGCACAGCGATGGTGACAGCGTGGTGCTGTTCCGCAGCGATGACGTCGTGTTCGCCGGTGCTGTCATGGACAAGACGGCTTTCCCAACCATCGATCTGGCCAACGGCGGCAGCGTTCAGGGGGAGATCGACGCGCTGAACCACCTGCTGCAATTGGTGGATCCTCCGACGCCGCTCATCTACGAGTACGTCGGCACCCAGGTCATCCCCGAGCACGGACGCGTATGTGATCAGTGGGAAGTGGTTGACTATCGCGACATGGTCGTGAAGGTGCGCGACACAATCGCCTACATGATGAAGCAGCATATGACGCTGCGCCAGATCGAGGCGGCCAACCCGACCCGGTCCTATCCGCAGTACAAGTCGGCGGATGCATTTGTCGAGGCCGTCTACAAAGATCTGTCGACGAAGAAACCTAAGAAAGTCAACGCGAGCGACGAGGGCTAAGCAGCATGGCGCGACATTTCATATCAACCTCTGCTCGGCAGATGGCGCTCGTTCTGCTCGTCTCGCTGCTGGCGCAGACGGCTGCGCAGGCACAGGGTCGCGCAGGGCGCGGACCGCCGCCCACCGGGGAGGCGGCCGCCCCCGTCGATCTCACCGGCTACTGGGTCTCACTGGTTACCCAGGACTGGATATTTCGCATGGTCACGCCCCGGCGCGGCGATTATTCCGACGTTCCATTGAATGCCGCCGGCATCCAGATCATGGACGCGTGGGATCCGGCCAAGGATGTCGCGGCGGGCGAACAGTGCAAATCTTACGGGGCCCCGGCGATCATGCGTGTGCCGGAGCGTCTGCACATCACCTGGCAGGACAAGCAGACGATGAAGATGCAGACGGATGCGGGCGAGCAGACGCGCCTGTTCCACTTCGTCAGATCGGATGCCGACCCGGGCGCCAAGTCACTGCAGGGATACTCGTTCGCCCTCTGGCAGATACAGCGCAAGAGCGCCGATACCGGTGGCGGCCGCGCCTCGCGCCCCGCCGGACCGCCGGTGTGGGGAAATCTGAAGGTGATGACCAACAATCTGACGGCAGGTTACCTGCGCAAGAACGGCATCCCGTACAGTGACAACGCGAAGCTGACGGAATACTACGACCTGCTGCCGCAGATAGGCGGGGAGCAGCTGATGATGGTGACCAGCAGCGTCACGGATCCGACCTATTTGACCAAGGTGTTCATCGTCAACTCCAATTTCAAGAAGGAGTCGAGCGCGTCGGGCTGGGAACCCTCGCCGTGCTCGGCGACTTGGTAAGGCACAGAACATGGTTGGCTATACATCAAAGTTTCAGGCCGGAAATTCCGTGCGCGGAACGACCTTCGCTGTGGCACTGCTGCTCGCTGCGGCCGCCCTGCCGCTGCGGGCGCAGGAGCAGATCACGCAGGTCGATCTGTCGGGATCGTGGGCCCTGCAGGAAGACGAAGGCGTCATGGAGCGCGTGGCCGGTCCGGTGCCCGACGACTTTACCGGTATCCCGCTGAATGACGCCGGCCGTTATCTGGCGCTGGATTACAACCCAGGCTCGTACTCGGAGCCGGAGCGCATCTGCCTGCAGGAAACGCCGTGGAGTCTGGCGATTGGACCATGGGCCATCCGGATATGGCCCCAGGTGGATCCCGCCACCCGTCAGGTTTCCGCCTGGATGATCGGCGGAACGGAGAGCCATCCGCCGGTGACGATTTGGATGGACGGCCGGCCGCGGCCTTCGGCGCTCGCGCCGCATGATCGCTCGGGCTTCACGCTCGGCACCTGGAAGGGCGACATGCTCATCGCCTATACGACCAACCTGAAGGCCGGCATCCTGCGTCGCAGCGGCGCCTTCAGCAGCGACCAGACGACACTCACCAGCACGTTCATCCGTCACGACGACATGTTGGCGGTCTCGTATGTTCTGCAGGACCCCGTTTACCTGACGGAGCCCTATGCTTACGCCAACTCCTATCTGCGCTCGGACGGTCCGGTAGGTATCGATTGGGACCCGTGCATCGTCGGTTACGAGGGTGTCGACGAGGGCAAGGTGCCGTTTTATCTGCCGGGCAAGAATCCCCTCGTTGGCCAGATGAAGCAAATCTACGGCATTCCCGAAGAGGCTTCGCTGGGCGGCGCGCAGACCATGTATCCGGAATTCCGCGATAAGATCAAAGCGAAGTTCGTCATGCCGCCGGGCAAGTGCACGCTCTACTGCACCACGGGCTTTGCGCCACCGCCGCCGTCAAAAGCGCCAGCGACGGCGCCGTCAACAGGGACGCGGGAACCACGGGCGCGGCGAGCGCCAGGCAGCTGAGGTCACGACATCACGACTGAGCGCAAGCAGCCGCCCAGCTCCAGCTCCATATCGGCCAGGGCGCTGGCGGCGGCCGGCGACCTGGAAGCGGCCCGCGAGGTCGGTGCACTCGAATCCGCCGTCGGCGCAGTAGCCTCCAAGCTGGCGAGTGGCCGCAGCAGTCTCGTTGGCAGGCTCATCTATGGGCCGCGTCCAGCAAACGAAGAACTACAGGCTGGGGGCAGGGCGTGTGCAGCACTGGATCACGTGGCCCATCCAGCGCTGACCGCAGCGCTGGATTGTCTGGCTGCCGGTTCTGCTTTCTCAGCGGATGGCAAGCTCTCGGATGCGTTACGACGCACGGTCGCGCAGGTCGGTGTCTATGGACTGACCGTGCCGGGCGAATATGGGGGACGCGGCGAGAGCTATCTGCAGCTGGCCCATCTGGAAGAGTCTCTGGCCGCCAATGGACTCGGTCCGCTTGCAGTCGAGATTTCCGGCCAGCTGACCATCGGTGCAGGCTCGCTTCTCGGCTATGGCAGCGAAGCACAGCGGCGCACTTACCTTCCAATGATCGCTGAAGGCAAGCTGATGGCCTTCGCCCTCACTGAAGTGGGCACCGGGGTCAACGCCAAGAAGATCCAGGCCTACGTGGAGCGTGATGAGCACGGCGATTACCGCTTGTTCGCGGACGGGGCACGCAACAAGCTGTGGATCACGAGCGCGACCTTCGGTGGCCTGGCGGGCATCGTGGCCCGAATTGGCAAGGGCGGCGCGGACCTCGGGCTCTTCATCGTGCAGCTTCCCCTGCATGACGTGGAAGCTTCTGAGGCCGGCTGGGAGTTCCGCTGCGCGCCCTCAGGCGTGGCTGCCTTCACGGCGAACTACAACTCGAGGCTTCACTTTCGCAACTTCCCGATACCTGCCGCCAACCGGGTACAGGGAGATGGCGTCGAGATTCTGTTCTACTGCTTGCGCCTCGGCCGCTGCATGCTGGCCGCGATGTCGGCCGGCTATCAACGCATGCTCGCAGTGGACGCGAGCCGCTTTGCGCATGAGCGCCCGGGCGTAGGTGGCTTGGTGATCAACCATGAACTGCCACAACTGGCGATTGCGCGCATGCTCGGAGGCTCGCTGCAGGCACGCTCGCTCGCATTTCTGTCCCTCGCACAGGACGCCGCGGGCGTCGACCTTGCGGGCCTGCGGGATCTGACCAAATCGGCTGCCGCGCAGAGCGGCGTGGAGTCGATGCTGGCCTGCGAGCACGTGCTGGGTGGGCGCTCCTTCGCGCGGGGCAGTCGCGTCAATGCCGCTCGCGTCAATCTGCATTTGTTTGGTGTGGTTGAAGGCGAAGACGACCTGATCCGCATGGGAGCAGTCAGGGACATCACGCTGCCGTTTGTGGAGCGCTACCTCTCGCCGCTGCTGAGCGTTTTGCAGCGTGCCAATAGCGATGTGAATGGCAAGATGGTCGCTCCCGAGAAGCGCATCCTGCGCCTGGGGTTGCGCGAGTTCCGCCGCTTTCCACGGCGCAGTCTGATCGCGCTGGCAAGGCTGCTCATTGCTCCCGGGCTGCTGCGGCTGGGCGGCTGGATGTGCGCCAACGTATTGCTCGACCTTGCCGGAAGCGCTTCGCGCCTGATCCCTTCAGCCTGGCTACCCCGCTATCGCAGCTTGCCCCCGGTGCTGCGTAGGCATGTGCGATTTGCAGAGCGCGCGCTGCGTCAGACGCGCTGGACCTATCTGCGTCTGAGCCTGAGCTTCCAGCTGCAGCTGACCAGTGCTCAGGTTGCACTGCAACGACTGGGACAGCGCATCGAATGGTTGATATCGATGCTGGCGCTCTGCCATCACAGTGCAGTGCAGGATGCAAGCCAACAGCGCATCGCGGATATGCAGTGCCTGCTACTGCGTGAGAAGGTAGACGCTTCGCGCCGCTGTTTGAGCAATGCGACCCTCCGGCGCCTGCGCCAGGCGCTCTCAGCGGTGGCGCGTGACGTACGCGGCAACGAGTGCGGCCTGTTCGCTAAGCTGCCCGGCGAACACTACGCGCACCCCTGGCAATAGGGGCATGCCGCAGATTCGAGGTATTCTCTGCCCCGGACGCGTCCGCCGGGAGCGTCGTCTGCATACTGTGGCAGGGGGCAGGGCTGTGGCAGTGCATGTCGCTGTTTTATCAAAAAAAATAGACTTGACGTGTGCGGATCGAACCTATGCGTTGCGCAGTTGCCCAATTGAGCGCCCACCGGGTGCGTCAGGGGTTCCTGCGGCGCCGGATGCTTCGCTGCGTCAAATCGTTGTTTTATTGGAAAAGTTGAGTTAAGAATTTGAGGGTGCGGGACGTTATAGGTATAGTTCATAAGTATTGTGGAGCGGTAAATCTGCCTTGCTGAGCCAGCAGATCCGAGACGTCGCGGACCGGGTACATATCGGGGGATGAAGCCGTGAGAAATCAGAGAGTCCGGGTGGTGCTGACGGGGTTTGGGGTAGCGTCGTGCTGCCTCACCTTTGCATTGCTCAGTGGATGCAACAGCGCTGTCGCATCGAGCAGCGCGAAGGCGCCTAGTGCCTCGAAAGTGGCTGCGCGCCTGGCTAAGGAGACCGCTGGGCTCAAGCCCATCACCGGACCGATCGACTTCAACGAACAGATTCGCCCCATCATGTCCTCGGGCTGCTTCGCCTGTCATGGACCCGATGCCAACATGCGCAAGGCGGGATTGCGGCTGGATTACGCCGGACCAGCCGAGGCGTCGTTGGCGGATCATCCTGAAGCCCACGCGATCGTCGCCGGTCATCCGGAGCAGAGCGATGTGATCCGGCGGATCACTTCCACCGATCCCAAGGTGCGCATGCCGCGTGACGCGGCTCCTCTGAAGCCCGAACAGATCCAGTTGATTGCCGAATGGATCAAGCAGGGAGCCAAGTACGAGCCGATCTGGTCGCTGATACCGCCGACCCAGGTGCCGCTGCCAAGTGCCGGTCCTTTCCAATCTCGTGTCGTCAACCCCATCGACAACTTCGTGTTCGCGAAGCTCGCCGAGAAGGGCATGAAGCCTTCGCCCGAGGCAGATCGGGCCACCCTGATCAATCGCGTCAGTCTGACGCTTACGGGTTTGCCGCCCACCTTGGCGGAGACCGATGCGTTCGTGAATGACAAGAGCCCGAACGCCTACGAGAAGGTGGTGGATCGGCTGCTGGCCTCTTCGGCCTACGGCGAGCACATGGCCGGCATGTGGATGGATCTGTCACGCTGGGCTGACACGGCGGGCTACGAGGACGACGGGGCCGACTTCAATCTTTGGCCATGGCGCGATTGGGTGATCAAGTCATTCAATCAGAACATGCCTTACAACCAATTCGTCACCATGCAGGTGGCCGGCGATCTGATGCCACATCGCACGCGCGATGACCTGCTGGCAACAGAATTCCTGCGGCTCGGCCTGCGCGCTTCGGAGGCCGGCGACCTCAACGAGCAATACCGCATCGAGTCGGTGGTCGACGATACCGACACCGTGGGTACGGCGTTGCTTGGCTACACGGTGGGCTGCGCTCGTTGCCACGATCACAAGTTCGATCCCATCAGCCAAAAGGACTTCTACTCGCTCAGTGGTTTCTTCAACAGCCTCGATGGGCCAGGGGTTGGCGGCACCAACGGCGGGCCGACGCTGCCGTGGCCAACGGCCGCGCAGCAGCTGCAGATGACGCAAGCACAGGCGAAACTGCGCCAGGCCACCGATAACTACCAGAGCGTCCTGACAGTCAATGCGCGTCGAGCTGAGGCCGAAGTTGCCGATTGGTTGCGCGGTGGTGGCGGCTCGAGCGTTGCTGCTGGCTCGGCGGGCACGGCGCGAGTCGTGCAAACCTCCCTGCTGCAGCCGAGCTCAGGGGCCGCACGCGGCACGCTCAACGTGGCCGCCGCCTCGAGCTTGATCCAGAGCGCCTTGCAACAGGCCCAGGTCGCGTACTACCCCCTCGATTCGGCGGACCCGATCCCGCAGTCCGCGTGGAACACGCTCAGGCTCAAGCCGACGCCGCGCAAAGGCGGCTTCGGTTTTGGCTTCCCTGTGGGCGGCAAGCCAAAGGCGCGCGCGCCCCGCACTTTCGGATCCCCGAACGACGATCGCAAAGTTGCGGCCCTGGTCGCCGGCGCACCCAAAGCCGGCGCACCCAAACGCAAGGCGCCGAACACCACGTCCTCCAAAGCTACCAAAGGGGGATGTGGATCGGAGCTCTCGCATGAATACCCCGTGGGTGGCATCGGGCTGGATGGGTGCGAGAACCCGCTGGTGCCCGTAACCTATCGGCTCAGCGAAATGAAGTTCTCGCCCTCAGGCGTGCCCAATGTCGCACCAATGGTGGTGTCCGCCCCCGAATTCGGACCGGGAGAGAAGGGCAAAGCGTTGTACTTCACCGAAAACAACGCGAGCGGTGCCTACCTGCCGCACAAGATCGGCGAGCCCTCGCTGGGATATTTCGATCGCTGGCAGCAGTTCAGCGTTGATCTGTGGTTCTATCCGGCGCAGCGATATTCGACCTATACGACGATCTTTACCCAGACGGACTTCCCGGACGCCGATACTGCCTTCAACAACGGCGGCAAAGGCTATGAACTCGTGCTGGGCAAGGACGGTCGCCTGCAGCTGTACGTCGCGCACGCGCGGCCTTACAACATGCTGGCCGTGTTCTCCAAGCAAGCGCTGCCCTTGAAGCAGTGGGCGCACATCACCGTTACCTACGACGGCTCGAGCCGGGCCTCCGGCTTGCACTTGTACGTCGACGGTGCACTCGTCCCGGTGGACGTCATGCGCGACAACCTGACCGCGGAGATCCTGCCGACCGCCAGCCCGGGTATATTCGGTGAATACACCGGTTTCGCGTTTGGCACCCGCTTCCGGGAGGCCGGCCCTGCCGGCAGCGCGATCGACGAATTCCGTCTGTTCGATCGCGCCCTGACTCCGATCGAGGTCGATTACCTGCATGAGGGCGCGAAGGCGCTGAAGGCTGATCGCTCCTATTTGAATGGGCAGCTCACCCACCTGCTTGCGCTCCGGGATCCTGCTGCTGTCCGGGCTCGCCACGTGCTGGATATGGCGCGTAAGCAGGAAAATGACGTCGCCTCAGCGATCCCGCAGACGCTCGTCTACGAAGATCAGAAGACGCCCCGACCCACCTACCTGCTGTATCGCGGCGAATGGGATTCGCCCAGAGAGCAGGTACCGCTGCAGGGTCCGTCGCAGCTGTTTGCCTGGTCGGACAAGTACCCGCGTACGCGACTGGGGCTGATGCAGTGGATGTTTGATGCGAAGAACCCGCTGACGGCCCGGGTGTTCGTCAACCGGCTCTGGCAAATGAATTTTGGCACCGGGCTGGTGTCCACCGAGGATGACTTCGGCTCACAGGGCATCATGCCGAAGTACCGGCATCTGGTGGACTACCTGGCGCTGCAGTTCGAGCAGTCGGGATGGAACATCAAGCAGATGCAAAAATTGATCGTGATGTCGGCAACGTATCGCCAGGTGTCGGCGGCGACGCCCGCGCAGCGCCAGCTTGACCCGCAAAACGATCTGCTTGCGCGCGGTCCGCGGTTCCGCATGTCCTATCGGCAGATGCGGGACAGTGCGCTGTTCGATGCGGGGATTCTGGATCGCACGATCGGCGGCCAGAGCACCTACCCGTACCAGCCGACTGGCGTCGTGCCGTTCTATCCGCAACCCGGCAACGAACCTGACTCGGAGCTGCACCGGCGTACGCTCTACTCGTTCATCAAGCGCAATGGGATGAACCCGCAGTTCCAGTTGCTGGATGCGGCGGATCCGACGGTGAGCATCGGTAAGGAGGAGGTCTCTAACACGCCGATGCAGGCCTTACTACTGGTGAACGGGCCGCAGTATCTGGAAGCCTATCGGATGATGGCAACGGAAGCGTTGCATTACAGCAATGACCCGGCCAAGCAAATCACGCATTTGTACCGGCTGGCGCGCAGGCAATACCCGGACGCCAAACTGATGTCGACCCTGAGCTCGTACTACGACAAGCGGCTGCAGAGATATCAATCTGATCCGAAGGCAGCCGCGAAATTGGTGAATGTCGGCGTCGAGCCGATCGACTCCAGCGTGAGTGCGGTGAAGCTCGCGGCGATGACCAATGTCGCCACGCTGATCATGAATGCCCCTGACTCGTACTTCGTTCAGTAGGAGAGATCCCATGAAACGCAGCAGCAAGCGCAACGGCGCGATCACCCTCGGGGGCTCGGATCTCAAGGATGTGGTCGACAGCGCTCGCCGCCACTTCCTGACGCAGGCGGGCTTCGGTCTGGGCCTCGGCGCGGTCGCGGCGGCAGATGTACTCGGGATCACCAAGGCAAATGCCAGTATCGGGCCGCCTGCACAACGAGCCGGCTACTCCCCGAACCTCGGCACCAAGCAGACCGGGCAATATCCGGCCCGCGCCAAGCGCGTGATTTACATACACATGCTGGGCGCCAATTCCACCGTGGATCTGTGGGACTACAAGCCGACCCTGGTGAAGATGAACGGGCAGCCGATGCCCGCCTCGGTGCTCAGCACGCAGAAGCTCTCGTCGATGTCGAGCGGGCAGGCGGCCTTCCTGTGCGCCGGACCCATGGCTCCGATGCGTCAGCACGGCGAGTCGCGCACTTGGGTCAGCGACCTGTTGCCGCACATGTCCGGAATCGTCGATGAGCTCTGTTTCATCAAGTCGATGTACAGCGATCAGCTGAATCACGGCCCAGGCCAGGTGCTGCTGCACACGGGCTTCCAGCTGCCCGGCAGGCCCTCGGCGGGTTCCTGGATCAGCTACGCCCTGGGCAACGACAACACCAATCTGCCAAGCTTCGTGGTGCTGAAGTCCGGCGTCACCCAGGGCGTGCCGTACGATACGGCCTGCTGGAGTGCCGGCTTCCTGCCGTCGGAATTTCAGGGCGACCTGCTCAGGTCCGGTTCGGAACCGGTGCTGTATCTGAACAACCTGGGAGGATTTGGCTCGGAGGAACGTCGCCAATTCCTGGACTCGCTCAGTGATGTGGCCAAGTCCGATTATCAGTCGTCAGGTGACTCCGATGTCCTCTCGCGTATGCGTCAGTACGAGATGTCGTATCGGATGCAGCACTCGATCCCGGAGATCATCGATTTCTCGGATGAGTCCAAGGCCGTCCTGGACATGTATGGGCCCCAGGCCATGCAGCCCGGCAGCTTTGCTCACAATTGCCTGATTGCACGTCGCCTGAGCGAGCGCGGTGTGAAATTCATCACCCTGTATGCCATGGGCTGGGACATGCACCTGCAGATCACCAAGGATCTACCGCTGCGTTGCCAGGAGTTCGATCAGCCCGCAGCTGCGCTGATACGCGATCTCAAGCAGCGAGGTATGCTGGAAGACACGCTGGTGGTCTGTGGCAGCGAATTCGGCCGCACACCCTTTGCCCAGGGTTCGATCACGGGGGCGTGGGGTCGTGACCATCATGGCGGGAATTTCACCTTCTGGCTGGCAGGCGGTGGAACCCGCGCCGGTTACTCGCACGGTGAAACTGATGACTTCAATTACAACGTCGTCTCAAAACGGGTGAAGACCTACGACCTGAACGCGACGATGCTGCGGCTGCTCGGTTTCGACAACAACTTGCTGACCTATTTCTACCTGGGCCGCAACTACCGGCTGACCGACCAGTTCGGCGAATCGGTCAACGAGTTGATCGCCTAAGGCGCACACGCGCATTGGAGCACGGCTGACAGCAGCGCTGTCAGCCGTGGCGTGGCGTCTGGCGCCGTGAATGGCAACGCCAGAGCTGCCCTGCGAGCTCAGGCGGTATCGTGCCGTTGGCGCAGGAAGCTGAAGAACTCCGCACCCTCGCGCAACCGGCGCTTCATCATCTGGGGGCTTGCGATCATCTCCGCCAGGATGGACGCGATCTTGGAGGGGCGGAAATAGAATTTCTTGTAGAAGTCTTCGACCGACGCAAAGATCTCGGTGTGGCTGAGGTGCGGGTAATTGAGCGGCGCGATCTGCGTGCCCTCCTGGGTTAGCAGATCGATTTCCTCGTTGTACAACCAGCCGTTCTCCTTGGCCTGGCGGTAGAGGAATGTGCCCGGGTAGGGGGCGGCGAGCGACACCTGAATCGTGTGGGGATTGATCTCCTTGGCGAAATTCAGTGTCTCCTGAATGGTCTCCTTGGTTTCGCCTGGCAGCCCCAGAATGAACGTGCCGTGAATCACGATGCCGAGCTCGTGGCAGTCCTTGGTGAAGCGGCGGGCGAATTCGACCCGCATACCCTTCTTGATGTTGAACAGGATCTGCTGATTGCCGGACTCATAGCCGACCAGCAGCAACCGAAGGCCATTCTCGCGCATCACGGCGAGCGTCTTGCGCGGCACATTCGCCTTGGCATTGCACGACCAGGTAACACCGATTTTGCCCAACTCCTTGGCGAGCGCTTCAACGCGCGGCAGGTTGTCGGTCAGGGTGTCGTCGTCGAAGAAGAATTCCTTGTTCTGAGGGAAGGCTTGCTTCGCCCATTTCACCTCTGCCACGACATTTTCGATCGAGCGCACGCGGTAACGATGTCCGCCGACCGTCTGGGGCCAGAGGCAGAAGGTACAGCGTGACTTGCAGCCGCGTCCCGTATAGAACGAGATGTAGGGATGCTTCAGATAACCGCCGAAGTAATCCTCGATCCGCAGATCCCGTTTGTAGACCGGCGTGACCCATGGAAGGGAGTCCATGTCCTCGAGGACCAGGCGCTCCTCGTTGTGAACGATGCTGCCATCGGCATTGCGGTATGACAGACCCTTGATGTCGCTCCAGGGCTTGCCGTCGGCGACGTCTTTGATGGTGAAGTCGAATTCGTTACGAGCGACAAAATCGACGGCGCGGGCGGCGATGAGGCTCTTTTCCGGCTCGACGGCCACCTTGGCGCCGATGAAGCCGATTTTGACCTGAGGATTGAGCGCCTTGATCATCTCGGCCGTCTTGACGTCCGATTTGAACGAAGGCGTGGAGGTGTGCAGCACCACCAAGTCCCGGTTCTTCACTTCGGGGATGATGTCGTCGAATTTCAGGTTGGCCGGCGGGGCATCGATCAGCTTGGAGCCTTCCACCAGCGCTGCTGGCTGCGCAAGCCAGGTCGGGTACCAAAAAGAGCGCACCTCGCGCTTCATCTGATAGCGCGCACCGGCACCGCCGTCAAAGCCATCGAAGGACGGCGCTTGCAAAAACAAGGTCTTCATTCAGCTTTATCTCCCACTGCGGCATGGCAGCCCCGGGCCGGGGAGGCCGGTTCGCCTGGCATGCGCAGCCGGCGCCGCTCGCTTGATCTGGGGGCAGAATCTAGCACGAGACGGGGCCGTGAGCCCATGGCGACGCCGCCAGCCCACGGCCGGGTCCGAACGGCGTCTGGGGGACGCTCAAGCGTCTGTACTGCCGCCTGCGGCCGCTCCGGGTCACTGAAAGTGCGCGCCTACAGTGATATCCGGCGTACGGCGCCGATCACGGTGCTCTAATCGTGGCGCCAGTCGAGTCGGTCCACGTTTCCGGGAGGGAACAGTGATCAAGGGGATCTTAGCCGCCGGAGCACTCGTTGCGGTGTTCCTGCCACTTGCCGCACATGCCCAGAGCGAGTACTGCTCGGCACCGGCTGGATACGCCGCGGCCAATTGTTTTGGCAATGTGTGCGAATACATGACCGACGCCCTGTACGGGGGCTCCATCGGTCCAAGCCTGGATGTCT
This sequence comes from Steroidobacteraceae bacterium, assembly GCA_035553315.1. Lineage (GTDB taxonomy): Bacteria > Pseudomonadota > Gammaproteobacteria > Steroidobacterales > Steroidobacteraceae > FEN-1191. The sequence continues at coordinate 41,179 of DATNDE010000022.1, forward strand.
CCAGCGCCGGCCTGAACTGCGCACCGCTGACGAGCTGGCCCTACTACAGGCTGACCTCGCAGCCGGGCAGCTATCCGGTCAGCTATCCGGCCAGCTCGCAGGCTAGTGATTCACCCGCCGCCGATCCACCCAGCCCCGCGCCCGAGATTTCAACCGACGATGCCCTGGCCGGGCTGACGATGATGGTGGGGCTGGTATTGGTGGGGCGAGGGCGCAGGCTGACCCAATAGGGGCGCGTCTCGTCAGCACGAGCGTACGTGGGGCGGCCCGAGGCCGTCCGGCGCAGATCAGTTGATATCCGCCAAGTCGAGAGGTGATTCGCCGGAGCCGGCCGCGGCCCGCAGGCGATAAGGCGTCGGATGGTTTTTGGTCACGGCGGCCGAACGAGCCGGTGCTGGAGCGATGGCGTCAGTTTTCGCGTCAGAGCTGCTCAAACAGTGCGCATTGTGCGGATGCACGTCGCACCAGCCTACGTAGCGGATGTCCCCGTCGTTGCTGACCAGGTCGCCCTGGTCGCCGTGGTACCCGCTGCCTGCCATCATAAGCATGCATCCCGATAGATTCAGCGCTGCAATGAGTGCCGCGGTGCTGATAAATAGTTTCTTCATGGCTGTGCCCTCTTGACTGTCACGTTAAGACGGGCGCGCTCGGGCAGCCAGAGCGTAGCGGCTGAATAGCCCCCCCGAGGTGGTGAGCCTGAGCGTAAGAGCTGCCTGAACCGGCTCACCGAAGCCACGGGCGGAGTCGGTGTAGTCGGTGCGTCCCTGGCTTTATTCCTACGCACCCATCGGTGGGCACCGCCCCCGCGATGCGCTTGTTGGTCGCCCTGGCAGGCTTATGGAAACTCTGCCCGCTGTAATGCACGAGCGATAAGAATCAACTGACACGACGCCGCGGGATGTCCTACTCCTACCCCGCCCTGGCCACGCCCGAAGCGAGGGCCGCCAGCAGACCTCAAGGCGAGGGCGACGCCGCCAGCTTGGGGAATTGGCCGTGCAAGTCGAAATCGGAAATGGTCGTGTCGTGGGGCACGCAGGCGGTCCGATAGTGCAGATCCCGCACGCTGTAGTCACCGGCGATCACCGGCTTGATCTGCTGCATCAGCTCGCACTCGCCGAAATCCATCCAGTAGGGGTCCATGGGCTTGATGGTCACCATCGTCCATTGGGCATTGACGGTGTCGGCCCCGGTGGCTGATGCGGGGCTCAGCGTATAGAAATCAGCCCGAACGGCAGCGATGTGTCCCGGCTGGTCAAAGGCCCGGTTGCAGCCTACCTGTTGCACCTTCAGGTCGCGGCGCGCACCGAGATACAGCAGTATCGTGCGGACCTTTTCCTCGAAACCATCGCAGGAATACTGCGCCGTGAAACCGACGTAGTTGATCGTCGTCTGATGCCTTTGCCAGACGGCCTCGAACGGCGCACTGCTCTGCCGCGCTGCGGGTGCTACGGAGGCGCAAGCGGTCAGTGCAATCGCGCCGAGCAGGGCGCAGGGCAGCGCGCGATGAGCTGGGTTCCGGATGGTCATGATCGACCTCTGCCGGGCAATGCTACGCCGCTGCGGCCTTGCGACCATCAGACAACATCTGAAGATGCACGCGTGCACGTGTCGCGGTGCCATTCTGGCGCTGCAGGCGACTAGATCCGCCAGCAGTCCCGGATGGTGCTCGACATGGCGGCCCAGCCGGCGCTGGCTTCGGCCAGATGATCTGCGGTTTTGCGCACCACGGCGGCAAATTCCGGGGCATTGGAGGCCTTCATCAACTCATTGCAATGTCCCAGCAGTTCCGCTGCCAGCGAGTTGGTCAACTCGATGAGGCGCAGACGAGGTAGATCGAGCTGGTGCGGGGCGGGCAGTGCGCCGGGAAAGGAGACGATATTCATTGTCGGAGGGCCTCTGGGGTAAAGGGCGAGCTGCTAGCATGCAACCACACTGGAGCTCGATATGCAGCAGCGCGAATTGGGACGATCCGGCCTCAAGGTCTCCGCCATCGGCCTGGGCTGCAATAACTTCGGCTGGCTCATCGACGAGCCTGCCTCGCGCGAGGTCATCGATCGTGCCCTGGCGCTCGGAATCAACTTCTTCGATACGGCGGATGTGTACGGCGATTCCGAGCTGGTACTGGGCCGGGCATTCGCCGGTCGACGCGACCGCGTCATCATCGCCACGAAATTCGGCATCGCGAGGGAAGGTCTCGCCGGCGGCGCCTCGCGCAGCTACGTAATGCAGGCGGCGGAGCGCAGCCTGCAACGACTGCAGACCGACTACATCGACGTGCTGTATCTGCATCGGCCGGACCCGAAGGTTGCGCTGGAGGAGACGCTGCGCGCGCTGGAAGATCTGATTCGCCAGGGCAAGATCCGCCACGCGGCTGCCTCGAACATGAAACCCGAGCTGTTGCAGGAGGCCGATCGGGCCGCCAGGGCGCAGCAGTTGCAGGGTTTCATCGCCACACAGGAGCAATACAGCCTGCTCGAGCGCGGCATCGAGCAGTCGCTGCAGCCGACCATTGCGCGCTTGCAGCTCTCGCTGATCCCTTACTTTCCACTCGCGAGCGGACTGCTGACGGGCAAATATCGTCGTGGCGTTCCCCCGGCGCAGGGTACGCGTCTGGCAGCCTGGAAGAATCTCGCCAGCGGCCTGACGGAGCGCAACTTCGACCGAATCGAAAACCTGGAAGCCTTCGCCAAGGCGCGCGGGCGAACGCTGGTCGAGCTGGCCATTGCGTGGCTCCTGCATCGCCCCACGGTCGCCAGCGTGATCGCCGGGGCCACCAAGGCCTCGCAGCTCGAGGCCAATTGTCGCGCCGTAGCCTGGCCATTATCGGCGCACGACATGGCCCAGATCGATCGGCTCGCGCCAGCCTGAGAGCGTGCAGCGCGTACAGGTTGCGCTGCTGTAACGTCCAGCAGCCCATGTGGACATAACGCCGGCGGGGCAGCGGCACGACGGCGGCGCCGCGGCGCTGGTCGCGACGCCGATCACGCTGCGCGCGCGAAGAGCGCGGCCACTCACGCTTTGCAACCGCGCGAATGCCGCCTGCGTCACTACCTGTGCGAGTCGCGTTCCTAGAATGCCAGTCAAAGCAGGCGCGAGGGCCGCGAGGCTATGTCAAGTGTGTCCGCCGATCCGTCGGCGACGGGATCTCTGGACGGACTGGCTGCAATCTACGCACATCGCATCGTTGCTGCGTTACCGCTCAACTGGACGCAGCGCATTTCCATGCACGATGCGCGCGGCCAGGTCTGCTGGCAAACCGCCGGGGTGTGGGGACCCGCGGATCTCGATGCCGTGCGACTGGCGCTCGAGCGCTTCGTCGGCAACTCCGCCCCCGCGCGCGCCGATCACGAGCTGCCCGAGCAGCGCACCGCGGTGCTGCTACGTGCCGCCGACACTGCCAATGCCTTTCGCGGCTTCGTCATGCTGGTCATCGACAACCGCCGGCTGCGTGGCAAGGGCAAGGCGGTGAACGATCTACCGGTGCCGGTGCAACGCGCTGCACACGAGTGGGCGATGCGCCTGGCGGCAGCCCCGACCGTTTATCCACATGTCGATGCCGCCACGGCTGAGCTCACCACGGCCCAAGCCGAGCGGCTGATTGCATTCGGGCCCACCGTGGAGGAGCCGGAGGTCGAAAAATTCTTCGCGCGCCTGCGGGCCTTCCCGCTCGCGCTGGTGGCGCAGTCGCTGGCGCCGCTGCAACGTGGCATGCGTATCCGGCGCTACGAGGTTTTTCTGCGCGAGGCGGCCACGCTGCTCGCCGATGCTGCCCCCGTGTCGCTGCTGCGCGCCGCCGACGACCGCGGACTCGGTACCGTCCTGGATCGCCGCGTCGCCGGTGCGCTGATCGTGTGGCTCGCTGGTCGCAGCAGTGTGTTTACCGACGAGCCGGCGCAATTCTCGCTGAACCTGTCCGCCAGCTCACTGGCCGATCCGAACTTCCTGCGCTTCATCGAACTGTGCCTCAACAAGGCGGCAATCCCACCGGCGCTGCTGGCCTTCGAAGCCGATCAGAGCTTCTGGCGCAAGGACCGTATCTGCCTGCAGCGCCTGAGCCGCGGGATTGAGACCCTCGGTGCCGGATTGGTGATCGATAACGTCACGCTCCACGACGAACTCGCGGAAATTCTGAGCCTGCCCGGTGTACGGCTTGCGAAGATCGATCGTCGCCTCACGCAGGGCCTGGCCAATCATCGTGCAAATCAGATGCGCGTGGCAGGCATGGCACAGATCGCGCGCGTGGCCGGCATTCTCACCGTGGCCAAGCAGGTCGAGGTCCCCACGGAGCAGGGGCTGCTGCGCGCTCTGGGCGTGGATTTCGTGCAGGGCCACGCCGCCGCCGCTCCCGTGCCGCTCGCTGAGCTCGACCGCCAGCGCGCCGAGGCGCTGGTGATCGACGACGCCGTGCGTGTGCGCGCCGGGATGAGCGCCTCGGCCGTGACTGATGCGGCGCGCGCCGCTACGATGCCAAGCTAGCCGCTCAGGCTTTCCTGGCGCGCGGCGCGGCAGCTGATGAAGGCCGCGTAGCTCCAGGCCAGTTGTTTCGCTGAAGTCTGCGCGCCGCTGCGCTGATCGAACTGCTCGGAGAGCTCCCCGCTTGGCGGTGTGAAGCGCCGCACCGTCTCGAGGAAGGCGTCCCCGCGCGCGCGATCCCCGGAGAGGTAGCAGAATTCGGCGGCACCCAGCGTCGCCAGATACCAGGCACCTCCGGAGTAATAGCGATCGTCTGCGTATCGCCCCATGGCAGGTCCGATACCAGGGGAGGCGCGGTTGATCGGGTAGGCGGCGGAAAAGAGCGCGCAGAGCCGCTCCAGGGTCGCCTGCTGATGCTCATCCTGCGGGGTATGTGGACCCTCGCGCTCGCCAGCGTGCACGGCCGCGAGGATCACCGAGACGTCCAGCTCCTTGGCCGAGCGCGCGCCGCCGGGTAGGCGGCGCGAGCGGTAGTGCCCTTGCTCGGGCAGCCAGAAATCGTTCAGCAGCGTAATGAGGGCTCGCGCCTTCTCGCGACAGGCGCGCGCGAGCTCGACGTCCCGGGGTGTGCGCGCAGGCTGCGATTCGAGCCACTGCGCCCCTTGCAGGAGTGCGGCGCCCGAGACGCGCAGCGTGTAATAGTGCAGGCCGATATCCTCTTCCCAGATGTCGAAGCAGGGCTCGGGCGCGAAGCGGTGCACGTAGGCCAGATCGGCGCGCAGCAATGTTTCCAGCGATGCCGCCAATTGGGCAGGCAGGACGGCGTCGCGCGTCCAGCGCATCAGCGTGAGGGCGCGCAGCGCCGGGCCGTCGTGCTGCGGGCGGCCCCAGCGGGAGATATCGAGCGTGCCGTCGGCGTTGACGCGCGTCTCACCCGACACGGCGGGGCCGTGCACGCGGGCAAGCTCCGCATCATCGCGCAGGTACTGGCGGTGGTCGGCTGCGACGCGATCACGCCAGAGCGCAGACTGGACCAGCGCCCGGCCATCGAGCTGCTGCAAGGAGAGGCTGAACTGCACGAAATCCGACAGATGAGCGAGTGCCTGCGTGCCGGCGCCGCCCTCGAAGAAGGCGACTCGAAGTGCGTCGATGATCAGCGCGCCGTCGCGAAACCAGTGATAGAAATAGTCCGGATCGGGATCGTAGGCACCGAGCACGGGAGAGGCCACGATGGCACCGCGCTTCGGCATGATTTTCTGCGCGAAGCCGGGCCGGTGCTTGATGATGCGCACCGGGGAGATGCTCTGCATCATTCCCGCGAGTGCGATGGGATACTCGCGCTCGATCCAGGCCGACAGCGCGCGGCTCACTGCATGTCTGCCGGCGAGGTGCGGCGAAAGCCGAGACGCGACAACCCGCGCTGCACCTCCGGGGCGCTCATGAACAGGCGCCACAGCAGGCCGCTGCGGTAGTTCTCGACCATCACGACGATCGGCCCCTGATCGATGGCCAGAAAGCTGTCGGCATACCAGCGGCGCGTGGGCGAATACGCGTCCACGAAACCGAAACGTCGCCACAGCGCGTCGCCTTCGGTGGCCAGAAAGTGCCGCAGCGTGCGCAGGCAGTCCTGGGGTGCATAGGCAAAGCTCGAGAGGGCTGCGGTGGGTGTCAACGTACCGTTGTCCACGGTGGGCGAATGAGCCTCGTAGCCCCCTGGATCATCGCTCGCCGTCAGTCCCCAGCAATCGCTGCCGTAGCCTGCGAACCGACTGGGATTGGCGATGCAGTGTTGCCGGTTGATACGCACGTGATTGACATTCTGCAGCCAATAATCGGCGTACCGGTCCGACAAGCCGCGCGGGTCGAGTCCACAGAAGGAGTAGTGCGCGAAAAACAGCGGCCCCCCGAAGGGCGGCCCCAGCGGCAGCTCGATGCCGTAGTAGCGGCCGCCGTTGAGAAATTGCGGGCCGGATGCGAAGCCGCGGTGGTAGAGCTCGGGGTCGATGGCGTGGCGCGTGGCACCGGCGGCCAGCACATAGGTGACGAGGCATTCGTTCCATCCGCGAATGCGATGCTCCAGCGCCCATCCGCAGGTCGGGCTCCAGTGCCAGTAGAGCACCTGGTGGCCCCCCTGGGCATACCAATCCCACTCCACGCGGGCATACAGTGCGTCGATGCGCTCGCGCAGATGCGCTTCGGCGAGGTCCGTGCCATCGAAGTATTGGCGCACACACAGCAGCCCCATGCACAGAAAGGCGGTCTCGACGAGATCGCCGCCGTCATCGCGTGGCATGAAGGGAATCGTCTCACCGCTGCAGCCGTCCAAAAAATGCGGCAGGGCGCCGTGGTGCGTGCGCGCGCGGCTCAGCAGCAGCGTCGCGCGCTCCAGGCGCTCGAGGGCTGCGCCGCGCGTGACCCAGCCGCGCTCCACGGCTACCAGCAGTGCCATGAGACCGAATCCCGAGCCGCCCGTTGCGATCAGTTCGGCGCGTTTGGCGTCGTAGGGATGGCGATCGCGGGCCAGGCCGCTCGCCTGGTGGGCGCCCTCCCAGAAGAAGCCGAACGTCTGTCGCTGCAGCGCCTCGAGCAGCGCTTCATCGCCAAGGTCCAGCAGATTCGACGCGCTCAGCGCGCGGGCTTCGCCGCTGCGCTCGTTGTGTTGGCTGTCGGGTGCAGCATCCGGGTTCGACAAGGGCACTCCTGGTTCGGATCGGCGAGGGTGGCGAAATCGCGCGCCGCGCCTATGATGCTTGATTTCCAGCCCGACGGGCAGGCGTGGAGGCACGGCAGCTCATGAGTGCAATAGAGGCGCTGCTCAGGCGCATGAGCTTGGCGGAAAAGATCGGCCAGCTCACGATGAGCGCCGCCGATCAGGCGGTGACCGGGCCGGTGATCGCCCAAGGGCTCGCGTCGGATGTGCGCAGCGGCGCCGTCGGCAGCGTGTTGAACCTGCACGGCAGCGAGCGCGTGCGCGCGATGCAGCGGCTTGCCGTCGAAGAGTCACGCCTGCGCATTCCGCTTTTTTTTGGCCTCGATGTCATCCATGGGTTTCGCACGCTCTTCCCCGTGCCGCTCGCTGAGGTTGCCGCCTTCGACCCCGAGCTTTGGGAGGCGACCGCGCGCGAGGCGGCATGCGAGGCGGCGCGAGAGGGTGTGGACATGACCTTTGCGCCCATGCTCGACGTGTCACGCGATCCGCGCTGGGGACGCACCGTGGAGGGACCAGGGGAGGATCCCGTGGTGGGCAGCGCACTGGCACGTGCCAAGGTGCGCGGGTTCCAGCAAGCAGACAGAGCGCAGGACGCCAACCTGGCCTCGCCCGCAGCACTGGCCGCTGTCGCTAAGCATTTCTGCGCCTATGGCCCGGTGCAGGCCGGACGAGAATACGCCTCCGTGGATATTTCCGAGCGCACGGTGCGCGAGGTACATCTGCCCTCGTTCGCGGCCGCCGTGCGCAGTGGCGTCGTGGCGGTCATGCCTGCCTTCACCGATCTTGCCGGCATACCGATGACCGCGCATCGGGAAATGCTGTGCGGCTGGCTGCGTCAGCAGTTGGGATTCGGAGGCGTCATCGTCAGCGACTACAACGCGATCGGCGAGCTGATCGCGCACGGGGTCGCGGGCGAGCGCAGCGGCGCGGCGGCTCTGGCGCTCGCGGCGGGCGTTGACATCGACATGATGAGCGATGCCTATCGCTATGGGTTGCCCGTGGCGCTCGCACGCGGCGAGGCCAGTGAGGCGCAGATCGACGCTGCGGTGCTGCGCGTGCTGTCGCTCAAAGAGAAGCTGGGACTTTTCGACGACCCCTATCGGCGCTGTCAGGGCGCCGAGCCGGCGCCCACGCTGGCGCGCCGACGGGCACTGGCTCGGCGCGCCGCCACGCACTCGCTGGTACTGCTCACGCATCGCGGCGATGTGCTGCCGCTGCAACCGGGGTCGCGTCTGGCAGTGATCGGCCCGCTTGCCGATGCCGCGGCAGAGATGGGCGGCTCGTGGGCGGCCGCCGCCGAGCATCACGCATCGGTCAGCGTTCTGGCTGGACTGCAAAGTGCGCTGGGCGCGCCCGCCGTGACGTATGCGCCGGGCGTTGCAATCACCGGTGCGAACACCAGCGGCATTGTCACGGCGCTGCAAGCGTGCGAAGGCGCTGACGTCATCGTGCTGTGTCTGGGAGAGGCCGCCGCGATGAGCGGTGAGGCTGCCAGTCGCGCCATTCCACAGCTACCCGGCTGTCAGCGCGAGCTCGCCCAGGCGGTGCTGGCGCGTGCCGCGGAGCTCGGCAGTCCCGTGGTGACGATTTTATTCTCTGGGCGCCCACTGGTCGTGCCCTGGCTCTTTGAGCAGGCCGATGCAGTCCTGGCGGCCTGGTTCCCGGGCAGCGAGGCCGGCGCCGCCATCGCCGATGTACTGACAGGCAAGACGGCCCCCAGTGGCCGCACGCCGATCAGCTGGCCGCGCAGCGTCGGGCAGATCCCGATCTTTCACGCCCAGCGTCCCGGCGGCCGCCCTTATGCAGCAAACAACCATTACACCAGCCAGTACATGGACGTGCCCAACGATCCGCAGTTTCCGTTTGGACATGGCCTGACCTATGCGCACTTCGAGCTGAGCAACCTGCGCGTCACGCCTGCGCAGTGTGCCGAGGATGGCAGCATCGAGGTGCGCATCGACGTGCGCAACGCCGGGGCATGCACGGCGCGTGAGACCGTGTTCCTGTTCGTCCATGATCGGCTCGCGAGCATCGCAAGACCCGTGCTGGAGCTCAAGGCATGGCAGCAGGTTGAATTGAATGCCGGAGAGCAGGCCAGCCTGCAGCTATCACTGCCGGCTTGCGAGCTGCGCTTTCTCGGCGCTGATTTGCGGCCATGCTATGAGCCGGGCGAAGTGCAGCTGTACGTGGGTCCCAGCGCAGATCGCACGCGGCTGCTGTCGACGCTGGTGCATCTGATCTGAATCGCTACAGCGCCCGCCCGCGCCAATCTGCATGAACACATGCGATTGCGTGGCAGGCAATCTCCCGCTGGTTTCCTAGACTCTGCCCCACGGATGGCGCATCGCCATCCGGCGCTCAGCAGGAGAACCAGATGGACAGCTTCAAAGTCACCGCCGTGGGTAATCTCGCCAAGAACCCGGAACTCGATACCAAGGGGGATCGTGCCTATACGCGCTTCTGCCTGATCGGCAATGATTATGCCGGCAAGGAGGAAGACGGCAGCTCGCGCGAGATCGTGACCAGCCTGTGGTTCGTCGCCTTCGGCGCACTCGGCGAGGCGATCGCCCACAGTGCTCGCAAGGGCGATCAGTTGATCGTCCAGGCACGGATCCGCTCCAACAACTGGACCGACAAGCAGGGCGAGCGGCAGTACGACCATTCCTTCGTCGTCGATGGCTTTCGCTTCGGCGCACCGGGCAAGGCCAAGCGCGAGGAATTCGAGCGAGAGGAGGTGGGCGAACGGGCGAGCGCCCGGCTGGCCTAGCTGTTCGCGGCGCGCAGGCGCCGGCAAGTAGTCACCGACCATCGAGCAGCGCGCGGAGGTCTCCCATGTCCCTAAGGTATGGAGCAGGATTGTTGAGGGTGGGTGCGGGCGTCGTCACGATTGCCCTGCCTGTGCTGGCTGCGGCCCAGGCGTCGCCGTTTTTGACCGGTGCCACGGCACTCCAAAGCAACATTCTCGCCTGGCTCACGCCGATCGCAGTCATTCTGGTGATGGCCCTGGGCGCCATGGCGATGGCGAATCGCATGTCCTGGGGCTGGTGTATCGGCGCGATCTTCGGAATTGCGATTGCATTCGGAGCACCGCAGATCGTGACCTGGGTGCGCGGCATGTTCGGGGTATGAGGCCCATGGGCAATCGCAACGCGGGTCTGACTGCCGAGCCCTTGTTCCTCGGCGCGACGCGCCCGCCGATGCGCTGGGGTGTCACCTACTCGGCCTTGTTGTGCAACCTGGTGTTTACGATGGAGGCGTTCCTGATCTCGAGGAACCTCCTGACGCTGCTGGTCTGTCTGCCCATTCACGCCGCGTGCGCGCTGCTCTGCAGCCGCGATCCTAGATCGTTTGACCTGCTGGCCCTGTGGTTGCGCATGCGGCTGCCGGCAAGGCTGGCGAATCTGGCCCTGTGGGGGGCGAGCAGCTACAGCCCGCTGCCATTGCCCAGGCGTGCGGGGATGTCGCGGCGCCATCTCGAGATCCCCGTCCGGCTGTAGACCGCATGCGATTGACCTATCAAAACATGCTGCGCCGGGAGCGACTGGTATCCGAGCACGTGCCGTATACGGCGCATGTCTCGGATCGGGTGGTACGCGCCAACCTGCTCGACTATCTGCAGATCTTCCGTCTGGGAGGCGCCAGTTTCGAGAGCGTCGATGACGAGCAGCTCAACAATTGGCACGAGCGGCTGAATATCCTGTGGCGCAATATCGGCGCCCCCGGAGTCGCGTTGTGGGTGCACGTCATCCGACGGCGAGATCTCACGCCCGCACCCAAGGCACTCGATGCCGGATTTGCCGATATACTCTATGGGAAGTATCAGCGTTGGCTGCGCGCTGAGTCGCTCATGGTCAACCAGCTGTACTTGTCGATCCTATATCGACCCTCCGCGGGTCGTGCGGGCGGACTGCTGGCACGAGCCTTGTCGGCAAGCCAGTCGCTGAGTGCCGACACGCGAGCCGCGCTGGACGCCTGCGACAAGCTTGCCAGGATTGTCGAAGCTTCTCTGGCCCGCTACGAGCCGCAAGCGCTATCGGTCTACCGCTGCGATGGCGGCTGGTGCTCCTCGCTGCTGGAGTTTCTCGGCTTGCTTCTGAACGGCGAGTGGCAGCGTGTCCCGCTGGGAGCGACGACTGCGGCAGAGAGTCTGCCGAGCGCCCGCCTGCTGTTCGGCACCGAGGCCATGGAGTATCGCCTGCCGCACGTCACCCGGGTCGGTGCCTTCCTGGGTATCAAGGAATATGCCAGTCCGAGCGTGGTGGGACTGCTCAATCGGCTGCTGTCTGCGCCGTTTGCGTTCGTTCTGACGCAGTCCTTTCTGTTCCTTTCCAAGGGGGCGGGCCAGGGACTGCTGCAGCGACAGATTCATCGCATGGCGAACGCCGGCGATTACGGGATCTCCCAGGCAGCACAGCTTACGCGTGCGCTCGATGAGCTGACAGGCAATGAGTTCCTCATGGGGGAGCATCACTTTTCCCTGCAGGTGCTGGTCGATGTGGACGCTGGCCACCGTGGTGACGCCGCGGAGCGGCTCAGGCCGCTGAACGATCAGCTGGCCCAGGCGCGTGCACTGCTGGCGGACACTGGTATGACCATTGCGCGTGAAGACCTGGCGCTCGAGGCGGCATTCTGGGCGCAGCTGCCCGGCAACATGAGCCTTCGGCCGCGCAAGGCTCCCGTAACGTCGCGCAATTTCGCAGCCATGGCGGCTTTCCATAATTATCCGGCCGGCAGACTGCTGGGCAACCACTGGGGTGAGGCGCTTGCTACATTCATGACGAGCGCGCGCTCACCCTATCATTTCTCTCTGCATAGCCACGATCCCTCGGACACCGAGGGGGGTGGGCGCCGCGATACCGGACACACCTTCATTTGTGGCCCGACAGGCTGTGGCAAGACGGTGCTGGTGGGTTTCCTGCTGTGCATGCTGGCCCGACGGCAGACGACACAGATCATCTTCGATAAGGACCGTGGCCTGGAGATACTCATCCGGGCGCTGGGGGGACAGTACCTGCCGCTGCGCGCCGGGATACCGACGGGTCTGAATCCACTGCAGCTGCCTGACAGTGCGAGCGACATCGAGTTTCTGAAGTCCTGGCTGCGCTCGCTGGCGGGGCCCGTGCAGACGCGGCAAAACGCGGTGCGAGAGGCAGCAGAGCTCGAACAGGCATTGCACGCGACGTTGGCGCTGGAGCGCGCCTCGCGTCGTCTCTCGCGCCTCATCGAGTTCCTCGATCCCACCGATCCGGAAGGCCTGCATGCGCGGCTGACCCCCTGGTGTGCCTCCTGTCAGGGCGACTACGCCTGGGTATTCGACAATCCGCGCGACCTGATCGTGCCGCTGCTGCAGGCCAATCCTACCGTGGGCTTCGACGTCACGGAGTTCCTCGACAATGCCGTGCTGCGCAAACCGCTGACGCTCTATCTGTTCCATCTCGTGCGACAGCAGCTCGATGGCAGACGACTGGTGTGCTGGATGGATGAGTTCTGGCGCCTGTTGGCCGACGAGACCTTTGCGGCCTTCGTCAAGGACGGTCCCAAGACCTGGCGCAAGCTCAATGGGGTCATGTGCCTCGCAACGCAGAGCCCGGGCGACGTGCTGCAGAGTTCCATCAGTCGCACCATCATCGAGCAGACTGCGACGAAGATCTTTTTCCCCGATCCGGAAGCGAGCCGGCAGGACTATACGCAAGGCTTCGGCCTCACCGAACGCGAATATCGGCTCATCAGGGAGCGCCTGGAGCCCGGATCGCGCCGCTTCCTGATCAAGCAGGGCCACTACAGCCTCGTCGCGCAGCTCGATCTGCGCGGCTTCGACGCCGAACTGCAGGTCATCTCGGGCCGCGCAGCGCAATTAGAGCGCATGCAGGCGCTCATGCAGCGCCACGGCGGCGAGGCAAGCGACTGGCTCGGGCCCTTTCTCGCCGGCGACTCGGCGGCGGTACAGCCCACCTGACCGGGTAATGACGATGTCCGCCCCTCGCAAGTCCATGGTCTGCACGGCGCTCGCTGCAGCGATGCTGGCAATAGCGGTTGCACCGAGGGCCAACGCGCAGTTTGCAGTCATTGACGTCGCGTCCATCGCGCAGCTGTTGCAGCAGGTTCAGTTGCTGGCGCAGCAGCTGGCCGCCGCGCGCGCCCAGCTGCTGCAGATGCAGACGCTGTACCAATCCATGACGGGAAGCCGCGGTATGCAGGGGCTGCTGGGCAATCCCGTCCCCAATTACCTGCCGACGGATTGGAATTCACTGCTACTCGCCTCGCAGGGTCAGGGAGCCTATGGCGCTCTGGCCGGCGGCGTCAGCAGCGCCGTGGCGCAAAACGCCGTGCTTTCCTCCACGCAGCTGTCGCTGTTGTCGACCGAGCAGCAGTCGCTGATCACGGCCTTCCGCCAGAGCTCGGCACTGTTGCAGTCTCTGGCGCAGCAGTCGCTGGCCAATGCCAGCAGCCGCTTTGCGGACATTCAGCGTCTGAGCGCGGCCATCGGCAGCACGGCAGATCAGAAGAGCGTGCTGGAGCTGCAAGCGGCCATTGGTGCCGAGCAGGACATGCTGCTGGGCGAGCAAACCAAGTTACAAATTCTGAACCGGGCGGTGCAGGCCCAGCAAGCGAGCACGCGCGAGCGGGAGCGTGAGCTGGTCATCGCGGGTGAGGGCAGCTTCGCCTCGCGTTTTCAACCCTCCTTGCCATAGCGAGGCATTGTCATGGGGTTCTTTGCAACCTTCTGGAGCTGGCTGAATACGCAACTGGCTGGATACGTCGGCAGCAACACGGCCTTGCTCGCCAATGCCCTGCAGCCCACCGTGCTGGTACTGGCGACGCTCTACGTCATGATTTGGGGTTACCTGCAAATGACCGGGCGTATCGATGAGCCCGTCGCCGTGGGGATTCGCCGGATAGTCCTGCTGGCGGTCGTGCTCGGCGCTGCCCTGCGGCTCTGGCTGTATAACACTGTGATCGTCGACACGTTCTTTGCGGCGCCGAGTCAGCTTGCGACAGCGGTTGTCGGTGCCAGTGACCCCGTATCGAGCGTCGATGCGATCTGGCAGCAGGGCGGTGCAGTCGCCGAACAGCTCTGGGACAAGGGCAGCATCCTCTCAGGCGACTTTGGCTTCTATCTGGCCGGGGCGATGGTATGGCTGCTCATTGGCACACTGTGCGTCTACACCATGTTTCTGATCGCTCTGTCGAGCATTGCCTGCGCCGTGCTGCTGGCGTTCGGACCGCTGTTCATCGTTTTGCTGCTGTTCGATGCGACCCGGCGATACTTCGAGGCATGGATAGCGCAGCTGGCCAATTACGCGCTGATCACCATGCTCACGGTGTTGGTGGCTGCGTTGCTGCTCAGAGTGGTCAACTCCTATGCCACCCAGACGGCGGCTCGAGGCAGCGCGCTGCTGACCGTCGATGCGCTGGACCTGATGTTGATGGCGATGCTGGTGTTATTGCTGATGCGTCAGATCATGCCAATTGCAGCCGGCCTGGCGGGCGGCATTGCGCTCAGCAGCTTCGGCCTCGTCAGCCGCGGGATGTCCTGGGGAGCGCGACGAGCGCTAAACGATGCCGGCAGCGCTGCATCATGGGTCGCCGGGGCGCTGACGCACGCGGCCATCACGGAAGGCGCATTGGAGCCGGGCGGCGGCCGGGCCGGTTCGACGCGCAGCGCCGAGCATGTGCCCAGCTGGCGGGATTCCGTATGAAGATTACACGCCACGTGACGCTCCGGCTCCAGATCATCCTCCTGGCCCTGCTGCTGGGCGCCTGCAGTAGCTCGCAGTCGCTCTGTCGCGGACCGCTTCGTCCGATCAATGTGCATGCACCGCCGGTGCAGGGGTGGTCGCCATGAATGACACGGCGGCGGATGGTGCCCTGGATGCGTATCTGCACGAGTCGAACGCCTGGGATCAGGATCGGTTGGCGGCACTGCGGCTGAGCGTGCGTCGTGCCTGGCAGGCCGCGGCCGCCGCGGGCGCCTGTGCGCTGAGCGCTTCAATCGCGCTGGTGCTGCTGTTGCCGCTGAAGAGCACCGACCCCTTCGTGATCCGCGTGGACAACCGCACCGGCGTGGTGGACGTGGTGCCGATCTATACGGGCCATCTGCAGGCCGCACAGAGCGTAACGCGCTATTTTCTGACGCACTACGTCACGGTCTGCGAGCGCTTCGATCTTGCTACCGCCGAGAGCGACTACGAGGAATGCGGAGCCTTTCATACTGCGCACAGAAACCAGGTCTGGGCAGCACTTTGGAGTCGCACCAATCCGCTCTCGCCCCTCAACCTGCATCGTGATGGCAGCGAGGTTTCGGTGCAGATCGAGTCGGTGAGTTTCATTCAACGTGTCAGTGGCATCGCCGATCTCGCGCAGGTGCGCTATCTGAAGGTCGAGCAGTCGACCGATGGCCAGCCGCAGCGGGTCTCGCATTGGATCGCGACCATTCAGTACGCCTACGCTGCGGCGTCCCAAGATCCGGAGGTGCGACGCTGGAATCCGCTCGGCTTCAAGATCGTCGACTTCGTCGCAGAGCCGGAGGTCGTGCAGGATGCCGCGGCGGGCTTGCCGGCGACGTTGCGGTCGGGCGCTGCGCCGTCGCCTGCTGCCGTGAAGGGTGTGCAGACACCATGAACGCCGTACTCCGGCGCCGCTCACTGGCGATCTTGTTGCTGTTGTGGGCGGGCGCGTGCCTGGCCGACGTGCGCCTGCGCAATGTGCTTTATGACGCAGACGAGGTGTATTGGTTGCCCGCCTATGCCGGGTACGAGACGGACATCCAGTTCGAGGCCGATGAGCGCTTCGTGGGGCTGGGCGCGGGCGATCTCAAGGGGCTGTCCTTCAGCGCACAGCGTAATCATCTGTTCATCAAACCAAGCGCGGCCGACGTCAATACGGATATCACCGTGCTCACCGATCGGCGCGTCTACCACTTCGATTATGTTGCCGTCGCGCATGCACCCGATGCCAGTCATGCCGACGTGCTCTATGCACTGCGCTTCCTCTATCCGGCTGCGCCGCCCGTGCCAGCGCCGGCGCCCCCTTCGCCTCCCGCCCCGAGCCAGGCGCTCGAGGCGTTGCTTGGCTCGGCGGCCAGGCAGCGGCCGAGGAACGAGGACTATTGGTTCTGTGGGCCCAGCGGGCTGCAGCCGCTGGCCGCCTGGGACGACGGCGTTCAGACGCACCTGCGCTTCAGCAGCCGGCAGGATATGCCGGCGCTGTTTTTGAAAAATGACGACGGCTCGGAGTCGCTGCTGAACTTTCATATCGATCAGGACGAAGTCGTCGTGCATCGCGTGGTGCAACGGCTGATTCTGCGCCGTGGAGCGCTCGTGGGTTGTGTGGTCAATCGCGCGTATGCCCAGGAGTCTCACCTGGGCAGCGGGGCGACGCTCTCGCCTCGTGTGCACCGCGACCTGCAGGGCGGTGACCATGATTAGACGCCGCTCATCTACCACGGATCAGCCGGCCGTGATCGTAGGGGAGCGCAGTACGCCGCTGGTGGCGCGAGTGCTGTCTCGCCAGGCTCAGTTGAGCAATCGTCTGGCAATCGGGCTCATGCTGCTGCTGGGCGTAGCGACCCTGGCCTGGTACTACGCAAGACAATTTTCCCGCCAGGCGCATCTTAAGGAGTCCCGCGAGCTTGCCGCGAGCGCCGCGGCGGGCACCGAGATGGCCTTGCCGCCGCTGGGAGATATCTTCGCAGCGCACGCCGGGCAGCCATCCAGCTCCATGTCGCACGTCGCACAGCGAGTGGTGGGGCGCCCGTCCGGCCGCCCGCGGTCAGTCGCGACGGCTGAAGCGCTCGAGCCGGCCTTGTCCGCGGCGCCGCTGGCGGCCGGGCCTGCGCAGTTGCACGGACTTGCCGCGGGCACGCCCCGCCCAGCAGGCCCGCTCGCACGCCGTCTGCAGGGTGCTGTCTACGCGTCGCTGTCTGCCCAGACGTTGCCTACCGAAACGGACATGGATTCCGCTGGCCACGCCGCCGCGACCGGGCCCGGCACTCCCGCCGAGGCGACGCCCACCTCGCTGGCAGCTCCGGCCCCCGTTTCTGCTGTCGAGCCCGATTTGCTTGCGAGCCCGGACAGCGTTCCGGTTGCCGCGAGGCGCTTGCGCGGCCGCAGTCTGCTGCTCTCAAAGGGCACTTTCATCGACTGCACATTGGAGACCGCGATCGATTCGACGCTACCGGGTATCACCAGCTGCGTCACAGCGCGCGATACGTTCAGTGCCGATGGACGCGTGGTTCTCCTGGAGCGAGGCACGCGCCTGTTTGGCGAGACCCAGGGTCAGGTGCAGCAGGGATCGGCCCGCGTTTACGTGCTCTGGACGGAGGCGCGCACGCCCCTGGGCGTCGTAGTTCCGCTGGAATCGCCAGGCACTGATGAGCTCGGTAGGGCTGGCCTGCCCGGCGCAGTGCAGCGGCACTTCTGGCAGCGCTTCGGGGCGGCGATCCTGCTGTCCACCATCGATGGGGCAGTCCAGGCAGCCGTGCAGGCCAGCAGCCGCAATTCGGGCACGGTGATCTACAACCCCGGCGCTACCCAGGATGTCATGACCGAGGTGCTCAGGGGCACGGTGGCCATTCCACCCACCGTCATCAAGCGCAACGGCGATCGCATCGAGGTACTGGTGGCGCGGGACGTGGATTTCGCCCACGTCTATGTACTGCGTGCGGCACCGGCAGGTGAATGAGATGTCACAGGCCGGATCGGCCGGTGTTGGGACACTGATCCTGCGCTGCTCCGACCGGGAACCCTCCGCGCTGGATCTGACGCTGACGCCTCTGCAACCCTATCTGCAGGACGCCACTGTCACCGAGCTGTGCATCAATCGACCGGGCGGCGTATTTCTGGAACGCGGCGGCGGGTGGTGCTACGAGCCGCTCGCAGTGCTGGATTATCCCTGGTGCCGGCGCTTCGCAAAGCTGGTCGCCAATTTCTCCAGCCAGCGTGTCGACGAGAGCTCGCCGCTGCTGTCGGGCTTTCTGCCGGGAGGACAGCGCGTGCAGCTTGCGCTGCCACCAGCCTGTCCAGCTGGCAGCGTCGCCATCTGCATCCGGCGACCGGCCGCACAAGGCTGGACTATCGAGGAACTGGTGGCGCGTGGAGTGTTCGCAGGCACGCAGCGCGCGACGCAGGGCTGTCTGGCGCTGGAGACTCAACTGCTGCAGCAGCTCGCGCACGGACAACTCGAGACATTCATGCGCACGGCAGTACGCGGGCGTCTCAACATGCTGGTGTCCGGGCCGACCGGCTCGGGCAAGACCACCTGGACCCGCGCGCTGATCCGCGAGATCCCCGTCGAGGAGCGGCTCATCACGATCGAGGACACCCCGGAGTTATCGCTGGAACTGCACCCCAATCACGTTCGACTGCTCTACTCGAAGGACGATCAGGGCCGATCGCGCGTCACCGCGCGGCAGCTGCTGGAGGCCTGTCTGCGCATGCGGCCGGATCGTATCCTGCTTGCCGAGCTGCGCGGCGAGGAAGCATTCGACTACCTGCGCAATGCCAACTCCGGGCACCCGGGCTCGATCACGAGCGTGCATGCGACCAGCGCAGAGCTGGCCTTCGAGCAGCTGGTACTGCTGGTCAAGCTCAGCGCGGCCGGTCGCGCACTCTCGCGAGAGGACATCAAGGAGCTGCTCTACCGCGTGGTGGACGTGGTGATCCAGTTCGATGCGCGGCACGGACAACGCTACATCCGCGAAATCTGGTATGAGCCCGCGCGCAAGCGCTGCGGGCTGGGCGCAGGCGCAACCGCAACCGCAACCGTAGCCGCCACCGGCAGCGACGCCGCGGCGAATGGCCCATGAACGATCAGTTCCAGGGCCTCGATCCGGACAACGCGCGCATGTTCGGCTCGATTCGCGCTGTGACCAGCGCGGCAGTCGCGCCGCTGGAGCACATCGCGCGACAACGCGCCGCGTCGCTGGCGGTGCATTCCTGGGTGCGTACGGGTCGGGGCGTACTTTTATGCCTTACTGCTGCCGCGCGACTCATGGGCGAGCGGGAAGTCATCCGTCGGCAGCGAAGCGACAGCCGCGAGATCGCTGGCCCCTGGGTCGCGCGGGGGAGTCGATCGCGCCAGTCGACCCAGCAGCGCGTCATCGAGCCGGTCGTGTTGGCTTTCGAGCTGGAGCAGCTGCCCGATCTGTGCGGCTGTCTCAAGGTCTGCTCGGCGCGCTGCTGGCAGCCTGTCGGACTGAAGGGGCCACATAGCCAGTCATGAGCGCCCAAGGCGCGCACGTGTCTGTGCTACAGCTGCTCGATGGAGTGCGGCGCGCACAGCACTGCTTCCTGGAGGCCACGGACCGTTGCCTGTATCTGTGGGACTACCTGCCCGGTAGAGCCCGCAATCGAGCGCAACGCTGGATACACGATCTGAAGTGTCGGCCATCGCGGGCGAGGGGCTGCCCGCTACACGGGATCTACAAAGAGCGTGCCCTGGTGTGCGCGGCGCACGCCCTGCGTGCCGCCGCGCCGCGCTCGTGGGTAGAGCAGGTCAGCTGGTGCCCCTTTCCCCCGTCGATGACGCCCGGTACGGCGGACTACGATGACCGTCTATTGCGCCTGCTGCAGCTTGCATTTGCCGGCTACGACGCCGACATACGCCCGCTGATCCGCCAGTCACAGTGCCTGCTGCCCGATCACCGCGGCTCGCAGCGCATGAGTTTTGCGGCTCTTTACGGCCTCATCAGTGTGGATGTCGCGCAGCTCAGGCAGCGTGCGCTGCGACTGGAGGTCGTGCTGTTCGATGATGTGCTGACGACCGGCAAGCACTTCAAGTGCGCCCAGGCGCGCCTGCAGGAGCGATTGGGCCCGATCAGCGTCAGCGCCTGCTTTCTGGCGCGTCGCGTGCTCTCTGCCAAGCGCCGTGGAGTACTGGACACCCCATGATTATGCAAAATTGCCTGGCCGGAGTAGGACTGCGCTGACATCGCGGCGGCCCGCAGGGACGCATGTCCGATCCTTGCGCCTTGAGGCGCGGTCGGCACAGAAACTGTGCGCCGCGACCGGGAGTTACGCATGGCATTTGGCAGACTGTCGCGGCCTGTCACAAACACCGGATGACGTTGACGCCGGCATCGGCCGCGCAACACCAGGGAGAGAGGGGCTCGTTGCTTGAGCGTGCAACTCAGGGGGCCGTCGCGCAGATGGCCGCAATAACCGCTACGCCGCGCGCAGCGCAAGCTAGGGCACGGCCATGTGGGTAATCGGGATCCTAATGGGGATGCTGCTGGCAGCGGCCGCGGGCGCCGTGGCTGGCGAGTACGTGCTGAGCCGTCGTCGCGGCGCACGGCAGGCGGCACGCTATAGCGCCAGCCTCGAGCAGTCGCCCAATGGCGTGCTGCTCGCCGAGGCAGAAACGCTACGGATCCTGGACGCCAACGCTGCGGCCCAGCGCAACCTCGGCTATACGCATGCGGAGCTGCGAGCTTTGACGCTGCTGCAGCTCTTCGACAGCGAAGGCCTGGATGCGGAGGCCATTGCACGGCTGCACGCACCGGATCCGGCCGTGCCACTGCAGCTGCGACAGCTGTGCAAGGACGGCAGCTCGATGGACGTCGAAGTGACCGGCCATCCGCTGCACGTGCACGATGAGGCCATGCTCGCCTTCACGCTCTACGACGTGTCGTTGCGTCGACGTGTAGAGGCGCAGCTGCTCGAGAAACATCAACATCTGGACCATCTTGCGCATCACGATCAGCTCACCGGCCTGCCGAACCGGTTGTATCTGGCACACCACCTGCCCGGGGCGATCGAAGAGGCCAAGCGCAGCAATACGATGCTCGCGGTGCTGTTCCTGGACCTGGACCGCTTCAAGCACATCAACGATTCACGCGGTCATGAGACCGGTGACAAGCTGCTCAAGAAAGTCGCCGAGCGCGTGCGCGCCACCGTGCGCTCCGAGGACATGGTGGTACGCATGGGCGGTGATGAATTCATCGTCGTGCTGCAGTCGATCCGCAAGACCGAAGTCATCAGCGAGATGGCCGAGCGGATCAACCGGGCGCTGAGCACGCCGATCGTCGTGGATGGCCGCCCCTTGGTGGCCACGGCCAGCATCGGCGTGGGACTGTACCCGCGCGATGGCACCGACATGGGCGAGCTGCTGCGGCACTCGGATACCGCGATGTACCAGGCGAAGGATCGCGGCAGGAACAATTTCCAGCTCTTCAGTCCCATCATGGCGCGCAAGCTGCGCGAGCGTGTGGCGATCGAGGCGAGCCTGCGCAGCGCGCTCGATCTGGGCCAGCTCGACGTGCACTACCAGCCGATCGTCGACATACTCAGCAACCGCGTCATGGGCCTGGAAGCGCTGCTGCGCTGGAAGCAGCCGGGCCAGGGCGGATTCATTTTACCGGGGCGCTTCATCGATGTGGCGGAGGAGACCGGCCTGATCGTGCCGGTCGGCGAGTTCGTGCTGCGGCGGGTGATGGAGGACCTGCAATATTGGCGGCGCGAAGGGGCAAGCCTCGTGCCCATCGCCGTGAATATCTCCGCCGTGCAGCTGCAGCGCTCGAATCTGCGCGAAAAGATCGAGGCCCTCACGCGCGCGCACGACATGAGCCCCGCGCTGCTGCAGCTGGAGCTGACCGAGAGCACCATGTTCGAGCGGCGCGAAAGCCGCGGCGGAGGCGCGCGGCTCGATGCCATCACGCAGCTGCGCGAGCTCGGCGTGAGCATTGCGATCGACGACTTCGGTACGGGTTACTCGAGCCTCGGCTACCTCAAGCGCTGGCACGTCGATTATCTGAAGATCGATCGCAGTTTCGTGCGCGATCTGGTCACCGACATGAGCGATCTGGCCATCGTGGGCGCGATCATCGCCATGGCGCGCCATCTGAACATCAAGACGGTCGCCGAGGGTATCGAGGGCTGGCAGCAGCTCGAGAAGCTGCGGCAGCTCGGCTGCGGGCTCGCCCAGGGCTATTTGTTCGCCAAGCCGGCGCCCGCTTCGCACTGCCGGCGGCTGCTGACCGGCGCGCCGTTGAGCCTGATCACCGACGGGGACGCACAGCCGCTATTGTCCGACAGCGGCACACAGCCGCTGCTCACCGACAGCTACCAGATCCTCGCCTCCTGAGCGTGCGCTCAGCCGAGGGCTGCGACCACCGCGTCACCGGCCTCATGCGTGCTCGCCGGGCGATGCCCGGGTGCGGTGATGTCCGGCGTGCGCACGCCATCGCCGATGGCGCGCTCGACGGCGTGCTCCACGGCTCGCGCTTCCTCTTCCAGCTGCAGCGAATGGCGCAGCAGCAGTGCCACGCTGAGAATCGCGCCGTAAGGGTTGGCGATGCCGCGGCCCGCGATGTCGGGCGCCGAACCGTGAATCGGTTCGTAGAGCCCGCGTGTCCCCTCGCCGAGAGACGCGGAGGGCAATAGCCCGAGCGAGCCGCACAGCATCGAGGCTTCATCGGTGAGGATGTCGCCGAACATGTTTTCGGTCACGGCAACATCGAAGTCGAGCGGCCGGCGGATCAGATGCATCGCCGCCGAATCCACCAGCATGTGCTCGAGCGTAATGTCGGCGAACTCCGCGCGCACCACGCGCTCGCAGACCTCGCGCCAAAGCCGTGAGGTCTCCAGTACGTTGGATTTGTCGATCGACAGCAAACGGCGCCGGCGGGTGCGCGCCAGGCGCGCAGCCACGCGTACGATGCGCTCGATTTCCTCGACGCTGTACTGGCACAGGTCGCTGGCCTGCCGGGCATCACGCGTCTTGGGGCCGAAGTAGATGCCGCCCGTCAGCTCGCGTACGAACAGCAGATCGACGCCTTCGATGACTTCGGGCTTGAGCGTCGAGACATTGCGCAGCGCCGGGTGCACGAGCACGGGCCGCAGATTGGCATACAGACCCAGGAGTTTGCGCAGACGCAGCAGTCCCGTTTCCGGCCTGACCTTGGCCTGGGGCGAGGACCACTTGGGCCCGCCGATCGCCCCGAGCAGCACGGCGTCGGCGCCCTGGCAGGCGGCCAGCGTGGTCTCGGGTAGCGGGTCGCCGTGCAGCTCGATCGCCGCGCCGCCAAAGGGTGCCTCGATGAGGCTCAGCTCGTGGTGGAAGCGGGCGGCCACGGCCTGCAGCACGTGCACGGCCTGGGTGGTGACTTCCGGGCCGATGCCATCCCCGGCAATGACGGCAATGCGCGCCTTCATGCGTGCTGCTGCCGCAGCCGTGCGCTGCGGGCCTCATAGGCCTCGATCGCCGGCATTTTCCCGAGCAGGAAGCCGAGCTCGTCCACGCCATTCAGCAGGCAATAGCGGTCGAAACTGCCCAGCGGGAACTTGACGCGACGGCCCTCGGGCAGCTCGAGTGTGGTGCTGTCGATATCGATCGTGACATCGGCGCCGGGATGGGACAGGAGCCAGCTGGCCGTCGGTTCGTCCACCACCACCGGCACCAGACCGTTCTTCAGGGAGTTATTACGGAAGATGTCCGCGATCTCGGTGCTGATCACCGCACGAAATCCATAGTCCAGCAATGCCCACGGCGCATGCTCGCGCGATGAGCCGCAGCCGAAATTGCGGCCCCCGACGAGAATCCGGCAGCCGGCCGTGGCCGGATCGTTCAGCACGAAATCCGGGCGCGGTGCTCCGTCCGCGTCGTAGCGCCAATCATTGAAGAGATTCCTGCCCAATCCTTCCCGCGAGGTGGTGCGCAGAAAGCGCGCCGGGATGATCTGGTCGGTATCGATGTTGGGGGAGGGCAGTACTGCCGTCCTGGAGCGGATCTGTCGAATCGGTTCCATGCGCTAGGCTCCCATCAGTTCGCGCGGGTCGGTCACCCGGCCGCGCAGGGCGCTGGCCGCGGCCGTCAACGGGCTCACCAGCAGCGTGCGTGCGCCCGGCCCCTGTCGGCCCTCGAAGTTGCGATTGCTCGTGCTGAGCGAATACTGGCCCTTCTCGACCGTGTCACCGTTCATGCCGATGCACATCGAGCAGCCCGACTCGCGCCACTCGGCGCCCGCCTCGCGAAAGATCCGGTCCAGGCCCTCGGCTTCCGCCGCCCGCTTGATCTGCTGGGAGCCCGGCACGATCAGGGCGCGCACGCCGCGGGCAATCTTGTGGCCGGCCATCAGCCGCGCCGCGCCGCGCAGGTCCGAGAGTCGCCCGTTGGTGCAGCTGCCGATGAACACCACGTCGATGCGCTGATCGGCGATCGGTTGTCCGGCCTTGAGGCCCATGTACGTGAGCGCATGCTCGAACACCGGGTCGTTGCTCTTGTCGGGAATCGAGCCGCTGACGGCCACGGCCATGCCCGGATGCGTGCCGTAGGTGACCATGGGCTCGACTGCCGCACCGTCGAGGTCCACCTCGCTGTCGAAGCGCGCGCCGGCATCACTGGGCAGTGAGCGCCAATACTGCAGCGCCTCCTGCCTGGCTGCTCCCTTGGGGGCGCGCGCGCGGGACTCGAGGTACTCATAGGTGACATCGTCGGGGGCGATCATGCCGGCGCGCGCACCGGCTTCGATCGACATGTTACAGACGGTCATGCGCTCGTCCATGCCGAGCGCCGTCACGGCGTTGCCGCGATATTCGATCACGTGACCGGTGCCACCGGCGACGCCGATGCGGCCGATGATGGCAAGAATCAGATCCTTGGCCGTCACACCCGCGGGCAACTTGCCGCTGACGTTGATGGCGAGCGTGCGCGCACGACGCTGCAGCAGGCACTGCGTGGCGAATACATGCGCCACCTCGGTCGTGCCGATGCCGAAGGCGAGGGCGCCCAGCGCGCCGTGCGTGCTGGTGTGGCTGTCGCCGCAGACCAAGGTGCAGCCTGGCAGCGTCAGGCCCAGTTCCGGACCGATGACGTGCACGATGCCGCGCTGCGGATCCTTCAGCCCCAGCAACTGCACCCCGAACTCGGCGCAATTGCGCTCGAGCTGCCCGATTTGCCGGGCCGCCGACTCGATGGCGATCGGTGCACCGCCAAAGATCTGCTCGGTGCGGGTGGGGCTGGAATGATCGATGGTTGCGAAGGTCAGCTCGGGGCGACGCAGCGGCAGGCCCCGCTGGCGCAGCAGCGTGAACGCCTGCGGGGAGGTCACCTCATGGATGAGGTGACGATCGATGTACAGCACGGCTGGCGTGTCGGCGGTCTCGGGCACCACCTCGTGCTGCTCCCAGATCTTCTGATACATGGTCTTCATAGAGGAGTCCCGTGTGCGCGCGGCGGTCGGCGTGGCGGCGCTCATGCCGTTGCGGTGCGCGGCTGGCGTTGCATGTCGACAAACGCCAGCCAATGCTCACTGTCGGCGGTAGTGCCCGAGAACAGTCCGAAGAAGGCCTGCTGCAGCCGCTCGGTGATGGGGCCGCGCCGGCCGTTGCCGACCGGAATGCGATCCACCGAGCGGATCGGCGTGACCTCGGCGGCCGTGCCGGTGAAGAACAGCTCATCGGCCAGATACAGCAGCTCGCGCGGGATGGACGCTTCGCGCACCGTCAGGCCGAGCTGCGCGGCTAGTTTCATCACCGTATCGCGCGTGATCCCTCCGAGTACCGAGTGTGCCAGACCGGGCGTATAGACGATCCCCTCCTTGACCAGGAAGAGGTTCTCGCCGGCCCCCTCGCTGACCGTGCCGTCGGGCGCCAGGCCGATGCCCTCGGCGAAACCCAAGCGCTTGGCCTCCATGCTGATCAGCTGGCTCGAGAGGTAATTGCCGGCGGCCTTGGCCAGCGCCGGGAGCGTATTGGGAGCCACGCGCTGCCAGGAGGAGACGCACACATCCACCCCCGAGGCCTCGCTCTCATGGCCGAGATACTTGCCCCACTCCCAGGCGGCCACCGCGACGTCCACGGGTGGGTCGGTCTTGGGGGCCACACCGATCTCCCCGTAGCCGCGCAGCGCGATGGGACGCAGGTACGCCCCCTTGGAGAGCTCATTGGCGGCGAGCACCTGATGGCAGGCCTCATTCATCTGCTCGGGAGAGAAAGGGATCTGCATGCGGTAGATCTTGGCCGAGTCGAACAGGCGGCGCGTGTGATCCTGCAGGCGGAAGATGGCCACGCCGCGCGGCGTGGCGTAGGCGCGGACGCCCTCGAACACCGAGGAGCCGTAGTGCAGGGCATGCGCCAGCACGTGCACGGTGGCGCGCTCCCAGGGGATCAGTTTGCCGTTGAACCAGATGAAAGGGGTTGCGGGGATGGGCATGGGGCCTCCTACACGGCGTGCTGGGCGACGCGGGTACGATCGGATGGCTCGCCGCCCTGGCGAGCGTGCGAGTTGCGCGAGAGCTCGATGCGATTGACCACCTCGAGCAGCGCGCGGCTGGCGGCCTCTACGATGTTGGTGCTGACACTTGAGCCGCGATAGCTGCGCGCATCGTAGTCGACGTACAGAATGGCCTCGCCCTGCGCATCCTCGCCGATCGTCACGGCGTGCACCTCGAACTTGCGTACCGTGACGACCACGCCGGTGGCCTGCACGATCGCCTTGTAGGCCGCATCCACCGGCCCATCGCCGGTGGCCTCGCGCTCGAGCGAGCGCCCATCGGCGTGACGCAGACGCACCGTGGCGACCGCCTGGGAGCCGCTGTGCACTTCCACATCGAGCTGCTCGAGGGACCAGGGACCAGAAGCTGCGCCCCCGGCGCGCAGCACCAGCGCCTCGATGTCGCCATCGAAGAGCTCCTTCTTGCGATCGGCGAGCGATTTGAATTCCTCGAAGACGCGCGTGAATTCCAGCTCGTCGAGCTCGAAGCCGAGCTGCTTGATGCGATCACGCAGCGCGTGCCGTCCGCTGTGCTTGCCGAGCACCAGGTTGCTGCTCGGCAGGCCCACGTCCGTGGGCTGCATGATCTCGTAGGTGGAGCGGTGCTTGAGCATGCCATGCTGATGGATGCCCGATTCGTGCGCGAAGGCATTCTCCCCGACCACCGCCTTGTTGCGTGGAATGGGCATGCCGGTGATGCTCGAGACCAGCCGCGAGGTTGGATACAGGCGCGAGGTGGTCACGCCGGTCTTGAGGTTGAAGAAGCCGGCGCGAGTGGACAGCGCCATCACCACTTCCTCGAGCGAGCAGTTACCGGCGCGCTCGCCGATGCCGTTGATGGTGCATTCGATCTGCCGGGCGCCGGCCACCACGGCGGTGAGGCTGTTGGCCACCGCCATGCCCAGATCGTCGTGACAGTGCACCGAGAGCGTCACGCGCTCGATACCGCGCACGTGCTGGCGCAGGTAGCGGAACAGCTCGCCGAACTCATCGGGGACCGTGTAGCCGACCGTATCGGGAACATTGATGGTGGTGGCGCCGGCCTCGATCGCCGCCTGCACGACCTGTGCGAGAAAATCGAGCTCGGTGCGCGAGGCGTCCTCGGGGGAGAACTCCACGTCATCGCAGTATTCGCGCGCGATCTTCACGCCCTCCACAGCGCGGCTGATGATCTGCTCCTGCGCCATATTGAGCTTGTATTGGCGGTGGATGGCGCTGGTGGCGAGAAACACGTGCAAGCGGCGGCGAGCCGCCGGGGCGAGGGCGCGGGCTGCCAGCTCGATGTCCTCGCGCGTGCAGCGCGCCAGGCCGCAGATGATCGGCTCGCGGACCTCGCGCGCCACCGCATTGACCGCCTCCCAGTCCCCGCGCGAGGCGGCCGGAAAGCCCGCTTCGATGACATCGACGCCCAGGTCGGCCAGTGCGCGCGCCACGCGCAGCTTCTCCGGCTGGGTCATGCTGCAGCCCGGAGCCTGCTCTCCATCACGCAGCGTGGTATCGAAGATCACTACGCGATCGGCGGCTCCCAGGGGAGCCCCTGGGCCGTTGCCATCGTTGCTCGTCATGGCTGCACTCCGTGAATCTGACATCGATGCCGATATGACCTGCCGGTAAGACCCTCGTGCTCGCCCGATGTTGCCTGGCTGGCGCGTCGCGCCCGGGGAGGCTGCGACGCGCCCTGCACTCAGCGTGCTTCCTTCAGCCAGGGCATGCGCGCCCGCAGCTTCTCGCCGACGCGCTCGATGGGATGGTTGGTGTCCTGCTTGAGCAGGCGGCGGAAATTCTTCGAGCCATGCCGATGCTCATCGATCCACTGTCGGGCGAACTTGCCGCTCTGGATCTCCTTGAGGATCTTGCGCATTTCCTGCTTGGTGCGGTCGTTGATCACCCGCGGGCCGCGCGTGAGGTCGCCATACTTGGCGGTATCGCTGATGAACTGATGCATCTTGGCGAGGCCGCCCTCATGCAGCAGATCCACGATCAGCTTCAGCTCGTGCAGGCACTCATAGTAGGCGACCTCGGGCTGATAGCCGGCTTCCACCAGCGTCTCATAGCCCTTGACGACCAGTTCGGTCGCACCGCCGCAGAGCACCGCCTGTTCGCCGAACAGGTCGGTCTCGGTCTCCTCGGCGAAGCTGGTCTCGAGCACCCCGCCACGCGTGCCGCCGATGCCGTCGGCGTAGGCGAGGGCGCGTGCTTGGGCACGGCCGGTGGCGTCCCGCGCGACCGCGAGCAGGCAGGGCACGCCGCGTCCCTGCTGGTACTGACGTCGCACCAGTCCGCCTGGGCCCTTGGGAGCAATCATGACGACGTCCAGGTCGCGGCGCGGCTTGATCTGCTTGAAGTGAATATTGAAGCCGTGCGCGAACAGCAGCGTCGCGCCGCGCTTGAGCGCCGGCTCGATCTGCTCATACAGCTCAGCCTGGGCCAGGTCGGGGACCAGCATGGCCACCAGGTCCGCGCCGCGTGCTGCCTCGATCGGATCGGCGACCGCCAAGCCGTCACGCTTGGCGGCGCGGGCGCTCTTGCCGCCCTTGCGTACGCCCACCACGACATCAAAGCCGCTGTCCTTGAGGTTCAGCGCATGCGCGCGCCCCTGGCTGCCATAGCCGAGCACGGCAACCCGGGCTCCACGCAGCGCCTTGCGGTCGACGTCCTTTCTGGAATACAGATGCATCATGTTCAAACTCCCGTTCCAATCCGGCGTGCCATCAACCACAGGCGCAACCCACCGCGATCAACAAAAAACCCCGCATCGGTGGCCGAGGCGGGGTTTCGGTGCTGTCCGTTTCTTTGCAGTCAGAAACGCCGGCAGTACCCGCCCCGCCTGCCGCTAAGAAGCAGCAGATCTACCGACAGTAGAAATAGCGGGAGCGAGCGCATCGGTCGTTTGCGATCGAGCCTTGCGATCAAGCTGAAGTCTTGCAATAACACCATACGATCAACGACTTGTCAACGCGCGCGGAGTGTGCCGACGTGGCGTTCGCCGCTCCGGTAAGCCTCGTGCCGCGTGGGCGATCGCGCGCTACGATGTGTGGCGGCCGCCGGGACGATGCGTGGCGCCCGGGCGATGCGCGGCGCCCAGGGCGGCAATTGGTTAAGCTCCGGGGATGCAGAGACTGATCGCGGTGCTCCCGGCGGGGAGAACGGCCCCGGACGCGGCGTCCGCGCTGCAGCTACGCCTGATCACCGAATCGGACTGGGGCGCCGTACGCGCGACGCTGCCGGAACGGGCGGCGCGTTGGGCCGAATCGCAGGGGTTCAACGGCCAGAGGCATCGCCTGCTGGTCCTGCCAGAATCGGATGGCAGTCTTGCCGGGGCGCTCTGGGGGCTGGGCGAGTTGGCGCAGCCCGATGCGCTGACAGCCTGGGACGCAGCGCCGCTGAGCGAGCGGCTGCCCGCCGGCACCTATGCTCTGGCGACGCCGCTGAGGGCCGCGGCGGCTACACAATTCTGCCTGGGTTGGCTGCTGGGCACCTATCGGTTTGACCGGCTGCGCTCGGTCGGCGCACGCGCCGCGCCGCAGACGGCCCTCGTCGCCCCGGAAGCTGCGGATCTGCGCTACGCAGAAGCGGCCGCCGCCGCCATGAGCTGGACGCGCGACCTCATCAACACCCCCGCCAATGAGCTTGGGCCCCTCGAGCTCGAAGCGGCGGCGCGAGAGCTCGCGCAGCAGGGCGCGGAGATCCGCGTGATCAGCGGCGCGGAATTGCAGCAGGGCTTTCCATTGATCGCGGCCGTGGGCGGCGGCAGCCACCGCCCGCCACGCCTCATCGACTGCCGCTGGCATCGCCCCGGGGCACCGCGCGTGACCCTCGTGGGTAAGGGCGTGTGTTTTGACAGCGGCGGCCTGGATCTCAAGGGCTCCTCGGCGATGCTGCTCATGAAGAAGGATATGGGCGGGGCGGCATGCGTGCTCGGGCTCGCGCGGCTGCTGCAGCAGCTCGAGACCCCCGTGGAGCTGCGCGTGCTCATCCCGGCGGTCGAAAACAGCGTTGGCGGCGGCGCCTATCGGCCCGGCGATGTCTGGCGCTCGCGCAAGGGCCTGCGGGTCGAGATCGGCAACACCGACGCCGAGGGGCGACTCGTGCTGGCCGATGCACTGGCCGAGGCCGACGCGGGCCATCCGGATCTGCTCATCGATCTGGCGACGCTGACGGGCGCGGCGCGCACCGCGCTGGGCCCGGATTTGCCGGCGGTCTTCGGCTCCGATGAGTCGCTGGCGCGCCAGCTCGCCACCCTCGGTGCCGAGCACGCCGATCCGCTCTGGCCGCTGCCATTGTGGAAGCCCTATGACGAGGAGCTCAGCAGCCGCGTCGGTGACCTCAATAACGTGTCGGCCTCGCCCTTCGCCGGCGCGATTATCGCGGCGCTCTTTCTGCAGCGCTTTGTCAGCAGCAGCACCCGCTGGCTGCACGTGGATTTGTTCGCCTGGAACCCCAAGGAGCGCCCCGGGCGCCCGCAGGGAGCCGAGGCGCAGTGCGTGCGCGCCCTCTATCAATTGATCCGCAGCCTCTACGGCTGAGGCTTCATCGCCGACGCACTTGAAGCCAGGCGCCCGAGCATCGAAGGCCACTGCACCGTCTGTACGCACGAGGAGCCGTTGGGCTAAAGTGCGCGGCCCGCGGGCGGCAGCCCAGAGCGATCCAAGAGCAAGTCGAAAGCAAGTCGAAAGAGGGTCCGATGACGGATCGAAAGACCAGCCGC
The DNA here is from genome assembly GCA_035553315.1 of Steroidobacteraceae bacterium. Taxonomy (GTDB): domain Bacteria; phylum Pseudomonadota; class Gammaproteobacteria; order Steroidobacterales; family Steroidobacteraceae; genus FEN-1191. The sequence goes on from DATNDE010000022.1 coordinate 72,219, forward strand.
CGAGGCGGCACAGTTCGCGAGCGCTCTTCCGGGCGCAAGACAGTTCCGGTGCGTTCGGCCTCGCGACCACGGCGCGATCCGCGCAGCTACTCGAGCCTGGTGGTGGATGGTCTGAAGCAGACCGCCTCGCGCGCCATGCTGCGGGCGGTGGGATTTCAGGATGCGGACTTTGGCAAGCCACAGGTCGGGGTTGCCTCGACTTGGGCGAATGTGACCCCCTGCAATATGCACATCGATGCACTGGCGCGCGAGGCTGCCCGTGGTGTTGATGAGGCCGGCGCCAAGAGCGTGCTGTTCAACACGGTGACGGTGTCGGATGGCATCTCCATGGGCTCGCCGGGCATGCGCTATTCGCTCGTGTCACGCGAGGTCATTGCCGACTCCATCGAGACGGTAGTCGGTGCCGCAGGCTTCGACGGGCTCGTGGCCATTGGTGGCTGCGACAAGAATATGCCTGGTTGCGCGATGGCGATCGCGCGGCTGAACCGACCCGCAGTGTTCGTCTACGGCGGCACCATACGCCCCGGTCCTCACCGCCGTGACATCGTGTCGGTCTTCGAGGCGGTGGGCCAACGTGCCGCGGGCAACCTGGATGACGCACAGTTGCTCGATGTGGAGCGCACGGCCATTCCCGGCGCGGGCAGCTGCGGCGGCATGTACACCGCCAACACGATGGCCTCGGCCATCGAGGCGCTGGGACTGTCGCTGCCGGGAAGCTCGGCCCAGGAGGCGGTCGGAGAGGCCAAAATGGCCGATTGCCGTCGGGCCGGCGCGGCCGTGATGCAATTGCTCCGCGACGATATCCGCCCCCGCGACATCCTGACGCGACGTGCCTTCGAGAACGCCATCACCGTGGTGATCTCGCTGGGCGGCTCGACCAACGCGGTATTGCACCTGCTGGCGATGGCGCAGGCTGCGGGTGTGCGTCTGGCGTTGGATGATTTCACTCGCGTCGGGCGTCGCGTGCCGGTGCTTGCGGATTTGAAGCCCAGCGGCACCTATCTGATGTCTGAACTTGTCGCCATCGGCGGAATCCAACCACTCATGAAGCGCCTGCTGGATGCGGGGTTGCTGCACGGGGACTGTCTGACCGTCACTGGCCGGACACTGGCTGAAAATCTCGCCGCTGTGGCGGAGTATCCGGCGGGCCAGCGCATCATCCATTCGTTTGCCGACCCCATCAAACGCGACAGCCACCTGGTCGTGCTTTATGGCAACGTCGCGCCCGAGGGCGCCGTGGCGAAGATCACCGGCAAGGAGGGTCTGTCTTTCAGTGGAAGGGCGCGTGTGTTTGACGGAGAAGAGGCCGCCACTGCGGCCATTCTTTCTGACAAGGTGCGGGCCGGTGACGTCGTGGTCATCCGTTACGAGGGGCCGCGCGGCGGGCCCGGAATGCGTGAGATGCTCAGTCCCACCAGCGCCCTGGTGGGACGCGGGCTGGGCAAGCAGGTGGCATTGATCACCGATGGACGCTTCTCCGGCGGCAGCCATGGCTTCGTCGTCGGACATATTGCACCGGAAGCGGCTGTGGGAGGCCCTCTGGTGCTGCTCCGCAACGGGGATCGCATTACTATCGATTCTAAACGGCGCCGCATCGATGTTGATTTGACAGCGGCAGAGCTGAAGCGGCGGCGTCGCACCTGGCGCCCGCGGCCCCCTTATGCAGTGCAGGGCGTACTGGCCAAGTACGCGCGCGTGGTCAGCAGCGCCTCACTGGGCGCGGTCACCGACGTCAAGGAAGACTTATGAGGGTTAATGGTTGTAACGGTTGCGGTGAGCAGTTAAAGTTCACCGGGCCTGAGTCGACCCGCGTCTGTGTTCTTGTGTCAAGCGACGGCGTGAGCCGGCGATACCGCGAAAAGAGGCACAGTTCTCGTTTTCGCAGGTTGATCGACCAGGTAACGCAGGGATCGACGGCATGGCCTCGGAGCCTCGGCAGCGAAGTTCCGGGCGACGAAGTAGATATGAAGAGACGGTTTGGGGGACGAGCACATCAGCAGTACGACGTAGGGATATTCCCGCTCGGGCTACAAGCGCCGCTGTGGGTTCCTGCACGTTACTCACCCGCCACTTTCTGATCAGAACCACTACGCCACTGAACATATGAGCGCCTACTACCCGCAACAGTCACAAGGCCTTTTCTCAAAGCGAGCGATCGTATTTCTCGCGATCATCGTTTTCCACGTAGTCATCATCTACGCGTTCATGACGGGGCTCGCGCAGAGCGGCGCCCGGATGATCAACACCATTCTGCAGACCAACATCATCGAGACGCAGAAGGTGCAGGAGCTGCCGCCACCACCGCCGCATGTGGACCTGAAGGCCCCGCCGCCGGTATCGGTGGTTGCGCCCGAAGTCGAGATCACCATTCCGGTCACGCCTCCGCCGATTCACGTTGCGCCCGTGGTCAAAGCACCGCCCCCGGCACCCATTCGTGTGGCGCCGGTGCCGATCATCCCGGTGAGCACCAAGGGTATTACTGAGCCGGATACGAACGACTACTACCCGGATGCATCCCGTCGCAACAATGAAGAGGGGCACGGCATGGTGCACATCTGCGTGGATCCACGTGGCCATGTGAATCAGGCCCGCATCGCCGCCAGCACCGGGCATCCGATGCTGGATGAGGCAGCCGTCAAACTGGCAAAGGCCTACCGCTTCAGACCGGCGACTCAAGGCGGTAAGCCAGTCAACTTCTGTACACAGCTGCCGGTGAGGTTCGCGCTCACGGGCTGATTGGGACAGCATGAGTACCTAGCCCAAGCATCCAATCAACGGTCAATTTCGCACAGTCATCTATAGAGTCTGGTCCGGCGCGCTGGCGCGCGACGGAGTTGTTACAAACGAGGAACTTCAATGGATACCGCAACAGCCGCTGCCGCCGCTCCCAATGCCAATCCTTATGGTCTGGCCGATCTATGGATTCATGGGAACATCGTTACGCGCTCCACGCTTGTCATTCTGGGGATCATGTCGCTTGGCTCATGGTTCATCATCCTCACCAAGCTGTGGGATCAGCGCACATTGAAGAATTCGGCGCGTATGGTGGAGAAGCAGTTCTGGTCGGCTCCGTCGCTGAAGGATGGCGTCAACAAACTCAAGAAGAGCGATGACTTTCGCTTCATTGCCGAGACCGGCATGCGCGCCGCCTCGCACCACGAGGGCCGTCTGACCGATCGTGTGGACCTGCACGAGTGGATCACGATGGCGCTGCAGCGTGCCGTGGACGCCGTAAATTCACGCAGCTCCAGCGGGCTTTCGTTCCTGGCGACCGTGGGCTCCAGCGCGCCGTTCGTCGGTCTGTTCGGCACCGTCATCGGCATTCTGAATGCGTTGATCGCGATCGGTGTCGCCGGTCAGGCGAGCATCGACAAGGTCGCGGGCCCCGTCGGTGAGGCGCTGATCATGACGGCGCTCGGCCTGTTCGCGGCGGTTCCGGCCGTGTGGGGCTACAACTGGCTGCTGCGCCGCAATCGCAATCTGCAGGAAGAAGTGCGGAATTTCGCCAGTGACCTGCATGCCTACCTGGTCAGCGGCTCGCGCGTCGGAAACTGATTTCGACGCCCTGGGTCGGATGCTGGGGATAACCTGAGATTTGTTGGAGCTGTCATCATGTCAATGAGTGTGGGATCGGGCGACGGCGACGAAATGGGCGCCATGTCGGAGATCAACACCACGCCGCTGGTCGATATCATGCTGGTGTTGCTGATCATCTTCCTGATCACGATTCCCGTGATCCTGAAGGTGCCGGTGAAGATCACGGTGCCGACTGCGACCAACATTCCGACGCAGACCAAGCCCGAGAACATCAATGTCTATATCGATGAGGCAGGTGATGTTTATTGGGGCCAGCTCAAGGTGCCGAACATGACGGCACTGGTCCTGCAGGTCGAGAAGGAGGCAGTCAAGGTGCCGCAGCCGGAGATCCACATCCGGGCTGACAAGAACACCGACTATCAGAATGTGGGCAAGGTCATCGCGGCGATTAATCGTGGGGGCTTGGTGAAAGTAGGCTTCATCACCTACCCCGAGCTGCCGAGCACGGCGGGCCTGAATCTAAGCGGCTTCTGATCGACCGAATTCGACGGTATTGCGCAGGAGTTAGAACTTTATGTCCATGAGTGTGGGATCGGGCGGTGAAGGCAGCGCGATGTGTGACATCAACACCACGCCGCTCATCGACATCATGCTGGTGTTGCTGGTCACGCTGATCGTGACTCTGCCGCGCATGACGCATGCGGTGAAACTCGACATGCCGCCGCCGAATCAGAACCAGCCGCCGCCGCCGACGCAGCCCGAGGTCATCAACCTCGATATCTACATCGACGGCGCCATCGCCTGGAATGGCACGCCGGTCAAGAGCTATGCGGATCTGGATGCACAGTTCAAACAGGCAGCAGCGGAGAATCCGCAACCTGAGCTGCACCTTTCGCCCGACGGGCATGCGAAGTACGACGTCGTCGCGCAGGTGCTGGCGTCGGCGCAGCGCAATCATCTGGAGAAAATCGGTTTCGTCAACACGTCGCAGTTCATTCAGTTCTGAAGTTGCGGCGCCGCAGCGCCAGGTTGTGGCTTCCAATCACAGCGGGCCTGCCCCGGAAGGGTGCGGGCCCGTCGTGACGATGGAGGGGCCGGAATCGGCCCACAGGAATTGAGGTCAGTTGGTGCTGACGTATCCGCGGCAGCATCGGCGATGGTAGGGATCAGGCAGATAAAGGGGCACCGTCGCGAACGGCGCTTTTGGGGTATGACATGAATCGTCGGAACTATGTCGCAGTGATCGGATTGGTGGCGGCCGTCGCAGGGCTGTCGCTGGGCGGTATCGCACAGGCCGCGGAGAAGGCCAAGGGCCCCAGCATCAGCAGCTGCCTGCTGAAGCCACTGAAGGCGGCCCAGGATGCACAGAAGGCGCAGAACTGGACCGTGGACCTGCAGAAGCTCCAGGAGGCGGAGGCGCAGAAGTGCACCAAGACGCCGTACGATGAGTTCCTGATGAATTCTTGGCTGGCGGTCGCCTACCTCAATACCAAGGATTACCCCCATGCGGCCACGGCGCTGCAGGCGGCGGCGGAGTCCCAGTACGCCTCTGCAGCGCAGCGCAAGCAGTTCATGGCGGCGGCGGTGGGCATCTACGGGCAGACGCACCAGAACCAGAAGGCGATCGAGGCCGCCCAGAGTGCCATCAAGCTCGGCGTTGCCGACAACAGCGTCTACTTGACCATGGCGGTCGCGCAGAATTCGCTCATGCAGTACAAGGCGGCGGCCAACACGATCCAGCAGCTCATCGATAAGGAAGGCAGCAAACCACAGGAGAAATACCTGCAGTTCCAGTGGGATGCCTATAGCAAGGCCAATGATCAGGCCGATGCCAGCAAGGTCATCGACAAGCTGGTTACGCTCTATCCCAAGCCCGATTACTGGCTGAATGCGCTGCAGCCGCTGATCAAGATGAACGTCAACGACTCACATCTGCAGCTCGACATCTACCGCCTGATGTTCGACGTCGGTGTGCTCAAGACCCCGCAGCAATTCGGCGAGATGGCCGAGCTGGCCTACGATGCCGGCTATCCGGGCGAGACGGTCGCGGTGCTGCAGAAGGGTTTCGCGCAGAATGTATTCACCGAGCAACGCGACGTGATGCGCTACCAGCACCTGCTGATGACCGCGATGGGCAAGGCGCAGGCCGATCAGAGCTCGCTGAGTGCCCAGGAGAGCAAGGCGCAGGCTGCCCCGAGCGGCGATCAGCTGGTGGGGGTCGGCGCCGCCTATCTGAGCTATGGGCAGGCGGACAAGGCCGTGAGCGCCATCCAGGCGGGTATCGCCAAGGGGAACCTGAAGCGTCCGGAGCAGGCGACCCTGCTGCTCGGCATTGCGCAGCTGCGTGCACACGACGCGGCCGCAGCGCATCGCAGCTTCGATAAGGTAGCCAGCTCGAGCAACGAGGGCTACGCGCAGCTCGGCAAGCTGTGGGTGCTGCACTCCGAGAACCACAGCGCTGCCTGATTCGCAGCCCTCAAGCGCTGCCACGAGGGGCCGGGCAAACCGGCCCTTCGTGTTTTGGTAACCTTTTACTCATGAGCCAACCGCCACCGGGCGCCATCGCCGTCATCCGCGCCAAGCTGCACGACATCCGCGTCACGGACGCCGACCTGGACTACCAGGGATCGGTCACCCTGGATCCTGAACACTGCGAGGCGGTAGGCATCGTGCCGCTGGAGTTCGTCGAGATCTGGAACAAGAACTCCGGGGCGCGCATCAGCACCTATGTTATCTGGGGCGAACGCGGCTCGCGCTGCTGCGTGCTCAATGGGGCTGCGGCGCGCACCTGCCAACCCGGGGACGCGGTCATCATCGTAGCGCGCACGAGCGTGCTGCCGGCGGACATCGAATCGATGCGCGCGAGAGTGGCACTGCTGGATGCGGACAATGAGATTCGCCAGCTGATGGAATACCAGGTTGGACGCGATGCGCAGGGTCGCATGCAGTTTCGCGCGGTGCCGCTGCGCGGCTCGCGCGCGCTCCAACCGCCACGGCGCCGCGTTGCCACGCGCGCTGCCGCCCGCATGGCCGCGCCCGCTCGCGTGCATCAGGCTTCCCCTGCGCGACCCCGGCGTCGGCGGCCGCCGGGGGGCTGAGCGGCGGGCGCTGCTAGCCCGCCCGGGCCCACGGCATCCATCTTTGCACCCGTAGTTGCCTTCACATCCCAGGAGATCGAGCCATGAGCATCAAGGTTGGTGATCGCATGCCGCAGGGCAAGTTCAAGGTCATGGGCGAGAGCGGGCCGAAGGACCTGAGTACCGATGAGCTGTTCAAGGGCAAGCGCGTGGTGCTGTTCTCCGTGCCGGGCGCCTTCACGCCCACGTGCGACGCTAAGCACCTGCCCGGGTATGTGGGTATGGCCGATCAGCTGCGCGGCAAGGGCGTGGACACCATCGCCTGCATGGCCGTCAACGATGTGTTCGTCATGAATGCCTGGGGCAAGGCGTCCAACTGCGCCGGCAAAGTGCTGATGCTGGCCGATGGCAACGGTGAGTACGCCCGTTCGCTCGGCCTGGAGCTGGATGCCCAGGGCTTCGGCATGGGCAAGCGCAGCCAGCGCTTCTCGCTGCTGGTGGATGATGGGGTCGTCAAGCAGGCCAACATCGAGGCACCGGGCAAGTTCGAGGTGTCCTCGGCGGAACACGTCCTGAAGCAGCTCTAGACGAAACGGGCTGCGCGTTACAGATATCCACCGGGAGGTGCGTATGGGTCACTCGGAGAATCACGTCAGACGTGATTCTCCGAGTGACTCATGCGCGCCTGGCGTTGACGATCCGTAACGAGCGACCTGTTTCCCCAGGGCTGCTTGAGGGATGTGACGCGCGGAGGGTGCACCCCGACTTGCCCCGGAGTACCCTTTGGCGTCATGACCAACGACACCGCGTCTTCGGGCTTTCGGCCCAGCGATTCGCTAAAGAACGTGCGCTACGAGATCCGCGGGCGGCTGGCGCGCCGCGCGCATGAGCTCGAGCGGCAGGGCTACGAGATCGTCTCGCTGAACATCGGTAACCCACGCCTGTTCGGGTTTCGCACGCCGGAGACGATGCGGCTGGCGATGATCGAGAACATGTCGGACAGCGAGGGATACTGCCACCAGAAGGGCATCTTCCCGGCGCGCGAGGCCGTGGTCATGCAGCAGCAGGCTCGTGGCGTCACCGGCATGAGCGCCGAGGAGGTGTTCATTGGCAACGGGGTCAGCGAGCTGATTGACCTGGTGCTGCGCGCGCTGCTCAACCAGGGCGATGAGGTACTGGTACCGAGCCCTGACTATCCGCTGTGGACCGCGGCCGTGAACCTCAACGGCGGGCGGGCCGTGCACTATCCCTGCCGTCCCGAGAACCATTTCGTCCCTGATCCCGAAGAGCTCGAGCGGCTGATCACGCGCCGCACGCGTGCCATCGTCATCATCAACCCGAACAATCCCACCGGCGCCAGCTACCCGCGCGCGGTGCTCGAACAGCTGGCGCGCCTGGCCGAGCGGCGCAAACTCGTGGTGTTCAGCGACGAGATCTATGACCAGATGGTCTACGACGATGCGCAGTCGGTGCCGATGGCGCCGCTGGTGCGCGATACGCTCTGTTGCACGCTGTCGGGCCTGTCGAAGATCTACCGCGCCTGCGGCTATCGCGTCGGCTGGGCGGCCTTCTCGGGCCGCGTGCGCGATGCCGGCGACTACCTCTCGGCACTGGAGCTGCTGAGTTCGCTGCGCCTGTGCAGCAATGTCCCGGCGCAATGGGCGGTGCAGACTGCGCTCGGTGGCTATCAGAGCATCCGCGACCTGGTCAGTCCGGGGGGGCGCCTGTACGAGTCGCGCCGCACCGTCATCGAGGCGGTGGCGAGCAGCCAGTACCTGCAGCTGCGCGCACCGACCGGTGCGATGTATGCCTTCATCGGCGTCGACCCCCAGCGTCTGCCGCAGTTCGATGATCAGCAGTTCGCGCTCGATTTGCTCGAGCAAAAGCACGTGCTGGTCGCCCCGGGCGTCAGTTTCAACGTCCCGTACCGCAACCATTTTCGTGTCACGACACTGCCGGATGCCGCCACACTGCGCACCGTCTTCGGGCGCATCGAAGAGCTGCTGCACACCTATGCATCGGGCGCGGCAGCGGCGCAGGTTGCAACGCCCTCATCGCAGACGGCGAGTGTTGGCGGCGGGCGCGTCGTGGATGCACAGAGCCGCTTTAAGTAATAGTTTTAAAATCATTCTTAACACACAGAATTGCTTGAACTTCCGGTAGCGCTCCTCGCGCACCTGACGGCTGCCGGCACGCTCGTCACGCCGAGCCGGCAGCGCGCCGCGGCCCTGCGCCTGGCCCACAGCGCAGCGATGCTGGCGCAAGGACGGACGCTCTGGCCGAGCCCTGACATTCTTCCCTGGGGTGCCTGGGTCGAGCGCGAGCTCGAGCAGGCCCGCTCGCGTGGCGAATCGCTGCCGCGGCGCCTGAGCGCGGCGGCGCAATGGCAGCTGTGGCGCGACGCCGTGCTGCGCTCCTGCGCCCCGCTGCAGATACTCGCCCCCGAGCGGCTCATCGATCCGGTGCGCCGTGCCAGCGCCTTGCTGGACGAGGAGGGGCTGACACTGGATCCGAGCGCCTCGCCGGAAGCTGCCTTGTTGTTCGATGCGCGGGACGCCTATCGACGTGGCTGCCGCGAGCTCGATGCGCTCGGCAGCGACTCGTGGCTGGAATGTCGTACTTGGCTGCGCCCCTCCGCGCAGTTGATGCTGGTCGGGTTTGCGCACCTCGGCGCCGCGCGGCGTCGCTGGCTCGAGCAGCACGGAGCCGTCGTTCTGGACTCGGACGCCTTCGGCTGGCCGGCCGCCGAAGCGCAGGTCAGTGCGCACGCCAGCTGCGCGGCGGAGGCACAGGCGGCGGCAGACTGGTGCGCCGAGCGGCTGAGTCAGGATCCGAGTGCCCGACTGCTGCTCATCGTGCCGCGGCTGGGACAGCAGCGGCACTACTGGCTGCGTGCCCTTTCGCAGCGGCTCGATCCGCGGCGTCTGCTCGGTAGCGAGGTTGGCGAGCGCGCCGCGTATGTCATCGAAGGCGGCCGCGCCCTGGCTGAGCACCCGCTGGTGGCCACGGCGCTCGATCTGATCGCGCTCGCCGCCGGGCACGTCGGCGTCGAGCGACTGGGCACGGTGTTGCGCTCGTCGTACCTGGCGGGCTGCGATCTGCCTGCGCGGCTGCGGCTGGAGCTGTGGCTGCGCGAGCACGGCCTCGACCCGCCCACGCTCGAGAGACTGGTGCAGCAGAGCGAAGCGATTGGCGCGCAGGCGGGCGCCGAAAGTGCGGCGCTGGCCCAGGCGCTGCAGGACGCGCTACGGGTGCCGCCAGAGCCGATCGCGGGTAGTTGGGCCGAGTGCTTTGCGCAGTGGTTGGAGAACTGTGGCTGGCCAGGCGAGGACCTGGGCAGCGAGGAGCAGCAGATACGCCTGCGCTTCGATGTGCTGCTCGGAGAGTTGGCGGCGCTGGATCCGCCAACGCGGCGGCTGTCACTCGCACAGGCTGTGGAGCTGCTGCAGGAGCTCGCCCGGGGCGAGCATTTCGAGCCGGCCAGCGACGACGTGGCGGTCACGGTCACCGCCAGCCTCGAGGATCCCATCGTGCGCTACGACGGTATCTGGGTTGCCGGCCTGTCGGCCGATGCCTGGCCCGGGCCTGCACAGACTGATCCGCTGCTGCCCGCCAGCCTTACGCGCCTGGCCGAGCTGCCCGGCAGCACGCCCGCTCGGAAGCTTGCAGAGGCCCGGCACCTGCAGGCGCTCTGGAGTCGACGCGCTGGCGCCTGCGTGCTCAGCTGGGCCGCCGCCGAGGAGGACGTGCCCGCCGAGGCGAGCGCGCTGCTGCGAGGGCTGCCCCCCGCCACGCCGGCGGCGCGTTTCGAGCTGACCGATTGGCTCGCGAGCCTGCGCGTGCCTCTGCAGTCGTGGCTCGAGCCACGCGGTGCTCCCTGGACACGCGGCAGGACGCTGCGCGGGGGCGCTCGGTTGCTGGAGCTGCAGTCGCTCTGTCCGTTCCGCGGCTATGCGGAGCTGCGCCTGGGCGCGCGCGAGTTGGATGCTGCCGAACTCGGCGTCGCTGCCCGCGAGCGTGGTCGCATCCTGCATCGCGCGCTGCAGTTGTTCTGGAGCGAGCTTCGCATCTCAGAGGCGCTGCAGGCGGAAGCGGCCACCTCCGCCATGGCAGATCTGGTCGCACGCTGCGCGACGCAGGCAGTCCAGGAGATCGTCCGCGGCGAGGTGGGGCCGCTGAGCGCGCTGCTGCTGGAGCGCGAACGCGAGCGCACGGGCGCAATGCTGCTGCGGCTGATCGAGTGGGAGCGCACGCGCGCGGCCTTTTCGGCCACCGCACTGGAGTCGCCTGCACAGTTGGTGCTGGCCGATCACCCACTGTCGCTGCGTGTGGACCGGGTCGATCGACTGCCGGACGGCCGATTGCTGGTCATCGACTACAAGAGCGGCAAACCCCAGCCCTTCGACGCCTACGGCGAGCGGCCCACGCAGCCGCAACTGGCGGCCTACGCCCTGGCGCTCGGTCATGAGGTGGCCGCGGTGGCGATGGTGTACTTCGGTGGCCCCAAAATCAGCGTGCGCGGCGTGGCCGATCGCGCGGGGCGCCTGCCGAGGCTGGCCGCCTTGCCTGCGGCGCTCGATTGGTCAAGCTTGCAGGCGCAGTGGCGGCGGCGGCTCGGCGCCCTGGTGCAGGAATTCGTCCAAGGGCACGCCGCCGTCGACCCGCAGCCGCGCGCCTGCGAGCGCTGTCATCTGCAGATGCTCTGCCGGATCGATACCGTGCAGCTCGAAGCCGTGCGCGCACAGGCTGAAACACAGCGGGAGGGCGCATCGACGGCCGGCGAGTCCGGCGATTCCGTCGAGTCTACCGGGCCTGATGACTTCGGCGACTTCGGCGCTGAGGACTTCGGCGATGAATGACAGGCCGGGCGCCCCGCCAGGGCAGGAAGCGGCTGCAACGGTGCTGCTGGCCGAGGATGCGGCAGCGCGCAGCGCCGCGCTTATCGCGCAGGAGTCGCTGCTGCTGCAGGCGCCGGCAGGATCGGGCAAGACGACGGTGCTGACCGCGCGCTTTCTGACGCTGCTCGCCGACGTCGACTGCCCCGAGGAGATCCTTGCCATCACCTTCACGCGCAAGGCAGCGGCCGAGATGCGCCAGCGCATTCTCATGGCGCTGCAGGCCGCTGAGGGCGGACAGGTCCCTTCGGGCCTGACGGCTGCGCTGCTGCAGCGGGCCTGGCAGCGCGATCGACAGTGCGGCTGGGAGCTGCTGCGCAATCCCGCGCGGCTGCGCGTCGAAACGATCGATGCATTGAACAATCGCCTGGCGCGCATGCTGCCGGTGTCGGCGCGCGCAGCGCCCGGCCTGACGCTGGCGCGTCATCCCAACGCGTTGTACCAGCGCGCCGCAGTGCGCACGCTGGAGGCGGCCTGGCTCGAGCCGGCGAGCCGTCCGGCGGCGCAGCTGCTGTTCGAACGGCTGGACAACAGCTGGCAGCGCCTGCAGCGCTTGTTGACCGACATGCTGCGCCATCGTTCGCACTGGCTGCCGCGCATGCTGGAGGCGAGCGGCAGCGGCCTGGTCGAGCGCGTACACGAGAGCCTGCAATCGCTGCTCACCGCCGAGCTGGCGATCGCCTGCCAGACGGTGCCCGAGTCGCTGCGCCTGGAGGGTGAGGCCCTGCTCGCATATGTGCAGCGTGCTTGCCCGCAGGATCGGCCCCGGCTCACCGCGAACAGCGCGAGCCTCCCGCACTGGCGTCGGCTCGGGCGCCTGGCGCTCACGAGCGCGGGCTGGCGGCAACGGCTCACCTCGGCGGACGGCTTCGAACGCGGCGACCGAGCGGCGAGGGAGCGTGCCGCGGTGTGGATCCAGGCGATGGCGGATGCGGGCCTCGAGTCGACGCTGCGCACGCTCTGCGCGCTGCCCGATGAGCGGCTCACGACCGAAGAGGAGGGCGCACTGACGGCGCTGGCGCAGCTGCTCATGCGCGCGGCCGCGGAGCTGCAGTTGGTGTTCGCCGAGAGCGGACGCGTCGACTATGCCTATATCGCCGGCGCCGCGCGCGAGAGTCTCGCCGAGCAGGGCGCGCCCACGGATCTGGCGCTGCGACTCGGCACCCGCCTGCGGCACATCCTGGTGGATGAGTTCCAGGACACCTCGTTCGAGCAATTCCGACTGTTGCAGGCGCTCACGGTCGGATGGGAGCCGCAGGATGGCCGCTCGCTCTTCCTGGTCGGCGATCCCATGCAATCGATCTACCAGTTTCGCGAGGCGGAGGTCGGGCTGTTTCTGCGTGCACGGGCGCACGGCGTCGGACCGCTGTCGCTGCGGCCGCTGGCATTGCGCCGTAACTTCCGCACCCAGGCTGCACTGCTCGATTGGATCAACACGCGCTTCGCGCAGCTCTTCCCACCACGCGATGATCCGCGCACGGCTGCGATTGCCTATCTGGCCTCCGTGGCCGCTCGCCCCGACACCCTCGCGCCCGAAGAGCAGCCGGTGACACTGCATCGCTTTCAGGTCGGGGACCGCCAGGCCGAGGCGCTCGGCGTGCTGCAGATCGTGCGCAGCGCGCGCGAGCGCTCTGCGCACTGTTCGATCGTGGTGCTGGTCGCCAATCGCGAGCACGCCACCCGCATCGCTGCCGTGCTGCGCGAGGCGCAGCTGCCGCTGCACGGCGTGGACCTCGAGCCGCTGCGCGAGCGTGCCGTGATCCGCGATCTCACGGCACTGACGCGCGCTCTGCAGCACCGTGCCGATCGCAGCGCCTGGCTAGCGCTGCTGCGCGCCCCCTGGTGTGGTCTCACGCTCGCCGAACTGGAGAGCTTCTGCGCCGCTGTACAGGTCGATCACTTCCAGACATTGCAGCTGTGCAGCGCCGACAACGCGGCGCTGAGCAGAGTACATGGGGCGCTTTGGCCGGCCCTGCTCGGGGCCGAGCGTGCGCTGCCGCTCTGGCAGCGGGTGGAGCATTGCTGGCTGCGCCTGGGCGGTCCGGCCATCCATCGCAGCGAGGGCGAGCGGCTCGACGCGCGCCGGTTTCTCGACGCGTTGGCGCAGCACGAGCAGCCCGATGCGCTCGTGGGTGAGGCACTCGAGCCGGAACTGCTCGAGGCGCTGTATTCCGCCGAGCCGCCCCAGGTCGACGCCATCGAGATCATGACCATGCACGCCGCCAAGGGCCTGGAGTGGGACGTCGTCATTCTGCCCGGCCTGGGACGCTGTTCGGCGCGCGATACCGATCCGCTGCTGCATTGGCTGGAATTGCCACGCCCGAGCGGCGGCACCGAGCTGTTGCTCTCACCGATCCGCGCCGGCGCTCAGGATGCGCCAGCCTCGCTGGCCACGTACATCAAGCGCCTGCGCCGCGAACGCCGCCGCCTCGAACGCGTGCGCTTGCTGTATGTCGCCGCCACGCGGGCGCGGCGGCAACTGCACCTGCTCGGCGCCATACCCATCGGCGCAGACGGCACGGCCCGGCCATTGGCGGGCTCGGCGCTGCATGATCTGTGGCCGGCGCTGGGCGCACAGTTCACGGCGCTATCGCCGGCGGCCGGCTCGACTACACGCGCACCGGCAGCGGCAGCGTCATTGTGGCGGCTGCCCGTCTCCTGGCTGCTGCCGGCACCGCCGCCCGCTCCCGAGCCGCGGCGCTTGTCGCTGCCGGCTGGTGCCCCGGGCCTCGTGCCGGAGTACCGCTGGGTCGGACTGACCGCGCGCGCGGTGGGTACCATCGTGCACGCCGAGCTGCACCGGCTGGCGCTCGCGGGTACATCGTCCGCGGCAGTGAGCGCATCAGGAGCGCGATCGCAGGCGCACTATGCGCGCTGGCTCGCCGAGCTTGGCGTTGCCGACGGCGCGCTGCCCGCGGCGGCGGCGCGTATCGAGCAGGCACTGCAACGCACGCTCGCCGATCCGCGCGGTCGTTGGCTGCTATCCGATGCACATCGCGAGGCGCGCAGCGAATGGCGGCTGACAGGCCTGCACGAGGGACGCGTGGTGAACGTAGTGTTCGATCGCATGCTGCTCGACACCGAGGGCCGGCGCTGGATCGTGGATTTCAAGACCAGCAGCCACCAGGGCGGCTCGGTGGAGCAGTTTCTGCAGGCCGAAGTGCAGCGTCACGGTCCGCAGCTGCGGCGCTATGGCGCGCTGGCGCGCGCGCTGGGCCCAGAGCCGCTGCGCCTGGCGCTGTACTTCCCTCTGCTCGGCGCGTTCCGCGAGCTCGATGCGGCGTGACGCGGTAGCAGCACGCTGGGCATGCGGCGCTCTCGCGTCCGTCTTGCTGTGTGCGGCAGCCGGCTGCGCGGGTATGCCCGCGACGCGCGATCCGCCCCCACTGGGCGGCAGCGAGCAGCTCTTCATCGTCAAACGCGGTTGGCATATCGATATCGGCGTCGCTGTGAAGGCGCTCGATCCGCAGCTGCGAATCGTGCGCGCGCAGCTGCCGCAGGCCCGCTATCTGCTGTTTGGATTCGGCGATCGCCGCTATCTGACGGCGCGCAGCAAGCGCCTGGATGCGCTGTTGGCTGCGCTGCGCCCCGGGCCTGCGCTCATACTGCTGACCGGACTGTCCGACACCCCGCGGCAAGCCTTCGGTGCGCGCGCCGTGCGCGTACTGCCGCTCGCGCCGCGGCAGATGCAGGCGGTACAGGCGTTCATCTGGCAAACACTGGCCCGCGCACATGGCCTGCCGGTGCGCGTGCAGCCCGGACCGTATGCTGGCAGCGTCTATTTGGCGGCTCAGCCGCGCTACTCGGGCCTGCACACGTGTAACAGCTGGGCCGCCGAGGCGCTGCGGGCGGGCGGTCTGCCAGTCCACGTGCGCGGGGTCGTCTTTGCGTGGCAGTTGTGGCGCCAACTGCCGCGATTGCGGCGTGCCCAGGGCCAGCTGCGAGCGTCGCCGCCGAGCGCGCACCGCGCGGGCTCTGCGGCCCATGTCGCCGTGCGCGCCCGCTCCGATCAATTGCAGGGAGGCCGCGAGCCGTCCTGGCAAACGACGGTCGTATGATTGCTCGGGGGCACCACGATCGTGGCGTTCTGGGGCGGCGGCGGATTGCTGCTGCTGATGCAGCCAGCCAGCAGCAGCGTGCTTGCCAGGATCAGCGATGCGAATGTCTTCATGGCGAACTCCGTATCCAGCGGGTGTCTACAGCCTATCGCGCCGCTTGCGCGGCTTGAGCGGCCGCTCACCAGTGCCGCTGTAGGACGAGCGCACAGCCGCACGCGGAAACTCAGGCGCGCAGCGGTGCCATGCGCTGACCGTGCAGCGGCGGCAAGCCAGAGAGAGCGAGTCGGAGAAGTCAGAGCGAGCCGGCGAGGGAGAACATGCGCCGGCCCTGCGCATCGGGTGGGCCGAGCAGCTGCAGCGCCTGCACCACATCGGCGCTCGCCTGCGGGCGCGCAGCGACATACCCCGATAGATCGTAGCCGCCCTCACGCATCAGGCGCAGCTCGCCGCTGACGGCGAGTGGGCCGCCCAGATCGTGCAGCTGCCCATCGATGGGTGCGCCCTCAGGCGCCGCGGGAAACAGCAGCTCGAAACTGCCAAGATCCGCGGCCTGGCTCTCGCTGCGCAACTGCAGGACGCGCACCGAGCCTTGCAGCGCGAGCAGCTGGCCGCGCTGAAGCGTGGCGGCATCGATGACTACCTGCAGCTGGCCCGACAGGCCGCTTGGAAACACGCCGGGCAGCCCATTCTGCAGAGGCAATTGCGCGTTGACGGCGCGCAGCTGCAGGCGCGCACCGTGCGAGAGCACCACGGCTGCGCGCGCCACGGCACGCGGATCGTCGCTGGCCACATCCGCTGCGAGCTGCAACCTCAGCAGCGCGGCCGGATGAACCGTCCAGCTGACCGCCATCAACGAGAGTCGCGGCACGTGCAGCTCCCCACAGGCACCGTGCCAGACGGTTCCGGTCGGCGCCTGACAACTCGTACCCGCCGGCAGCAGCGGCAGCAGCAGCCGTGCCGGCAACCGTGCCAGCAGCGTGACGAGAAACACGAGAGCGGCGAGCAACAACGCGCGCGCGGTAGACATCAGCGCGATCGCAGTACCAGGGTCGCGTTGACTACACCCGGCATGGAGGACGCCTCGATGGTGGCCGAATCCGCATGCACGCCATAGCGATCGCCAAGCTGTGAGAGCCAGCTCACCAGCGCATCGAAAGGCACCTGCTCGAAGTGCACGTTGAGTCCGCCGTCGCCCCCGGGCTGACTGCCCACCAGTGACTTGCCGATGCCGCCATCGCGCGCGGTGCGATCGGCGAGTGCGACCAGCGACTCATGCAGGGGCGCGGGCGCGGTGAGTGCGAGGCTGCCGAGCTGCGGGGCGACCGACTGCAGCCAGCTCAGATCATTTCGCTCGCGCTCGATGCGCTGCGCCCCGGCGCTGACACTCTGCTGCAACGGCAGCAGCACGACCAGAATCAGCAGCACGATCGCGACGGCGCCGCCGAGGAGGACGATACGCCGCTCGCGCTCACCGAGCCGCGAGAGCGATGAGAGGTTGATCATGGAGTGGCTCCGGTGGCGCCGGGTGCACTCGCATGGATGTGGCCCTCGTAGCCGTTGCCCTGGGTGCTGCCGGAGGTCAGCTCGGCCTTCCAGCCGTTGCCGCGCAGGGATTGATCCACCTGCTCGAGCTTCTCGGCGTTCGGTGCACGCAGCTTCATATCGAGCGCGTCGTTCTGGAAGCTGAGTGTTTCGACCGAGGTGCCATCGACATTCTGTACAGCTCCCGCGAGCGTGGCCAATGCGGGCATCAGCCCGCCGGCGGCGCCAGAGCGGGCGAGCAACGCGCGCTCGAGGCGCGGACGCACGTCGCTGGGGTCTACGCCTGCGGGCAGTAAATGGCCCGCAATCTGCCCGATGGCCGCAGTGAGCGTCTGTTCGGCGCGATGCTGCTGGTGCAGCTGCAAGGCGAGGCCGAGCAGATGGACCGCCAGCAGCGCCGCCGCAAGCGAGGCGGCCAAACGCCAGCGACGCAGGCCGGCGCCGAGCGTGCGCCTGGGCGCGTAGTCACCCGTCAGCAGGTTCAGATGCGGGCCCCCGGCGGCGAGCTGCGGGCTTAGCAGCGGCAGCGGGCCGAAATTCAACAGCTGCACCTTCAGGCTCGCGCACTGCAGGCGCAGCGCCTCGACTTCGGCGGAACGGCGCTGCCAGTCTTCGGGCGAGACGTAAAAGATCAAATCGTCGGACGCGAGCGTCTGTCCCAGCAGCGCCTGCAGTGCCGCGCCGATATCCAGCGCCGGCAGCGCCTGGGCGCTCTGGCCCGCGCGCCGTACGCACAACGTGTCGCCCTCGAGCATGACCACGACATGGCCCGGATTGTTAGGCAGCAGGCTCGCCTCGGTGCACAGCACCTCGGGCGTGAGGCCGGCACCGCCAAGCTCGCCGAGCCATTGATCCATCAGCGCACGCGTGACGACGGCGACAGAGGTGCGTCCGGTGGTCTCATCGCGGGCACCCGCGGCGAAGTGCAGCGTCTCGATGTCCGCGGCCAGTTGCTCCTCGAGCGCGAAGGGCACGACCTGCTGCACGCGCACGCCGCTCTTGACGGGTAGCTCCACCTCGGTGAACAGCACATCGCTGCTGGGTACGATCGCCGCCACGTGTCGAACGCCGGCCGCGCCGGCTGCTTGCAGCAGACTGCCGAACTGCGGGGCGCCGAGTGGCTGACCGCGCGCATCCGCGGGCATCCAGCTCACACGCTCCGTCTGCCCGTGCGGCAGACGCAGAACGAACCAATCTGCCATGGCTTATTCGGTACCGAAGGTTCTGATGATGGGGCGAACATGTCCGCCGTTTTCGACGTACAGCAGACTGTACAAGCTGAACCGTGCACTGCCAATAGTGATGAAAGTGCGCAGGCGGAAGTAACTGGAAGTCATGCCGATACGCGGTGCAAGCGTCGAAATCTGCTTTGGAGAAAGGCTGGTGTTGAATTCCGTGATGCTTGGGTGGCAGTCCCCCTGCGAGCGCAGTTCCGACAGCGTGCTGCTTGCGGTGCCGTATTCATCCTTGCCGCTGAGCGCATCGAGCACCACACCCGCAGCGGTGCACAGATTGATCTTCGTGGGCGGCGGCAGTGCGCTGATGTAGGGCGCGATGCGGTTGTAGCGATCACGCCCGAAGCCCGGCAACGCCATGAGCTCCGAGATACTGGTGACCGGCATGTTGGGCGGGCGGTAGGGCGGGGTCTGCCCAAGGTACACACTGTCCTCGGCGCCGTCGGGATCGTTGGGCATGTTGTCGCCGTCGATCCAGTCGGCCATCAGCGAGGCCCACTTGGGCTCGAGGCCGACGAGCTGCAGCAGGCGCCGAAACTCCTGTACCGCCTCGCCGTCCGTTTTGCCACCGGCGGCGAGATCGTTGAGGTTGAACTTGCCCTGCTCGTCGTCGATCTGCGCGAACTGTAGCGTCACGTCCGGCGCCAGCGGGTAGGGTCCGTAGGGTTGTGCCCAGACCTGACCGGGCCAATCGCCATTGCCGGTGATGGCGCCGGATTGCCAGAGCACGTAGCCGGCCATGTCCTCAGCCCCCTCGGCGGCCAGCAGCGCCTGGTCAGCGCCGAAGGTGGCGCTGGCTCGTCGCGCGGCCATCACGGCCGCGAAGCCGATGCTGGTGGCCAGCACGGTGGCGATGGCCACCAGCACGATCGCGGTGATGAGCGCGATCCCCCGTTGTGCAGCGGGCCGTTGTGCACGCGGCGTGCGCAAGCTGGCGAGGCGTCGCGCCGGCATCAGCCGCCCACCTCGATATCGCGCACGATGAGTCCCCAGTCCTGCAGCTGCAGCGTAACTTCCACGGCAATCGGACGGGAGCGCAGCGTCGGATCCTGCGCCGTGCCTGCCTGGCTCACGAAGCCGGCGCCCGCGGCTACATTGGAGACGGCCGGCCACTGTGTCTGCCAGTTGTGGCCGTCATCCATGAAGCGCAGGCTGAAGCCCTGTACGTGATCGAGCAGCGTACGCGAGATCAACGGATCATCCAGCGTCGCATCCAGCACCGCAGTGTATTGGCGGATCAGCGCTCCATTGCTCACCGTGTAGCTGACTCGCTGTAGCTCACTGCGTTGCAGCCCTACCGGATTGGTCCAGCCAGCCTTTGTGAAGGTCACCAGCGGTAGGGTCGAGCCCAGCGCAGGATTGCTGCTGCCACTCAATATGGTGGTGCCGTTGGCGGTGGCAGCCGTAGTGGTCAGCGCGGGCAGCCAGCCGTCGCCGAGCTGATTGCGTACCGGGCGCGGCTGCAGTAGCTCGAAATCCTGCTCGATGATGCGCATCGCCTGCTGGATCGCCAGCAGGCGAGCGGACTGCTCATCGAGCTCGCGGCGACTCTTGAGAGCCTGGTTCAGCTCACCGTACCCGATCGCGAACATGATCGCGGTGATCAGCAGCGCCACCAACAACTCCACCAGTGTGAAACCACGCGCGGGACTGGCTGGAAGCATGGATCGCCGCATGCTCACGGCCTGCCCTCGTTCAGCCCCGGGCTCACCGATGTGGCGGGGTTGGCACCATTGCCGGTGGTGGGGAAGCCGGTGATGTTGACCCAGCTGGGACTCTCCCCGGCGGGGGCGCCCAGCGAGTTACCGCGAAAGCCTGTGACCGTCACTAGCCAGCTGTTCGTGCCGCGGGCATCACTACCGTTGCCGTTGTCAGAGCCGCCGGCGCCCACGCCGGGACTAGCGCTGGCATCGGCATTGCCACTCGAGCCGGTGACGGCATTGGCAATGCTCGCGCCGATGCTGCTACCCACGCTGGCAGCCGTGCTACTGCTGCCGAGCGATGTGGCGCCCAGCGAGGGCATGCTGCCCAGCTCCGGGCCGTTCCCGCCGTCCAGCGAGCTGCCCGGCGCCCGGAAGCTGGCGCAGCCGGCGGTGCTCAAGGAGCTCACCGTGCCGAGCTGCGCCGTGGGTCCAAGCGTGACGTTGCCGCCCAGTGGGCCGGTGGCGCCAGGCGTCGCGCCCGGAGGCTGTGCGGGATGATTCTGGTTCGGGTTGGGCGTCGCGCTTCCGGTGCGCCGTACGTGCACGGTGATGGTCAGCAATCCGGGCACGGCATCCACTGCACTGATCTGCTGCTGCCAGTGCCAATTGCCATGCGCGCAGTTCTGTACGTCCCCCTGGGTGGTGCCGGTGCGTGGTGCAGTCAGGCTCAGACGGGCCAGCGCGATCTGATTCATGGCGATCCATTCGGCGACCGTCTTGTTGCGCAGGGCCATGACGTTGTTGGCCGATTGATTGAGCACCTCGAGCAGCGCGCTCATTCCGAGCGCCACGACGACCAGCGCCACGAGTACCTCGAGCAGCGTAAAGCCGCGCAACGTACGTATCGGCGGCACACGACGCCTCATTTGGGCGCCTCGATGACGTCGCTCGCGCTGATACTGCCATCGGCGGCGCTCTTGAAGGTGACGCTGCGCTTGGACGAAGGTCGCTCGATGGTCAACTGAAAGGAATTGGTGTCGCCATTGGAGAGCAGCAGTATCTGCGGCGTATTGGTCTGCACGGTCGGTGCGTCGGCGGGCACGCTCGGATCACCACCCGTGCCGGCAGCGGCGGAGTTGTCGCCGCCGAGGCCGGTCGTGAAACCTGACGTGGAACCCGGTGCGGAGCCAGCTGCGGCAGCAGTCGAGGTGCCGAGCGCGGCGAGCGCGCCGGGCGCCTGGGAGATCTTCAGAGCCGCATCATCGAGCACGATGGGTCGTCCCTCGATGATCAGGTGCAGATCGAGCCCGCTCGGCAGGCGTCGCTCGCGCAGCGTGTCATCGAGAGTCTCGGGCAGCCATTGCATGGAGAGATTGTCGTAGTAGACGAACCGGTAACCATGCTGGCCGCAGAGAATGCCGTACTCGGTGGTCATCAGGGCACCGCGGTCGCGCACGTAGCCGATCAGGGCGGTCAGGCGATCGCGCTCCTGCTCGAGGCCGCGATCACGGCCGGTGGATCCGAGACTGAGGATTGCGCCGGCGATGACGATGCCGATGATCACCATGACCACCAGCAGCTCCAGCAGCGTGAAGCCGCGCGTGGCGTGCAGAGCGACGCGGATGCGGCCGCGCGGGAGCTGCCGATGCGCGCTCGGCTGGCTCACGCCGCGATCCGGTCAGTTGCCGAGGTTCCAGTTGCCGATATCGGCGTTGTCACCGTCGCCACCTGGCTGCCCGTCGGCACCGAGCGAGTAGAGATCGTAATCACCGCCATGCGTCGCCGGCACTTGGTACTGATAGGGATGATTCCAGGGATCATTCGGCAGATGTTCGAGATAGCCGCCCGGGCGCCAATTCTGCACGTTGGGATCGTCGGGCTTCTCCACCAGCGCCTTCAGTCCCTCTTCGGCAGTCGGATAGCTGTAGTTGTCGAGCTTGTACATCGTCAGCGCCGTCTCGAGCGCCTGGATGTCCTGCTTGGCCTTGGCGACACGCGCCTTGTCCACGTTGTTGACCACGCGCGGTACGATGACCGCGGCGAGCAACCCGATGATGACCACCACGACCATGATCTCGATGAGCGTGAAGCCGCGGTTGCGACGGACTGTCGGGGGGGCAAAGATGCTCATGGAGTGGGTGTATTGATTGACAGAATGTTGAGATCGAGCCGAACGTTCCGACCCGTCGATCATCGGATGATAACAAATGAAAGTGCCCGGATCTGACAGCCAGTCCACAGCTTGGTTCCGGTCGGCAAATTGCGACGCCGGCTATGGCATTGCGCTGCTGTGCGTGGTGGCGCTGATCCTGGGCCTCACCGCCACGGGGCAGGCTGGCGTACAGGCGCTGCGCTACGAGCGCGCCGGGCTTGCCGCGCACCAATGGTGGCGTCTGCTCAGCGCCCACCTGGCGCACCTGGGGTGGTGGCACGCAGGGCTCAATGTGGCGGGCCTGGTCCTGCTGTGGTTGTTGTTTGCGCGTGCCTTCTCCCCACGTCGCTGGCTGTGGATTGTCGTGCTCAGCGTGCTGATGATCGATGCGGGTCTGTGGTTTCTGCGCCCGGCGGTGCAGTGGTATCTGGGCGCTTCGGGAGTGCTGCACGGAGTGCTCGCCGCCGGCGCCTGCTCGATGTACCGGCGCGGCGAAGAGATGGGGGCGCTGCTGTTGCTGCTGCTGGTCGTGAAGATTCTTTATGAGCAGCAAGGGGGCGGTAGCCTGTTTCTGCATGGTCTGCCGCTGGTGGCCGATGCGCATCTGTTCGGCGCGCTTGGTGGTCTGGTCGGTGCCTTCCTGCCGCGCACTGCCGCCCGCCCGGTGCAGATGCCGCTATAATCGCGCGCCGCCGCGCCAGTGGCACTTTACGGAAATTCCCTTCAATCCATGTCTTTCGCGCTCGTATTCCCAGGCCAGGGCTCGCAATCGCGCGGCATGCTCGCGGCGTTCGCGTCCCGCTTTGCAGCAGTCGGGCAGTGCTTTGCCGAGGCGTCGGCCATCGTCGGCCAAGACCTGTGGCAATTGGTCGTGGAGGGGCCCGAGGAGCGCCTGAACGCCACCGAGATCACCCAGCCGGTCATGCTGGCGGCGGGGGTTGCCACCTGGCGCATCTGGCGCGAGCAAGGCGGTGGGACGCCCACGGTCGTCAGCGGTCACAGCCTGGGGGAGTTCACGGCCCTCGTGTGTGGCGGGGCGCTGGAGTTTGCGGCTGCGGTCGCTCTGGTGCATCAGCGCGGTCGGCTCATGCAGCAGGCGAGCCCTGCGGGCAGCGGCGCAATGGCGGCGATCCTCGGGCTGTCCGACCCGGAGGTCGAGGAGGCCTGTCGGGAGGCCGCCGACGGCGAGGTAGTCGAGGCGGTCAATTTCAATGCCCCGGGCCAGGTGGTCATCGCTGGCCAAACAGGCGCCGTGCAGCGTGCCATCGAGCGCGCCACTGCTCGCGGTGCGCGCCGCGCGCTGCTCCTTCCAGTCAGCGTGCCGGCACACTCGAGCCTGCTCGCCGGCGCTGCCGCGCAGCTCGGCGAGCGGCTGCGGTTGGTCAACGTGCGTACTCCGGCGTGCGAGTACATCAGTGCGGTGGATGGCGCGGCACATGCCGCACCGGACGACATCCGCGCCACGCTGATGCGCCAGCTGGCCTCCCCGGTGCGCTGGACGCAGACGGTGCAGGCGCTGCTGGCACGCAGCCGCACGCTCATCGAATGCGGCCCGGGGCGCGTGCTCAGCGGATTGAACCGTCGCATCGCGCGCGATGCGCAGTGTCTGGCGCTGGAGGATCCCGCCGCGCTCGAGGCAGCGCTAAAAGTTGTCGGCGCGCCATCGGCCGCAATGGGAGGCCTGCATGCTTGAAGGGCAGACCGCACTGGTCACGGGCGCCTCACGTGGCATCGGGCGCGCCATCGCGCTCGCGCTGGCCGCGGCGGGCGCGAGCGTCATCGGCACCGCAACCTCCGCGGAGGGTGCGGCGCGCATCGCTGAGCAACTCGCAGCCACGCCCGTGCGCGGTCGCGGCGCGGTTTGGAACGCGACCGATGCGGCCAGCACCGAGACGCTGTTGAAGGAGCTGGAGGGCAGCCTGCCTACCATCCTGGTGAACAATGCCGGCATTGCGCGTGATGCCCTGATCCTGCGCATGAAGAGCGAGGATTGGGAGCAGACCCTGGCGGTCAACCTCTCCTCGGTGTTTCGTCTGACCAAGGGCTGTCTGCGCCATATGCTGAGGGAACGGCAGGGGCGCATCATCAGCATCGGCTCGGTGGTCGGGGCGGTGGGCAATGCGGGGCAGGCGCATTATTCGGCGGCCAAGGCGGGATTGGTGGGCTTCAGCAAAGCGCTGGCGCGCGAGGTGGCCACCCGCAATATCACGGTGAACACCGTCGCCCCCGGATTCATCGACACGGATATGACGGCTGCGTTGAATGACGCTCAGCGCAGCGCCTACCTGGCGCAGATCCCGATGGGGCGCTTCGGCACCGTCGAGGAAGTCGCCCAGGCGGTGCTTTTTCTGGCCTCACCGAGCGCCGCGTACATCACGGGCCAGACGCTGCATGTGAATGGTGGCATGTACATGGGTTGAGGCTACGGGGGCGCAGGAAATGGGCCAGGCCGGGCGGGGTCGCAGGCCGACGCAGAGGGTGCAAGTCCCTGAATAATCAAACACTCGCCTGGGATGCCTGGTGGCGGCCCAGGAGGGGTTCCCCTACAATACGCGGCCCGAGCGGACCGGCCCCGGATGGGACGGGTCGTCGGGGTGGGATAGGCATCACGATAGAGGACAAATCACAGATGAGCACCGTTGAACAACAGGTGAAGGCGATCGTGGCTGAGCAGCTGGGAGTCAAGGCTGAGCAGGTCACCAACACCGCCTCGTTCGTCGACGACCTGGGGGCCGACTCGCTGGACACCGTCGAGCTGGTGATGGCACTCGAGGAGGAGTTCGAGATCGAAATACCGGACGAGGACGCCGAGAAGATCACCACCGTGCAGCAGGCGATCGATTACATCAGCGAGCGACGCAACAAGTCTTGATCGCTGCACGCGCGGCGTTCACGCCGCACCTTTGTCGTTTCCAGTAGTTTTCGGATCATGAGCAGACGCCGAGTTGTCATTACCGGTCTCGGGTTGGTGTGCCCGCTGGGCAGCGCCGTGGCCGACGCGTGGGCTGCGATTTTACGCGGCGAGAGCGGCATCGGACCCATCACCCGCTTCGATGTGTCCGCTTATCCGACCCGCTTCGGCGGCGCGGTGCGCGGCTTCAGCGTCGAGCAGTACATGTCCGCCAAGGAAGCGCGCCGCGTCGATGAGTTCATGCACTACGGTATTGCGGCGGGCGTGCAGGCGGTGGCGGATTCGGGTCTGGACTTCGAGCGGGTGAACCGCGATCGCTGCGGCGTGGTCACCGGAGCCGGCATCGGCGGGCTCTGGACGATCGAGCAGACGTATGCCGCCTATGCGGATTCGGGCAACAATCCACGCAAGATCTCGCCGTTCTTCGTGCCCTCCACCATCATCAACATGATCTCCGGGCATCTGTCGATTCGCTTCGGGCTGCGTGGCCCGAACCTGGGCGTCGTGACGGCCTGCACGACCTCCACGCATGCGCTGGGGCTGGGTGCTCGCTGCATCCAATACGGCGACGCCGATATGATCCTGGCAGGCGGCGCGGAGATGGCCACGACGCCTACGGGCGTGGGCGGATTTTCGCAGGCCAAGGCACTCTCGGCGCGTAACGATGATCCGCAGGGCGCAAGCCGCCCCTGGGACCGCGATCGCGATGGCTTCGTGCTCGGCGATGGCGGCGGAGCGATGGTGCTGGAGGAGTACGAACATGCGCGCGCCCGCGGCGCACGCATCTACGCCGAGTTGATCGGCTTCGGCATGAGCGGTGATGCGCACCACATCACCGCGCCGCCGGAAGACGGCGAGGGGGCGCGGCTCGCCATGAGCAATGCGCTTGCCGATGCCCGGCTGAACCCCGATCAGGTGCAGTATCTCAATGCGCATGCGACTTCGACGCCGCTGGGCGATCGCGCCGAGACGCTGGCCATCAAGCGTGCCTTCGGCAGCAGCGCGAAGACTCTGGCGATCAGCTCGACCAAATCGATGACCGGACACCTGCTGGGTGCGGCGGGTGTGGTGGAGGCGCTATTCTGCGTGCTGGCGATCCGTGATCAGGTGGCGCCTCCGACCATCAACTACACCACCCCCGATCCCGACTGCGATCTGGACTATGTGCCGAACAGCGCCCGCTCGCTGCCCATCGAGGTTGCCGTGTCGAACTCCTTCGGCTTTGGTGGCACCAACGGCACCCTGGTGTTCTCCCGCCTGCGCTAGCGCAAGGCAGGCAAGCCCGTGAGCGCCTGCACGGCGCTGTATCGTCGTGTCGATCTGCCGGCCGAAGCGCTGCGGCTGCTGGCCTATGGCGATCCGCAGCACTTTCCGGTGTTGCTCGACAGCAGCGCCACCGGCCCGCTCGGACGTCATTCCATTCTGGCGGCGTATCCGCAGGCCAGCCTGTGGCTGGAGCGTGACGGGCAGCTGCACAGCGAGGGGCTCGACCCCATGCAGGCGGAGCCCGGTTTCGTACCGGCACTGCAGATGCATTGGCAGCGCGAGGCTGCGGCGCTGTGCACGGCCGGTGCAAGCGAGGTGCCGGCGTCGGCCGGCCCGTTTCATGGCGGCTGGATGCTGTTTCTCGGCTACGAGATGGCAGCGCAGTTCGAGCCGCAGCTGCAGCTGCCCGGCGCGGGCAATGCGGCACCGCTGGCGCTGGCGCTGCGCATACCCGCGGCCGTGATCTTCGATCATGGCAGCGCTCAGGCCTGGCTCATGGCCGAGGCCGGCCGACCGGAGCTGCTCGAGCGGCTCGCGGCGAGGCTGACGCGCCTGCCCGCGGCTGGCGAAGCGCTGGCGGCGCTGCAGCGCCTGCCATTGCCGCCCCTGAGCCTTACGGAGGAGGCGCCCGAGCGCTATCGGCGCAGTGTCGAGCGAGCGCTCGAGCATATCCGCGCCGGTGATATCTACCAGGCGAACCTGGCGCGCTGCTGGCGCGGCGTGTTTGCCGATCAGACGGCTGTAGGGGACGCGGGCGTGGGGGCGGCCGCGCAGTCCGGCGTCGATGCGGCGGGGCTGCTTGGCAGCGTGCTCTACGAGCGCCTGCGATACGCCAATCCGGCGCCGTTCGCGGCGTTCGCCCAGCACCGCGGCTGGCAGTTGCTGAGTTCCTCACCCGAGCGCCTGGTGCGTACGCAGGGGCGTCTCGTCGAGACCCGGCCGATCGCCGGTACGCGCCCGCGCAGTCGCCGCCCGGGCGAGGACGCGCGCGAGCTGGCCGCGCTCATCGCCAACCCCAAGGAACGCGCCGAGCACGTCATGCTGGTGGATCTGGAGCGCAATGACCTGGGACGCATCTGTGAGGCCGGCAGCGTGCGCGCCGACGAGATCCTGTTCACCGAAAGCTACGCACACGTGCATCACATCGTCTCGAGCGTCACCGGACGGCTGCGCGCCGATGTCTCGCCGCTGCAGGTACTGCGGGCCGTGTTCCCCGGCGGCACCATCACCGGCTGTCCGAAATTTCGCTGCATGCAGATCATCGCGCAGCTCGAGGGGCAGGCTCGCGGCGCCTATACCGGCGGCATCGGTTACCTCAATCACGACGGCTCGATGGATTTCAACATTCTGATCCGCAGCTTCGAGCTCTCGGGGCGGCAGCTGGAGCTGCGCGCCGGTGCCGGCATCGTGGCCGACTCGCAGTGGGAGCGCGAACTGGCCGAGACGCGCGCCAAGGCGCGAGGGCTGCTGGCAGCGCTGGACGCGCCGGCAGCGACACCGGCCGCGACGGACACCGTATGAGTGTCGTAGCAAGCGCGACCCTCATCAATGGGCAGCCGGGCGAGCAGGTCAGCGCGCTCGAGCGCGCGCTGCAGTATGGCGATGGCCTGTTCGAGACCATCAGCTGCTGCGAGGGCCGCCCGCGCTGGCTCGAGCGTCACCTGCGGCGACTGGCCGAGGGTTGTCGTCGTCTGCAGCTGCACTTCGAGCAGGAGAGCGCGCTCGCCGCGGAAGTGGCGCAGCTTGCGCAGGGACAGGCGCGCTGCATCGTCAAGGTCCTGGTCAGCCGCGGCGCCGCGACGCGCCGCGGCTACCGACCCTCGGGCGAGGAGCGCTCCACGCGCATCGTCAGCCGTCACGCGTGGTCGCAGGACGGCGCCGAGCAGGCGCCGCTGCGCGTGGGGCTGTCGGCGGTGACGCTGGGCATCAATCCGCGCTTGGCGGGGTTGAAGCATCTGAATCGCCTCGAGCAGGTCCTGGCGCAGCTGGACAAGCCCGCCTGGCTCGATGAGGTACTCATGGCCGCGAGCAGCGGAGAGCTGGCGGGTGGCAGCATGTCCAATGTGTTTCTCGTCGACGAGCACGGACTGTTCACGCCCCCCGTGGATCGATGCGGAGTGGCCGGCGTGATGCGCGCACGGCTGCTGGAGGCGCTGGCCGCGACGCCCGAGAGCGGATTGTCGGCCGAGATCCGCACGGTACCGATGCTCGAGCTGACACGAGTGCGCGAAGCCTTTCTGACAAATGTGCGCTGGGGCATACGTTCGATCAGTGTGCTCGACGGACGCAGCCTTCCCAGTGATGATTACGCGCAGCGTCTACGGAGACTGATCGATGCGGTCAACGTCTAGGCTCCGCGCGCGCGGTGCCACAGGAGCAGGGGTGCTGCTGGCTCTCTCGCTCCTGGTCCTTGTAGCGGTGGGCGCAGGGCTCGCTGGCTGGCGCTGGTTGGGCATGCAGATGGATCGACCCGGGCCCGCCGCCACGGCGCTGCGCGTGCAGGTCGCTGCGGGCTCGCGCCTGCGGGGGGTGCTGACCCACCTGCAGCGTCAGGGCGCGCTGCGCGGTGCGCTCGCCATCGAGGTTTTCCTGCGCCTGCAGGGCCGCCTGCCGCGTATCCAGGCCGGGCTCTATGAGATCACGCCCCATGAGAGCGCACGGCAGATCGTCACGGCGCTGGTCGAGGGGCGCGTGCTGCTCAGCTCGATCACCATCGTGGAGGGTTGGCGATTTGCGGACATGCGTGCGGCGCTGGATGCCGACCCGGACGTGCAGCATGGCACGCGCGGGCTCTCGGATAGTGAGCTGATGCGGCAGCTCGGTCATGCGGGTGAGCCGCCCGAGGGACGCTTCTTCCCGGACACCTATCGCTTTGCGGCTGGCAGCAGCGATTGGCGTATTCTGCAGATGGCTTACGATCGCATGCAGGCGACACTGCAGGCTGACTGGGCACACCGCGCCGCTGACCTGCCGCTGGCGACGTCTGCGCAGGCGCTCACGCTCGCCTCGATCATCGAGAAGGAGACGGCCCGGGTGGACGAGCGACCCAAGATCGCCGCGGTGTTCGTCAATCGCCTGCGCATGGGCATGCGACTGCAATCCGATCCAACCGTGATCTACGGCCTCGGTGAGAGCTATGACGGCCGGATTCATACGCACGATCTGACGAGCGATACGCCCTACAACACCTATACACGCGCAGGCTTGCCGCCCACGCCGATCGCGTTGCCGGGAGCCGCCGCCCTGCAGGCGGCGATGCATCCGGCGCCGATCGATGCGCTGTACTTCGTGGCGAGCGGATTGCCCGACGGCTCGCATCGTTTTTCGGCCACGCTGGAGGAGCACGACATCGCCGTGCGTGCCTACCTGCGTCGTCTCGGCGTTACGACGCAGAAGCCTTGAGGAGGCGCGTGGGTGACCAACGGATGTTTCATCAGTCTCGAGGGCATTGAAGGCGCCGGCAAGAGCACGCTGGCCGTGTCGCTCGAAGAGGCGCTGCGCGCGCGCGGCGTCACCGCGCGCCGTACACGCGAGCCCGGCGGCACACCGCTCGCCGAGCGGCTGCGCGCCGTGCTGCTCGAACCGGGCGTCGAGCCCGTGGACGTGCACGCCGAGACGCTGCTGATGTTCGCCGCGCGCGCCATTCACCTGCAGAACCTCATCCGTCCGGCCCTGCAGCGCGGCGAGTGGGTGATCTGCGATCGATTCACCGATGCGACGCGCGCCTACCAGGGGGGCGGCCGTGGCGTGTCTGCCGAGCTGATCGAGCAGCTCGCCCATGCGGTGCACGCGGATCTCTGGCCGCATCGCACGCTGCTGCTGGATGTGCCAGTCACGCTCGGCGCCGAACGGGCGCGTGCGCGACGCGGCCAGCCCGATCGCATCGAGCAGGAGGCCGCAGTCTTCTTCGAGCGCGTGCGCCGGACCTATCGGCAGATTGCCGCCAGCGAGCCGCAGCGCGTGCGCCTGCTGGATGCCAGCGCAGCGCCGGCGCAGCTGCTCGCGCAGGCACTCGGGGCGCTGTCCGATCTGCTGCCGTGCGCAGCACCCATCGCTTCCCCGGGCGTGCATGGTCCGCGCTGAGCCACCCGAAGGTGCAGACGCCCAGCCAGCGGCCGGCGCAGGCGGTACGCATGGGCTCGAGCAGATGCTCAGCGATGCGCCCTGGCTCGCGGGGCCGCTCGCGCACCTGCGGCGCGCGCGCAGCGCCGGGCGCTTCCCCGCGGCGCTGCTGATCCAGGATCAGCCGGGCGCCGGTGGGGCGGGGTTGGCGCAGTTCGCCGTGCGCCTGGCGTTGTGCCGTTCCGCGCAGCCGCCTTGCGGACAGTGCCGCGACTGCCGGCAGCTTGCCGCGGCTCAACATCCCGACTATCTGCACGTTGCGCCAATAGAGGAGTCGCGGCAGATCCGCGTCGAGCAAATCCGCGAACTGGCGGAGCTGCTGGCGCTGAGCGCGCACGGTGGTGGTGCGACCGTCGCACTCATTGAGCCAGCCGATGCGATGAACGCCAATGCCGCCAATGCGCTGTTGAAGACGCTCGAGGAGCCCCGTGCCGGGGTATCGCTGCTGCTGGTCACGGCAGTGCCCTCACGCCTGGCGGCCACGATCCTGAGCCGCTGCCAGCGGCTGCTCGTGCCGCGCCCTTCGCGCGCAGCGAGTCTGGCCTGGCTCACGCGCCAGGCCGGCGCGGGTCCCTGGGAGGCGGTGCTGGAGGTCATCGGCAACGCACCGTTCGATGCCCTGTCGCTCGAGGCGGCCCAGGTGGCCCGTCTGGGCGTCGAGACGCACGCGGCGCTGGCGGATCTGGCTGCCGGACGGCTGGATGTGGCCCGCACTGCCGAGGCCTGGGGACGTGCAGACTCGCTGGAACTGCGGCTGACCTGCCTTGAGAACTGGCTCACATCGCGCATCGATAGCGCCGCACGTCGCACCGGCCAAGCACGCGAATTGCGCAGTGGCGCGCACTTGTCAGAAGCCGGTTCGGACTTGAATATGGCAAGGTTGCTGCGGGTGCTGGATGCGCTGCATGAGCTGCGCCGCCTGCGGCTCACGGCCATCAATCGCCCGCTGGCGCTGGAGCTGTTGCTGCGCCAGCTGGCCCGCAGCGCGCGTGACGGCACCGATGGTTCGATAGAGGGTTTGCCCGGGGAACATGATCAAGGACCCGAATTCCAGATCCGGCATCAATAAGCCCGGGCTGCTCACGCTGACCATCAAGGACAAGAGTGCCTTGTACCTCGCGTACATGCCCTTCGTGCAGAACGGTGGCCTGTTCATTCCGACCAACAGCAACTACCGCCTCGGCGACGAGGTGTTCATGTTGCTCAACCTGATGGGCGAGGACGAGAAGCTGCCGGTCGCCGGCCGTGTGATCTGGGTCACACCCAAGGGCGCGCAGGGCAAGCGCACCGCCGGGATCGGCGTGCAGTTCTCCGAGCAGGATCGCGGGCAGACGCGCGCGAAGATCGAAAACTACCTGGCCGGCGCCCTCTCAGGGGACAAGCCCACGCACACGATGTAGCCGTGTTGGCGCGCGCAGCGGATTGAAGTAGTGAACTACCGCGATGGCGCCGGCGGCCAGCAGCAGCAGCAGCAGGCCGGGCAACAGCGGCCAGGTGAGCACAAGCGATGGCCGGCGCGTCCAAAAGCCCATTCGCGCATTCGAGTTCGAGTAGACAGTGCCGCCCACCGGATGCATGCGCGTTCACTCTAGCGCCGCGACCCGGGCCGAAGTGGGTGGCAGTAATCAGTTTCGCGTGAAATCGGCGCTTGCGAGGATCGGCGGCGTCGCCGGCGCGAATTATGTCGGCCGACCGCCCTGCGATCAGCGAGTGCGCCGGTGCAGCGGCGCGCCGCCCGTCGCGGGGCTAGCGGGCGCCGCTGGCGATCTCCGCACTATCGAGCCCGCCCTGCAGCACCAGCGCATCGTAGCCGCGCTCCACCAGGATGAAGGCGGCCGCGGAGCTGCGTCGACCCGTATCGCAGTAGGCGATGTAGCGCTTGCCGCGGTCGAGCGTTGCGAGCTTCAAACGGATGAAGTAGAGCGGAATGTTGGTCGAGCCCTCGATGGCGAGATTCTGATGCTCTGAGGGCAGGCGCACGTCGAGCCAGCGCGCGCCCTTGGCGACCATGGTGCAGGCGTCGCGGTAGGCGACCCACTGCACCAACGGCTCGTTGAGCAGCTCACGGAAGCTGTCCTTGTTCAGGCGCATGAGCACCCCTTCGGTGGCCATGGTCACCGTGGCGTTGCGTTTGGCCTCCGAGATCAGCGCCTCCTCGCCGAAGGTGTCGCCGACGCCGAGCTCCGCAAGCTTCAGGCCAGTACGATTCAGCGGCGTCTCGCGCGTGACCACGCAGCGACCGCTGACGATCGCGTAGAAGTAATCTCCCTCGTCGCCCTGCTGAATGATGGTCTCGCCGGCGCGGCAGCTGA
>DATNDE010000023.1:0-47109 GCA_035553315.1 Steroidobacteraceae bacterium
GAAACGGGTCCGCAAGGCCACTCGTTGCTCTGGCAAGCTCGTCATATTCGATTGGTGTGCGGACGCTGCCCCGCACTGGCGATTCACCTCGGATGGGAGAACCTGCAATTTGTTGTTCGTTGGCACCCCCGAGACGCTCCCTTTAAGTCCCAGCGACGCACTTCTCGACCCTTAAAATGGCCGGTAGTCTGCTTTACAGAAGATAATGTATATGTCATAAGTACGCAACTACTTGACATAATTGACGTTATAAGGGTCACGACTGTGACCTGGCTCTCGAACGGGAGGATTGACGCCCGGATTGTTTTCCGAGGGCAAGTCCCTCGGCGTGTGGCGGCTGTGCCTAAAGTCGCGTCAGCGGTCCTATCACCAGATGAACGGGATCAACCTCCAACGAACCCGGCCAACGTAGTCGGCGTAGTCGACTAGGCCGAGCTGCAGTGTTCGCTCCTCGATACCGATGCGCGCGCCGAGCAGAAGAGCGAGGCACGGAATCGTCGCAAGTCCCCACCACGATCCAAGCACGAGCGAGGTTCCGGCAACGTAGAACAGCGCACCGAAATAGAGCGGATGGCGCACGAAGGCATACGGGCCAGTGGTGATGATCACTTGTCCGCGGTCTTTCTGCAGCTTCACGACCGGCGCCGCGAAACTGTTGGTGCGTATGGTCCAGTACATGAAGAGGAGCGTCACCAGTAACAGCACACAGCCTGCCCATTGCACGGCAGGAGCCATCGCGGACCAATGCCAGCGTGCAGAATCCGCGGCCATGAAACCCAGATGTCCAAACAGCAGGAGCAGGATTGGAATGAGCACCAGTTTGTCCGCGAGCGGCTGGTCGCGCTGCATTGGCGGTCGCAGGCGCTCCCTCAACAAGCCGGGGTCGACGCGCATCATTTGCAGCCCAAAAAAGGCTGAGGCAGCAAGCATCTCACCCAGGTAGAGCCAACCTCCGGGATAGTCGATCGTACCCGCGGCGAGGAAGATGATCGCGCCCATGAAACCGAATGACAGGATCGTCTGGAAGATGAGGTTGAAGATCAGGCCCACGGGGGCGCGACCTCAGGCCTTCGTCCAAAGGCCGACTGCCAGACTGAGCGCGATGATCAGCAGCACCGCCGCAGCCGCCGTCGCGAAGCGCACGTCGCGCTCACGCAGGAAGACGCTCAGCATCAGCGCGACGCGGATAATCGGCAGCACGATCAGCAGCAGGACCCCGGCATCCATGAGCGCATAGGCCGCCCGCGCGCTGACCGGGGTATGGGTCGACAGGAATAGCAGCCAGCCCAGGCCCATCAGGACGCAGCCGCTCAGCGTGCCGAACCACAAGAGCTTGGCGAGCCTGGCCTCCAAACGGCGCTCGTCGATTGTGACTCTCATGTCGTTCGATGCGTGAGCGACACGCCAAATGCGTTCAGTATCATTTCGATCGCCAATGCGACGAGCACCGCGACGAACATCACGCGTAGCCTGGCGGTGGGCATGCGCAACAGAATCCTCGCGCCGAGCAGGGCACCCAGCACCGATCCGAGCGCGACGGGCGCGGCGATCGGCGCGGTGATGATGCCGCGGACGAAGTAGGCGACGGCGCTGGCGGCAGCGGTGACGCCAATCATGAAGTTCGAGGTGGCCGAAGAAACTTTGATGGGCAGGCGCAGCGCCGTATCCATCGCCGGGACCTTGAGTACTCCGCTGCCGATGCCGAGCAGGGCGGACAGCAGTCCCGCCAGGTACATCAGGCCCAGCCCCGCGGGCAAGCGGTGGACTTCGTAGGCGACCTCGCCGCCCAGTTCAGCGTCCGGGTAGCTCGCATCCAACTGCCAGGAGGAGCGGCGAACACTGCTGGGCTGTGCCGTCTGCCGGCGAACGCGCAGCATCTGCGCCGCAGCGAGCAACAGCACCAACCCGAAGAGTGCGAACAATAAAGAGATCGGTACCACGCCCACCAGCAGTACGCCCGTGAGTGCGCCCAGGGTCGTCGCGGTCTCCAGCACGATGGCCAGACGGATATTGGTCAGTCGTTCCTGCAGAAATGGCGCCGCGCTGGCACAGGAGCAGGCAATGACCGAGACCAGGCTCGCGCCGATGGCGCTGTGAATGTCGAGGTGTCCGAACAGCGTCAGCACGGGCACGATGAAGACGCCGCTGGCCATGCCGAGCACACCGCCAAGCAGGCTGGTGCCTGCGGCGACGGCGAACAACCAGAGCTCCAGCTCTACGGACATCACCCGAGCGAAGTCGGGTTCGATGCGCTCAGGCGCGGCAAGCGTCGACCGCTGGATGCACGCGGTAATCGTGGCATTCGACGCACATGCAGCCGATCATAACATTGCATCTGCAACGGCGATCTTGCGCAGCGTGTGGCGAGAAATGTCGGTCGCACGCATGAGTATCGCGGTGATCCTGATGGGCGGCGTGCTGCTGCTCGTGAGTGCCGGCAGGTGGCCTCGGCGATGATGGCGCGCCTTGGCTGCCCGTACGGATCAGCCGGCTGGGCGCAATGTTAATATTAAGGCAATATCAAAGCGATACGATTTTAGATTAATGTAATTTGGAGTAGTCGAACATGGCGTTGCAGACCTTGCTCAAGACCACTCTGCCGATCATTCAGGCCCCCATGGCCGGAGTGCAGGGCAGTGAGCTGGCTGCCGCCGTGTCCAATGCCGGCGCGCTCGGTTCTCTGCCCTGCGCGTTACTGTCAGCGCAGACGCTGCGCGAAGAGCTGCTCGCGCTCTCGCAGCGGACCGACCGACCGTACAACGTCAATTTCTTTTGCCATGCACAGCCCACCGCTGATGAAGCGCGTCAGGCGGCGTGGCGGGTGGCGCTCGCTCCCTACTACGCGGAGTTGGGCCTCGATCCGGCTCAGGTGCCTTCCGGCGCAGGGCGCGCGAGTTTCGATGCGAGTGCCTGCGAGCTGCTGGAGCAATTCAGGCCCGCCGTCATGAGCTTTCATTTCGGGCTCCCTGCCCCCGAGCTGCTTGCGCGTGTCAAACGATGGGGCGCGAAGGTTCTGTCCTCGGCAACCACGGTCGCGGAGGCGCTCTGGCTCGAGCAGCACGGTGCGGATGCCATCATCGCGCAGGGTCTGGAGGCGGGAGGCCACCGCGGCCATTTTCTTTCGCACGACCTGACTCTGCAGATGGGAACATTTGCGCTGCTGCCGCAAATCATCCGCGCCGTGAACATCCCGGTGATTGCCGCAGGTGCAATAGCGGATGCGCGCGGAGTGGCCGCAGCCCTGGCGCTCGGTGCGGCCGGCGTGCAGGTGGGCACCGCATACCTGCTGTGTCCGGAGGCCACGACCCGTCCCCTGCACCGTGCCGCCTTGCAAAGCGAGGCGGCACGCACGACGGCGCTGACCAATGTCTTTACTGGCCGGGCCGCGCGCGGCATCGTGAATCGAATCATGCGGGAGCTCGGCCCGATGAGTCCGCTGGCGCCGGATTTTCCTCTGGCCGCGTCCGGCATGGTTCCGCTGCGGGCGCGCGCCGAGGCACTCGGCAATGCAGACTTCTCGCCGCTGTGGGCGGGGCAGAACGTGAGCGGATGTCGCGCGATGCCCGCGGGGCAGTTGACCCAGCAGCTGGGGACGTGATTACGTCTGGGCTCCACGGGGTGGTCGGCGCGCGGTAACTGTACAGAAACTATTGTTAACACGGGGACTTACATGAAAAATTTCATGGCGGTATTCACCGGGAGCGCGACGTCTGATGCACGCCGGCACTGGGACCAGCTCGATGAGCAGGAGCGCAAGCAGCGTCAGGTTGCCGGAATGAAGGCCTGGCAGGATTGGGTCGCCAAGCACCAGGCGATCATCGTCGATGGCGGCGCACCGCTGGGCAAGACCACGCGCATCGCCAGGGAGGGCATTGCGGATACGCGCAACAATCTTGCAGCCTACGTCGTCGTGCGTGCCGAGTCGCAAGAGGCCGCCGCGCGCTTGTTCGAGAACCACCCGCACTTCTCGATCTTTCCGGGCGATGCAGTCGAGGTCATGGAGTGCCTGCCGGTGCCGAATCACTGAGGCGGATTCGCTGATACCCTGGAGCAATGCGTCTCTGGTCTCTGCATCCCCGTTACCTCGATGCCCGCGGACTGGTGGCGCTGTGGCGCGAGGCCTTGTTGGCGCAGGCTGTGCTGCGCGGTAAGACGCGAGGCTACCGCCATCATCCGCAGTTGCACCGCTTCCGGCTGCATCGCGCGCCGTTGGCGGCGATGTCGCGCTACCTGTGCGCCATTCATGCCGAGGCGTGTGAGCGCGGCTATGCGTTCGACGGCTCCAAAATCCGAGCCTCGCGTCGGCGCGTCGTTCTGACCGTTACCGCAGGACAGCTCGACTACGAATGGCAACATCTGAGCGCGAAGCTCAAGCGACGGGCCCCCGCACTGTGGCGCCGTTGGCGTGCGGCGGGAAGTCCTGTGCCGCATCCGCTGTTTCGCCGACGGCGCGGTGATGCGGAAGCCTGGGAGCGTCGTTAGGCTACCTGGGCGGAAGGTCGGCTGGGCGTAAAGCAAGTGGGTCGGCGGCCGGGCATCGGCCGGCACCCAGTGCACCTGTTGCAAAGGCGCTCATCGCCCCCAAAATAGCTGTTCGTGCCGCGGCCTGACCTGGCCTTGGTCGGGCCACTCTCGCTGGAGGATGCTTATGAAGTCTATCGTCGCCGTGTTCGACCCACCCCAGGGGCACTGGGTCGGTGATGGCTTTCCGGTCCGCTCCTTGTTCACCTACGACGAACGTGCCGCGCAGCTCTCGCCGTTTCTGCTGCTGGACTATGCGGGACCGGCGGACTTCAAGCCCACGCGTGCGCGTCGTGGGGTCGGGGAGCATCCGCACCGCGGATTTGAGACGGTCACCATCGTGTATGAGGGCGAGGTGGAGCATCGCGACTCCACGGGCGCCGGCGGCCGCATCGGGCCGGGCGACGTGCAGTGGATGACCGCCGGGGGCGGCATCGTGCATGAGGAGTTTCATTCCGAGGCCTTTGGTCAACGCGGCGGGCGCCTGCACATGGTGCAGCTGTGGGTCAATCTGCCGGCCAGGCACAAGATGACTGCGCCGACCTATCAAACGCTGCTCGCTGCCGATATCCCGGTGGTGCAATTGCCGCAGCAGGCAGGCAGCGTGCGGGTGATCGCCGGAGAGTTCGACGGACGGCGCGGCCCGGCGCGCACCTTCAGCCCCGTGGATCTTTGGGACGTAAGGCTGCAGGCGGGTCATCACGCGCAGCTGGCGATGCAGGCCAATCGTACCGCGGCGCTGGTCGTACTCAGCGGTTCGGTGCGTGTCAATGGCGAGAGCACGGTGGGGGCGGCACAGCTGGTGCTGCTGGATCGGCAGGCTGGCACGGTGGAGCTGGAAGCTTCGCAGGACTCGGCGCTGCTGGTGCTGAGCGGCGAGCCACTCAACGAGCCGATCGTCGGCTATGGCCCATTCGTGATGACCAGCCGGGCCGAAATCCTGCAGGCCATCGAGGACTTCAATGCCGGCCGCTTTGGGCAGATCCCGCCCCGGGAGCTGCCTGAGGCCCGACGCGGACGGGTCGAAGCGCCTGCATAGGCGACGGGTCGCTAAAAGCCGAGCTCGCTGAGTCCAGCGTGCTCGGCCGGTCGCGGCCCGAGCTGCCAGCGCAGGCGACGCTCCGCCTCGGCAATGCGCGCATCGTTGATGCTCGCGAGGCGCAGTCGCATCAGTCCCTCGGCGTCGAACTCCCAATTTTCATTGCCGTAGCTGCGATACCACTGACCGCTGTCGTCGTGCCACTCGTAGGCGAAGCGTACGGCGATTCGATTGTCGTGAAAGGCCCAGAGCTCCTTGACGAGCCGATAGTCGAGCTCACGGTTCCACTTGCGTACCAGGAAGGCCTCGATGGCCGGGCGTCCCTGCAGGAATTCATTGCGATTGCGCCAGCGGCTGTCCGTGGAGTAGGCCTGCGCGACTCGCACCGGATCGCGCGTATTCCAGCCGTCCTCGGCCATGCGTACCTTCTGCGCGGCGGTCTCGGCGGTGAAAGGGGGCAGGGGTGGCTTGGACATGCTGAGGGGAAGCCTACACCCACGGGGAGCGATGATGTGCTCGGGCTCGAGCCATCCACCGTTATGGGCCGCCGTCTGCGGTACCGACCGACAGTCAGCCCGCGCTGCTGCCAGCTATAACGACACGCTGTGCTGGCATGAAGAGCCGCGCCTGACACCACTGCGATGCCCAACGTTCGCTTCGATCTGCCGCTCACGACCGCACCAATGGAGGCATTGCTGGCGCCCGAGCTGCCGGCAGAGCCGGCTCGCTGGCAGTACGAGCCCAAGTGGGATGGCTTTCGCTGTCTGGCCTTTCGCGCCGGTGCGGCCGTGGAGCTGCGCGCCAAATCCGGCAAGTCCCTGACGCGCTACTTTCCAGAGATCATGAGTCTGCTCGGACAGCTGAAGGTCACGCGCTTTGTCCTCGATGGGGAGCTGCTCATCGAGCGGGACGGTTCGGGCGACTTCGCAGCACTGCAGAACCGGTTGCATCCGGCGGCGAGCCGTATCGAGCGGCTGTCGCTGCAGACGCCGGCCAAGCTGATGCTCTTCGACGCATTGTCGCTGGCGGGAAAGTCGCTGCTCGAGCGCCCTCTGCGCGAGCGCCGCCCGCTCCTGGAAGCCTTTGTGTCGCGGATCGCGAGCGCGCGCCGCGCGCCGTGCGTGGCGCTCTCACCGGTGACGATCCAGTTGCGCACCGCGCAGCGCTGGCTGAGCACGCGTCGCAACGGCACGGACGGAGTGATTGCGAAGCTGCGCGATGAGCCCTATCGAAGCGGCGAGCGAGCCATGGTGAAGGTCAAACCAGTCCGCTCGGCCGACTGCGTCGTCGGGGGTTTTCGCTATGCGAGCAGGGGCCGTGAAGTCGGGTCACTGTTGCTGGGTCTCTACGATGCGGAGGGACGGCTGCATCATGTTGGCTTCACCTCGACGTTGGCACATGCCGAGCGTGCCGCGCTCACCCGGCGGCTCGAGGCGCTGCGTGCACCGCCGGGCTTCACGGGCAGGAGCCCGGGCGGACCGAGCCGCTGGAGTACACAGCGCAGCGGTGAGTGGCAGCCGCTCAAGCCAACACTGGTCGTCGAAGTGAGCTTCGACCAGGTGACTGGTGATCGCTTTCGGCATGGTACTCGGCTGCTGCGCTGGCGACCGGACAAGGCGCCGCGGCAATGCACCTTCGAGCAAATCCGATGAGCCAGCTCTCCGGCGATGCCTTTGAGCTCGAGCGCTTCCTGAGCGCGCAGGCAGGAGTGATCGAGCAGGTCCGCCGCGAGCTCGCGGAGGGCCGAAAGCGCAGTCACTGGATGTGGTTCGTCTTCCCGCAGCTGCGCGGGCTCGGGTACAGCGCGACCGCGCATCGCTATGGCCTCTCTGGCCTGGATGAGGCGCGCGCCTATCTGCAGCATGCCATCCTGGGACCGCGGCTCGTGGAGTGCACCTCACTGGTCAATGCTGTCCGGGGCCGAAGCGCCCACGACATCTTCGGTTCACCCGATGATCTAAAGTTTCGCTCCAGCATGAGTCTGTTCAGCCGTGTGCCGCAGGCGTCCGCGGTATTTCAGCGGGCGCTCGAGCAATACTTCGGCGGTGCGCCCGATCCACGGACCCTGCAGTTGCTGCACGAGCGCTGACGGCGCGATGCTAGCGTGTCTCGGGCTCGGGCGTGGAGCCGATGCGATGCACGCTCAGGTCAGCGCCGTTGTATTCCTCCTCCTGCGTCAGGCGCAGTCCGATGGTGAGCTTCAACCCCCCATAGATCAGCACGCCGCCCACCAGGGCAATGACGATGCCCAAGGCCGTGCCGATGAGCTGCGAGACCAGACTGACCTCGCCCAGGCCACCCAGAGCGCGGGTGCCGAAGATGCCCGCAGCGATTCCGCCCCAGGTGCCACACAGACCATGCAGCGGCCAGACGCCGAGCACATCGTCGATGCGCCAGCGGTTCTGGGTCAGCGTGAAACATTTGACGAACAGCGCACCGGCGATGGCACCGGTGGCCAGTGCGCCGAGCGGATGCATCACGTCCGAGCCGGCACAAATGGCGACCAGGCCGGCGAGCGGCCCGTTGTGCACAAAGCCCGGATCATTGCGACCGATCAGCAGCGCGGCCAGCGTGCCGCCGGCCATCGCCATGAGTGAATTGATGGCAACCAGGCCCGAGATGCGATCGAGCGTCTGCGCGCTCATGACATTGAAGCCGAACCAGCCGACCATGAGGATCCAGGCGCCGAGCGCGAGAAAAGGAATGCTGGAGGGTGGATGGATGGCCGGCCGCCCACGCGAGTAGCGATCGTGTCGTGCACCCAGGAGCAGCACGGCAGCCAGTGCCGTCCATCCGCCAAAGGCGTGCACCACGACAGAGCCTGCAAAATCATGGAAGGGTGCGCCGAAGTGCTGCTGCAGCCAGTCCTGAAAGCCCCAGCCATTGTTCCAGGCGAGCCGCTCGAACAGCGGATATAGAAAAGCGACCAGGAAGAAAGTCGCCAGCAGCTGCGGATAGAAGCGCACGCGCTCGGCGATGCCGCCCGAGACGATGGCCGGCACGGCCGCCGCGAAGGTCAGCAGGAAGAAGAAGCGCGTGAGCTCATAGCCGTGATCGCGCGCCAGCACCGAGGCGGGCGCGAAGAAACGAATGCCATAGGAGATGCCGTAGCCGATCAGATAGTAAGCGAGAGTCGCAATGGACAGGTCGCAAAGAATCTTGACCAGTGCATTGACCTGGTTTTTACCGCGTACCGTACCGAGCTCGAGGAAGGCAAAACCGCCGTGCATGGCGAGAATCAGAATGGCGCCGATGAGGATGAAGAACACATCGGCAGGTGTGCGAGTGGGATGCACGGGCGCTCCTGTTGATCGACTGGAGGGTGGGCAACAGCGCGCGATTATCCTCGAAGTGCCTTTGATTGTTGCAAAACAATCCAATCCGTAACGGTCGGTGGCGCACTCAATGAGTGCACATGACTGCACCTATAGTGTGCGCGCGCACCCAATGGGTGCGCGCGATGCTTGGGCTCTGCGTGCGGTCCTACCAGTTCGCGGGCGCCCAGTTGGCCTCGTCGCCGTTGGCGAGATCTCCCGCGACGATCATCGTGTCACTTTTGTAGTAATGCGGGGGCACGGGCAGATTCAGTGGCGCGGGGGAACCGTCCATGACGCGACCTGCGAGGTCGTAGCGCGAGCCGTGACAGGGGCAGAAAAACCCCCCCGGCCAGTTTGCGCCCAGTCCTGCGGAGTCAGGATCTGGACGATATTTCGGGATGCAGCCCAGGTGCGTGCAGATTCCGACCAGCAGCAGATATTCCGGTCGAACGGAACGCTGGATGGGGTTCCAGTGCGCCAGGTTTGGTGCCTGCTGCGGTTGGCGCGACAGCGGGTCCTTGAGCCGCCCGTTCAGCGAAGGCAGCAGCGCCACCTGCTGTGGCAGGCGGCGCAGCACCCAGACGGGCCGCTTGCGCCACTGCGCCGTCAGCATGGTGCCGGGCTTGAGCTTGGAGATGTCGATTTCCACCGGCGAGCCGAGCGCCCGCGCGCGCTCACTGGGCAGCCACGATTCAACGAAGGGCACCGCGGTCGCGGCGGCGCCCACGGCACCCAAGCCGATGGTGGCGGCCCTCAAGAACCGACGGCGCATCGGGTCGGGAGCTTCCTCGCCCGCATTGGGCGTGGACGCTGCCCGCTTCTCTCCCCCGAGGACGGCCTCTTGCATCGGCTTCTCCACCAGGTGGCACCTGCAGGGACCGCTTGCCTGGCGTATCGGTTCCAGCCCCGACAGCAGCTCTTCTGTAGGCGCGCGCCGACTGGCGTGATCCGGCCGGGCGCCGCCAGGGTGCCCGCCAGGATTTGCGGGACGGGCTGCCGAGCCGCTATCGTCCGATCCGTTCATGAATACCACGGTTGCTCCATCGCGCTCACGCGTGTTCTCCACGCTGTTTCTCATCGAGATGTGGGAGCGCTTTGGCTATTACGGCATGCAGGTGCTGCTCGTGGTGTTCATGGTCGAATACCTGCACTTTGCCGAGGCACGCGCGAACCTGACCTGGGGCGCCCTCGCAGCCATGGTCTATGCGGCCCCCATCCTGGGCGGGTGGGTCGGGGACCGGGTCCTGGGAGCGCGCCGCACGGCGCTGCTGGGGGCGATCGTGCTGGCGCTGGGGTATCTGTTGCTGTCGGTGCCCTGGGATCGAGTCACGGGGGCGGACCGGGCAGGGCCGCTGCTGTTTTTCTCCATGGGTGTCATTGCCACCGGCAATGGCCTGTTCAAGGCCAATCCGCAGTACCTGGTCTCGCGCCTGTACGAGGGGGAGGGCTCGCGGCTGGACGGCGCTTTCACGCTCTACTACATGGCGGTCAATGTTGGGGCATTCATCTCGCAGTCCCTGACGCCGTGGATCCGGGTGCGCTATGGCTGGCACCTGGCGTTCCTGACCTGTGCGCTGGGATTGGTGCTTGGCATCGCACAATTCCTGGCGCAGCGGCGGCTGCTGGCGCGGCTCGGATCCACACCGGACTTCGAGCCGCTGCGCATGTGGCGGCTCATCGGAGTGATCGGCGGCAGTGTCGCGCTGGCGGCTCTGGTGGCGCTGATCATCCAGAGCGTGACCGTCGCACGCGCGATCGTCTGGGCCTCGGGCGTGGCCGTGCTGGTGCTATTCGGGGTGCTCATGGCGCGCGGCGGTCGCGGTGAGCGCGCCGGGCTCGCGGCAACGCTGCTGCTGACTCTGCAGGGCATGCTGTTCTTCGTGTTTTATCAGCAGTCCTCGACCTCGCTGACCTTGTTCGCATTGCACAATGTGCAACCGTCCTTCTTCGGCTATCACGTACCGCCCGAGCAGTACCAGGTCCTCAATCCGTTCTGGATTGCCGTGATATCGCCGCTGCTGGCGCTGCTATACGGATGGCTCGGGCGGCGCGAACGCGACCCCTCCATCGCCGGCAAGTTCGCCTGGGGATTTGCGTTGCTCGCCCTAGGCTTCTTCATTTTTGCCGTGAGTGCGCGCTTTGCTCACGGGGGACTGGTGTCCCCCTGGTGGATGGTCTGGGGTTATTTGCTCGAGTCGACCGGGGAGCTGCTGATCTCGGGGCTCGGCGTGGCGATGGTGGCACGTTACATCGAGCCGCGGCGGCGCGGACTCATGATTGGTGCCTGGTTCCTCGCTTCGGGCATCGCGCAGTACATCGGCAGCCTGGTGGCGAACTACGCCTCGGTGTCCCCCGGTGTGACCAACCCGAGCGAGACGCTCTCGCTCTATGCGCGGCTGTTCATGGTGCTGGGCTGGGTCGCTGCCGCGGGCACGGTGGTCGCGCTGTTGATGCTGCCGCTGATGCATCGGCTGGAGGCCGGCCA
The DNA here is from genome assembly GCA_035553315.1 of Steroidobacteraceae bacterium. Taxonomy (GTDB): domain Bacteria; phylum Pseudomonadota; class Gammaproteobacteria; order Steroidobacterales; family Steroidobacteraceae; genus FEN-1191. Next base: position 11,363 of record DATNDE010000023.1, read on the forward strand.
CCGCAGCGGCGAGCCCGCGAGCGGCACCCAGGATGCAATCGCCGAGGCACCGGGCGCATAACAGGGGAGAGGAGCCAATGGCACTGAAGCGCTCACGCTGGGCGGAGGGCAGGCTCGTGGTGCTCGAGCACGTCTCGCAGGTGCTGCGTGACAATCCGCTGGGCGATCCGTTCGTGCGCAAGCTTGCGGTCTGGCTGCCACCACAGTACGACCAGGGGCTCGCCCGGGGCCGCGGGCGACGCTTCCCGGTGCTGGTGGACATGGTCGGATTCACCGGCTCGGGCATGTCGCACGTGGCCTGGAAGAGCTTCAGCGAAAACGTCCCCGAGCGCGTCGCGCGTCTGGTGCATGAGCGGCGCATGGCCCCGGCGATCCTGGTTTTTCCAGACTGCTTCACGGCGCTCGGTGGCAATCAGTACGTGAACTCCACCGCGATCGGTCGCTATGCCGATTACCTGATCCGCGAGATCCTGCCGCACGTGGATCGCGAATTTCGCACGCTGGCGAGCCGCGAGCATCGCGGTTGCTTCGGCAAATCCTCGGGTGGCTATGGTGCGATCGTGCACGGCATGCGCTATCCGCACACCTGGGGGGCGATCGCCGATCATTCGGGCGACGCGTACTTCGACTTCGTCTACTGGTGCGACTGGCCCAACACGCTCAGCGAGCTCGCGAAATATCGGGCACGACCTCAGCGGCCCGGCCGTTACGATGTGCGGCGCATGCAGCGCGGCGCTGATCGTGGTGCGGATGATGGTCGCGTGCGGCGCTTTCTGGAAGCCGTGTGGAAGAAGCCCAAGCTCTCGGGCGCCGAGGTGCACGCCATCATGAACCTGTGCATGGCAGCCACCTACGACGCTGATCCGCGCGCGCCGAACGGCTTTCGTCTGCCGGTGAATCTCGAGACAGGCGAGCGCCTGCCCGAGCGCTGGCGCGCCTGGATGCGTGAGGACCCCATCAACCTGGTCGCGCGCCATCGCGCCGCACTGCGCAGCCTGCGCGGCATCTACATCGACTGCGGTTGGCGCGACCAGTACCACATCCAGTATGGCTCGCGCATCCTCTCCAAGCGTCTGGCCGCGATGCGCATCGCGCACACCTACCAGGAATTCGATGACGATCACTCCGATATCGACTATCGCATGGAGGTCTCGCTGCCGTTCCTGTCGCGGGCGCTGCGCTGAGCCGGCCTGAGATGGCTGCACCGGTGGATGCCGACTACATGCAACTGGCGCTCGAGCAGGCCGAACGCGCCAGGGCGGCCGGGGAAGTGCCCGTCGGCGCGGTGCTGATCAGCGGCGAGACAGTGCTGGCGCGCGCTCACAACCGACCGATCGGTGCGCACGATCCCACCGCCCATGCCGAGATCGAGGCGCTGCGCGCCGCCGGCCGTGCGCTCGACGCCTATCGGCTCACGGACACCACGCTCTACGTGACCCTCGAGCCCTGTCTGATGTGCGTGGGCGCGCTGGTGCACGCGCGCGTGCGCCGCGTGGTCTTCGGCGCGTTCGATCCGCTGGCAGGCGCCGCCGGCAGCCGGCTGGATGCGTTCCGGCTAGAGTGGTTCAATCACCGCGTCGACGTCTTCGGCGGGGTGCTCGCGGAGCGTTGCGGGGCGCTGCTACAGAGTTTTTTCGCGGCGCGCCGCGCCGCGCATCAATCGTAGTTGGGTGGGTTGCCGAGCAGCGCCGCGCGCAGTACGCGCATCGGCGCATGCATGGCCAGCGGACTGGTATCGAACCACTCGAGCACGGCCAGATACTGCCTGACCTGCTCGACGAAGTGCGCCGGCTCGGCACCGCGGGCATAGCCGCGCCGGGCCTGCTCATACCACTGCTGCTCGGAGAGCAGCGGCAGCTGCTTGCGCACGTCCTGCCAGGAGTCCGGATTGCCCCCCAGCTTCTGCGTGAGCACGCGGGCATCCTCCAGATGCCCATACCCGACGTTATAGGCTGCAAGGGCGAGCCAGGTCCGATCGGGCTCGGGCACGTGTCGCGGGATGGTGCGCAGCACCTGCGCAAGATAGCGTGCGCCGCCGAGGATGTTGTCGCGCAGATTGTCACGGTTCGCTACGCCGATGCGGCTCGCAGCCTCGCTGGTGAGCATCATGATGCCGCGCGCCCCATCGCTCGAGACCGCCTGCATCTGCCACTTTGACTCCTGATAGCCCACCGCCGCGATGAGCCGCCAGTCCAGACCGCTGAGCTGCGCTGCCTGCTGGAACAGCGCCTGCAGTTCGGGCAGGCGCTGCTGGATGTCATGCCGGAAGTGCAGGGCCTCCAGGTAGTCGAATTGCAGCGATTGGCTGCCCGAGCTCTGCTCGATCGAGGCCACGAGGCCGTCGGCGCGTGCCGCGGTGAGAAAGCCGTTGGCGGCCGCGACCAGATCCGGCGCATCGGAGCGCACGACCCACTGCAGCGGCCGAGCGCGCGGCAGCGTGAAGGCCACGGTCACGTCGGGATAGAGGTGACGCGCAAAATCGAACTCGCGCGCATCGATCAGGGCATAGTCCGCCCGGCCGCGCTCCAGCAGCTCGAGTGGGTCGGGCTCGGCGGGGCTCAATTCGCGCCAGGCGAGCTTCGGCACACCCCTATCGCGCAACGCATGCAGCCAACGCGCCTGCGGGCTGTCACTCCGAACGACGATGCGCGCTCCGCACAGTTCGGCGATGCTGCGCGCGCGCGCCTGATCGCGTGCCCGCACGACCAGCTGGGTGGCATCGCCATAGGCTACCGTGGCCTGACCGGCGTCCCGCCAGGGCTCATCAGCGCTGATCTGCGCGGCGGCCAGATCCGCCCGGCCCTGTATGAGCGCGGCGCGCATTGCGGCATCGTCCAGTACCGGATCGATCCGCAGCTTCACGCCCAGCTGCTGCGCGAAGGCGCTCACCAGCCGGTAGTCGAAACCCTGCGGCCCATGGGTGCCCAGGTAGTAGCTGGTTGGCGTGTTGAGACTGACCACGCGCAGCGTGCCGCGCGCGCGAATCTGCGCGAGCGCACTATGCGGCGCAGGGGCACTGCAGCCGCAGAGCCACAGTGCGGCCAGCAACGCGCTACCGGCAGCAAAGAGGCGCCGCCAACGCGCGTCGGCGCGTACGGGCAGCGATCGGTGTGCAGGTGTGAACGTCGCACTCATCGTCAGGTAGAATAGCAGCCTTCCCTCGGAGAGGTACCGAAGCGGTCATAACGGCGCCGACTCGAAATCGGATGGTCGGTTAATCCCGGCACGTGGGTTCGAATCCCACCCTCTCCGCCATCTACTGCGCGGTGGCTTGGAACTTCTAGGGACCGTGCAAGCGCTGCGCACGAGGCACGAAGCGGGGTGGATTGCGGTCGCAGCCGCCCCGCAGGGCAAGGCGCGCAGCGCCGAGTCATCCCATCCTCTGCGCCATTTTCCGCGAACCGCTATCTTCTACGTCGATGCAAACACCCGTCGTGCGCACGGTCGATAAGCACGGCGGCGTCAGCGCTCACTGACAGTGAGGCGCCCTGCGCGCTGGTATCGGCCGACGTCGCTCGTGGGTCTTGTGCGGCGGTGGCGTGGGCTGTAACCGCAGCGGCGCCAGTTGGCAACAACGTGAAATGGCGTGATTCATAGAACTACGATGTAATACGGCCGGCCGCTGAGGGACAAGGAGCACATGAAATCCGAGGGCACTCGCCTGCTGGCGGAAGCGAGCCTGCTAGCCGCAGAGCAGTGCCTGAGAGCTCGTCCCGCCGCGCATGCGGCCGGCCTCATCGAGGCCCTCGCGCACGGCGTGAGCAGCATGCTCAATGCCACCTCCGTGACCGGCGCACTGCCGGGGGTCCTCGAGCGCATCGCAGGCGTCGTGCCGCTACAGCGGCTCAGCATCACCGAGCTGCGCACCGAGCAGCGCGTGCGACCACCGCCGGAGCAGGGCGTATTGTTTCACTGGCAAGCGCCGCTACTGCGCGATGTGCCGATGTACGCCGCGGCCGGCCCCGCCCCGCGTTGGCAGCAGGCCCTGGCGCTCGCCGAGCAGCTACCCGAGTGGCTGCAACCGCTGGCATCTGGCAGTCACGTGCTCGCGACGCATGGCGAGGCGAGCGAGCCGGTGCGTGCGGTGCTGGCCGAGAGCCGCGCAACGGCATTGCTGGCCGTGCCGATCATGCTCGATGGGCGGCACTGGGGACAGATCCTGTTCGAGGATGGTGAGGGAATCGGCGGCTGGCACAGCGAGGAGCTGCGCATGCTGTCGATGCTCGCGGAGGTCATCGGGGCGGCGCTCACGCGCGAGCGCTTCCTGGCGCAGGTCCGCGAGCGCGAGGCGCTGCTGCGCGCGATCAATCAAGGTGCCGCCCTCATCATGAGCGCCGCGGACCTGCAACCGGCGATCGCGCGCGCATTGGGCACCGCCGCCGAGGCCATCGGCGTGGACCGCGTGCTCGTGACCGAGGAGGTCGAGAGCAGTGAGGGCGGGGCTCGCCGCCGTCAGCTGCGCTGCGCTTGGCGGGCAAGCGGCGTGGCGCTGAAGCTCCCGGAGCTGGTGCAGCTGCTCGCGCATCCCTATCACCCCGAAGTGGCCACGTGGCTGGAGCCCCTGGCAAGTGGCGTCGCGGTGCAGGCGCGCCTATCGGCGGCCGGAGGCGCGGTGCGCGAACTGCTGCGGCGATTCGAGAGCTGTGCATTGCTGCTAGTGCCGGTGATGGTGGACGGGCGGCACTGGGGCCATATCAGTCTCAGCAGCGGCCGCTGCGAGCGTGTCTGGAGCAGCGCCGAGGTTGACGGCCTCAAGACGCTCGCCGAGCTGATCGGCACCGCCATTGCGCGCGAGCGACAGGTGCAGGCGCTGGCCACGGCGGACACGATCATCCAGCACAGCCCGACCATACTCTACCGGCTGCGCGGTGAGCCGGATCTGCCGATGATCTATGTGTCGCAGAACGTCAGCCTGCTGGGGCATGAGGCCGCGGATCTGCTGGCGACGCCCAAGCGCTATCTCAGCTACATCCATGGCGATGATCGAGTACGCGTGCAGGAGGCGATGACGGCGCTGCTGGCACGGCAGGACGCGCCCGAGGTCCTGGAATTTCGTCTGCTGGCGCGCGACGGCTCGCAACGCTGGGTCGAAAACCGCCTGCGTCCCGTGCACGGGACCGATGGCAGGCTGCTGGAGATCGAGGGCATTCTCAGCGACATCACCGAGCGGCGCGCCGCGCAGGAGCAGATCGCGCAGCTGGCGCGCAGTGATGCACTCACCGGCCTTGCCAATCGCGTCACCTTCAATGACCGACTGCGCCAGGCGTTCGCCTCCTCGCAACGCGGTGCGCATGCGTTTGCGGTGCTGTATCTGGATCTGGACCGATTCAAGGAAATCAACGATACGCTGGGGCATCACACCGGCGATGTGCTGCTGCAACAGGTTGGCGCGCGGCTGCGTCAGGCGACGCGTGAGATCGACGTCGTGGCGCGCCTGGGCGGCGATGAATTTGCGATCGTGCAGAGCGAGATCATCGATTCGGCCTCGGCTGGCACGCTCGCCGAGAAGGTCATCGAGATCCTCTCGGCGCCCTTCGAGATTGCCGGCAGCCAGCTGCGCGTGGGAGTCAGCATCGGTATCGCGCTGTACTCCCCGGAGGCGCGCAATCCCGAGGAGCTGCTGGCGCATGCCGATCAGGCGCTGTATCGCGCCAAGCACGCCGGGCGCGGCCGCTACCGCTTTCACTCCGATCAGATCGATCACGAGACACGCGCGCAGCTGGAGCTGGCCGACGGGCTGCGCGGGGCGATCGAGCGCAACGAGCTCGAGATCCGCTACCAGCCGCAGGTCGAGCTGGCCTCGGGGCGCATCATGGGCATGGAGGCACTGCTGCGCTGGGACCATCCCAAGCGCGGGGTGCTGCTGCCGGAGGACTTTCTGCCGATTGCAGAGAAGTACGGCATCATGCAGCAGCTCGGTCGCTGGGTGCTGGATGAGGCCTGCCGACAGATGTCACTGTGGCGCGCGCAGCAAATTCCCGTGCCGGTCGTGGCGATCAACGTGGCGCTGGCGCAGATCCGCACGGGGCGCGAGTTCGTGCGCGACGTGGTGGACGCGCTGGAGCGCTGGCAGATCAAGCCTGCGGACATCGAGCTGGACGTCACCGAGCTGGTGTTGGCTCGCTCGACGCTCGCGCAGAGTGGGGTGCTCGAGGAGCTCAGGCAGCTCGGGGTCGGTATCGCCATCGATGACTTTGGCGCGCACTACTCCTCGCTCGATTACCTGCGGACCTATCGTGTCAGCCGGCTGAAGATCGCGCGCGGCATGGTCGCCGCGGCGGACGCGGAGCCGGGCGGTGGTGCCATGATTCGCGCCATTTTGAGTCTGGCGCGCGAGCTGGGCATCGAGGTGGTGGCCGAGGGCGTGGAGACCGAGGCGCAGTGCCGTTTGCTGGTGGATGCCAGCGCGCGGGCCCAGGGTCAGGGCTTCTATTTCAGCCACGCGGTCCCGGCCGAGGACACCATGCGCATGCTGCGCACCGGCATCATCGCGCCGGCCGATGGCGCGCCGGCCACGCCTGGCGTGCCCGATCAGGGCTTGCTCTGATCGTGTGTGCCGCGCGCGAATTCCACGCCGAAGGCGCGTGACAGGGCTTCCGAGAACAATTGCGGCATCGCACCTGCGCCGCTGTCGGTGATGCTGCGAAAGCGTGCCGTCACGCCGGTGGAAGGCTGGCCGAGCTCGGCATCGCTGGCGGCGGGCTGGTGCGAGAGCGCGCGCGGATCCAGACGCGCAATGAAATCGGCGAGCGCCGCCGGCAACGCCCGCATGAGAGCAAGGTCATAGGCGCGCGCATTGGCTGCGAGCTCGCGCATCCATTGGACCGCATCGAGCTCGCGTCGCTGGTGTCCGAGCAGCAGCCGAAGCAGCAGTTCCTCCACTGGCAGACCGGTGAGGCCGATGTGCTGCGTGTCCTCGCGGCCCACCGGCAGGCGCGCCTGATCACGCAGCTCGCGCTGCGCCAGGGCCAGGCCCTTCATGCCGGTGAGCGCCTCGCGCAGCAGCAGTCCCGAGAGCTTCAGGACCTGCGCCTGCACTTCGAGCGGCACGCGGCGCAGGTCGATGCCGGCGCCGCGAAAGAAAGCCTCGGCGGTGGCGGTCGTCTCCGGGCCCGTGCTGCTCAGCGCGCGCTGGCTGCCGGTGGCCTCGAGGCGGCGCGCGCGCTGGGCACCGACGACCGTCGCACGAGCCAGTGCCTGCAGTCCGGGGTTGCCTGGCGCGATGGTCTGCCCGTACACATCCACGGCAGTGCTGATGCCATTGCTGGCGCCATTGCCGATGCCCAGTCGTTTCTCGAGGTTTGCGCCGGTCTGCAGCAGTCCCTGCACATCCAGCTCCACGCCGATGTCCGAATCGGCGCCGCCAGCGGCCCTGGCGCCGACGTCGCCGACCGCGAAAATCGAGCTGGCCTCGGGCGCCTCGCCGGTTTCGACGTCGATGCGCACGGCGATCTCGTAGGCACCCAGTCGCAGGCTGTCGCCATCGCGCAGCGGATAGATGTTGCGCGGGCTGATCGGCGCGCTGCTGCCGTTGACATAAGTGCCATTGGTGCTGCTGTCGAGCAGGTAGTAGCTGCCGCTGCGGTACTGCACACGAGCGTGGTGGGCGGAGACGTAGCATTGCGTGTCGGGCAGCACCCAGTCATTGTCATGGGCGCGCCCGATGCTGCCCCCGCCAACGCCCAGCACGATGCTGGCATTGCGTCCGAGAACGCCACGCTGCTCGCTGACCACGGTCAACCTGAGTGCCACGTCTGCAATCCGATGACCGGAGGACTCGCCGGGGCGCCTATCCGGTCCATGACATATAATGGGCGTGCAGCGATAAACGTCCCCGGGTTGTCTCGCCGATACCGAAACGATGGCATCGAACCATATCTTCAAGATTATCTTTGTGAACCAGAGCAAGGTTTATGAGGTGTATGCCCGTAAAGTCAGTCATGGTTCGCTGTTTGGATTCGTGGAGATCGAGGAGCTGGTGTTCGGCGAGCGGTCCTCGGTGGTGGTCGACCCGGCCGAGGAACGGGTCAAGAGCGAATTCGACGGCGTCAAGCGCACCTATCTGCCGCTGCAGGCCGTCATCCGCATCGATGAGGTGCGTCAGCACGGGGTGAGCAAGATCACCGCACTGGAAGGCGGCAATGTCACGCCCTTTCCAGTGCCGCTGCTGCCACCGGCAGGCACGGATCCGGGGTCGAAAAAGTCCTGATGCTCAGTCTGTTGGGCTCGCGGGCGCTTTCGGACTTTCGTCTCGCCCGCCTGCTCGGTCGCCTGCGCGCGCTCGAGCCTGCGGTGCAATCGCTGCAGGCGAATTTTCAATACTTCGTGGACAACGGGCAGCCGCTCGATGATGAGGCACAGGCGCGCCTCGCGGTGCTGCTCGACGACGGCGGGGACGCGCCGGTAACGGGCGCCGTGGCCGGCAGTGAGCCGCCACCGGACAGCGGGCCAGCCGCGCAGGTGCTGGGGCTGCTGGTCGTGCCGCGTCCGGGCACGATCTCCCCCTGGTCCAGCAAGGCTACCGACATTCTGCACGTCTGTGGCCTGGATGCCGTGCGCCGCGTGGAACGGGGCGTGAACTATCTGATCGGACTGTCCGACGCCGCTGCATCCGAGCGCTGGCGCGAGCTCGGCGCGCCGCTGCACGATCGCATGACCGAGAGCGTGCTGCGCGACGCCAGCGAGGCGCAGCGACTCTTCGAGCTGCATCCAGCGCGAGCACTGCGGCGCATCGCCCTCGCCGGCGGCCGCGCGGCGCTCAGCGAGGCGAACGTACGCCTGGGGCTTGCGCTCTCGGGCGAGGAGATCGACTACCTACTCGAGACTTTTCGCGGCCTGGGTCGCGATCCGAGCGACGTCGAACTCATGATGTTTGCACAGGCAAATTCCGAACACTGCCGCCACAAGATCTTCAACGCGCAGTTTGTGATCGACGGTGTGGTGCAGCCGCACTCGCTGTTCGCGATGATCCGCAATACCTCGCGCGTCAGCCCGGGGCAGCTGCTATCCGCCTATCGCGACAATGGCGCGGTCATCGAGGGCGCGCAGGCGCGTCGCTGGTTCCCGGACCCGGTCAGCGGCATCTACCGCGGCAGTGACGAGAATGCGGATATCGTGCTCAAGGTCGAGACACACAACCATCCCACGGCGATCTCGCCGTTTCCGGGTGCGGCCACCGGTGCCGGCGGTGAAATCCGCGATGAGGGCGCGGTGGGACGCGGCGCCAAGCCGAAGGCCGGGCTGGTGGGCTTTGCGGTGTCACACCTACAGATCCCGGGGTTCGAGCAGCCCTGGGAGCGCAGCATCGGCCGCTCGCCGCGGATCGCCTCGGCGTTGCAGATCATGCTGGAGGGGCCGATCGGCGCGGCCGCCTTCAACAATGAGTTCGGCCGTCCCAACATCTGCGGCTACTTCCGCACGCTCGAGGCGGCGCTGCCCTGGGAGCGCGCTGACCGCTCACGCGGCTACCACAAACCCATCATGCTCGCAGGCGGGCTCGGTACGGTGCGTCGCGCGCACGTGCACAAGCCCGAGGTGCCCGTTGGCGCCCGGCTGGTGGTGCTCGGTGGTCCGGCGATGCTGATCGGCCTGGGGGGTGGTGCGGCCTCATCGCTCGGCAGCGGCAGCTCGGAGGAGGGGCTGGACTTCGCCTCGGTGCAGCGAGGCAATCCGGAGATGCAGCGTCGCGCCCAGGAGGTCATCGATCGCTGCTGGGCGCTCGGCGCCGACAACCCCATCGAGCTCATCCACGACGTGGGCGCGGGCGGTTTGTCCAACGCGGTGCCGGAGGCGGTCGCGCACAGCGAACGCGGCGCGCGCCTGCAGCTGCGCGCCATTCCGAGCGCCGAGCCGGGCATGTCGCCGCTGGAGCTCTGGTGCAACGAGGCGCAGGAGCGCTACGTGCTGGTAGTGCGCGCCGCCCAGCTACCGCGGCTCGCGGCGATCGCGGCGCGCGAGCGCTGCCCGATGGCGCTGATCGGCGAGCTCACCGACGATGGCGTGCTGGTGGTGCAGGATGCCCGCAGCGGCGACGATCCGGTGCACATGCCGGTGCAGGCGCTGCTGGGCCATCCGCGCATGCGGCGCGAGGTCGCAAGCCTGCCGCCGCCGGATGTCCCCACGGACTGCGCAGCCGTGGATGCACGCGAGGCGCTCTACCGGGTGCTGCGGCTGCCAGCTGTCGCGGACAAGACTTTTTTGGTCACCATTGGTGACCGCACCGTCGGCGGGCTTGTCAGCCGCGACCAACTGGTCGGTCCTTGGCAGGTACCGGTTGCCGATGTCGGTGTGACTCTCGCCGACTACGTTCACCACTCGGGTGAGGCGATGGCGATCGGCGAGCGCACCCCGGCTGCGCTGCTGAATGCGCCAGCGGCCGCGCGGCTGGCGGTGACCGAGGCCATCACGAACATGCTGGCCGCTGATGTCGGGGCGCTATCGGATATCAAGCTGTCGGCCAACTGGATGGCCGCCTGTGACGAGCCGGGTGAAGACGCCGCACTGTATGCCTCGGTGCGCGCGGTGGGTGAGCAGTTCTGTCCGGCCCTCGGCATCGCCATTCCGGTCGGCAAGGACTCGCTGTCGATGAAGAGCGTGTGGCGCGAGGGTGGTGAGTCGCGTGCGGTGGTCGCGCCGGTGTCCCTGATCGTATCCGCATTCGCGCCCGTGACCGATGTGCGCCGCACGCTCACTGCGCAGCTGCGCTGCGACCTCGGGCCGACGCGTCTGCTGCTGATCGATCTGTCACAGGGCCGACACCGCCTTGGTATGAGCGCGCTCGCGCAGGTGTTCGGTGCGGTCGGCGGTGCCAGCGCCGATCTGGAAGAACCGGCCCTGCTGCGTGCCTTCGCGGCCGCGATCATCGAGCTGCGCAGGCGCGGCGTGCTGCTCGCCTATCACGACCGGTCCGACGGCGGGCTTGCCACGACGTTGCTCGAGATGGCTTTCGCCGGCCGCTGCGGTCTGGACATCGCTCTGGAGGTCGGCGCGAACGGTGCGCTCGCTGCGCTCTTCAACGAGGAGCCCGGCGCGGTCGTGCAGGTGCGCGCCTCGCAGGAAGCCGAAGCGCTTGCTTGCCTGGCCTCCCATGGGCTTGCCGCGTGCGTGCAATCCATCGGCGCACCGCAGGAGGCGCTGCGCGTGCGCATGCGTGCCGGCGCGCTGCTGCTGGATGAGAGCTGGGCGCAGCTGCGTCGTGCCTGGTCGGAGACGAGCTACCACATGCGGCGGCTGCGCGATGACCCGCTGTGCGCGGAGGAGGAGATTCAAAGCCTGCTCGATGTGCACGATCCGGGCTTGTCGCAGCATCTGAGCTTCGATGCGCAGGCCGACATCGCGGCGCCCTTCATCAACACTGGTGCTCGAGCGCGCGTGGCGGTGCTGCGCGAACAGGGCGTCAACAGTCACGTGGAGATGGCCGCGGTTCTGGAACGCGCCGGGTTCGAGGCACACGACGTGCACATGAGCGACCTGCTGGCCGGCACGCAACATCTCGAGAGCTTCGCCGGCCTGGTAGCTTGCGGCGGCTTCTCCTATGGCGATGTTCTCGGCGCCGGCGGGGGCTGGGCGCGCTCGATCCTGTTTCATGCCCGCACCCGTGACGCCTTCGCGACATTTTTTGCCCGGACCGACAGCTTCGCGCTCGGTGTCTGTAACGGCTGCCAGATGTTTGCTTTGCTCAAGCAGATCATTCCGGGGGCCGAGCACTGGCCACGCTTTTTGAGAAATCGCGGCGAGCAGTTCGAGGCGCGCTTCGGCATGGTGGGCGTGGAGTCCTCGCCCTCGCTGCTGTTCGCCGGGATGCACGGTTCGCGCCTGCCGATAGCGATTTCGCATGGCGAGGGACGCGCCGTGTTCGCCAACGAGGAGTCACTGCGCCAGTGTGTGGCGCAGCGCCTGGTGGCGCTGCGCTATCTGGACAATCACGGGGCGCCGGCCGTGCGCTATCCGGCCAATCCCAACGGTGCGGCGCATGCAATCGCCGCGTTGACCACTCCCGATGGGCGCGTGACGATCACCATGCCGCATCCCGAGCGGGTCTATCGCACGGTGCAGAATTCCTGGCATCCGCCCGACGCCGGTGAGGACAGTGGCTGGATGCGCCTGTTCAGGAATGCGCGGGTCTGGTTGGGCTGAGCGTCCGACCGACGTCAGCTGTGCGAGCGCTCAGCCGAGCGTGTCCCGGGCGTTGCGCCCTGACGAGATGATGCCGCGCTGCTGGTGCCGTCGTTAGCGCCGGCGCCGGATGCGCCTGTGCCGCCGCGCTCGGCCTGATCGGAGAAGAAGCGGCGCACGACCATGGCCTGCTGCAGGCGACCCTTGCGTACGTACGCCTGGTAGAGCAGGTCCTTGGTGACCTCCAGCAGCAGGCCGGCCTGATCATCCTCGAGCGTCGGCAGCGAGCCGGCCGGGTCGGCGTCGCTGCCGAAGATCACGCGCTTGAGCAATGTAAAGCTGGCCGCATCGATCTGCGCCATCTCGCGCAGCTCATTGAGCTGGTCGAACAGCCGCAGCCTGCCGGCTTCGCCGAGCAATTCGAACGCGTGCTGCATGGTGCGGCGGCACATGCTGGTGAAGGCATTGAAGGCGCCATGCGAGTAGCAGAGCAGCGCCTCGCGGAACAGCGTCTCGATCGATTCGGGCAAATAGGTGAAGGTGAATTTCTCGCGCGGCCGTTCGATCTCGGTGAACTGCGCGGACAGCTCGACACGGTGCGCGGCGTAGTCGCGCACGTTGAAGCGCAGGAAGATCGGCGCATTGCAGGCATCGCAGCGATAGACGATGCCGACCTGACGCGGCCGATGCGCGATCAGCTGTGCATAGGGAGGCACCGCCATCGGCGTGATGTGCGCCAGCACCAGGCAGTGCGGACAGGTGAGGGCCAGGCTCTGGGCCTGATCGTGTAGCAGCCGGTCGCTGCTGTCGACATAGACGGCCACGGTGCAACCCCGGAGTAGACAGACCTCAGTGTAGCCGAATGACATCGACTGCCATATGGGTGTGCCGCCGCGGCATGCAGCGGCTGAACATAATGCGCTCGCGGGCGGGGACGCGCGCCCTCAGCCGGTCAGGGGCCGGTATTTGATCCGGTGCGGCTGCGCGGCCTGCTCGCCGCGGCGGCGCTGCAGATCGGCCAGATAGTCCTGGAAGTTGCCCTCGAACCACACAATCTCGGAGTTGCCTTCGAACGCCAGCACGTGCGTGGCGATGCGATCGAGAAACCAGCGATCGTGCGAGATGACCACCGCGCAGCCCGGGAAGCTCAGCAGCGCCTCCTCGAGCGCGCGCAGAGTCTCCACGTCCAGATCGTTGGTGGGCTCGTCCAACAGCAGCACATTGCCCCCGGCGCGCAGCACCTTGGCCAGGTGCACGCGGTTGCGCTCCCCGCCGGAGAGCTCGCCGATGTGCTGCTGCTGTTGTGCGCCCCTGAAATTGAAGCGACCCACGTAGCCGCGCGAGGAGGTCTCGTAGTTGTCGACGCGAATCATGTCGAGGCCGCCGGAGATCTCTTCCCAGACGGTCTTGGAATCATCCAGCGTCTGGCGCGACTGATCGACGTAGGCGAGCTTGACGGTCGGGCCGATGCGGATCTCCCCGGCGTCGGGCTGGTCTGCGCCCGTCAGCAACCGAAATAGGGTCGTCTTGCCGGCGCCGTTGGGACCAATGATGCCCACGATGGCGCCGCGTGGCAGGCTGAAGCTCAGATTATCGAACAGCAGCCGATCACCGAATGCCTTGCGCAGGCCGCGCGCCTCGATGACCAGCTCGCCGAGCCGCGGTCCGGGCGGGATGTAGATCTCATTGGTCTCGTTGCGCTCCTGGAATTCGCGCGAGGCGAGCTCCTCGTAGCGTGCCAGACGCGCCTTGCTCTTGGCCTGGCGCGCCTTGGGATTGGAGCGCACCCATTCCAGCTCGCGCGCCATCGTCTTCTTCAGTGCCTCACGCTCACGCTCCTCGAGGGCCAGGCGCTGCTGTTTCTGCTCGAGCCAGGAGGAGTAGTTGCCCTGCCAGGGAATCCCGTGACCGCGATCGAGCTCCAGAATCCACTTGGCGACATTGTCGAGAAAATAGCGATCGTGCGTCACCGCCACGACGGTGCTGGGATACTGCTCCAGGTAATGCTCGAGCCAGGCGACCGACTCGGCATCCAGATGGTTGGTCGGCTCATCGAGCAGCAGCATGTCCGGTGCGGACAGCAGCAGTCGGCACAGCGCGACGCGCCGGCGCTCGCCGCCCGAGAGCTGCCCGATCGGCGCTTCCCAGGGCGGCAAGCGCAGCGCATCGGCGGCCAGCTCAAGCTTGCGCTCGAGCTCCCAGCCGCCTGCGGCGTCGATCGCATCCTGCAGGCGGCCCTGTTCCTCCAGGAGCTTGTTCATCTGCTCATCGTCCATGGGCTCGGCGAATTGCTCGCTGATGTGATTGAAGCGCTGAAGCAGTGCGAAGGTCTCACCCAGTCCCTCGACCACCACGGTGCGCACGCTCTTGTCCTCGTCCAACTGCGGCTCCTGTGGCAGGTAGCCGACACGGATGCCAGCTTGCGGGCGCGCCTCGCCGTCGATGTTCTGATCGAGCCCTGCCATGATCTTCAGCAGCGAGGATTTGCCCGAGCCGTTCAAGCCCAACACGCCAATCTTCGCGCCTGGAAAGAAGGACAGGCTGATGTCGCGCAGGATGATGCGCTTGGGAGGCACCACCTTGGAGACACGGTTCATCGTGTAGATGTATTGCGCCATGGGTTTGCGAGCTCGTGAAGGCCGGGGAGGCAGGCATTATCAATGAAGCCTGCGGCGCCTGACCACTGCCGGTGTGCTATCTTCGAGCGCGTTGCCGGCCGCGCGCCGGCGTGCGCGAGCAGGGATTGGACGCCAAGGGCTGCGAGGTCGCGGTAGTGCTGGGTGAGCCTCTGGCTCGCTACGGCTTTGGCGGTGGACATCCATTTGGACCAGATCGCCACGGTGCCTTCCAGCGCGAATTCGAGCAGCGCGGTCTCGCCGAGCGTGTGACGCTGCTGGAGCCGCGCAGCGCGTCGCGTGGAGAACTGGAGCTCTTTCATACTCCCGAACACGTGCGCTTCGTCATGGAGCGCTCGCAGAGCGGCACCGGCACGCTCGACGGCGGCGATACGCCTGCCTTCCGCGGCATCTACGAGGCGGCGGCGTGCGTGGTGGGCTCGAGCCTTGCGGCCACCGAATGGATTCTCGCCGGAGCGCGGCGGCGCGCCTTCGTGCCGATTGGCGGTCTGCATCATGCCGCCCGCGATCGGGCCGCCGGATTCTGCGTCTTCAACGACTGTGGCGTGGTGATCGAGCATCTGCGCCGCCATCGCGGCCTGCGCCGCATCGCATACGTGGACATCGATGCGCATCATGGCGATGGCGTGTTCTACGCCTTCGAGAGTGATCCGGATCTGATCATTGCCGACCTGCACGAGAGCGGGCAGTCGCTCTATCCGGGCACCGGCTCGGAGCAGGAGAGCGGCCGCGGCGCGGCAGCCGGCACCAAGCTCAATGTGCCGTTGCCGGCCGGCGCCGACGAGGACGCCTTCGCGGCGGCGTGGCCGGCCATGTGCGCGCACGTGGAGCGCTTCGCCCCGGAATTCGTCCTGCTGCAGTGTGGCGCCGACAGCATCGCCGGGGATCCCATCACGCACCTGCGCCTCTCGCCCGCCTGTCACGCCCGCGCCGCACGCGAGCTCGCCGGGGTGGCCGACCGCCTGGGGCACGGACGCATGCTTGCGATGGGAGGCGGGGGCTACGACCGCGGCAATCTCGCCCGCGCCTGGAGCGCTGTCGTCGAGGGATTGCTGCAGTCCTGACGGACGGCTGCGGCCACCGCCGCTGCCACCACATCACGGCCATCACCGAGCGACCGGCAGGCCGGGTCGATCAGGTACAATGGGCGCTTCCCAGCCCAGCCCCTCCGCACGTTTTGTCTCAAGGCAGGTGCCATGTTTTCCAGCCGGATGCGCATCAGGGATTTCGACGCCGAACTGCAGCGTGCACTCGACGGCGAGCTCGATCGCCAGGAAACCCACATCGAGCTGATTGCCTCGGAGAACTATGCCAGCCCGCGCGTGCTCGAGGCGCAGGGCTCCGTGCTCACCAATAAGTATGCGGAAGGCTATCCGGGGCGCCGCTACTATGGCGGCTGCGAATTCGTCGATCAGGTCGAGCAGCTGGCCATCGATCGGGCCAGGAAACTATTCGGCGCAGACTTTGCCAACGTGCAGCCGCATTCGGGCTCGCAGGCCAATGCCGCGGTCTATCTGGCACTGCTCAGCCCGGGCGACTCGATTCTCGGCATGAGCCTGGATCATGGCGGGCACCTCACGCACGGCGCCAAGGTGAACTTCTCGGGCAAGCTGTTTCAGTCGCACCAGTACGGCGTGCGGCGTGAAGACGGGCTGATCGACTACGAGCAGATCGAGTCACTGGCGCGCGAACATCACCCGCGCATGATCGTGGCAGGCTTTTCGGCGTATTCGCGCGCGATCGACTGGCAGAGGTTGCGCCGCATCGCCGATGCGGCCGGGGCCTATCTGTTCGTCGATATGGCGCATGTGGCAGGCCTGGTGGCGGCGGGCCTGTATCCCAATCCGGTACCGCATGCGGATGTGGTCACGACGACCACGCACAAGACACTGCGTGGACCGCGCGGCGGGCTCATTCTGGCGCGCGCCAACGACACGATCACCAAGAAGCTCAACTCCATGGTCTTCCCCGGCACGCAGGGCGGACCCCTGATGCACGTCATTGCCGCCAAGGCGGTGGCGCTGCTGGAGGCGCTGCAGCCGGACTTCAACGCTTATCAGCAGCGCGTGCTGGACAATGCGCGCGCCATGAGTGCAGCCATGATGCAGCGTGGTTACGATGTGGTCTCCGGCGGCACGGACAATCATCTATTCCTGCTCAGCCTGATCGGGCGGGAGATCAGCGGCAAGGAGGCCGATGCGGCGCTCGGGGCGGCGTACATCACGGTCAACAAGAACGCAGTGCCAAACGATCCGCGGCCACCAATGATTTCAAGCGGCCTGCGCTTCGGCACGCCAGCGGCAACCACGCGCGGCTTTGGCCAGAGCGAGATTCGCCAGGTCGCCGGCTGGATCGCCGACATCCTCGATACCAACGGAGCCGCCTCGGCCGTCGAGCGCGTGCGCCCGCAGGTCATCGAACTGTGCCGGCGTTTCCCCGTGTATCGGGACTGACGCGACATGGGGCACGTGAATGCGCTGTCCCTTCTGCAATCACGATGACACCAAGGTGACCGATTCGCGCCTCGCCGCCGAGGGTGGCCAGGTGCGACGGCGGCGTGAGTGCCTGAGCTGCGGGGAGCGCTTCACGACCTTTGAAACCGCGGAGCTGCTGATGCCCCGCGTCATCAAGGGTGACGGCAGCCGCGAGCCCTTCGATGAGCGCAAGCTCAAGGGCGGCATGCTCAAGGCGCTGGAGAAGCGCCCGGTGAGCCTGGATGCGGTCGAGCAGGCGACCGCGCGCATCGGCCGCCGCCTGCGCTCGCTGGGTGAGCGAGAGGTGCCCTCGCGCAGCATCGGTGAGCTGGTGATGGAGGAGCTGCGCCATCTGGACGAGGTGGCCTATGTGCGCTTCGCCTCGGTGTATCGCAGCTTTCAGGATGTCGAGGCGTTTCGCGAGGAAATCGAGCGCCTGCGCCACCAGCGTCGTCGCCGCGAGGAGAAGAGTGAGCAGGATCAGCTCTCGCTGCTGCCGGGGGAAGCCTCGGCCACGCGCGCCAAGACCTCATGAGCTCCACGGCCGGGTTCTCTGCCGAGCCGCGCATTGCGGACAGCGCGGACCGTGATCTGCAGTACATGCGCCGCGCTCTGCAGCTGGCAGAGCGCGGCCTCAACAGCACCGATCCGAATCCGCGTGTCGGCTGCGTGCTGGTGCAACAGCGCGAGGACGGCGACCGCATCGTGGGGGAAGGTTGGACCGCGCCGGTCGGCGGGCCCCATGCCGAAGTGCAGGCGCTGCGCGCGGCGGGAGCACAGGCGGCGGGAACCACAGCCTATATCTCGCTCGAGCCCTGCGCCCATTTTGGCCGCACGCCGCCCTGCGCTCAGGCGCTCATCGAGGCCCGGGTCGCCCGCGTGGTCTATGCGGCGGATGATCCCAATCCCCTGGTCAATGGCGCCGGTGCAGCCGCGCTGCGCGCCGCGGGCATACCGGTGGCAGGCGGGCTGCTGGCGGGTGAGGCGCGCGCCCTGAACCCCGGATTTTTTCGACGCATGCAGACGGGGCTTCCATGGGTAAGGCTCAAGCTCGCCGCGAGCCTCGATGCGCGCACTGCGATGGCCTCCGGAGAGAGCCGCTGGATCACCGGCGAAGCGGCCCGTGCCGACGTACAACGCTGGCGCGCGCGCAGCTCCGTGCTGTTGACGGGCAGCGGCACAGCTCTGGCCGATGATCCGGCGCTCAACGTGCGTCTGCCCGCCGTGCAGCGCCAGCCGCTGCGCGTGCTGCTCGATAGGGCGCTGCGCGTGCCCGCCGAGGCGCGCCTGTTTGACCCGCCCGGACAGGCGCTGGTCTTTACCGCCAGTGCCGACACCGGCCGGCGCGCGTTGCTCGAGCAGCGCGGCGTGCAGGTCGAAAGCGCCACGCCGGCCGATGATGGGGTGGGGCTGGCCCTGGAGCCGATACTGCGTCGGCTCGCCGATCAGAGTGCCAACGAGGTGTGGATCGAAGCCGGGGCGCGCCTGGCGGGCGCATTCGTGCGCGAGCGCCTGGTTGATGAGCTGATCGTGTACCTGGCGCCGCGGTTGCTGGGTGAGCAGGCCCGACCGTTGTTGCAGCTGCCAGCACCCGCGCGGCTTGCCGACGCGCAACGACTGCGCTTCGTGCAATGCACACAGATCGGCGAGGATCTGCGGCTCATCGCGCGCCCGCTGGCACGCGGCGAGAATCGCTAGGGAAGTGACAGGGAATCAAGAATGTTTACCGGAATCGTGCAGGACATCGGATGGGTGCAGGCGCTGGAGCGACGCGGTGCCGACTTGCGTGTGACGATTGGCACGCAGCGACTGGAGCTTTCGCGTGCCGCGCTCGGGGACAGCATCGCGGTGGCGGGCGTGTGCCTCACGGCTGTCGGGTTGGCGACGCATCGCTTCGATGTCGATGTATCACTCGAGACCCTGGCTCGCACGACGCTTGGCGGGTGGCAGATCGGTCAGCGCGTCAACCTCGAGCCGGCGCTGCGCGCCGGCGATGCGCTCGGCGGTCACATGGTTGCCGGTCACATCGATGGGGTGGGGGAGCTGCTGGCGCGCAGCGCACAGGCGCGCTCGGAGCAGTTGCGCTTTCGCGTGCCGCCCGAGCTCTCGAGCTACCTGGCCCGCAAGGGCTCGGTCTGCATCGATGGCGTGAGTCTCACGGTGAACGCGGTCGAAGGCGACGACTTCGAGGTGAATCTCATCCCCCACACGCTCGAGGTGACCACGCTCGGACAGCTCGCAGTGGGCGGTCGGGTCAATATTGAAGTCGATCTGATCGCCAGATATGTACAGCGGCTCCTTGGTGAATCCGCGCCATGACCGCGCCATGACGTTGCGAGCGCCAACCGGTATCCTAGCCCAGCCGTAAATAATTTGAAGAGAGAGCAATCATGCGCAAGGGCGTTCTCACAGCAATTCAAGCCGCGATTGTATTGACTGCCGGGTGTGGTGGATACGCACTGCTAAGCGCACCCGTCGTGGCGCAGGACGCTCCCTCTTTGTATTTTCGTACTGCCTGGAAGATAGGAACTCCCCCCAAAGGCACCAATGACGTGCCGATTACGCAAGCACTCGTAGCCAATCCGCACCTGACATTGACGGTCTATGGTCCGGGTGGCCCGAACGTGGAGATCTCGTACCACCCCAAAACCGATCCAGGCCCTTATGTATGGACCGGGCTCACCAAGAGCAGCTGGATCGTGACGCTCAAAGTCAAAGACAGCTACGTGGATCTGAGTGGACCCGATGCAAAGATTCGTTGGTCGGTGAAGGAAGCCGGCTATCACCTGCTGCGGCCGGTGCTGAAGCTGGCCGATGGCACCCTGCTGGCGGGCGAGCACGCCGACGGTTACACAGCCAATTGGCAGCAGACCGAGTTCCCGCTCGCGAATATGCGTTGGCGCAAGCTGGACCCCACCTCGGCGGTCGAGGCGCGCGATGGAAAATGGGTGGACAAACCGGATCTGAGCAAGGTCGATGAGGTTGGCTTCACGGATCTCTCGGCAGGTACCGGACATGGGGCCGGCGGCTCCACGCGCGTGCAGTGGATCGAAGTCTACGGAAAGCCAGTGCCGCGGTGACTGCGTGAGTACGGCGCCGCTTCGAGTTCCTGTCGCCCTACGGGGTGCCGTATTCCAATGACCCTGGTGTAGGCAGGTGCCGATACAACCGGCTGTGCTCGTTGGGTATGGTTGGGGCTCATGGAACGAAGTAACGCCATGAGTCCTATCGAACAAGACGCGCAGGAATCCGCCCCATACACCGAGGCCATCGGTCAGCTGTTGACCGCTGCCGAGCGCACACGTGATCCGGGGGCGTGGCTTACCCTAACGACGCTGGCCGAGATGTTCGTGCGCCTGGAGCGGCGGCATCAGGCGAATGTCACCGAAAGTCGTGTGGGACCCGTTGGACTTTATCCGGCACCCGGGGCAAAGACGCTCAGCTGAGCGGCGATCCGCCGCCAGGCCGCAATCATCTGCCATTAGCGCTGCGCGCCGCGTCGGTGCCGGCAGGCCGCGGGCCCTGCGCCCGAGAGATCGATGCGCGGCTCGTCATGTGTTCGGGTATCGTTTGAGCGCATGCTGTCTGTGAAGTAACGGTGTGCGCGATCCCTGGTCGGATATTATTAGTATAAATCATAATCTTATGGGGATTATCTATATTGACTGTCAGATACTGAGCGGCGTCTCAGGCTGCGGTGCAGTCCGTGTCTGAGAGCTGGCAGATCCGTGGCGCCCGTCAGGAGGACGCTGCCGAGATCGCGCGACTGGCGGGTCTGCTCGGTTATCCGAGCGAGGCGCGCGCGATGCGGGAACGCCTCGAAGAGCTGCTCGCGCGTCCCGATCAGCGCATCGCAGTGGCGGCGGCTGCGTCTGCGCGTGAGCCGCGCGCTGACGGGGCGGCGCTCGGCGGATGGGTGCATGTGACTCGCCACATCGCCCTCGAGAGCGGGCAGTTCGCCGAGATCCTCGGCCTCATCGTCGATCCGGCTGCGCGGCGGGCGGGCGTGGGTCGCGCACTGGTGGCGGAGGCCGAGCGCTGGGCACGCGTGCATCGGCTGGCACGGCTGGTCGTACGCTCGAATGTGCTGCGCAAGGAGTCGCATAGCTTTTATCCGGCGCTTGGGCTGCCCCGCAACAAGAGCCAGCACGTGTACGCGAAGTCGCTCGGCACTGAATTCGGGGCGGTGGCTTAGCATGCGTCGTCGACATTTCGAGCGGCACTATGTCAATCGCGTCGGCTGGCTGCGCGCCGCCGTGCTCGGCGCCAACGATGGCATTGTTTCGGTGGGCAGCCTGCTCGTGGGCATCGCCGCGACGCCGCTGGCGCGCGCGCAGATCCTGATTGTGGGCATCGCCGGACTGGTCGCGGGCGCCACCTCGATGGCCGCCGGAGAGTTCGTCTCGGTCAGCAGCCAGGCCGACAGCGAGCGCTCGGATCTGGAGCGCGAGCGCCTGGAGCTGGCGCGCGAGCCGCGCCACGAGCACGCGGAGCTCGCCGGCATTTACGTGCAGCGCGGCCTGACCCCGACGCTGGCGGCTCAGGTGGCAACGCAGCTCATGGCGCACGATGCTCTCGGCGCCCATGCGCGCGATGAGCTTGGGCTGTCGGCCATGACGCAAGCGCGGCCGCTGCAAGCGGCACTCGCGTCGGGTGCGAGCTTCACCCTTGGGGCGCTGTTCTCGTTGGTGCTGGTACTGCTGGCGCCCCGCCGGCTGCTGGTGCCGGTGGTCGCGGGCGCATCGCTGCTGGCGCTGGCGATCCTGGGCACGCTGTCGGCACGCACCGGCGGCGCACCGGTGGCCACCAGCGCGCTGCGCGTGACGCTCTGGGGCGCGCTCGCCATGGCCCTGACCGCCGCGGCGGGATTCGCTTTCTCCGCCTTTGGTTGAGCCGGCGCGGACGTTGAGCTGGCGCGAGCTTGAGCCGACGCGTTGCACCGACGCGCGGGCCTTTAGCCCTGGCATGGCAGCCATGATAGATTGGTCCCATGACCAAGCTGCGCGCGGTGCCGGCCCCAGCCGGCGGAACACTTCACGGCATTGATGAGATTCTCGCGGAGCTGCGAGGCGGCCGCATGGTCGTCATCATGGATGATGAGGACCGCGAGAACGAGGGCGATCTGCTGATCGCCGCCGAGTGCGTCGGGCCCGAGGACATCAATTTCATGGCGCGCTACGGGCGCGGCCTCATCTGTCTGACGCTCACGCGCGAGCGCTGTGCGCAGCTGCGCCTGCCGCTGATGGTGAGCGACAACACGGCCCGCCAACGCACCAACTTCACGGTGTCGATCGAGGCGGCCGAAGGCGTGACGACCGGCATCTCCGCGCATGATCGCGCCCATACGGTGCGCACGGCCGTGCGGCGCGATGCGCGTCCCGAGGATCTGCGACAGCCCGGACACATCTTTCCGATCATGGCGCAGCCCGGCGGGGTGCTGACGCGCGCGGGACATACCGAGGCGGGCTGCGATCTGGCGCGACTGGCGGGCTTTACGCCCGCAGCCGTCATCGTCGAGATCATGAACGATGACGGCACGATGGCGCGTCGGCCGCAACTCGAGAAGTTCGCGCAGCTGCATCAGCTCAAGATCGGCACCATCGCCGAGCTGATCCGGCATCGGCTCAACACCGAGCGTTCGGTCGAGCGTATCAGCGAGCAGCGCGTGCAGACCGACGCGGGCAGCTTTCGCCTGTTCTGCTACGAAGATCACGTGCACAGCGACGTGCACCTGGCGTTGGTGCACGGGGACCTCGACCACTGCAGTGAGCCGCCGCTGGTGCGCGTGCACGTGGTCGATACGCTGCGCGATCTGCTCGGTGTACAGGATGGCTCGCGCGCCTGGACGCTGCAGGCGGCTCTGCGGCGCATTGCCGCCTCCCCCTGCGGGGTGGTCGTGATCCTGCGGCAGGGGGAGGCACCGCGCGAGCTGGCCGATGCGGTGCAGTCATTGACACGGCGTGCAGAGCGCGAGCCGCGCCTGCCGCCGGGTGGGGTGCTGCGTACCTACGGCATCGGCGCGCAGATCCTGCAGGACCTGGGCGTGAAGAGCATGCGCGTGTTGTCTGCGCCACGGCACCTGCACGGGATCTCGGCGTTCGGACTGCAGATCGTCGATTACGTCGGCGAGAGCAGCTGAGGCTCCGATATACTGCCGGCCGCATGGGCAACGCGGCCACTTCTGCTTCCCCGACGCCACTGCGCGCCGCGGATTTCCACCTGGCGATCATCCTGTCGCGCTACAACGAGGACATCGTGCAGGCTTTGCTCGCCGGCGCGCGTGCGGCCTGGCGCTCGCGCGGCGGAGCAGACGAGGCGCTGCGCGTCGAGCAGGTGCCGGGCGCCTTCGAGCTGCCGCTGGCGGCGCGGGCGTTCGCCCTCTCAGGATCCGTGGATGCGGTGGTTGCGCTCGGTTGCGTGATCCGCGGCGATACCGCGCATTTCCAATACGTCGCCGGCGAGTGCGCGCACGGTCTGCAGCGCGTGATGCTCGACACCGGTGTACCGGTGAGCTTCGGCGTGCTGACGGTCGAGACACGTGCGCAGGCGCTCGAGCGCTGCGCGCCCGGCCCGCTGAACAAGGGTGCCGAGGCGCTGGAGAGCGCGCTGGCGATGGCGGCGCTGCTGCGCCGGTTGGCCTGAGCGTGGCGCAGTCGGGTCCGAGACGCCACGCGCGCACCGAGTCGCACGCCCGCGCGGCCGCGCGTCGCGTAGCCCTGCAGGCCCTGTACCGCTGGCAGCTCAATTGCTGCGAGTGGCAGGAGCTGGTACAGGAATTTGCCGCCGAGGCGCAGTCGCAGCGCGCCGATGCGCAGTACTTGCAGGCTCTCCTGCGCGGCATCGTGGCACAGCACGTCGAGCTCGATGCAGCGCTTGCCCCGCTGCTGGATCGCAAACCCGCGGAACTGGATCCGATCGAGCACGCCGCGCTGCTGATCGGCAGTTTCGAATTGCAGCAGCGTCCCGAGGTGCCGTTCCGCGTTGCCGTGAGCGAGGCAGTGGCGCTCGCGCGCCGCTTTGGCGCCACCGAGGGACACAAGCTCGTCAATGCGGTGCTGGATCGGGGCGGCCGCCTCTGGCGGCCGGCCGAGGTGCCCTGAGCAGCTCGCCGTGGACGAATCGGAGCTCATCCGGCGCTACTTTGCGCCGCTCGGCGCAAAGCGCTCGGACGTGAGCCTGGGCATCGGCGACGATGCGGCGCTGCTGGCAGTGCCCGTCGGTTGCGAGCTGGTGATGACCACCGATGTGCTCGTGGAAGGCGTGCATTTCCTGCCCGGCGCGCCGGCTCGCTCGCTCGGGCATCGCGCCCTGGCCGTGAACCTCAGCGACATCGCCGCCATGGGGGCCTCGCCGAGCTGGATGTTGCTGTCGTTGATCCTGCCGCAGGCGCAGGAGGGTTGGTTGGCGGAGTTCTGCGCGGGACTGGCGCCACTGGCCGAGCGTCATGCGGTGGCGCTGGTCGGTGGCAACCTGAGCCGCGGACCGCTGTCGATCACAGTCGAGCTTGCAGGACTGGTGCCCGCCGGCCAGGCACTGCGCCGAGCAGGAGCGAGCCCGGGCGAGGCGCTGTATGTCAGTGGTACTCCCGGGGATGCCGCCGCCGGCCGGCGACTGGCGCACGACACCGGCGCGCAGGCTCATGCTGCGGCCGGGCAGGCCACGGAGGGTGCGGACCCACCCTCGCAGGACGCGGACCGATCCGCGCTCGTTGCGCGCTTCGAGTACCCCACGCCTCGCGTCGCTCTGGGCGCGGCACTGCGCGGCCTGGCGAGCGCCTGCATCGATGTATCCGACGGGTTGTACATCGATGCCGGGCGCATGCTCGGCGCCTCGGGGTGTGCTGCTCGGATCGATACAGCGCTGCTGCCGATCTCGCAGCCGCTGTGTGCCTTCGCTGCGCAGGCGGGCTGGAGCGCCGAGTACACGCAGCAGCTGGTATTGAGCGGAGGCGAGGACTACGAGCTGTGCTTCTGCGCCGCGCCGGAGCGAGAGAGTGCGCTGCACGCGCTCGCCGCGACACTCGGGGAGCGCATTACGCGCATTGGTGCTGTGACGGCGGGCGCGGGCGTGTGCCTGACATCGTCAAATCCGGCGTCGGCGCCGCTGCTCGAGGGCGCGACTTTCGATCACTTCGGGCGCTGAGATACCCCCGGCGGCGCGGTTCGGGACCCTCGTCACGGATCGTGCCCAGCGCGGCCGCTTATGCTGCCCGCTGGCATCTTCACGATCCGCCAGATGGCAGCTCCTGCACATAAGACGGCGCCTACCCACAAGATGCCTGAGCGCATCGGCAAGTACCTCATCATCAATGAGGTCGGCCGCGGCAGCACGGGGACGGTCTACCTGTCCCACGATCCTTACTATGGGCGCGACGTCGCCATCAAGGTCTACACCATCGACGCGGGCGGCGACGATGAGCGCGCGCGCATCGCGCGCAAGATGTTCCTGTCCGAGGCGCACATGGTCGGGATGCTGCAGCACCCGAACATCCTGCCGATCTACGACGCCGGCGAGGAGAATGGCCACTGCTACGTCGTGACCGAGCACGTGCACGGCGCGCGCACGCTGGCCACCTATTGCCGGCCCGACAATCTGCTGCGCCTCGACGATGTCGTGGAGATCATGTTCAAGTGCGCCAAAGCGCTGCACTATGCGCACTCGCGCGGCGTGATCCATCGGGACATCAAACCCTCCAACATCATGCTCACGACCGACAGCGACGTGCGCATCATCGATTTTGGCATCGCACTAGTGGCAGGCTCCGAGATCTCACGCATCGAAGGCATCGCCGGCTCGCCGAGCTACATGTCCCCCGAGCAGGTGCAGAGCTTGGAGCTGACGCACCAATCCGACCTGTACTCACTCGGTGGCGTAATGTATGAGCTGCTGACGGGCACGCGTCCGTTTCGGGCCGGCAATCTCGCCAAGCTGTTGCATCAGATCGTGTACGCCACGCCGGCGCCGATTCATACGCTGCGCTCGGACGTTCCCGAGGAGATCGAGAACGTCGTGGGCGTGGCCATGCAGAAGGAGCCTGCGCGGCGCTATCGCTCGGGTCTGGACCTGGCGGCCGAGCTCACGCGCGTACACCAGAAGCTGCGCCAGCAGTATTCACGCATGGACCAGCAGGAGCAGTTCAGCCTGCTGCGTCGCCTGAAGTTTTTCCACGATTTCTCGCACGGCGAGATCCACGAGGTCATGCGCGCGAGCCACTGGCAGGATTACGCCAGCGGTGAGGAAATCGTCAAGGAAGGCGAGATGGACGATCGCTTCTACATCATCGTGTCCGGCCACTGTGCGGTGGATCGACATGGATTGGCCATCGGCATGCTGCAGTCCGGTGAATGCTTCGGCGAGGCCAGCTACGTACCGGGGGCCAAGCGTACGGCGACCATCCGCGCCGTGGATGCGGTGACCGCCCTGAAGGTGAGCTCGACACTGCTCGAGCAGGTCTCCGCATCCTGTCAGCTGCGCTTCAACCAGGTGTTCCTGCGCGCCCTCATCAGTCGTTTGCAGGGTCCGGAACGAGCCACCGAGCGCCCGCTGGCGCGCGCCACGCCCTAGTCAGATCGTCCGGCCGCATCGTCAGCCCCGTGGTGGACGCTGACGCTCCTGGCCCTTGCCGCCATTGCCACCATCACTACCACCGCCGCTGCGCGGGCCGGCTGCGTGCGATACGCCGGTATGCGCAGTGCCGCCGTGCGGTGCTGCGTGAGCCTCGCCGCGCGGCGTGCTCGGCACGTGCTCGCGCGGCGCAAAGCTCGGCGCGCCATGGGCATTGCCCTGCGGCCGCACCTCATTGCCGGGCGCGTGGGGCGCAAAGCCCCGCGCGGCGGGAGCACCGCCCTGAGGTCGCGACTCGTTACCAGGTGCGAAGCCGCGCGCCGCAGGACGCTGTCCCTGGGGCGATCCGCGCGCGGGCCGCCGTCCGCCTTCTGCATGGGCGCCGTGTTCCGGCACACGCGCCGCCTCGCCTCCCTGACGCGCAAACGCTTCAGGACGCGGTGTGGCCGCGACGCCGGGGTGTCCGTGGTTGAAGTTGGCGCGCAGCCGCTGGTCGTGGCTGGCCGAATCGACCAGGTCCCGTTGCACGCTGATCGGCGTCACATGTCGCTCCCGGCCGGCACTGAGCTGCGCGGGCGTGGGACGCACCTGCACGCCGCCGCGGCCACCATTGAAGCTCGCATGTCCGGGCGCGGCTCCGCCGGGAATGGGGTGGTTGTAGCTGTGCCGCAGGCGTACGCCTGGCCCGACGCGCGTGACGGCGGTGTTGTAATAGAACTGGCCGTGATCCCAGTGGCCGCCGTCATAGCCGTGAGGGCCGTAGCCGAAGCCATAGTCGACCCCACCGTAGTAGCCGACGTGAGGCCCCCAATAACCCTCGTGCCAGACGTAAACGCCATCGGTCCAGCCCCAATAGCCCGGTGTCCAGAGCAGTCCGGGCTGCGGCGGCAGAACCCAGGTGCCCGGCACCCAGTAGTAGTAGGCACCGGCCTCGTCCCAGGCCCAATAGCCCGGCACCCACAGGTAACCGGGCGAGGGCATGACCGGCTGCACATAGACAGGCAATGCCGGTGGGGCGATATGGACTGAGACACCGATGGTGATTTGGGCAGAGGCAACGCCGGCCGTGCCCATCAATGCCGCACACAGGGCGGCTGCCAGAAGAGGGGAGTGCAGGCGCATACCAAATCCCTTTGCTGACCCGATGCAGCGCGTGAAAGCTTGGTGACAGCCTACCAACAACAGGCTGAACCCCCGCTGAGCGGGGGAAGCCTCAAGGGCGACTACAGGGCTGCAGCGCCTCTGACCTCAGCGCGACATAACAGCGCAGCCTGCGGGCGTAACGGCAGTCAGCGGCGCTGCGATTGCGCAAGGAACTGCAGGATCCAGATGTAGAGGGTGACCAGTGTCACCATCAGACTGAAGGCCGAATACCACTCCATGTAGTGCGGCGCGCCCTGCGCCACCCCGAAGTCGATCATGTCGAAGTTCAGAGCGAGGCTGAAGGCGGTGAAGCCGATCGCCAGCAGCGAAATCCCCAGGCTCAGAGGCGTCGAATTGAACAGAAACGGTGTCGCCACGTGGAACAGATTGAGCACGAAGGAAACCAGCAGCAGCAGAGCAATCGCGCCGAGCCCCGCCACCACGATCATGCGAAAACGCTGCGTCACACGGATCAG
The DNA here is from genome assembly GCA_035553315.1 of Steroidobacteraceae bacterium. GTDB lineage: Bacteria > Pseudomonadota > Gammaproteobacteria > Steroidobacterales > Steroidobacteraceae > FEN-1191. The sequence continues at coordinate 39,770 of DATNDE010000023.1, forward strand.
GCCGGTCTTGTAGCCGATGAGGATGGCGGCCAGCACACCAAAGGTGAGGCCCACGGCCTGGATCGCGATACCGGGGTAGCGACGCTCGAGAATCGCCGAGAAGCCGCCGAGCACCAGGCCCTCGCAGGCGGCATACGGGATCGATAGATAGGGCGCGGCCGTCGGCCGGAAGGTGGTGATCAGCATCAGTACGGTGCCGCCGATGAGCCCCAGGGTCATCGGCAGGGCAACGACGCCTGGATTGTTCGTGGTCAGATACTGCGACCAGGTCCAGAAGGCCGCCGCCAGGGTCACCACCAGCAGCAGGAAGGACTTGTTGACCGTCCCCCGCAGCGTCATGCGCTCTTCGCCGTAGGCGACGCGCGGCTGCGCACCGAAGGTGCGCGGGTTCAACATGAAGTTGGTGGGACCGCGTTGTCGGCCAGGTCTGTCGTTCAGAGGCATCGTGGCTGCTCCAATTAACCTGATGTAAGTTCAGTAACCCATTCTGTTAAATAGCTAAATCGCCACCGGAATTATATCGCGGGCGTCACTGTGCACCCTCCGGCCCGGCAGCACCGGTGGCGGCCACCCGCTCGCTCGGCGGCGCGCCGCCATTTGACTTCACGGCCTCGGACTCCTTGTCGCATTCGATCAGGGCGTAGGCGGAGTGGTTGTGGATCGATTCGAAGTTCTCACTTTCGACCACGTAGGCGGAGATACGTTCCTCGCGGTTCAGCCGCACGGCGACGTCGCGCACCATGTCCTCGACGAACTTCGGATTGTCGTAGGCGCGCTCGGTCACGTACTTCTCGTCGGGACGCTTGAGGATGCCATACAGCTCGCAGGAGGCTTCGCTCTCGGCGAGGTCGATGAGCTCCTCGATCCACATGTGGCTGCGCAGGCGTGCCTTGATGGTCACATGCGAGCGCTGATTGTGCGCGCCGCGCTCGGAGATCTTCTTCGAGCAGGGGCACAGACTGGTCACCGGGACCACGACCTTCAGCCACAGGCAGGTCTCCCCGCTGCGCACCTCGCCGATCAGCGAGGCCTGGTAATCCATCAGGCTCTCGACGCCCGATATGGGGGCGCGCTTGGTGACGAAGTACGGAAAGGTCATCTCGATGTGGCCGGCATCCGCGTCCAGGCGCTCGGCCATCTCGCTGAGCAGCGCGCGAAACGTGCTCACGGAGATCTCGCGCTCATGGTGCAGGATCTCCACGAAGCGCGACATGTGCGTGCCCTTGAAGTCATGCGGCAGGTTCACGTACATGTTGAAGTTCGCCACGGTGTGCTGCTCGCCACGCGAGCGGTCCTTGACGCGCACCGGATGGCGGATGTCCTTGATACCGACCTGGTTGATGGGGATGCGGCGCGTATCGGCACGCGCCTGCACATCCTCGACGCTCGAGCCCAAAACGGGCGTCTCCGTCCGCGAGTGCGAAACGGCGCCCTCGGGCGCTGCTACCGCTGTGCTCGCCGTCAGCGCAATGCTCGTCGGAGCCGCTGCGGGTGCGCTGCTCTGATGGGAACGTACGACGGCGTCTCGCGATGCGGCAGCCCGTCTTGGCCTTGCGGCAGTGCTCATGCTCTCACCTGTTCTCGCTGGCTAATCTTTGGGGCCGGCAGCTGCCAGTCTGGGGGCGGCGCGGCCGAGCTTCAACCCTGGCATGCTGGCACACCAGCGATCGATCGTCGCCTGGATGCCCGGCAGGTCCAGGCCAGCGGCGGCCAGGCAATCATCGCGGCTGCCGTGCTCGATGAAAAGGTCGGGAATGCCCACATGCAGGCGCGGCAGGACAAAGCCCTCGGCATCCAGCAGCTCCGAGCAGGCGCTGCCGGCACCGCCGGCGACGGCGTTCTCCTCGAGTGTGATGATCGCCGCATGAGTGCGCGCGATCTCACAGAGCAGATCGCGATCGAGCGGCTTGACGAAGCGCATATTCACCACCGTCGCATCGAGTCGCTCGCCCACCACCAGCGCCGGAGCCAGCATGGGACCGAAGGCGAGCAGCGCGAGGCCGCCGTTGCCGCGACGACGCTGCTCGGCTCGTCCGACCGGCAGGGCCTGGAATTCGCGCACCGGAGCCACGCCGGGACCGCGACCGCGCGGGAAGCGCACCGCGCTCGGGCCCGGCAGCGTCGTGGCGGTGTAAAGCATCTGGCGGCATTCGTTCTCGTCTGCTGGAGCCATCAGAACGAAGTTCGGAACGCAGCGCAGGAAGGAGATGTCGTAGCTGCCGTGATGCGTGGCTCCGTCGCTGCCGACGAGGCCGGCGCGATCGAGCGCAAACAGTACCGGCAGATTCTGCAGGGCCACGTCATGAATGGTCTGGTCGTAGCCACGCTGCAGGAAACTCGAGTAGATCGCCACCACCGGGCGCATGCCCTCGCAGGCGAGGCCGGCGGCAAAGGTCACCGCGTGCTGCTCGGCGATGGCCACGTCGAAGTAGCGCTCCGGAAAGCGCCGTGAGTATTCGACCAGGCCCGAGCCTTCACGCATGGCCGGCGTGATGCCGATGATGCGCGCATCGAGCTCGGCCATGTCGCACAGCCACTGACCAAAGATCTGCGAGTAGGTCGCCGTGCCGGGCTTTTCCTTGTGGATCGTGCCGGTGGCCGGATCAAAGGGGCCGGGACCATGCCAGGTGATCGGATCGGCCTCGGCGGGCGCGTAGCCCTTGCCCTTGCGCGTGACTACGTGCAGCAGCTGCGGTCCGTGCAGACCGCGTGCAGTGCGCAGGGCGCGCAGCAGCGAGGGCAGGTCGTGACCGTCGATCGGGCCGAGGTAGTTGAAGCCCATCTCCTCGAAGATGGTTCCCGGCAGCAACATGCCCTTGACGTGCTCCTCGGAGCGGCGCGCCAGCTCGCGCAGGCCTCGCAGCGGGGGTACCTGCTCGAGAGCGCGTTTGCCGCCGGCGCGCAGCTGCGCATAGAGGCGGCCGGAGATCACGCGAGCGAAGTAGTTCGACAGGGCACCGACGTTTTCGGAGATGGACATGTCGTTGTCGTTGAGCACGACCAGCAGGTCCACCGGCAGGCTGCCAGCGTGATTGAGCGCCTCGAAGGCCATGCCGGCGGTCATGGCGCCGTCACCGATGATCGCCACCGCGCGGCGCGACTCGCCTTTGCGCTGGGCGGCGATCGCCATGCCCAAGGCAGCGCTGACCGAGGTGCTCGAGTGACCCACGCCAAAGGCGTCGTAGGGGCTTTCACCGCGGCTCGGGAAGGGGGCCAGCCCGTGTAACTGCTTGATGGTGCCGAGCCGCTCGCGTCGGCCCGTCAGCACCTTGTGCGGATAGGCCTGGTGCCCGACGTCCCAGACGAGACGGTCCTCGGGGGTGTTGAAGACATAATGCAACGCGAGCGTGAGCTCGACGGTCCCCAGGCCGGCCGCAAAATGGCCGCCGCGGGTGCTGACCGTCTGAATGAGGTAGTCGCGCAGCTCCGCTGCAAGGTCCGTGAGCTCGCGCTCCGGAAGCGCTCGCAGGTCGGCAGGGGACTCGATTGCAGACAGCAACGGATAGGACGGGGTAGTCGAGGGCATTGTGGCGCGAAGTTTACACGCTCCGCCGCGGCATCGCGGCGCAGCAGGCGGCTGGCGGGCTTTCAGTCCTCGGTGGTGGCCGGCGGCGGCGCGCCTACGCCCGCCCGGGTGGCGGTGGCGGTCGTGGTGGTGGTGATCGAAACCTGCTCGATGCTCGTGCTATCGAAATCCTCAATGACGGCGCTTTCGCCCCGCTGCAGCAGCAGCTGCACTTTTTGTTGTGCCGCGGATAGTGCCGCCTGGCATTCGCGCGTCAGGCGCACCCCTTGTTCGAAGCAACGCAGTGCCTCGTCGAGCGGCAGCTCTCCGCTTTCCAGGCGCACGACCAGGGCCTCCAGTTGCGCCAGCGTCTGCTCGAAGGGTGCCGCGGCCGCCGGAGTCGCGCTCATCGTGTCTCCCGGGCCATTGCCCTGATCATCGGCCAGTGATTAGAATCAGTCTAAATTTGCCGCTTACCATTATGGAACGGATCGGTGCCATTCGCATCGCGGAGGAAGCTGGGATGAAACTCACTGGAACCAAGACCGAAAAGAATCTGAAGGACGCCTTCGCCGGCGAGTCGCAGGCGAATCGTCGCTATCTGTATTTCGCAGCCAAGGCCGACGTCGAGGGCTTCAATGACGTCTCGGCGGTGTTCCGCTCCACGGCCGAGGGCGAGACGGGCCACGCCCATGGGCATCTGGAGTATCTCGAGCAGGTCGGGGATCCGGCCACCGGACTACCGATTGGCGATACGAAGCTGAACTTGAAATCTGCGATCGCCGGTGAAACCCACGAGTACTCGGATATGTATCCGGGCATGGCGAAGGCCGCGCGCGAAGAGGGCTTCAGCGAGATTGCCGATTGGTTCGAGACCCTCGCCAAGGCCGAGCGCTCGCACGCCAATCGTTTCCAGAAGGCACTCGACACACTCTGAGCTGCGGCGCTGGATACACTTTGAGCGACATCAAGACGAACGGGAACCGCGAGGGCAGCCTTGCGGCTCCCGTTCGCCATCCACTGAAGTGGCGCGAGGCGGGCTTCTACGACGAGGCTGCGCTCGAGCAGGAGCTCACGCGGGTCTTCGAGATCTGTCACGGCTGCCGTCGCTGCTTCAACCTGTGCAATTCCTTTCCGACGTTGTTCGACGCCATCGATGCCTCGCCGACCCTGGAGATCGACGGCGTCGACAAGCGCGTCTACTGGCAGGTGGTCGACAACTGCTACCTGTGCGACATCTGCTTCTCGACCAAATGTCCCTATGTGCCGCCACATCCGTGGGACGTGGATTTTCCGCATTTGATGCTGCGAGCGAAGGCGGTGCGCACCCGCACCCGCAAGCCGTCGCTGCGCGATCGGGTGCTCACCAGTACCGATGTGGTGGGGCGTCTCGCCGGCATTCCGGTGGTCAATGGTCTGGTGAACAGCGCCAATGCCGATGCCATGGGCCGCAAGCTGCTCGAGCGCACGCTGGGGGTCGATCCACGCGCGCCGCTGCCGCGCTACGAGATCCATAGCGCGCGCTCACGGCTGCGCTGGCGCAGCAAGAGCGCAATCGATGTGCAGGCAAGCGCCGATACTCGCGGTCAGGTGGCGCTGTTTGCGACCTGTTACGGCAATCGCAACGAGCCGGAGCTTGCCGAGGATCTCGTCGCGGTATTCGAGCACAACGGCATTGCCGTGACGCTGCCGGAGCGCGAGCGCTGCTGTGGCATGCCCAAGCTCGAGATCGGCGATCTGGCCGCGGTGGACCGCCTCAAGCAGGTCAACATCCCCGTGCTGGATCGACTGGTGTCAGCCGGCTACGACCTGGTCGCGCCCATTCCCTCCTGCGTGCTGATGTTCAAGCAGGAGCTGCCGCTGATGTATCCGGAGGACGAGGCGGTGCAACGGGTCGCCAAGGCGTTCTTCGATCCGTTCGAATATCTCATGCTGCGGCATAAAGCGGGCCTGCTGGACACCGATTTCAAGGCGCGGCTCGGCAAGATCAGCTACCACGTGCCCTGTCATCTGCGCGTGCAAAATATCGGTCTGAAGACGCGCGACGTGCTGCGACTGGTGCCCGAGACGAGCTTCGAGATCATCGAGCGCTGTTCCGGTCACAACGGCACCTACGCGGTGAAGAGCGAATTTCGTGACGCCTCCATGAAGATAGGCCGGCCGGTGTTCCAGAAGGTCGAGCAGGGTGAGGGCGACTACTATGCGAGTGACTGTCCGATGGCCGGTCATCAGATCGAGAGCGGCCTCGCCCACGCGCGCGCACCCGCGCACCCGCTGAAGCTGCTGCGCATCGCCTACGGCATCTGAATCGTCATCATGGTCGACATCATCACCCCATGCGCAAACTCACCGACGCAGATCTGATGTCCCTCGAGCAGTACGCGCGCGAGCGGCCGGTGTTTCGCGCACAGCTCATCGAGCATCGTCGCGCGCGCTCGCTGCGCCTGGGCGAGCACTGCTCGTGGAGCTTCGAGGACCGTCTCACCGTGCAGTATCAGATTCAGGAGATGCTGCGCACCGAGCGCATTTTCGAGCCCGCGGGCATCGCCGAGGAGCTCGAGGCGTACAACCCCCTGATCCCAGACGGCGCCAACCTCAAGGCGACACTGCTGATCGAATACCCTGATCCGGTCGAGCGGGCAGAGCGTCTGGCGCAGCTGCGCGGCTTCGAGCGTCACTGCTGGCTGCGCATCGAGGGCTTCCCACCGGTGTATGCGATCGCCGATGAGGATTTGCCGCGCGACAATCTTGAGAAGACCTCGGCGGTGCATTTTCTGCGCTTCGAGTTTGCCACCCCGGCCGTGGCGGCAGCGCGCGCCGGAGCAGCGCTGGCCGCGGGTGTGGATCATCCCAACTATCGCCACAGTGTGGAACCGCTGCCCGAGGCGTTGCGCGCGGTCCTGGTGCAGGACTTCGACTGAACGGCTGCTGAATAAGCAATACGCTCGAGCCTGTTTTCCCGCCAATTCGCGTGACTTCGCGGCCGTAGGATCACTCCCTCCCAACTCTCGTCGACGTCGGACGAGCATTGCCCGGCGTTGCCCGCTGCGCACGCGCTGCAGCGTCGACTACAAAGGCGTCGATCCTTTTTTATAAGAGGGACATGCCATGACTCTCAAGACCCTACGTACAGCCGGCTCGACGCTATTGATCGGCGCGGCCCTGACACTCTCGGCGACCGCCGCGCTGGCGCAGAACGCCACCACGGTGCCGCTCACGCCGCAATCAAATGGCGACGTGCAGAACGCCCCGCCGGATCAAGCCGTGCCGCCCGATGAGGTGACCGTGCGGGCGGCCCGCCAGGCCCACCGTGAGGATCTCGGTAAGGACTATGCGGGCGTGCCGATCGAGCGGCTGACGCTATCGCGCGAGGTCAGCTATCGCGACATAGATATCCATACTCCGCGCGGGATAGTGCTGCTGCGACGGCGCATCATGCTGACCGCGCAAAACGCCTGCATGCAGCTCTCCAACCTCTATCCAGTGAATGCCTGGGTGAGCACCCCCCAGGAGTGCGTCAGCACTGCCTTCACTACGGCGCTGGCTCAGCTGCCCGCCAACGTGGCCGCCGCGGTGGACAACCGCACGCCGCTGCGTTAGTTCGATCGCGGGGCCCGGCGGGCCGGTGCAACCGACATCGCCCGGGCCTCGGTCCATCCCATCCGCGTCCCGCCTGTGCGATCCTGCCACCCCGGGCATGATCGCCCGGGCGTGTGCTCGTCGTGGCTCTGCTAGAATCCGCGCGCGCGGCGACGCTGCCGCCGAGTGCAAGGGTGATTCTGGAAGAGAATGGCAGAGAGCTACACCGCCTCCGACATCGAAGTCCTCAGCGGCC
>DATNDE010000024.1:0-5056 GCA_035553315.1 Steroidobacteraceae bacterium
GCCATCACCTTCGTCAGCGCCGCCGTCAGCGTCGTCTTGCCATGATCCACATGCCCAATCGTCCCCACGTTCACGTGCGGCTTATTGCGCTCGAATTTTTCCTTGGACACGGCTTGCGACTCCTCTGACCTGCGTGTTGACCTGAACTGACTGGACCGACTGGACCTTAAGGACCTACTGACTGCTCGACTGCCGGCTACACCCGCGTGATGGAGCTCACGACCGGGATCGAACCGGTGACCTCGTCCTTACCAAGGACGTGCTCTACCAACTGAGCTACGTGAGCGGACGGACCGGAACCTTTCCAGGGCCATGGCTGGAGCGGGTGATGGGAATCGAACCCACGCCATCAGCTTGGAAGGCTGAGGTTCTACCATTGAACTACACCCGCCTGCTGACGCCACTCGACTCCTCCACGCGTCTGCCGGCCCCTGGAGCCTGCGGGGCCACCATCCTGGCCCCCACGGTGGAGGGGGTAGGATTCGAACCTACGAAGGCGTGAGCCGGCAGATTTACAGTCTGCTCCCGTTGGCCGCTTGGGTACCCCTCCGCGAAAAGGAGCCGCGTATTCTGATTTCGATGGCCGGGAGTGTCAATGCACGATCGGTGCCAAAACAGCACCTTCTGCTAACCGCCGCGCTCGCGCTGTATCCCCCCGGACCCTTGCCCCAGCCTCCTGGGTCAAAATCAGCCCAATTCGCACTTGGGCGCTACCCGGCTACAGCTGCTGCGCCCGCGCCTGCTCCAGCCAGCGGCATTTTCCGGGCGGCAGGTCCGCAGGCAGGGCCACCGGACCGAAACGAATTCGCTTCAGGCGACTGACGTCGAAGCCAGCGGCCCGCCATAAGCGCCGCACTTCGCGATTGCGGCCCTCGCGCAAGGTCACGCGAAACCAGCTATGGCTGCCAGCCAATCCGGCGGCCTCGATCCGCTCGAAATGGGCCGGACCGTCCTCCAGCTGCAGGCCCTCGCGCAGCCGCGCCAGATCCGCGCCAGCGGGCACGCCGCGCACGCGCACCAGATACTCACGCTCGATCTGAGCGGACGGATGCATCCAGCGGTGCGCGAGCCCGCCGTCGGTCGTGAACAGCAACAGCCCCGTCGTGTTGACGTCCAGCCGCCCGATGACCACCCAACGGCCTGATGCCCGCGGCGGCGGCAACCTGTCGAACACGGTTGGCCGTCCCTGCGGATCCGAGCGCGTGGTGACCTCCCCCATCGGCTTGTGATAGAGCAGCACCTCGCGACACGCGGGTTGCCCATCCGCGCCGCTTGGGCCGCCGGGCGCCTCAGGGGCAGCCAAGCTCCCCGTCGGCAGGGGCAGCACGCTCCCATCCAGGCGAATCTCGGCGCCGGGCAGCGCCCGCACACCGAGCGTCACCACCGCCCCATCCATCTGCACGCGTCCATCGCGGATCCACTGCTCGATCTGCCGACGCGACCCCAGTCCCGCCGCGGCCAGCAGCTTCTGGATCCGCTCCCCGCGTGCTGGCTCGGCCACGCGCCCTCAGCGCATCGGCAGCTGGATCTTGCGGAACAGCTCCGTCTGCCCCTCGCCATCGCGCGCATCGATGGCGCGGTCCACGAGCCGGCGCGTCAGGTGCGGCCCGAACAATTGGATGAACTCGTAGGCGAAATTGCGCAGCAGCGTGCCACGTCGAAAACCGATCCAGGTCGTATGAATGGGAAACAGATGCGAGGCATCCAGGACCGCGAAGTCCCCGTCCTGCTGCGGGTCGATCGCCACGCTCGCCACGATGCCCACCCCGAGGCCCAGTCGCACGTAGGTCTTGATGACGTCCGAGTCGCGCGCGGTCAGCGCCACGCGCGGCGTCAGCCCCTCACGTGAAAATACCGTGTGCAGCGAGGAGGCGCCGGTGAAGCTGAAGACGTAGGTGATCAGCGGGTACTGCGCCAGATCCTTGATGGTGACGCGCTCGAGCTTGGCGAGCGGGTGGTGCTTGAGCACGATGATCTGACGGTACCAGCGGTACACCGGCAGCAGCACCAGGCCGCTGAAGAGCCCTTCCGAGCCGGTGGCGATCGCCAGCTGCACGCGGTCGGTCGCCATCATCTCGCTGATCTGCTCGGAGGTGCCCTGATGCAGGTGCAGCTCCACTTCCGGATAGCGCTCGCGAAATGCGTGCACCACCGGTGGCAGCACGTAGCGCGCCTGCGTGTGCGTGGTGGCAATCGCGAGCGTGCCGCGATTGTCCTGATTCAGATCGGCTGCGACCGCTTTGAGGCTGTCGATCTCGGCCAGCGCGCGATTGGCGTACTCCAGGACCTTGGCGCCCTGCGGGGTCACGCGCGAAAATGCCCGCCCCTCGCGCACGAACAGGTCGAACCCCAGCTCGCGCTCGAGCGCCTTGAGCGCACGGCTGATGGCCGGCTGCGACGTGCCGAGCGCCGACGCGGCCTGCGTGACCGAGAGCCCGTGACGTGCGATCGCCACGGCATATTGCAGCTGATGGAAGTTCATGGCAGCTGATGGTGAGTTCAGCGTCCTGTTTGCACAGAATGGGGTCAAAAATTATAACAAAGAGTTATGAAAAAATGGCCCTTTCTTTATCGACCGCACCGCAAGCGCGAGGCTAGAGTGCTGGCCCGCTCCGGGTGCAATGCTCGAGCCCATGATTTACGACAACATCCTGGCCACCATCGGCCGCACGCCCATCGTTCGCGTCCAGCATCTGGCGCCCGCGGGCGTGTCGATGTACGTCAAATGTGAGTTCTTCAATCCCGCCGGCTCCGTGAAGGACCGTCTGGCGCTCGGGATCATCGAGGATGCCGAGCAGCGCGGGGAGCTCAAGCCCGGCCAGACGGTCGTGGAAGCGACCTCGGGCAATACCGGCATCGCGCTGGCGATGGTGTGCGCGGCCAAGGGCCATCCGTTCGTGGCCGTCATGGCCGAGACCTTTTCGGTCGAGCGCCGCCGCATCATGCGCATGTTCGGCGCCAAGGTGTTGCTGACGCCGGCCGCCGAGCGGGGCACGGGCATGGTCCGGCGCGCCGCGGAGCTCGCGCGCCAGAACGGCTGGTTCCTCGCGCAGCAATTTGAAAATCCCGCCAATCCTGGCTTTCATCGCAGCACAACGGGGCCGGAGATCCTGCTGGACTTCGCCGCGCGGCGACTGGACTGCTTCGTGACTGGCTGGGGCACGGGCGGTACGCTCACGGGTGCCGGCGAGGTCATCAAGCTCGCACGGCCGGACGTGCAGATCGTGGCGGCTGAGCCGGAGGGCGCGGCGCTGCTGTCCGGCAAGCCCTTCGGCCCGCACAAGATCCAGGGCTGGGCCCCGGACTTCGTGCCCGCCGTGCTCAACCGTTCCGTTGCCGACCGCATCGTGACAGTCAGCGATGCGGAGGCGCTCCACTGCGCGCGCCAACTGGCGACCCGCGAAGGCATTTTTTGCGGCATTTCCTCAGGCGCGACGTTTGCGGCTGCGCTGAAGGCCGCCGCCGACGCGCGCGAGGGCGCGGTGCTGCTGGCGATGCTCCCGGATACCGGCGAGCGTTATCTGTCGACCGTTCTGTTCGAGGATATTCCCGATGGCTCGGACCCGGAAACCTGATCCCCGTGGCGCCGCCGACGAGGCCGCGGGCACCCTTGGCCGGCTGGCGGAACGCACGCGGGGCGAGCAGCCCAAGGGCGCGCGGGCCGTGAGCGCGCGGCCCCTGAGCGCGCCGCAAAGCGTCGCGCTGCCAGAGCCATTCCCTCTGTACCGCGGCGGCAGCCTGCCCGCGGCACGCATCGGGTACGAGAGCTGGGGACAGCTCAATGAGCGCGCCGACAATGTCATCCTGCTTTTTACGGGCCTGTCCCCATCGGCGCATGCCGCCTCGAACGCCGCGGACCCCTCGCCCGGGTGGTGGGAGCGCATGATCGGACCGGGGCTGGCGATCGATACCGATCGATACTTCGTGGTGTGCATCAATTCCCTGGGCAGCTGCTTCGGCTCGACGGGGCCCGCCTCGATCGATGCGCAGACCGGCGAGCGCTACCGGCTGAACTTTCCCGAGATCGCCGTGGAAGACATCGCCGCGGCCGGCATGGCGGCGCTGCGCGCGCTCGGCATCGAGCGGCTCGATGCCGTGATCGGCGCTTCGCTCGGTGGCATGTCGGTACTGGCCTTCGCGACGCAGTTTCCGCACGCAGCGCGCCGGCTCATCAGCATCTCAGGCAGTCCCGCGGCCTCCCCCTTCGCGATCGCACTGCGCTCGGTGCAGCGCGAAGCGATCATGCGTGATCCGGACTGGCAGGGCGGTCAGTACGCCCCCGAGCATCCCCCTCGCAGCGGCATGCGCATCGCGCGCAAGCTCGGCACGATCACCTATCGCTCGGCCGCCGAGTGGCGCGCGCGCTTTGGCCGCGAAACCCTCGCCGGCAACGCCCGCAGCCTGAGCCCCTTTGCACCCCGCTTCGCCGTCGAGGGCTATCTGGAATCGCAGGCCGAGCGCTTCACCCGCGTCTTCGATCCGAACTGCTATCTGTATCTGTCGCGCGCCATGGACCGCTTCGACCTCGCCGAGCACGGCGGCAGCGCCGCCGCCGCCCTGCGTGCCGTGAGCGCCGAGGACGTGCTGATCATCGGCGTGCAGAGCGACCTGCTCTTTCCGATCGAGGAGCAGGCGGCCATCGCCCAGGCGTTTCGTGACAACGCCACCCCTGTGCACTTTGCGCCCCTGCCCTCGCTCGAAGGCCACGACGCCTTCCTGGTCGACTTCGCGCGCTTCGACCCGGAGATCCGCAGCTTCCTGAGCCGCTCCTGAAGGGGCGGCCGCGCGCGGCGCGGCGCCCGCATCGGCTGCCCTCCGGCCCACGCCGCCCACCCACGCCGCCCGCGCGCCCACCCACGCGCCCGCGTGCCCGCCCGCCGGGGCAAGCCTCGGGCCACCTGTGGCTGCCAGGCCACTTTTGCTCGCAAACCATGATGTACGTCACGCGCCGGACATCTGGTTTTAACAACACTGTCACTTGAATAACGTACAGTCTGTAGTACTATATCGTACGTGATACGAACCATTTGAGGTTCATACGGTATGACAGGAGCTG
>DATNDE010000025.1:0-6876 GCA_035553315.1 Steroidobacteraceae bacterium
CGACGCCGAGCTCCGCAAGCTTCAGGCCAGTACGATTCAGCGGCGTCTCGCGCGTGACCACGCAGCGACCGCTGACGATCGCGTAGAAGTAATCTCCCTCGTCGCCCTGCTGAATGATGGTCTCGCCGGCGCGGCAGCTGACGCGCTGCATGCGCGTGAAGATTGCCTGGATGTTGGCCGGTGGAATGCGGTGAAAGGCCTGCGTTTGCAGCAGGATGGTCATCCAGTCGCCGCCCGTGCCGGTGCCGGTGATCTGCGCCTGCAGCTCGGCCACCTCGTAGGTGCCGGTCTGGTCCCAGGTGATCATCATGTCGAGCAGTTCGCTGTCGATCGCGAGGTACTCGAGTGGATCGACCGCCCGCGCGCTGAATCGACGCGGCAGCTGTGGGCACAGCGGATTGCGCGCCTCGGGGCTGCCGGCGCGAATCATGGCGACGGTGCGCTCGCCTTCGAGCAGCTCGATGAGGCCCGACAGCAGCCAGTAGGTGCGCTTGTCCCGATCGCCTTCCTTGAACAGCCAGCGACTGGCGGGCAGTTGGTGGCGCGAGAGCTTGCGTGCCAGTGCGAGCAGGTTGTCCTTCTTCATGCCGTCCAGCGGCGAAAATCTTCGCAGCGCACTCAGGTCGGCCGCGGCCCCGTCGCTCATGGCACAAATCAACCCTGTGATGGACTACTGCGAGTCGGCCCACTGGATACTAGCACAGCGATGTGCGCGCTCCCGGTGCGGCAGTTCACGGGGATCACGGCGTGCCATGAGTGCGTGCGCGAACTGTCAACTCTCGAGCAGCGCCCAGCCCTCGTCGGGAGCAAAACGTGCGCCATGTCGCTGTGCGAGCTCCCGCAAACGCTGCACACAGGCCGCGATACCTCGCGCGCGCGCGTAATGCAGCGGGCCGCCGCGAAAGGGCGCAAAGCCGGTGCCGAAGATGACGCCGGCATCGATGAGGTCCGCGTCCTCGACGATGCCCTCGCGCAGACATGCCACGCACTCATTGACCAGCGCCAGAATCAGCCGGTCGGCCAGCTCCGTGGAGGCCGGCGCGTCGTGCACTTCGCGCACGACCTTGCCGTCCTGCCAGGTATAGAAGCCCTGGCCGCTCTTGCGGCCGAGATGGCGCTGTTGCACCAGCGCGCGCACCTGCGAGACAAAGGGTGGAGCCTGCTGCCCCAGCTCGCGTGTGACGATCTCACCGACGTGCAGCAGCACGTCGAGACCGACGACGTCCGAAAGCTCGATCGGTCCCATCGGCATACCGAAGTCGACGGCCGCGCGATCGATGGCCGCGAATGCGATTCCCTCGCCGGCCGCATACAGCGCCTCGTGTAGGTAGGGAAACAGCACGCGGTTCACCAGAAAGCCGGGGCTGCTGCGGCAGGGCAGCGGCAGCTTGTCGATGCGGCGCGTGAATGCCATCGCGGCCGCGAGCGTCGCCGCGTCGGTGCCGGCCGCGTGCACGACCTCGACCAGCGGCATCTGTGCAACCGGATTGAAGAAGTGCAGGCCGACGAGGCGCGATGGGGTCTGCAATGCGCTCGCCAGCGATTCGAGCGTGAGACTCGAGGTGTTAGTCGCGAGCAGCGCCTCGGGGCGCAGCTTGCGCTCGGCGGCGCTGAACAGCGCGCGCTTGGCCTCCAAGTCCTCGAAGATTGCCTCGATTAGAAGGTCGGCGTCGGCCAGCCCGGCCCCATCCGTATCCGGCTGCAGCCGCTGCAGCGCTGTGCTGCGCTCGGCCGGGGTAGCCAGGCGCTTCTCGAACAGTCCGCGCGCACGCGTGAGCGCCGGCTCGATGAGCTTCATCTCCCGGTCCTGCAGCGTCACGGCCAGGCCGCGCAGTGCGCACCAGGCGGCGATGTCCCCGCCCATGACCCCGGCGCCCACCACGTGCACGTGCTCCAGGCGCTGCTCGCTGCGCGGTGCCAGGCCCTTGAGTCGGTCCTGCAGCAGGAACACGCGAATCAGGCTGCGCGTGGTCTCATGCGTGAACAGCTCGGCGATGGAGTGCGCTTCCGCGGCGTAGGCCTCCTGACCATGAGCGCCATAGCGGTACCACAGCTCCACGATCGCGTAGGGGGCCGGGTAGTGCTCGCGTCGCGCCTGCGAGGCCACCTTCTTCAGCAGCGCCGGATGGATCAGGCGCCGCACTCCCGGCCAGGACAGCGCTCGCTCGAGCAGTGGCGGGCGGTATGCAGCCGGGGCGGCGCGAATGAGCTGCCTGGCTGCCTCGTCCAGCTCGCCTCGATCGCCCACCAGCCGGTCCACCAGACCGCTCGAGCGCGCGCGGTCCGTGCGCACGGGCCGACCGGTGAGCATAAGATTCATCGCCGGCCGCACGCCCATCAGGCGCACGCTGCGCACCGTGCCGCCGAATCCCGGGTGGATGCCCAGCTGCACCTCCGGCAAGCCCAGGGCGAGCTTCGAGTCGCCGACGGCGACACGATAGCGACAGGCCAGGGCGAGCTCGAGGCCGCCGCCGAGCGCAAAGCCATGGATGGCCGCCACGGTGGGAAAGGGCAGCGCCTCGAGCCGCGCGCACACCCGCTGTCCGAGCTCGATGTGCGCGAGCGCATCGGCGGCCGAGCTGAAGCCGGTGAATTCGCGGATATCCGCTCCGGCAATGAAACCCGACGCCTTGGCCGAGCGGATCACCAGGCCGCGCACTGCCTGCCCGTTGCCAGCGGGTGCGCGGGCGCTGGTCAGCGAGCTCAGCAGAGCCATCAGCTCGGTGAGCACGGCACCCGAGAGCGTATTGGCGGAGCTGCCAGGCTTGTCCAGCGTCAGCCAGGCGATGCCCTGATCGTCGACCTGCAGTCGGCAGGTGGGTGCTGCATCGCTCATGCGGCGGCCTCGGCGGGTTTGTCCTTGAGGTGAAAGTCCACCACCAGCGGTCGGTGATCGGAGTAGGTGATCGCGGGGATCCGAAAGGCACTCACCTCGATCCCTGCGCTGACCAGCACGAAATCAAGCTCCACGCGCGGATGGCGTGCCGGAAAGGACGGCAGCCCTTCGCTATTGGCGCTGCGCAGCCCGGCGGCACGCATGAACAGGTAGATCTCGTGCGTGCCCCAGAAGGTGTTGAAGTCGCCGGCGACGATCACCGGCTTGGGGGATTGCACGACCAGGTCGTGCAGGGCGCGTAACTGGTACTGGCGGTGGCGAAACTTCAACGACAGATGCACCAGAAAAATGCAGACGTCATCGAGCTCCAGCTCGATGATGAGCCGTTTGATGCCGGCGTCGAAATAATGAAAGCGCTCGCCGTTGACGCGCGGTGCCGCCAGCAGCGCATTGGCCTGTTTGCGCACGATCGGCACCATCTGGTTGATCGAGCCTGCGCCGTACTTGCACTGATGCGCGGTGTAATGACCGACCGCATTGGCGATGTAGGTCGCCTGGTTGAGCATGCCGGTGCGCACCGAGCCGGTGTCCACCTCGATCAGACCGACCACGTCCGGGTCCTCGTTGCGGATGAAGGTGGTGATCTGCTCGAGCACGCGACGGCTGCTGCGCAGGTACCCGGCCCCCGGCATGGGCAGGTGAAAGGCCGGGCCGGTGCCCGTCGCATAGCGGATGTTGTAGAGAAGTAGTCTCACGCACACAGCCTTCGCGGGGCAGCCCCCTGGCACGTTCTGGCACGGGCACTGCCCCCACAGTACACTGAGCCCATGTCCCAGCGCGATCCCATCCGGGTATTCGTCACACACCGCTTCGAGGAGAGTGACGATTACGTCCGTGCCTTCGAGTATCTGGAGAGCGCCCGCAATTTCTATTATCGCAATTGCAGCGTCACAGAGGTGCAATTGGCCTCGAGCGATCCGGAGGCATTGCGTGAGGAGCTGCGTCGTCAGATTACGCTGGCCGAGGTGGTCATCGCGCTGAGCAGCCTGTATGAGCAGCAGCAGGACCTGCTGCTGTTCGAGCTCAACTATGCCAAGGCCAGCGACAAGCCTGTCGTCCTGCTACCGAATTTCGGCCGCGAAACCCTGCAAACGCGCGCGCTGCAGGGCTTGGTGGACGAGAGCGTGACCTGGGACGAGCGCGCGCTCATCGACGCCGTGCGTCGCCAGGCGCGCCACGAGGATACCACCCGCTGGGATACGATCGAATTCAAGCTCGACTAGCGACTGCGAGCTCGATGAGCAGGTTCCAGAACTGCTGCCGACCCGCTCAGCCGGCGGCGGCCAGCGCACGCGGGCCGCGTGCGCTCACGAACTGATGCTTCAGCCCCGCGAGCGTGCCGTACAGTCGCACGAGCAGCTCGGCGTAGTCACAGGCCTCTTTGTTCGACAGCTTGCGCACCGAGGCGCGCACCACGTCATCGCCGGGCAGAGCCTCGGCACGATGCAACGCCTGGATCATCTGACCAAACTCGGCGCCCAGGGCGGGCAGGTCGGCTTCGGGAATGTCCTGCAGATAGGTGCAGTAGGCCTGCGAGAGTCGGTCCTTGATCGGTCCCAGTCCTGTCAGGGACAGCACGGCGGCTTCGAGCCGGCCGTTCAAATCTGTCGTCATGCTTGGCTCCGCCCTCGGCTTCATATGTAATAGCAAATAATTGTCCCGTAAACTTAAAGTCAAATCTTGGAACCAGGGGCGGCGGAGAATTGCGCGCCGTCAAGGTTCTGTGGCTCGAATATAGCGCCATGCCGATGCGTCAAAACGGTCGGATTTCACAGCTTTGGGGACGCAAGGTGCGCAGCGCGCGAGCGCGCGGTCTGCGAACGCTGCAGCACCAGGCACTGGCGCGCTCCACACTGAGTGCCATCGAGGCGGAAATCTGGCTGCGCACGCTGATCGTGGAGCGCGCCCGCACGGACGGCGCGGACAGCTCACTGGCCGACCCGAACTGGGCAACCAAGGACCAGGTGCATGACGAGGCGCTTGCCTGGTATCTGCAGGGCCCCGGCGAGGGCACTGCGCGGTCCGCCGAGTCCCCCGGGCGCACGCCTCGCAGGGGGGCCAGCTCACGGCAGGCGACGCACCAGGACGTGACGTTCTGGGTGGACTCTCGGCTGCTGGCCCGCGCGCGTCGGCGGGCGGTGCGCGAGGGCGTGCGTCTCGCGCAGCTCATCGAGCGTGCCCTGGAAGCCTACATTGCGCAGCATATCTCCGCCGATGTGCAGCGCTTTCACCGTCGTGCACAAGCCCAGGCCCTGCGGCTGCACCGGCGTCGCTGCGGGCCACCTATGTAGGAGGCGACTGACACCGTTACACCCGAGAGTCCTGTTATTCTCAATCAGGGCGCGATCAATACCCACGAAGGGCCTAATCACATGATCGTCGCGGAGTTGCATGCACGCACAGCCCGACGGCGAAGACGCAGCGTCGGCCGCCAGTATTGCCGCCTTTGTTGCCTGCCAGTGCGCTTGTAGCGCTTACCGCCGCGCTCCCGCTGCCGGGGACGTTGCACATCCACCTGAGAATGCCCGCTCTCTGGAGCCTTAACGCATGAGTACCGAGCCAGCCGAAGTCCGTCGTAGCTCACGGCGTGCCCCTGCATCCCGCGCCCCTGCCTCACGAGGCCAGGGGGACGGCGCTGCCGACGGCGCAGGCAGCCTGGACCTGCGTGAGCTGCTGCGCGCACTGCAGGCGGTTCGCGACGGCGACTTCTCGGTGCGCCTGCCCAGCGATCAGACCGGGCTTGCCGGCAAGGTGGCGGATACATTCAATGACATCGTCATCTCCAATCAGCGCATGGCCGATGAGCTCGAGCGAGCCGGGCAGATCGTCGGACGCGAGGGTAAGACCCGGCATCGCCTGGCGATGGAGCGGCGCGGCGGGTGCTGGGGCGCCATGGAGAATTCGGTCAATCGCCTCATCGATGACCTTCTCTGGCCGACCACCGAAGTCACTCGCGCCATCACTGCGGTGGCCAAGGGCGACCTGACGCAGACCATGCCGCTGGAGGTGGACGGTCGCGACCTGGAAGGTGAATTCCTGCGTTCGGCGACCGTCATGAACGCGATGATTCAGCAGATGAGCGTGTTCACCCTGGAAGTGACGCGCGTGGCGCGCGAGGTGGGCACCGAGGGCAAGCTCGGCGGTCAAGCCGCCGTGCCGGGACTGACGGGCACCTGGAAGGAGCTCACCGATAGCGTCAATTCCATGGCCAGCAACCTCACCGGCCAGGTGCGCAACATCTCGGAGGTGACCATCGCGGTGGCCAACGGAGATCTGTCGCGCAAGATCACGGTGGACGTGCGCGGCGAGATCCTGCAGCTGAAGGAAGCCATCAACACGATGGTGGATCAGCTCCGCTCGTTCGCGTCCGAGGTGACGCGCGTGGCGCGTGAGGTGGGCAGCGAAGGCAAGCTCGGCGGCCAGGCGCTCGTGCCGGGTGTCGCGGGCACCTGGAAGGACCTCACCGACAGCGTCAACGCCATGGCCGGCAACCTCACCGGTCAGGTGCGCAACATCGCGGAGGTGACGACCGCCGTGGCGCGCGGCGACCTCTCGCGCAAGATCACGGTGGACGTGAAGGGAGAGATCCTCGAGCTCAAGAACACCGTCAATACGATGGTCGATCAGCTCAACAGCTTCGCGGCCGAAGTGACGCGCGTGGCGCGCGAAGTGGGCACCGACGGCAAGCTCGGCGGCCAGGCGGGGGTGCCGGGAGTCGCGGGTACGTGGAAGGACCTCACCGACAGCGTGAATTCCATGGCCGGCAACCTCACCGGCCAGGTGCGCAACATCTCCGAGGTGACGGTCGCGGTCGCGAACGGCGACCTCTCCCGCAAGATCACGGTGGACGTGCGCGGGGAGATCCTGCAGCTCAAGGAGGCCATCAACACGATGGTGGACCAGCTGCGCTCCTTCGGCTCCGAGGTGACGCGCGTCGCGCGCGAGGTGGGCACCGAGGGCAAGCTCGGCGGCCAGGCGAT
>DATNDE010000026.1:0-36899 GCA_035553315.1 Steroidobacteraceae bacterium
GCGAACCACGCCAGCAGGGAGCCAAAAATGTTGAGCACGCCGATCAATGAGCGCATGAGCGCCGTTCTCCCTCGCGCCCTTCGCCTACGGCTCGCTCTGGAAGAGCCGCTCGACCGCCTCGACGTGGCGGCGATCGGACAGGAAGATGATCAGATGATCTTCGGGCTCGATGACTGTGTCGTGATGAGCCATGAGCACTTTTTCCCCGCGCACCATTGCGACGATGCTCGCACCCTGGGGCAGGGCGATCTGATCCAGACGACGCCCGACCAGGGGCGAGCGCCCCTGCGAGTCGTGCACGACCGCCTCGATGGCCTCGGCCGAGCCCCGCCGCAGCGAATGGACACGCACCACGTCTCCGCGGCGCACATGCGCGAGCAGGGCGCCAATCGTAATGGTCTGCGGCGAGATGACGACGTCGATGCTGTGGTTCTCCATCAGCTCCCCGTAGGATGGGCGATTGATCAGCGCCATCACGCGCCGTGCGCCCAGGCGCTTGGCGAGCATCGCCGAGAGCACGTTGGCCTCCTCGGAATTGGTCAGCGCCGCGAACACGTCGGTGCTGTCGATGTTCTCCTCGACCAGCAACTCCTCGTCGGCGGCATCGCCAGCCAGCACGATGGTGTTCTCCAGCGTTTCGGAAATGTGCCGCGCACGGCGGTTGTCGCGCTCGATGAGCTTCACCTGATTGCTTTTCTCGAGCGCCTGGGCGAGACGAAAGCCGATGTGGCCGCCGCCCGCGATCACCAGGCGGCGCACCGGGTCCTCGCTGCGGCGCAGTTCCGCCATGACACGCCGCAGATCGTCCGAGGCCGCCACGAAGAAGATCTCGTCGTTCTCCTCGACGATGGTGTCACCGGACGGACGCACCAGCCGGTCGTTGCGGTAGATCGCGG
Source organism: Steroidobacteraceae bacterium (assembly GCA_035553315.1). Lineage (GTDB taxonomy): Bacteria > Pseudomonadota > Gammaproteobacteria > Steroidobacterales > Steroidobacteraceae > FEN-1191. The sequence goes on from DATNDE010000026.1 coordinate 897, forward strand.
CGATGCGCGCCTCGATGTCCGGCAGATGCTCGCGCAGCGTGCGCAGCTCGCGCCCGACCAGCAGTCCATCGCGCCGGGCACGCACGCCGACCAGTTGCACGCGGCCGTCGGCGAAGTCCACCACCTGCAGCGCGCCGGGATAGGAGAGCAGGCGTGCGATGTACTCGGTGACCAGCTGCTCGGGGCTGATCCAGAAGTCCACCGCCAGCGCGCCCTCGGTGAACAACGGCGCGCGGCTGGTGTACTCCGAGGCGCGAATGCGGGCGATCTTGGTCGGCGTGCGATACAGCGTGTAGGCGATCTCGCAGGCCATCATGTTGACCTCGTCGCTGCTGGTGAGTGCGACCAGGATGTCGGTGTCGGCGATGCCGGCCGCCTCCAGTACGTTCGGATAGGAGGCATTGCCGGCGACTGCGCGGATATCCATGCGGTCCTGCAGGTCGCGCAGCGTGTCCTCGCTGATGTCGACGACCGTGACCTCGTTGGCCGGCTCGCGCGAGAGATGATAGGCGGCGGTGCGGCCCACCTGGCCGGCGCCGAGGATCAGGATCTTCATGCTCGCGTGCGCTCCCTGACGCTCACGTCACCGTTCACGCTACCGCTCACACCACCTGCAGATTCGCATACTGCAGCATCAACCATTTGGAGCCTTGCCGCTCGAAGTTCACCTGCACGCGTGCGTGCGGCCCCTGCCCCTCGATCGTCAGCACCACCCCCTCGCCGAACTTGCCGTGGCGCACACGGCTGCCGAGCCGCATGCCGCCGTCCAGGGCCTCCCCGAGCGATGCGCGCGCGCCGCCGCCGCTGCCAGGCCGTGCCGCGCGTGCGCCACCCGCCGCCTCGAAGCGGCTGCTGTCGAAGCGGCCCATATCCGCCGGGCGCTGCGACACGCGGATGCGCGGTCGAACCTCCTCGATCATCGCGGGGGGCACCTCGCCCAGAAAGCGCGAGGGCGCATTATAAGTGTCGGCACCATGCAGCCGGCGCTGCTCGGCATATGTGAAATACAGCTGGCGCATCGCGCGCGTCATGCCCACGTAGCAGAGCCGGCGCTCCTCTTCTAGGCTCTCCAGATCACTCTGCGAGCGCTGGTGAGGAAACAGCCCATCCTCCATGCCACACAGGAACACCAGCGGGAACTCCAGGCCCTTGGCACTGTGCAGCGTCATCATCTGCACGCAGTCCTCGAACTCTCCACCCTGCGTCTCACCGGACTCGAGCACCGCATGCGCGAGGAAGCTCTGCAGCGGGGCGAGTTCGCCCTCCGGCTCGTAGCCGCGCGCGGCGCTGACCAGCTCGTTCAGATTCTCAACGCGCGCCTCGCCGCGATCGGCCTTGTCCCTCTGATGGTGCTCGATGAGGCCGCTGCCGCTGATGACTCGGTCCACCGCCTCGTGCAGGGCCAAGCCCTCGATGTCGCGTGCCAGCCGCTCGATGAGTTGCACAAAACCGGCGACGGCGCCCGCGGCGCGGCCGTTCTCGCCCGCGGCCACGCTCGCCTGCGCGGCGCTCCACAGCGAGCCGCCCGCCGCTCGCGCCGTCTCGCGCAACGCCTCGACGCTGCGTGCGCCGATGCCGCGCGGCGGCAGGTTGACGATGCGCTCGAAGGAGGCGTCATCGTCGCGGTTGGCGAGCAGGCGCAGATACGCGAGCGCATCCTTGATCTCGGCACGCTCGAAGAAGCGCAGGCCGCCGTAAACGCGATAGGGCACGCGCGCGAGGATCAACGCCTCCTCGAAACTGCGCGATTGCGCGTTGGATCGATACAGAATCGCGCAATCGCGCCGCGTGCCGCCGCGCTGCGTCCACTCGAGGATGCGCGTGACCACGAAGTCCGCCTCGTCTCGCTCGTTGTAGGCGGCGTAGAGCTTGACCGGATCGCCCTGCGAGCCGCGCGTCCAAAGCGTCTTGCCCAGGCGACCCGAGTTGTTGGCGATCAGTGCGTTGGCGGCGGCGAGAATCGCGCCGGTGGAGCGGTAGTTTTGCTCCAGGCGGATGAGCTGCGCCTGGGGGAAATCGACGCGGAACTGATGAATGTGCTCGATGCGCGCGCCGCGCCAGCGGTAGATCGACTGATCGTCGTCGCCGACGACGAACGGTGCGCCGCCCGAGCCCATCAGCAGCCGTATCCAGGCGTACTGGATCGAGTTGGTGTCCTGGAACTCATCGACCAGCACGTGCCGGAAGCGCGCGCGATAGTGCGCCAGCAATTGCGGTTGATCGCGCCACAGCTCGAAGGCGCGCAGCAGCAGCTCGGCGAAATCAATGCAGCCGGTACGCGCGCAGACCTCCTCGTACTGCTGGTAGAGGCGCTGCATCTGCTGCGCGGTCTGATCGTGTCCCGCCTTGACCTGCTGGGGCCGCCGTCCCTCGTCCTTGTGCTTGTTGATGTAGTACTGCACGTCCTTGGGCGCCCAGCCGCTCTCATCCAGATTGGCGGCCTTGAGCAGCTTCTTGATGAGTCGCTGCTGATCCTCGGAGTCCAGGATCTGAAAGCCCTGGGGCAAGCCCGCCTCGCGCCAGTGCAGACGCAGCAGCCGGTGCGCGATGCCGTGAAAAGTGCCGAGCCACAGCGCGCTGCCCGGCATGCCCAGCAGTTGCTCGACGCGCGCGCGCATCTCGGCGGCGGCCTTGTTGGTGAAGGTAACGGCGAGAATGCCGTGCGGGGAAACGCCCTCGGTCTGAATCAGCCAGGCGATGCGGTGCGTGAGCACGCGCGTCTTGCCGCTGCCCGCCCCGGCGAGCACCAGCACCGCACCCACCGGGGCGGTGACCGCGGCGCGCTGTGCATCGTTAAGCGGGTTGAGGATCGCCGACAGGTCCATGCCGGATTCTAGCAAGTCGCCGTCCGCCGTCCGGCTCGCCATCGGGCTCACCATCGGTTGCGCAGCTCGCGCAGCGCGAGGAACACCTCTCGGCCGTTCGCACGTGCATGGTCGATGGCTCCGTTGCGCGCGAGGCCGGCGATGATCTCGGGGCTCGCGAGGCGCAGGAAGACGTTGACCTGCCGCTCCTCGGTCAGTGTCAGGATCGGCATCGCTTCACCACCGAGCCCGGCGCAGCGGCGTGCCAGCTCTCGCGCGGCATCGTTGCCCGGCTCTCGATCGAGCGTGAAGCCGAGATTGCGCAGCAGGTAATCGTGTCCCGGAAAGACGCGCGTCTGGCCGGGCAGGCGCCCGAGCGGGTCGTTGAAGCTGGCGTACAGCAATTGCGGATCGCCGCCGTGCAGGCAGTTGCCGGCGCCCGCATTGAAGAGCGTATCGCCCGAGAACAGCGCGGGGGACGCGCCATCGCCCTCGCCTCCGCCCTCGCTATAGAGACACAGGTGCGCGCGCGTGTGACCCGGCGTGTCCAGGCAGGTGAGCGTAACGCTGCTGCCCACGCGGATCACATCGCCGCCGCCAAGGCCGCGCGTGACGCCGCCGATCTTCGCCGCGGCCGCCGCGTGCGCAAGCACGGACGCACCGGTCGCGGCGACGACTTCGGCGTTGCCACCCGTATGGTCGCGGTGCTCATGAGTGTTGAGGATCTGACGAATCTGCCAGCCGAGCTGCCGGGCCCGCGCGAGCACTGCCGCGGCATTGAGCGGATCCACCGCCAGCGCCTCGCCGGTCTCGCTGCAGCCGATCAGGTAGTGATAGTTGCGACCGTCGTTCGCGGCCCAGACGCGCTCGATCCGCATGGCGGCAGTGCTCCGTGGGGTCAGGGCGGCTAGCGGCCGAGCCGCAGGTAGTGATCCACCAGCAGCGCCAGGAACAGCCACATGAGGTAGGTGATCGAGTAGCGAAACAGCCGCATCGGCAGGTCATCGCGCCGCGTGACCTTCAGCAGTGCGGCCTGCCACAGGAAGCGCGCATTGAGTATCACCGCGGCGGCCAGATAGATGAGGCCGCTCATGCCGGTCATGTACGGCAGCAGCGTGACCAGGCACAGAATCACCGTATAGAGCAGCACGTGCAGGCGCGTGAGCTCCACACCGTGGGTGACCGGCAGCATCGGGATGTGCACCTTCTCGTAGTCACGCCGCCGGGCGATGGCCAGCGCCCAGAAGTGCGGTGGGGTCCAGGCAAAGATGATCATGAACAGCAGCAGTGCATGCGCATCGACGTGGTTGGTAACCGCGACCCAGCCGAGCACCGGAGGCGCAGCGCCGGCGGCGCCGCCAATGACGATGTTCTGCGGTGTCGCGCGCTTGAGCCACACCGTGTAGACCACCGCATAGACGATCAACGAGCAGAACGACAACACCGCGGTGAGCACATTTACGAATGCGACCAGCACCGCCATCGAGGCCACGCCCAGTGCCAGGGCAAAGGTGAGCGCCTGGCGATGCGTGAGGTGGCCGGCGGGCAGGGGACGGCGACGCGTGCGCGCCATGTGCGCATCGATTCGCGAGTCGAGCACGTGGTTGACCGCCGCCGCGGAAGCCGCAGCGAGCGCAATGCCGAGATTGCCGAGGACCAGCGCGTCGAGCGGCGGCAACCCGGGCGTCGCAAGCAGTGTGCCCACCACGGAGGTCAGCATGATCAGTGCCACCACACGCGGCTTGGTCAGCGTGAGGTAGTCACGCCAGGAGGCATGCAGCGGGACGGCAGATTGCTCGATCTGGCTCATGAAGACGGGGTCAGGGATATCCGTGGGCGGCCGTGGGGCGCGGGGTCAGGGCGCGGTTCAAGGCCAGGATTGCCAACAATAGCAGGGCTGCGCCCGCATTGTGCGCCGTGGCGAGCCACAGCGGGAAGCCGCGCAGCACCATCGAGACCCCGATGCTCAGCTGCAGCGCCAGCGCGGCAATCAGCCACAGTGCCGCTTGTCGGCCCGCATCCGGCACACCGCGGCGCAAACTCACGCTGGCAGCGATCAGGAGCAGGACTGTGGTCACCACGGCGCCGAGCCGATGCGTCAACTGGATGGCCACGCGCGCCGGGCTGGCAAGCACCCCGCCTTCGTAGTCGACGTGCAACGGATGCCACAGCGTGAAGCCCGCGTGAAAATCCGCCGGCGGCCAGAAGCTGCCCTGACAGGTCGGCAGATCCGGACAGGCCAGCGCCGCGTAATTGCTGCTGGTCCAGCCCCCGAGCGCGATCTGGCAGGCCAGTACCACCAGGCCGATGGCCGCCAGGGTGCGCGCCGCCGCCAGACTTGCGCCCACGCGCGTCCCGGACACCGGCCAGGCGCCCCCGCGAGCACGCGAGCGCCACAGCGTGAAGGTGAGCCACCAGAGCAGTGCGAGCGTGGTGAGGCCGAACAGCAGGTGCAGCGTCACGATGAGCGGCGTCAGCTGCCACGTCACGGTCAGCATGCCGAGCGCGCCCTGCAGCACCACGATGCCGAGCAGACCCACGACGTAGCCCACCGGCAGCACGCGCTCACGGCGCCATGCGATGCCGAGCGCCGTCAGGCAGACGATCAAAAAGCCCAGTGTGCCGGCGGCGTAGCGATGCACCATCTCACGCCAGGCCTTGCCGACCTGCAGCGGCCGACCACTCAGCGACGCAAGCTGCGTGCGTTGGTCGGCGGCGGCCCCGGCGGGACTCAGATGCCCGTAGCAGCCGGGCCAATCGGGGCAGCCCAAGCCCGCGTTACTCAGGCGCACGTACGCGCCCAACACCACCACACCCAGGCACAGCAGGGCTGCGAGCAGGGCGAGACGGCGAACGAGTGCGGCGTGACGCATCAGCCGATGCTCGAGAGCCCGAGCAGATGATTCAGATCGTCGAGCAGGCCGCGCGGCGGGTCGTGCGAATCGTACTGCATCATGAGATAACCGCGCGGATCGACGATGAAGATCCCGGTGGCGCGCCGCGTCACGGGAATTTGCTGCAGCACTGCACGCATCGCGGCCGAAGTCGCATCCACGGTGATGAGGTCCGGGTAGGCGCGCGCGAGCGCCGCGTCGCAACAGGGCGCTGTCTGTAGAAACACGCGCTGCGTGCGCGTGTACAGGCGCCCGAGTCCGAGGTGCGTCTGGCGCATATAGTAGAGCGTGTGCTGACAGTTGGCGTCGCAGCTGCCCGCGCCGACATAGACCAACGACCACTTGCCGTGAAACGGCGCGCCTGCGAGCTCCCGTGGCGGATCGATCAGCGTGCCGTGATTGGTGTGGCCGACCGGCCGCCAACCCGAGACATAGTAGAGCGCGCTCGCCAGCAGCAGCGGCCCGAAGAACAGCAGCAACAGGACGACGAAAGTGCGTCGTGAGCCGCCACGCGGGACGCTCGCCGCGCTGCTCATGCCCGACGCTCGCCCGCGCGCGGACCGACAGGACCGCTCGCCGGACGGATCGCAGGTCCGCCCGGGGTCGAGGGCTCTGCGGCAGCGCCCCGGTGTCGGTTCAGCGCCCCGTACAGCACCAGGGCGACGGCCGCGAACAGCCACCACTGAAAGGCATAGGAGAGGTGCTGCGCCGGAGTCATCCCCGAGGGTTGCCAGTCACGTGTGTAGCCGTCGGGTGAGCGCGCATCCAGCAGCAGCTGGTCTGGCTCGAGCGGTCGGCCGAGTGCGGCGGACAGGTCGGCCATCGTCGGAAAGCTGGTCAGCTTGGGCCAGGGCGCGTCCCTCGCCGGGGGCGCGTGGCCCAGGGCGATGCCGGGTCGGGGTAGATTGTCGAGCCGCCCGGAGGCGTGGCCGTCTGCCGCGTCGGGGATGCCAACGTCGGGGAGCTGGCGGCGACTCTGGGTCAGGGGAATCCAGCCGCGATTGACGATGACCGTGCGCCCATCGGGCAGCTGCAACGGCGTGAGCACCTCGTAGCCTGGCTGCCCCTCGTGCGACATGTTGTCCAGCAGGAACTGGTGCTGGCTGTCGTAATGGCCGCGCAGCTGCACGCCGCTGTAGCGCGGCAGCCCAGCGGTGCCGGCTGCCGGCAGTTTGATGCGGGCACCGCCGCCCTGCGCGAAAGCCTGCTGCAGGGCCTCAGCCTGTCCCGCCCGATGCCACTGCCAGCGCCCCAGCACGATGAACAGCGCCACGCCAAGCAGCGTCAGCGCCGTCATGGGCCAGGAGGCGGACCAGCGGAATCGACCGATTTTGAGTCTCAGGGGCAAGCGCAGGGGCTCCGTGCGAGCCGCCCATTATGCCGCCCGGCACCGGTGCGGCACAAAGTCGGCGGCCGCCGAGCCGTCCGGGACAGAGGCGCAGCCTGCCCGGGCCGCGCTGCGCGCCACTTTCTACAGCTGCGCCCGCAGGGCGAGCTGCAGCTCGTTCTCGGCCAGGCCCTGCGGCTCGCCCACGAAGCGGCGCGAAGCCAGGCTGCTGACCATGCGCAGCTCCTCGAGCGCGACGCTCAGGTGACTGTTGAGTTCGCGCTGATAAGCGAAAGTCCACGCATGGCCGCGATTGCGATTGGCATAGGGCCCGGAATACGAGTGCATCTGGAAGCCGTCGTAGCGGGCGGTCAGACGGTCCGCACCGCGCTGCCAGCTGGCCAGCAGGTACGCGGAGTTGAACTGATAGCAGGCCAGCGCGGGACTTGCGCAGGTATCGCCCCCCAACCACTGTGAGATGACCGTCCAGCGCGGCGTAGGCGTCCAGCTGCCCCCGGCGCTGTCGAAAACCGTATGCCAGGCATGGTTGTCCAGCGCAGGGGAGTAGCGACTCGGGTCGGTGAGATTGTCGTAGTGAAGCACACGCAACTCGAGGTCGCCGCGGTGCTTGGCATTGGCGCCGACGTAGTAGCCGGGACCGCCGCCGAAGTTGCCGTAGAACTCGCGCAAGCCTCTCACGAAGCCGGTACCGGGGGTGCCGATGCGGCCGAACAGCGTCGTCTGCCGGTCATGCAGAGCCCAGCCACGCAGCGCCAGCAAAGTGCCGGCCGGGTTATTCCAGCCGTAGAGGCTCGCCGTCACACCCAGCTGCCAGGCGTGGCCGCGCTGGCGGCCCAGCCAGTCCAGATCGTATTCGCCGCCGATCGTGCGCAGCTCCTCGCCGACCCAGGTATCGATGGCCGAGTAGGAAAGGGTATACGGACTACGCCACCCCACCAGCCAGTTCTCGAATGAAATCGGCGCGTAGAACGCGCCGACCTTGAGGCGCGAGCGCCATACCCCGAGGGGATACGGGCGCCATTCTGCGAAAGCCTGCGTCAGGTCGAGCGGATAGCGATCGCCATCTGCGTAGGCGACGGCGTCGGCGACGAAGTGCACGACGTCGTGCAGCGAGCCGTTGTAATCGAGCCAGACGCTGTCGAGGCGCGCCCCCGAGTGCTGCGGGTCGAAGCGCAGATCGCCCAGGCCACCATCCAGGAAGGAGCGTGCGCCGCTGGCAGCCACGGCGCGCAGGTCGATACCCGCCTCGAATCCGTCGATTCCCTGCTGTGCCCAGACGGGCGCCGCGACCAGCAGCAGCGCCAGGGCGATCAGTCTTGCGCCCAACGCATGCTCCCCATGTCACCCGTGGCGTTCATGTCCGGAAGCAGCGGGCGCGTCAACTTGAACAGCTGCTGGGCACGTGCGCCGCCGGCGGCCAGCGTGAGCTTCGCGTGCAACGTCTTGCCGCCCGGCTCGTGCATGCCCGGATGCCAGAGCGTGAGCGTGTAGTCTCCGGCCGGCAGGCCATGCAGCACCACGCGTCCTGCCGCGTCGGTGCGACCAAAGAAGGGTGAATCGGTCACGTAGATGTAGCCGATCATGTTGTCGTGGATATTGCAGCCGACGGTGACGAGCCCGGCGCGATCGAACAGTACGGGTGGATATTGATGGCCCTCGTACAGCGACAGCTCGAACTTTTTGGCCGCGGAAAACGAGTACACCTGATGGCGGATCTGGTCGCTGTTGGGGAAATCGACGGCACTACCGGTCTGGATGACCAGGATGTTGGGCACGAACTGCATGTGGATCTGATCCATCACCGCCGTGCGCACGGCGCTGCGGTCGTGCGTGGGCCGATCCGGCTCGGCGATGACCACGATACCGGGCACACCCTTGGCGGCGGGATCCTGCACACGCACCTCGACATCGGCAGCGCGCGCTGGAGTGAGCGAGGGCAGTAAAACTGTGCAGAGCGTCACGGCGAGCGCCGGCAACACGGCGCGAAAACTGCTGCGCCTCGCAGCGCGCGCGCTCGCGCGTCGCTGCATAGTCGTATTCCACACACGCGCATCGCACATGACAAAATGCATTGGGGCATTAGAACGCCGGCCTTTCGCAGCTTCAAGAATCGGCTGCTCATTCTGATCGTCGGGTTGATTGGATTGGCCCAGAGCGCGACGCTGCTGCTGGCGCTGGGCTACGTGTATCGTGATGTCTATCACACTGCCGATCGGGATCTGCACTCGGAGCAGAGCGTGCTGCAGCGGCAGTTGCAGGTGCGCGACGCGCGCATGCAGGCCACCGCCGAAGTGCTGATTGCGGATTTTGGCTTCAAGGAGGCGGTGGCGTCCGCCGACAGCGCGACCATCCGCTCGGCACTCGATAATCAGCTCAATCGCATCGGCGCGACGCTCGCCGCGGTATACACGCCGGACGGAAAACTGTTGGCAAGCAGCGCGGGCACACCGCCTTCGCGCGCGCTCGATGCGCTGGTAGCGCCTTCTTCCACCAATGATGCAACGACGCCCACCTCGTTTTACGCGGTGGTCGATGGCCTGCCGATGCAGATCGTGCTCAATCCGCTGCGGGCGCCCGAGCCGATCGCGTGGGTGGCGTTCGGCTTCGTGCTGGATGCACAGCAGGAGAGCAGTCTCGGCGCGCTGGTACATGCCCAGGTCAGATTCATCACGGTGCAGCGGCACGGCGGCAGGCATGTCGCTGCGGATGCAGCCGTGCAGCTCATTCATCAGGGCGCAGAGGACTTCCTGGCGCTGACCCAGCCACTGCCGTCGCGGACCGGGACGATCACGTTGCAGGTTCGCGAGCCACTCGCCGAGGCGATGGCCCCCTACCGCAAGGTTCGCGATGCGCTGCTCATCATCGCTGCCGTCGCCCTGGGCGGTGCAATCGGCATTGCGCTGGCCGTCGGGCGCGGCGCGGCGCGTCCGGTCGAGGTGCTCTCGGCGGCCGTGCGCCGCATTGAGGCCGGTCGCTACGATGAGCCGGTGCGCCTGCGTGGCGCCAGCGAGTTCGTGCAGCTGGCGCGCAGTTTCAACGGCATGCAGATTGGATTGCGCGATCGCGAGCAGCGTATCCGCTATCAGTCCACGCACGACAATCTCACCGGGTTGCACAGCCGCACGGGTCTGCGTCTGCGGTTGATACAACTGCTGGAGCAGGGCGGTCCGGTGGCGATCGTGCTCATCGACATTCATCGCTTTCGCGACATCAACGCCTCGCTCGAGCGCGACAGCGCTGACGCCGTGCTGCGCGCCGTGGCGACGCGTCTTGCGCACGCGGCGCGCTCTCCTGACCTGGTCGGTCGCCTCGGCGCCGATCAGTTCGCGCTGCTGCTGGAGACGGAAGAGGCATCGGCGGCAACGCAGGCGGTGCTCGCCATAGCCGAGGATCTGCGCAAAGGTGTGCTGGTCGCGGAGGCGCGGGTGGCGCTCATCACGCGCAGCGGAGTGAGCAGTACCGCGAGTGGTGCGCGCGGCGCCGACGACCTCATGCGCCACGCGGATGTGGCGCTGCTGGAAGCCAAGGAGCGCGGCGTCACCGTGGTGCGCTACGAGGCCGGGCACGATGCGCAGCAGCGGCGCAGCATCTCCGTGGTGGCGGAACTGCGGCGCGCGATTGCCCTGGATTCGCTGACGCTCGCCTTTCAGCCGCTGGTGCGCATCACCGACGGTGAGCTGTCCCACTTCGAAGCGCTGGTGCGCTGGACTCACCCGACCCTGGGTGTCATCTCACCCGGCGAATTCGTGCCGTTGGCCGAGCGGGCTTCCGCAGTCTCGGAGCTCACGCACTGGGTGCTGAGCGCAGTGATCGACCAGCTGCGTCACTGGCGTAAGGCCGGGCATCAGCTGTGTGCGGCGATCAATCTCTCCGCCAGTGACGTCGCGGATGCGAGCCTGCCGGCCTTCATCTTCCAGCGACTCGGTGAAGCCGGTGTCGGCGCTGATCAACTGATTTTCGAGGTGACCGAAAGCGCCATCATGCGCGAGCCGCAGGCGGCAAGACAGGTTATGGAGCAGCTGCGCTCGGCCGGCAGCCGATTTGCCGTCGATGACTTCGGCACCGGGCACTCCTCGCTGGCGCAGGTTCATTCCCTGCCCATCGATGAGCTCAAAATCGACCGCTCGTTCGTGCAGGATCTCGGTCAGTCCGAGCGCAGCGCCATGATCGTGCGCACGGTCATCGAGTTGGCACACGGCCTGAAGCTGGCGGCCGTGGCAGAAGGCGTCGAGACCCCCGAGGCCATGGCGCTGCTGCTGCGGCTGGGCTGCGACTACGCGCAGGGATACCTGATCAGCCGACCCATCGCCGCTGATGCGGTGCTCGGATGGCTCGAGGCGCGCAGCCGTGCGCTCGGCGATGCGGCCGCGCGTGCCACCGAGGCGGGCGAGCTGATAGAGCTGCGCTCCCTGCGCTGAGCAGGAAAGCACCTCCCCGCGCCGCTATACTGCCTCCATGGAGCTGATCCGTCTGCTCGTCATCGCCATGATGCTAGGCATCCTGATCAGCCTGGGCACGGCGCTGTTTCATCTGACCAAGGGGGATAGCGACGGCAAGATGGGTCGTGCGCTGACGATCCGCATCGCCCTCTCGCTGCTGCTGTTCCTGCTGTTGATGGTGGGTTGGTGGACGGGCCTGATCGTCCCCAACCAATACCACTGATCCCCCGTCGCCTAGCGCCGCCGCTCGCCTGCCGTCTGCACGCATCAATCGCCGCGCTGGCGGCGATTGAGATCCTCGAGCGCTGCCAACAGCTGTGCGACCTGCTGCTCGAGCACACGCACGCGACTTTCCAGTGTCTGCGTCGTCTGCGCCGTGCTCTCCGCGCGCGCCCCGGCCTCGGCCTGGTGCGCCGGTTCCGGCGGCGGCGCGGACGCCAGCTCGCTGGCCGCGCGCCCGAGCAGGTGCGCGTAGCGCAGCTCACGGCGACCCGGTTCGCGGGCCAGACGCACGACCAGCGCACCGTCTGCGCGATGCATGAGTCCCTCGAGCGTGCTCTCCACCTCGGTGGCGTCGGCAAAGCCAGCCATGCGGGCCGCGCGGGTGCGCAGTTCCCCGGCGGTCTGCGGGCCGCGCAGCATCAGCTCGCACAGCACGGCGCGCTCCTGCGATGACAGCTGCAGCGAGCTGAATTCTGTGTTGCACAAGCGCTGCTGATATTTGGGGACCCGGCTGCCGAATCCAGAGCGCTCCAGCAGCAGATGCCGGCGCGTGAGGCTGTCCACCACCGCCTGCACCTCGCTCTCGGACAGGTCCAGGACCGGATCGCGATTGCTCTTCTGATTGCAGGCGTTCTACAGGGCATTGAGCGACAGCGGATACTGCTCGGGAGTGGTCACCTGCTTCTCGATCAGACAGGCGAGGACGCGCAGCTCGGTCGGCGATAGCTCCAGGTTCATGGTGGGGGACATGGCGGGATTATGATGTAGCCATGAACCTGGCGCTGCCCGAAATCCGGCTCGCACGGCCCGCCGACGCCAAGGCGATCGCGAACATGTCGCGCGAGCACATCGAGGCGGGACTCAGCTTCCGCTGGACCCCCGAGCGCGTGCAGCGCGCCATCGAGGATCGCAGCTGCAACGTCGCCGTCATCGATGATTTCACGGCCATTGCCGCCTTCGGCATCATGCTGTACGCGGAGGAGACGGCGCACCTCGCGCTGCTCGCGGTGTCTCCGACACGCCGCCGGCAGGGCCTCGGCACGCGTATCCTGCAATGGCTGGAATTGCCGGCGCGCATGGCGGGCATTCTGGAGCTGCGACTGGAAGTGCGGGCTGACAATCCCTGGGCGATGCACTTCTACCGTCGCTTCGGCTTCGTCAGCGACCTGACGCTGCGTGGCTACTACGAGGGACGCATCGATGCGCTGCGCATGATCAAGCCGCTGGTGCCCACCGCGCCCTGAAGAGCAGCAGGCCCCTGCATCGGATGCCTACATCCAGTACACGAAGATGAACAGGCCCAGCCAGACCACGTCGACGAAATGCCAGTACCAGGACACTGCCTCGAAGGCGAAATGGTGTGTCGGGGTGAAGTGACCGCGCAGCGTGCGCAACCAGATGACCGTGAGCATGATGGCGCCGATGGTTACGTGCAGACCGTGGAACCCGGTGAGCATGAAGAACGTCGACCCATAGATGCCGGTCGAGAGGCGCAGCCCGAGTTCGCGATACGCCTCGCCGTACTCGTGCACCTGCAGGCTCACGAAGCTGAAACCCAGCAGGAAAGTCAGGGCCAGGAAGATCTTCAGGACCGTGCGGCGGTTGGCGCGCAGCGCATGATGCGCGATCGTGACCGTCAGGCTCGAGGTGAGCAGGATCAGCGTATTGATGGCCGGCAGGCCGAATGGCGGAACCACCTGGAAGGTGCCATTGGCGAGCCCGCCGATGTGTCCTGGGCCATTGGTGGGCCAGCCCGGACTGTAGTTCTTCCACAGCAGCAGGCTGTTGATGACCTTCGTGCCCTCGCCACCGAGCCAGGGCACGGCGAGGCGGCGCGCATAGAACAGCGCGCCGAAGAAGGCCGCGAAGAACATCACCTCGGAGAATATGAACCACATCATTCCCATGCGAAACGAGTGGTCGACTTCCTGGTTGTAGATACCGTTCTGGCTCTCACCGATCACGGTCGAGAACCAGCCGAAGAACATGCCGAACAGCAGCAGTGCGCCGGGGATGAAGGACCAGGGGCCGGTCCAGTCGTTCAGGTACGCGACCGCCCCTGCCATGATGCAGAACAGAGCCACCGATCCCATGATCGGCCACGGGCTACCGTGCGGGATGTAGTACTTGCTGGAATCCGCGTGAACCGGGTGAGTCGTTGCCATCGCTTTCTCGTTGCCAGTTAGTGCCGCCAATCAATGCCGCGCGTGCAGTCCGGTCAGTACCGCGTACAGGATGTAACCGAAGTACAGCACCAGCACGATTGCGACCAGGATGATCGTCGTGCGCCGCGCGCTGCGACGTTGCCGCGTCTGCCGGGCCTGCTCGTCCTCAGGCTCTTCGCCACGCTCCGGGCCGACCGGCTGGTCCATCGTCGCCGCCTCAGCCATGGGTCTCATGCAGCGGCGCGCCCTGCTCCAGGGTCGAGTACGCGGGCGCCTCGGTCCAGCTGTGATAGGGCGCTGGTGAGGGCAGCTGCCACTCCAGTCCACGCGCGCCTTCCCAGACGCGATCCGTGGCGCGCACGCCCCCGTGGACGCACTGCCAAATGATGATGGGGAACAGGATCTGCGAGGCGCCGAAGCAGAAGCCGCCGATCGAGGACACCATGTTCCAGTCGGCAAACTGCGTGGAGTAGTCCGGGATGCGCCGCGGCATGCCGGCCAGGCCCAGGAAGTGCTGAGGGAAGAACAGCACGTTCACGAAGATGGTCGACAGCCAGAAGTGCCACTTGGCCAGCGTCATGTTGTACATGTGACCGGTCCACTTCGGCAGCCAGTAGTACACCGCGCCGATCGTGCCGAAGATGGCGCCCGGCACCAGCACGTAGTGGAAGTGCGCGACGACGAAGTAGGTGTCCTGATACTGAAAGTCGGCCGGCGCCAGCGCCAGCATCAGGCCCGAGAAGCCGCCGATCGAGAACATGAACAGGAAGGCGATCGCCCAGAGCATCGGCGGCTCGTAGCTCAGCGAGCCCTTGTACATCGTCGCCGTCCAGTTGAAGACCTTCACGCCGTTGGGAATGGCGATCAGCATGGTCGAGAACATGAAGAACGTCTCGCTCGCCAGCGGCAGGCCCACCGTGAACATGTGGTGCGCCCAGACAATGAAGGACAGGAAGGCGATCGAGGCCGTCGCGTAGACCATGGCGTCATAGCCGAACAAAGGCTTGCGCGAGAAGGTCGGAATGATCTCCGAGACGATGCCGAAAGCCGGGAGGATCATGATGTAGACCTCCGGGTGGCCGAAGAACCAGAAGATGTGCTGGTACATGACCGGGTCGCCGCCGCCCGCGGCATTGAAGAAGCTGGTGCCGAAGAAGTGATCCGTCAGCAGCATGGTGACGGCACCAGCCAGCACCGGCATGACCGCGATCAGCAGGAAGGCGGTGATCAGCCAGGTCCACACGAACAGCGGCATGCGGATCAGCGACATGCCGGGAGCGCGCATATTCATGACGGTCACAATCACGTTGATCGCACCCATGATCGAGGAGGCGCCCATCAGGTGGATCGAGAAGATCGCCATCGGCAGTGCATAGCCGGTCTGCACCGTCAGCGGCGGATACATCGTCCAGCCGCCCGCCATGCCGCCGCCCGGCACGAACACCGAGCTGATCAGCAGCGTGAAGGCGAACGGTAGGATCCAGAAGCTGAAATTGTTCATGCGCGGCAGCGCCATGTCCGGTGCGCCGATCTGCATCGGGATCATCCAGTTGGCAAGGCCCACGAAGGAGGGCATCACCGCGCCGAAGATCATGATGAGCGCATGGTTGGTCGTCAGCACGTTGAACAGTGCCGGATCGAAGAACTGCAGGCCGGGCTTGAACAGCTCGGCGCGGATCAGCATTGCGAAGGTGCCGCCGATGAAGAACAGGATGCAGCTGAACACCAGGTACATCGTGCCGATGTCCTTGTGGTTGGTGCTCGTGAGCCAGCGTCCCCAGAAGCCGTGCGGCTTGCCGTGATCGGCATGCTCATCGTGTCCGGCGTGGGCGTCGTGCCCTGCGTGGGCGTCGTAGCCGCTCATCGCGGCCGGGGCATGTTCAGTGTTGGCCATGGAAACTCTCGCTCGCAGGGGAAACCTGACTGATCAGCTGACTCGATTGCGGACCGACCGCGCCGGGCTCAATTCGCCGCCACCCTCGTCGGCAACGCCACCGCCGTCCTCGGCACCGCCGGCACCGCGGGCAACGCCGGGTCGGCAGTGGACGCAGTGGTCACGGTCGTCGCGGCCGTGGCGGGCGCCTTCTTCAGGTCCGCCTCCTGCTGCGCGAGCCACTTCTGGAAGTCGGCCTTGCTGACGACCTGCACGACGATCGGCATGAAGCCGTGATCGCGGCCGCACAGCTCCGCGCATTGGCCGCGATAGGTACCGAGTTTGTCGGTGTCCACGTCGAACCAGGCTTCATTCACGTAGCCCGGGATCGCATCCTTTTTGATGCCCAGAGCCGGCACCCACCAGGCATGAATGACGTCGCCGCCCGTGATCAGCACGCGCACCTTGACGCCGGCGGGCACCACCAGGGGGTGATCGACGCTCAGCAGGTAGTTGGGCACCGAGAACGGCGAGATGCCGGAATCCAGCTGCCGCGCCGCATCGCTCTTGCGGTCCAGCGAGGAGACGAACTTCACCGGCGTGCCGACGTATTCGTACGTCCAGCGCCATTGATAGCCGGTCACGCGGATCGACAGTTGCGCGTTGTTGGTGTCGGCGGTCTCCACCAGCACCCGCGCTGCGGGGATGGCCATGCTGATCAGAATCAGCACCGGGATCGTCGTCCAGATGACCTCGACGCGGGTGCTGTGCGTCAGCGAGGTGTCCGGCACGGCGCCCTGCGAGTGACGGAACCTCACCATCGAATAGATCATGAAGCCGAATACGACTGCGGCGATGCCCACGCACCACCAGAAGGCCAGCATGTGCAGTCCGTAGATGTCGCGCGATACCTGATCGATGCCCGGGGTCAAATTGAGCGTCCAGGCGGCATGGGCCGCCGGCGTGAACAGCGCGGGCGCGAGGCCCGCTGCGACGGCGGTCAAGGCACGTGAAGGGATCTTCATCTTTCTCGTCATCATCCTGGCCTTAAGGCTTGGCTAGCGATCGAGCGGCGGCGACTCGTTGATACGACCAACCGTGCGGGTCAGCCTTGCGGCCAAGGCCTGCCTTTCCTGGTCGGTCAGGAAGCTGCCGACCTCGTACGAGCGGCCATGCGACTCAATCGTCAGGCGGCTGGGGTGCAAGTGCGTGTCAGCGCGGCTAAGTTTAACCCGCGCCCAGTGCCGCGGAAACTCGATCTGCTCGTGGGTGTTGCGAAACTGCGTTTCCACGGCCACGCGATCCTCGCTCACGGTGATGGTCTGCGAGTAGTGACGCCGTCGCAAACTGACGGTCAGCGCCCAGCCGAGCACCAGCATCTCCAGCCCCGCGAACGGAAAGACCGGCCACAGTCCCTTCAGCGCCAGTGTCGTGGCGATCGTGAAGGAGATCAGGCAGATCAGGCCGAAGAACCAGGCCGCGCCGCGCGGCGTCAGCGAGCAATTGGGCGCCAAGCGGATCGTCAGGGTGCCGCGCACGAAACCTGCCGGGAAGCCGGGGGACCGCGATGATAGTCAAGGCGGCAATTGTGCTGCAAGCTCAGAGGCTTATGATCGCAAAGCAGCGTCGCGCAGGGCGCGTGCCGCGACCGCCAGCTGCGTGCCATCGCTCAGGGGGCTCGCATGGTGTGCCAGCAGGCCCAGACGCGGCGCGGGCAGCCGTGCATCGAGCGTGGCGATGTTTTCTTCCAGCGCCTGCATCTCGGGCTCGATGTGGCTGCCGATCCAACCGACCAGCGGCAGGGCTGCATCCCGGATGGCGCGCGCGCTGAGCAAGGCGTGATTGAGGCAGCCCAGGCGCAGACCGACCACCAGCACCACGGGCAGTGCCAGCGCCACGGCGACATCCGCCATGGTGCGGTCCGGCCCGATCGGTGCGAGCCAGCCGCCGGTGCCCTCCACGAGCAGCAGGGTGCGCGCACCTGCCTCCCGTGCCGGCGTTGCACGCTGCGCGACCAGCTGCCCCGCCGCGGCGGCGATCTGCATGGGGTCGATCGTCACGGCCGCACGGCGTGCCGCCAGATGCGGGGAGATCGGCCACTCGAAACAGTAGGGGTTTGCGGCGCGGGCGAGCCGGCGCGCCGGCGCGCCGAGCGCGCGCTCATTGGCCGCCTGAATCAGTCCGACGTCCTCGTTGTGGCCAGCCGCATCCGTGCCGCTGGCCACGGGCTTCATGCCCAGCGCCTGCACACCGGCATCGGCCAGCGCGCCGAGCAGACCCACGGTGACGCGGGTCTTGCCGACGCCAGTGTCCGTGCCGCCGATAAAGAAACCGGACAGGCTCATCGGCGGCGCAGCCGTTCCAGGGGCACGACGAATTCGCCGGGGGCGCCCGCGGCCGACGCTGCGTCGTCGGCGCCAGCGCCACGCGCGCCCTTGAAGGCCGCGCCGTAGAGCAGTTGGAACGTCGCCGGCAGCCCCGCGCCCGTACGACGCCGCTCATAGGCCTGCGTCATGGCGGCGAGCCGCGTGCGCCCCGTGAGCCCGCGAATTCGTCCGCTTGCGGCATTGTGCGCCCCCAGCCGCTTGAGCTCGCGCATCAGCGCCAGAGCATCCGGGTAGTCGCGGCGCACGTATTCCAGATCCAGCACCGGCTCGACGAAGCCGGCGTGCATCATCGCGCCGGCCAGATCGGGCATGTCGACAAACTCGCTGACGTGCACGCCGGCATCGGCCTCGGCCCAGGCCTCGCGCAGCTCCGCGAGACTTTCCGGTCCAAAGCTGGAAAATACCAGCAGGCCCCCGACGCGCAGCGCCCGGGCGCACTCGGCAAACACCCGATCGGGACGGTCGCACCACTGCAGCATGAGATTGCTGTAGATGAGATCGGCGCAGCCATCCGCGAGCGGTAACGCATACGCATCGGCGCAGATGCGCCGGTACGCGCGTCGCGCCCACCAGCCGCGCGGCGCCGCGTGCAGCATCCCCGCGGCCAGATCGATCGCCAGCACCTCGGCACCCCGATAGCGCTGCGCGAGCGCGGGCGTCGCATGGCAGGTCCCGGCGCCCAGATCCAGCACGCACTGCGGCGCAAGCGGAAAGAATTGCAGGCGCTCCAGCAGCTCCGCGCCTGCCTGGCGCTGCAGCCACGCGGCTGCATCGTAGCCGGGGCCGGCACGATCGAAGGCGCGCGCCAACGCGCGACGGTCGAGCGAGAAGCGCAGCGGCGACGGGGCGTTCATGCCGCGCTGCCGGCGCCGGCGGCGATGAATCTCAGCACCGCCTCGGCCACCTCATCCGCGTGCGACACGAAGGGCGCATGGGCGGCGCGCGGCAGCAGCTGCAGCTGCGCGCGCGGCAGCGCCTGCGCCAACGCCTGCATCGCGCTCGGCGGTGTGACGCGATCATTCATGCCGCCGATCAGCAGCGTCGGAATGTCGAGCGTCGCGAGCCGATCGCGTAGATCCGTCAGCGCCAGCATGCTGAGTCCGGCGCGCAGCGCCGGTAGCTGCGCCATGCCATGGCGATCGAGCGCCTCGCGCAGGCGCTGCGCGGTTTGCGCCGCGTGCTGGCTGCCACGCACCTGCAATCCGAGGAATTCGGCGATGGTGTCCGAAGGCTGCTGCTCCAGGCTGCGGGCGAAGTGCAGCAGGGTGTCGCGCGACAGCCCCGCGCTCCAATCATCCGCCTCGAGGAAACGCGGTGTCGTCGCCAGCAGTACCAGTCGCTTCGGTGCCGCCGCCGTGCCGCGGCTGGCCAGCGCCAGCGACAGGGCAATCTGCCCGCCCAGCGACCAACCGAGCAGCGTATCGGCCGGCAGCAGCGCCGCGGCAAGCAGCGAGCGCTGTCGGGCCTCGCTCCACTGCTCGCACCACTCACTGCGTCCGTGGCCCGGCAGGTCCACCAGCCGCACCGACAGCGAGTGCGCCAGCCGTTCGCGCAGCGGATCGAAGACGCGCAGGTTCATGCCCCAGCCATGCAGCAGCGCGATGCGCGGGCCGCTGCCCTGCTCTTCGATGTGCAGCGCCGCGCTCATGCGAGCTCGCGCCAGTGGCGCCCCAGACACGCGGCCAACGCATCGACGTCGGCCTCCGTATGTGCGGCGGACAGACTGACCCGCAGCCGCGCCGTACCGAGCGGCACGGTCGGCGGGCGGATGGCGCTCACCCAGAAGCCCTCGCGCATCAGCGCCTCGCTCAGCGCCAGCGCGCGCGCCGAGTCGCCGACCCTCAACGGCTGAATCGGCGTCGGCGAATCGGCCAGGGGCAGGCCCTGCGCGGCCGCGGCGCGACGCCAGCGCTGCGTCAGCGCCTGCACGCGCTCGCGTCGCCATGGCTCGGCGCTCATCAGCCGCAACGCGGCGCGGGTTGCGGCCGCCACGGCCGGCGGCAGCGCCGTCGTATAGATGTATGAGCGCGCGTGCTGCAGGACGTGCTCGATCAGCGCTGCATCGCCGGCGACGAACGCCCCGAAGCTGCCGAAGGCCTTGCCGAGTGTGCCGATGAGCACCGGCACCGCCGCGGGCGTGACGCCACAGTATTCGAGCGAGCCGCGGCCGTGCGCACCCAGCACGCCGAGTCCGTGCGCATCATCGACCAGCAGAAATGTCGCCCCGTCTGCGGCCAGCGCGCAGAGCTCGCCCAACGGCGCCACATCCCCGTCCATGCTGAAGACGCCGTCGGTGATCAGCAAGGTGTGCTGCCGCCGGCTGGAAGGCGTGCAAGACTCTTCGTGGCTGCCAAGCTTCTCACCGCGCCCGTCCCCGGGGTCAGCGTCGGCGTGCAGCAGGCGCTCTGCCGCGCGAGTGTCGCCGTGTGCGTAGCGACGCAGACGTGCGCCCGACAGCAGCGCCCCGTCGAGCAGCGAGGCGTGACAGAGCCGATCGGCGATGATGCAACCGCCGCGGTGCGCGAGCGCGCCGATCACCCCCAGGTTGGCGAGGTAGCCGCTCGAGAACAGCAGCGCCCGCTCGCGTCCGGTGAAGGCTGCAAGCTCCTCCTCGAGGGCATGATGCTCACGCGTATGGCCGCTCACCAGATGCGAGGCGCCCGCGCCGAATACCTCGTGCTTCAGGCAGTGGATGGCCGCTTCGGCGAGCGCCGGGTGTGCTGAAAGGCCCAGGTAGTCGTTACTGCCGAAATTGAGCAGTCGCCGCCCGTCGACGATGACCTGGGTGGCGTCATGCGCCTGCGGGTGCGACTCGACGACGCGCCGGACCCGCCGCAGGTGTGCCTTCGTCAGGCTCTCGAGCCCGCGGGCCAGCGACTCGGGATCAGGCCGCTCCATGCGGGGCCGGGGGCTCGGCGCTCATGCCCAACCGCGCCAACAGCGCCTGATCCCGGGTGACGTCCGGATTGCCCGTGGTCAGCAGCTTTTCGCCGTAAAAGATCGAGTTGGCGCCGGCGAGGAAGGCGAGTGCCTGCAGCTCATCGCTCATCGAGCTGCGGCCGGCCGACAGGCGCACCTGCGCGCGCGGCATCATGATGCGCGCCACGGCAATGGTGCGCACGAAGTCGAACGGATCCACATCGGGCGCATTTTCCAGCGGCGTGCCGGGCACGCGAACCAGCTGGTTGATCGGCACGCTCTCGGGATGCTGCGGTAGCGTGGCCAGAGTGGTCAGCAGCTGCGCGCGGTCGCGCTGGGATTCGCCCATGCCGACGATGCCGCCGCAGCACACGTGCATGCCCGCCTCGCGCACGGCCGCGAGCGTCTCGAGCCGGTCCTCATAGGTGCGCGTGGAGATGATCTCGTCGTAGAAGCCCTCGGACGAGTCGAGGTTGTGGTTGTAGTAATCCAGCCCTGCATCCTTGAGCGTCTGTGCCTGCGAGCTCGTGAGCATGCCGAGCGTCGCGCAGGTCTCGAGCCCGAGCGCGCGCACTTCGCGCACCATCTGTGCAATTTGAGCGACGTCGCGGTCCTTGGGGGAACGATACGCGGCACCCATGCAGAAACGCGTTGCGCCGGCGGCGCGCGCCGCGCGCGCCCGCTCCAGGACCTGCTCGAGCGGCATGAGTCCCTCGACCTCGATGCCGGTCTGATAG
Organism: Steroidobacteraceae bacterium; assembly: GCA_035553315.1. Taxonomy (GTDB): domain Bacteria; phylum Pseudomonadota; class Gammaproteobacteria; order Steroidobacterales; family Steroidobacteraceae; genus FEN-1191. Next base: position 22,685 of record DATNDE010000026.1, read on the forward strand.
CGCACGCTCTGCGGACAGTAGGCACAGTCCTCGGGGCAGGCCCCCGTCTTGATCGACAGCAGCGTGCTCATCTGCACGCTGTTGGGTACGTGCCAAGCGCGATGTACGCTCTGCGCGGTGAAGATCAGATCGGCGAACGGCAGCGCGAAGAGCGCTTCGGCTTCCTGAAGCGTCCAATCATGACGAGGGGAGACCTGCAACAAGGTGGCGCGCTGAGCGCCCGACGGAAGAGGTTGCGCTGACATGCGCGGCATGGTCGGGTCAGCCTCTGACACTGTCAACCGAGTTCGTGCTGTAAGGTCGTCGATTGGTTAATTTTCGCTCACAGGCGACTGGCTGCGCTGTAAGCCGGAGCGCGCCTGGCGAGAGGCCACATTGATTCTGTTTCAGCCGAAAACGCACGATTAGCTGCAATATTGTTACACACAGGATCCAATTGCTTCGATGTGGCGGCCGCGTGCCGCGGCAGCCGCAGTCTCAAAGGAGAGCTTTTATGAAAGCATCTGGCGCCCATGCTCCCAGGATCGCAGCCTTTGTACTGTGGGGAGCGACCTTCGCTGCAGCCGGTACTGCGGCCGCCTGGGAGCTGCCTGTGTATCCGCCTCCCTGGCAGCTCTATCAACCGCACGCGACCGCGCAACAGAATCAGACCCCCCAGCGTCAGGCGCAGGACTGGCAGACGTGCGAACAGTGGGCCACCGTCCAGGCCTTTGCCAGCGGTGTTCCATTGCACGCGGCGCGCCTCTCACCCGACTACCGGCAGGCCTTGAGCGCCTGCCTGTCGGCGCTCGGATATCGCGTCGGCTTCGGCCCGGGCGATCGCTAGGGTTCGCGCGGCGCGCTCGCGCGCTCAGCGCGCCGCGTACTCGAGCACGATGCCGGCGAACACGGCGATGCCGAAGTAGTTGTTGTTCAGAAAGGCCGTCAGGCAGGCCTCGCGCTGGCGCTTGCGGATGAGCCACTGCTGCCAGGCAAAGAAACAGCCGCCGGCGATCAGGCCCGCGCGATAGCCGGTATTGAAGTGCAAGCCACGCCCGATCAGCACCAGTGTATAGAGCACCATTGCCTGCATCGCCGCGATGATGAGGCGATCCATGTCGCCGAACAGGATCGCGCTCGACTGCACGCCGATGCGCAGATCATCGTCGCGATCGACCATGGCATACATGGTGTCGTAGACGCCGGCCCACAGCACCGCGGCGAGCAGCATCAGCCAGCCGATCCGCGGCACCTGCCCGAGTGTCGCGGCAAAGGCCATCGGCACGGCCCAGCCGAAACACAGGCCCAGATAGAGCTGCGGCAGCGGGAAGAAGCGCTTGAGCAGGGGATAGGAGATTGTGAGCGCAGCGCCGGCGACGGCAAGCTCGATGGTCAGCCGATTGAGCTGCAGCACCAGCAGCAGTGAGGCCAGCCCCAGTGCCGCGGCGAGCGTCACGGCCTCGTATGGGGAGACCAGGCGAAAGGCCAGCGGTCGCGTGCGCGTGCGCTTCACGTGTGGATCGATGTTGCGGTCGGCCAGGTCATTGACGACGCAGCCGGCGCTGCGCATCAGCACCGTGCCGGCCAGAAAAATTGCCAGTAGTCGTCGCTGCGGTCGGCCGTGCGCTGCGATCCACAGCGCCCAGAGCGTCGGCCAGAGCAGCAGCCAGATGCCGATGGGGCGGTCCAGGCGCATCAGCACTGCGAGGTTGCGCAGGCGCCGCTCGAGCCAGGGCAGCAACGGCTCGGAAGGGTCGCGCGCGAACAGACGCGCCTCGGTCTGGGCCGAGCGCGCCGACTGCGTGCGACGTGGGCGCAATGGACGCTCAGCCGACGCGGCCATACTGCTCCGCCTCCCCGATCCAACGCGCCCGTAGCGCCGCCACCCGCTCAGGCGCCGCAGCCGCCAGCTCACGCGCAGCCTCGCGCACGTGCTCGAGCAGATCTGCGTCGCGCCCCAGATCCGCCACGCGCAGCTGCGCAAGTCCGGTCTGACGCAGTCCCAGCAGTTCCCCCGGTCCGCGCAGCTCCAGATCGCGCCGCGCGATGCGAAAGCCATCATTGGTTTCGCGGATCGCGGCCAGGCGCTCGCGCGCCATCTCGCTCAGCGGCGCGCGATACAGCAGCACACAGGTGCTCTCGCGCGCCCCGCGCCCGACGCGGCCGCGCAATTGGTGCAGCTGCGCGAGCCCCAGACGCTCGGCATTCTCGATGACCATGAGATCGGCATTGGGCACGTCCACCCCGACTTCGATCACCGTGGTGGCCACCAGCAGTTGCACCTCACCGGCGAGGAAGCGCTGCATGACCTCTTCCTTGCGCCTGGGCGGCAGTCGACCGTGCAGCAGGGCAATGCGCAGGCTCGGCAGCGCCTGTGCGAGTGCCTCGGCAGTCTCCTCGGCGGCCTGACAGTCGAGTTCCTCGGACTCCTCGATGAGGGGACACACCCAGTAGGCCTGGTGTCCGGCGCGGCAGGCCTGCTCGATACGCGCCACGGTCTCGGCGCGGCGCGCAGCCGTCGCCACGACGGTGCGCACCGGGGTGCGGCCGGGCGGCAGCTCATCGATCACCGATACATCCAGATCCGCATACACCGTCATGGCGAGAGTGCGCGGAATGGGCGTGGCACTCATGATGAGCTGGTGCGGCAGCGCCTCCGCATGGGCCTTGGCCGCGAGCTGCAGGCGCTGCTGTACGCCAAAGCGATGCTGCTCGTCGATGATGGCGAGGGCCAGACGCTGAAAGCGTACCTGCTCCTGGAACAGCGCCTGTGTGCCCACGCACAGCTTGATGCTGCCGGCGGCGAGCTCCGAGAGCAGTGCGCGGCGCGAGCGGGCGGCCTGCGAGCCCGTCAGCAGGCCGACGTGGATGCCGAGCGGCTCAAACCAGCGCGCCAGCGTGCGTGCATGCTGTTCGGCGAGCAGCTCGGTAGGCGCCATCAGCGCCGCCTGGCAGCCCGAGCCGAGTGCACGGGCCGCCGCGGCCGCGGCAATCACCGTCTTGCCGCAGCCGACATCGCCTTGGATCAGGCGCGCCATGGGCGCTGCCCGCGCCAGGTCTGCGTCGACCTCGCCGAGCACGCGCCGCTGCGCTGCTGTCAGCGTGAAAGGCAACGCGGCCAGCAGCGCTCCCTCCAGGCCGGGCGCGTCGGCGAGCGGCTGGGCCCGCTCGGTGCGCGAGCGGCCGCGCAGCTGCAGCAGCGCCAGATGGTGGGCCAGCAGTTCCTCGAAGGCTAGGCGCCTTTGCGCGGGATGGCGACCGGCCGCGAGCTCGGCGAGCTGCGTGCCGCTCGGCGGGCGATGCACGAGCTGCAGCGCCTCGACCAACGCGGGCAGGCCGTGCCGCGCACGCAGACCCTCGGGCAGCAATTCCGCCACCCCGTCGCGAGCCAGGCCACGCAGCGCGCGGTCGATCAACAGCCGGCAGCGTCCCTGGGTCAGTCCCATGCTGGCCGGATAGATAGGTGTCAGCGTCTGCTCCAGCGGCTCACCGAGGGACTGCACGCGTCGATATTCCGGATGTACGAGCTCCAGCCCCTGCGGGCCGCGACGGACCTCGCCATGACAGCGCAGCAGTGTGCCGCGCTCCAACCCCTCGCGCTGCGCGTTGGAGAAATAGAAAAATCGCAGCGTGAGTGTGCCCGTGCGATCGGCCAGGCGCGCAAGCAGCTGGCGACGGCCCCGATAGACGATCTGATTGAGCAGGATCTCTCCCTCGACGACCGCGCGCATCCCGGTCTGCAACGCTCCGATCGGCACGACGTGGGTGCGATCCTCATAGCGCAGCGGCAGGATGAACAGTGCCTCGGCGGGGCTCGGTGCGCGCGGCGTCGTGCTCGCTGCAGTTGGCGACGCAGCCGACGACGCAGCTGCAGCTGCCGGGGTCCTGGCAGCTGCCGGCACGCGCTCCGTGAAGCGCTTCGCGGCCGCCGACGCCGGGCGTGCGCGGCTGGCGCGGCTCACTCGAGGCTCAGTACGCACTCCATCTCGACGCGCGCACCGCGCGGCAGGGCGGCCACACCGATGGCGGCGCGCGCGGGATAGGGTTCGTGAAAGTACTGCGGCATGATCTCGTTGATGCGCGGGAAGTGACTCAGATCGGTCAGAAACACCGTGAGTTTGACGGCCTGATCGAGCGAGGCGCCGGCTGCGCTGGCCACGGCCGCGAGGTTCTGCAGCACCCGGTGAATCTCCGCATCGATGGTATCGTTTACCAGCTGGCCAGTCTGCGGATCCAGAGCGATCTGCCCGGAGAGATAGACGGTGTTGCCAGCTCTCACGGCCTGGGAATAGGGGCCAATCGCCTTTGGGGCGCGATCGGTGTGGATAATCTGTCGTGTCATGCCGGGGCGCTTCCTCTGGTTGCTCAGCCTGCTGGGGCGGGCGGATTGCGCAGCGCGCGAGCGCCGCGGGTATTCTCCGGGCGACGCGTGCCGGCGATGGTGCGCTCGACACGCAGTACGTCGGGCATGCGGCGTACCACGCGCACCACGCGCGCCAGGTGCTTGCGGTCGCTGACCTCCAGCACGAACACGATAACCGAGGTCTCAGCGTCGCGCTGCTCGATCGTGACGTGCACGACGTTGGTCTGGGTACTGGCGATGGCGGCGGACAGCGCAGCGAGTACCCCCATGCGATTGACGCTCTCGATGCGGATCTCGGCCAGGAACTGCCGGGCGATCTTGTGCTGCCAGGATACCGGCAGCCACTTCTCCGGGTGCTTGTGGTAATCCTCGACATTGCCGCAGATTGCCCGATGGATGACGATGCCGCGCCCGGTGCTGAGGAAAGCCAGAATCGGCTCATGCGGCAGCGGATGGCAGCAGTTGGCATAGCTGACCAGCAGGCCCTCGGTGCCGGCGACGGCGAGCGGTGCGCCGCTGCCAGCGCCGGTAGCCGCGGCACTTCCTGACGCGACATCGATCCCGCTCACGCCAGCGCCGTTGCCGTCGACCGCGCCGTCCCCGGCCGTGCCCGTGGCGCGATCAGGCGGCAGCAAGCGTCTGGCCACCAGCGGCGCGAGGCGCTCGCCCAGGCCGAGCCGCTCGAAGAGCTCGCTTGCGCTCTTCAGCCCCAGCTCCGGCAGCGCCGTGGCCCAGGCCGCATCGCTGATGTCCGACAGCTCGAGGTCGAATTCCGCCAACGCCTGCGTGAGCAGGCGCCGTCCGAGCTCTTCGGCCTCGCCGCGCCGCAGGCTCTTCAAATAGTGCCGTACTGCCGAGCGAGCCTTGGCCGTGACGACGAAGTTGACCCAGGATGGGTTGGGTCGCGCACCCTTGGCCGTGATGATCTGGATGGTCTGGCCGTTGCGCAACACGGTGCGCAGCGGAGCCAGTCGCCGGTCGACCTTGGCAGCGACGCAGCGGTTGCCGATGTCGGTGTGTACGGCATAGGCGAAGTCCACCACGGTGGCGCCGCGCGGCAGCCGCAGGATCTCTCCCTTGGGCGTGAACACATAGACCTTGTCGGGGAATAAATCGACCTTGACGCTTTCGATGAACTCCTCGGAATTGCCGCCTTCCTGCAGCTCCACGAGGTTCGAGAGCCACTTGCGCGCGCGTTCCTGCTGCGCCGAGCCCTCGCTGTCGCCTTCCTTGTATTTCCAGTGCGCAGCGATGCCGGATTCGGCGACGCGATCCATGTCCTCGGTGCGGATCTGCACCTCGATCGGCACGCCATTCGGGCCGAATAGCGTGGTGTGCAGCGACTGATAGCCATTGATGCGCGGGATCGCAACGTAGTCCTTGAAGCGGCCGGGCATCGGCTTGTAGACGCTGTGCACCACGCCGAGTGCGCGATAGCTGGTATCAACGCCATCCACGATGATGCGCAGCCCGTACACATCGACGATCTCGGCGAGCGTCGCACGCTTGCGCAGCATCTTGCGATAGATGCTGTAGAGGTGCTTCTCACGTGCCTCGACCCGCGCGGCGATGCCGGCTTTTTTCAACGCCGCCTCGAACTGCTTGTGGATCTTGCCGAGGAACTCCTTCTGGTTGCCGCGCGCCTTTTTCAGCGCGCGCTCGATGACGCGGTAGCGCTGCGGATAGAGCGTGCGAAAGCCCAGATCCTCCAGCTCGAGCTTCATCGAATAGAGTCCGAGGCGCTCGGCCACCGGCGCGTAGATGTCGAGCGTCTCGCGCGCAATGGCACGCCGTTTGGGCGGCGGCAGCGCATCGATGGTGCGCAGGTTGTGAGTGCGGTCGGCGAGCTTGACCAGGATGACGCGCAGATCGCGCACCATCGCCAGCAGCATCTTGCGGAAGTTCTCGGCCTGCGCTTCCTCGCGGTTCTTGAAGCGGATCTGGTCTAGCTTGGTCACGCCATCGACGATCTCGGCGACATCGTTGCCGAATTGCTGCGCGATATCCGCCTTGGCGATCGGCGTGTCCTCGATGACGTCGTGCAGGATCGCCCCGACCAGCGTGTCGGCATCCAGGTGCAGCTCGGCGAGGATCTCCGCGGCCGCGACCGGGTGGGTGATGTAGGGCTCGCCGGAGAGGCGCTTCTGTCCCTGATGTGCGGCGGCACCGAACTCGGTTGCCTGGCGCACGCGCTCGACCTGTTCGCTGGGCAGGTAAGTCGCGACCTTGCTCAGCAGCTCCTTGACGCCAGGAGGGCCGCGTCGCGCGCCGGGCAGCAATCCCAACAGCGACGACGCATAGTCCACAGCGGTCCTCGGATGCGAACCTCGGTGCTTACAGCTCGCGGTCGATCAGGCCGAACTGCGGCGCGCGGAAACCGGCCTCGGGGTCGACCTCCGGCATGACGGGCTCGGGCCGTGGCTCCGGCTCGCGCAGCATCTCTGGCGTGATATTGCCGGCCGCGATCTCACGCAATGCCAACACCGTGGGCTTGTCGTTCTCCACCGGCACGGTCGCCTCGGCGCCATTGGCCAGGCGGCGGGCGCGCTGGCTTGCCAGCAGTACCAGCTGGAAGAGGTTATCGACGTTCTGCAGGCAATCTTCGACGGTCACGCGAGCCATGAGAATTCCTGAAAATACCGGGGGTTGACCTGCAAGTGTACTGTATGCGCGCGCTCAGGCGCCAGCAACGCCTCTTCAGGCTCGATCGCCTCAACGCAACAAGCGCTGCAGCACCGGCGCGAGCGTGGGGCGGTCGGCGGCCAGCGCCTCGCCGTGCCCATCGAGGATCGACTCCAGCTCACGCACGGCCTGCTCGAACTGGTCATTGACGACGACGAAGTCGAATTCGCGGTAATGCTCCATGTCCGCCACGGCGTCGCGCAGGCGGCGCTCGATGACCTCGGGGCTGTCAGTGCGGCGTGTGCGCAACCGCTGTTGCAGCGCTTCGCGCGACGGCGGCAGGACAAAGATGCTGACACAGGCGGGCATGGCGGCGCGCACCTGGCGTGCCCCCTGCCAGTCGATCTCCAGGATCACATCCGAGCCGGCGGCGAGCCGCTCGTCAACCTGGCGTGCGCCGGTGCCATAGTAGTTGTCGAACACGCGTGCATGCTCGAGGAAGGCGCCTGCGGCCGCCAGCTCCTGGAAGCGGGCCACCGGGACGAAGTGATAATCGCGGCCTTCGAGCTCGTGGGCTCGCGGCTGGCGCGTGGTATGCGATACCGATACCACGAGGTTTGCGCGTCGCTCGAGCAGCGCGCGCACGAGGCTGGTCTTGCCGGCCCCGGACGGTGCGGAGATGACGAACAGCTGGCTCATGGATGATTTGCGACCTGCACGTGCAGCCGCCTCCGGCCGCCGGCTTCTGGGCGCCTATGTTACCCGCCGGCCCCGCGTCGCGGCATCATGCTGCTGCGACGCGCGTCGCATGGCGCCTGACGGATGAAACGATGCAGGTGGAAGGATGACGATGCAGATCGAATGTCTCGACTATGTGCAAGGCGCCCAGGCCGCGCGCGGCGTGGCCGTCATCATCGACGTGTTCCGCGCCTTCTCGGTCGCCTGCTATGCATTCGCCGGCGGGGTGGCGCGCATTCTGCCGGTCGCGGATGCAGAGGAGGCGCTGCGCCTGCGACGCGCGCAGCCCGACTGGCTCGCGATCGGCGAGCGACACGGCCGGCCCCTGCCTGGATTTGACTGTGGCAATTCGCCCGCGGATTTGGCGGCGCTGGATCTGCAGGGCCGCACGCTCGTGCACACCACGCACGCCGGTACTCAGGGGCTGGTGGCGGCCCGGGCGGCCGATCAGGTACTCACCGGCGCGCTGGTCAACGCGGCAGCGCTGTGCCGTTATCTGCAGCGCCTCGACCCGCCCCGCGTCTCGCTGGTGCGCATGGGGGTGGCGGCCTGCGAGCGCTCCGACGCGGATGACCTGTGCGCGCAGTTGCTGGCGGCGCGCCTGCGCGGCCTGCCCGCGCCAGACATCGGTGAGATCCGTGCGCGGCTGCGCGGCTCTGCCGAGGCGCAGAAGTTCTTCGATCGCGAGGCCACCTGGGCGCCCGAAGCGGATTTCGAGCTGTGCACCGAGCTCGATCGCTTCGACTTCGTGCTGCAGCTGCAGCGCGGCACACAGGGCTTTCTGCAACGTTTGCGGCTACCCGACTGAGCATTCAGTGCTCAAGCCGCTGCTCGCGGCCATTAAATGCCTTGACAGGTATATACTAATCTGGGTATATATAAGCGATGTCGTCATCCTTTGTGATTCTTGCCGAGCCCAGCCGCCGCGCCATCCTGAGACTGCTGGCGTCCTCGGAGCGCTCCGTCAGCGATCTCGAACAGCAGCTGCGGTTGCCGCAGCCCTCGGTCTCCAAGCATCTGCGCATCCTGCGGGAGGCAGGCTTCGTGCAGGCACGTGTGGATGCCCAGCGGCGCCTCTACAGGCTCCGGCCCGAGCCGCTCATGGAAGTGGACGCCTGGCTCGCTCCCTTCCGCCGCTTCTGGACACCGCACCTGGACGCCCTGGAGCGTCATCTGGATCGCGTCGACAGCAAATCCCGACGCAGGAGGAAGCAACGATGAGCACGCGGCAGGACTATCGACCCGGTGCCGCAAGCGGCGCCGCGGTCCACAGGGATGGGGAGAGCTGGACACTGGTGCTGACGCGCGAGCTGCGCCATCCACCCGACAGGGTCTGGCAGGCGCTGACCGATCCTGCACAGCTGCATGAGTGGGCGCCGTTCGATGCCGATGCCCCTCTCGCGTCGGCGGGTGCGACGGTGCGGCTCACGACCGTCGGTTCGCCCCAGCCGCTGGTCACGGAAACGACCATCAGCCGGGCCGAGCGGCCACGGCTGCTCGAATATCGCTGGGGTGGTCAGCAGATTCGCTGGCAGCTCGAGCCGCACGGGGCGGGCACGCGCCTCACCCTCTGGCACAGCATCGACCGGCGCTACATCTCCATGGGTGCAGCCGGCTGGCACATCTGCCTGGACGTGCTGGATCGACTGCTCGCGGGCGAGCCGCTCGGTCGCATCGTCGCGGGTGACGCGATGCAGTTCGACTGGCCGCGCCTGAATGCCGAGTACGCGGCACAATTCGGCATCGAGGTTCCGGCCTGGCCGCCCGCTGCCGCCAAGGGCGGCTGAGCAAACAGCTGGGATTTTTGCGGACGGGACAGCGTTTCTGCGGGCGGCGCGCCTCAGTCGGGCTCGGCGTCCGAGCTCTGCTCGGTCTCACGCCGTACCAGCACGCTCCCGTGGTCCAGGGGCAGGATCTGCAGCCAATTGATCACCCGCTCCGACTTGTGCTCCTCGTCCAGATCGCGCAAGCGCGCCTCCAGCACCTGATCGAGCGCCATGACGCTGATGACGCGCCGTGCATTCATGCGGTCGACGATCGGCACGCTGGAGACTTGCTGCTCCGCCATCAGATTGGCCAGCTCGCGCAGCGTCATATCGGCGTAGCCGACGGTGAGCTGGGTCACCATCAGCTCCTCGACGCGCGCCTCGGAGTTGGTCTCCAGATGCGTCCCGGCGCTCAGCAGCTGCTGCCGCGTCACTGCACCAACCAGCTGATCCTGCGCATCGAGAATCGGATAGAGCCGCTGGATGCCGGCGAGCCGCTGCTTTTGACCATGCCACGTCGTCTCCGCAGACTTGATGGCCGATGCCAGGCTGGCACCGACGCGGAATCCCAGGAAGCTGATCGGCATGAGCTCGCCGACCAGGAAGATCTCCAGGGGATCGATGGAGTATTCGCGCGTCAAATGCGTGCCCTTGCGCACCACTTTTTCCGTCAGCACCGAGCGCTTCAGCACCAGCACCGACAGCAGGAAGGCCACGGTGGAGGCCACCACCAGCGGCATGACGGCATCCCACTGGTGCGTAAGCTCCATCGCGAACACCACGCCGGTCACGGGACTGCGCATCACGCCGCCGACCACGGCCGCGAGGGACATCAGTGCCCAGAAGCCGGGTGCTACCGGCGGAAATACGTAGGCCAGCAACGACCCCAGTGCCGCGCCGATCATGAATACCGGCGCCAGCACGCCTCCGGAAGTACCGGAGCCGAGCGACAGGCTCCAGATCAGGGTTTTGACCACCAGGATGCCGACGATCAGGCTGAGCGTGGCGTGCCCCGCCAGCAGTGTGCCGATGACGTCGTAGCCCACGCCGAGCGCGCGCGGCTCGAATAGTCCGCCAATGCCGATGATCAGCCCGCCCAAGGCCGGCCACCACATCCAATGAATCGGCAGCTTGCGAAAGCTGTCCTCGGAAAGGTACACGAGCGAGGTGGCTGCCCAGGCGACGAACCCGCCGATGAGTCCCGCCGCGCCACACAGCAGCAACTCGGTCGGTGTGATCGTTGGCAGCATGTGCTGTGTCTGAAAGAGCGCGGTGGTGCCGAGCAAATGCCAGCGCAGCGCGGTCGCGACGACCACGGCGACCGACACGGGCACGAAGCTGCGCGGCCGGAACTCGAACAACAGCAGTTCGACGGCCAGCAGGATCGACGCGAGCGGTGCATCGAATGTCGCAGCCATGCCGGCAGCCGCGCCGGCGACCAGCAGCGTCTTGCGCTCATCGGCGGTCAGCGACAGGCTCTGGGCGATCAGCGAGCCGAACGCACCGCCCGTCATGATGATGGGACCCTCGGCGCCGAACGGGCCGCCGGTACCGATGGTGATCGCGGCCGAGATGGGTTTCAGCAATGCGACGCGCGGCCTGATCTTGCTGCCGCCGCGCATGATCGCCTCGATGGCCTCGGGCATGCCGTGACCACGGATCGCCTCAGATCCATACCGCGCCATGATTCCAACGATGAGTCCGCCCAGTACCGGCGCGCCGACGATCAGCCACCAGTGGTGTGTGCCCACGCCGGGGGCGACCAGGCTGGTGGCGACTCGCTGATAGAAGACCAGGTTCGTGATCAGTCCAATCAGCCGCAGCAGTCCGTCCGCCACGAAACCAGCCAGCAGCCCGACCACCATCGCAATGAGGCTGATCCCGATGATTCGTACATTGACCGAGTAATCACCGAGACGCTCCGGCACACGGGTACGAACACGTTCGCTGGGTTGATTCATGCGAAACCTTTCCGAAGATTGCGTATGGACTAAGCAGGCTCGGCGCCGGCTACGGCGCTGCGCATGCTATAGGAAGAAGGCCAAGAATGCAGGTCCGCTGCTTTGACGCGTCGAAGCCACGGGGCTTGTGCCCCGGAGCGCTGTGGCGTCAGCGGGACGGGCAGCCAGCTACCAGCCAGCTACCAGGAGCTACAGAACTTGAGCTCGCCGGCGCCGGTGCGGCGCGGGACGGAAAAGACGGTGATGTCTATCCCATAGGTTGCCGAGAGCGTGCTGTCGGTGATGATCTGCGATGCGAGGCCCGTCAGGATGGCACCGCCCGGCTGCATCAGCAGCACTCGGCCTGGCAACAGGAACGCATGATTGGGGTCGTGCGTCGTCATGACCATCGTGACACCTTCCGCCGCCAACGCGCCGATGGTTCGCAGCGACAAGGTCTGGTTCCTGAAGTCCAGATGCGAGGTGGGCTCATCGAGCAATATGACGTCCGGCTGCTGCACCAGCGTGCGCGCGAGCAGTACGAGCTGCAGCTCGCCGCCGCTCAGCTCGGTGTAGGGCCTGTCCTTTAAATGAAGCACACCGACCTTGGCGAGAGCTTGCTCCGCCAAATCGATATCCCGCGATGCAGGGACGCAAAACAAGCTCAGATGAGGGGCCCGCCCCATGCTCACGACGTCGAGCACCGGGAACGGAAACGAGGGCAGATGACGTTGGAACAGGAAACCTATTTTGCGTGCCCGCGCACCTGCCTCGAGGCTCGATACATCCGCGTGGTCGATACGCACCGTTCCGCCAGACAACGCCAGCTGTCCACCAATGCAGCGCAGGAGCGTGCTCTTCCCGCAGCCGTTCGGACCCAGGATGGTCAGCACTTCTCCGCGGAAAATGTCGAGGTCCATCGCACTGAACACGCAGTGCTCGCCATAGTGGAAGGCTGCGCCTCGAACTTCGATCAGCGGCTGCGTCACTGCCATGCCCCGCGGGTTTTGCGTAACAGGTAGCCGAAGAACGGCGCGCCAACGATCGCCGTCAGGATGCCGAGCGGAATCTCCCCGACAGTGGCCGTCCTGGCGATGTCATCGATGAGCATCAGGTAGGTCGCGCCGATACTCAACGATGCGGGCAATAGCAGTCGATGATCCGGTCCGACGAGCATGCGGCCGACGTGAGGAATGACCAGCCCGACCCACCCGACCATGCCGCACACTGAGACGGCTGCCGCCGTGATCAGGGTCGTGCAGACGATGATGCCGCCCTTGAGCCACTCGGTCCGCAAACCAAGCGAGCGCGCCTCCTCATCCCCCATCGTGAGCACGTTCACCCGCCAACTCATCAGCAGTAGCCCGAAGCTGCCGATGGCGATGGGCGGCACGACCATTGCGAGACCGTCGAGCGAGGCTCCATTGAGACTACCCAACAACCAATAGGTGATCGCCGGAAGTTTGGATTCCGGGTCCGCTACGTACTTCGCGCCGCTCAACAGAGCGCTGAAGAAGGCCGCCACGACCACTCCTGAAAGCACCAGCATCAGGCCCGGGGTCGCACGGTACACGCGCGCCAGCAGGTAAGTCAGGGCAACACCCCCGAGCCCGAACGCGAATGAGAGCAATTGCATCTGCAGCGGGCTGCTGGACATCAGCAGGGCCAGCGCTGCGCCAAAGCCCGACGCAGCCGTCACGCCGAGAATGTCGGTGCTGACCAGGGGATTGCGGAACATCCCCTGGTAGGCCGCACCGCTGATCGCAAGGCCTCCACCGATGAACATCGCCATGAGCGCGCGCGGCAACCTGATCTGCAGCACGATGGTCTGCGCCGCAACGGTTCGTTTATGGGCGAGGGGCAGAAGGTGCGCGAGCAAAATATGCGCGACATCGCCCGGTGACACATCGTAGCGGCCGAAGAACAGCGAGACGTAGAGTACCGCCAGTGGCACAAGCACCATCAGCGCGATTGCGCGCACTCTCATCAAGGCGCCGTCGCACTCAGAATCGAAGCCAGCTCGGCGTCGGTCAGCTTGTAATGGAAGAACCTCGCATAGAACCGTTTGGTCTCTTGGTTGATATCGAGCGCCGCGAACTGCGCCGGATGCAGCTGCTTCGCCGCCCACAGCACCTGCAAGGCCGCCTCGGCGCTATGACGGTCCCAGAGGTAAGCGCCACTGGGGTTGACCAGCACTTTGCCGGCTTTCACCGCCGTGATGTGCTGCCAGCGCGGATCATTGAGGATGGCCTGCCTGCTCTGCTGATTGGGGGCCGTGCCGACGATAATCACATCCGGATTCCAGGCCACAACCTGTTCCAGGGTCACGGGTCTTGCTAGCCCCACCACGTCGGCCGCATTGACGCCACCTGCGATACGGATCCAATCGTCGATGACGGACTGACGGCCGTCCACGGTGAGAATTCCGCCGGATGCGGTGTGCAATACCTTCGGGCGCTCGCTCATCGGCAATTTATCCGTGACCTCTTCGACCCTGCGGATGTTCGCGTCGAAATAGCTCAGGTATTCCCGGGCGACCCTCGACTCCGGTGCGCCGAGAACCTCGCCGGTCATGCGCACGGTTGTCTTGAGGCTCTCGAGCGAGTCGTTGGGCATCAATACGACGGGAATGTGGAAAGCCTCGATGGCTTGCAGCCATCTCGGCACTGTACCGCCGTAGGCCATGAGCACGACGTCGGGATGGGCACCGATCAAGGTCTCGATATTCACTTCACCGGCAGCGTTGAAGGCCGCCGGCACCTGCTCGATACGCGGGTACAACCTGCGCAACCACGGCTGTCTGCGTG
>DATNDE010000027.1:0-3742 GCA_035553315.1 Steroidobacteraceae bacterium
TTCCGCCTCGGAAGCACCCGCGCCTGGTTCGACGACGACGCCGCGGACGCGCGCCAATGGCTTCTCGACCATAGCGTGATCGATGCCAGCGGGTCACTGACGGGCCGTCTGCGCTGACGGCCTTGCGCCGCCGCTCGCCCGGCCGGCGCGCTCAACTGGCTTCAGATCGCGGACACGCAGCGGTGCTGCGGCCCGCCGCCGGTCGCCGCCCCCCCACCTGACGACTGTCATATCGAAGTCCTGACGTCGGCAACTGCCGCTGCCCCGGGCCTGCGACCTACTCTGCGCACACGCAGGAGGTCCCGATGAACGCTGCAAGAATCGTCGACGCCGCGAAGAGCTACGGAGCCACGGCCGCCCTCCAGGGGCTGAATCTGGAGATCGCCGCTGCGGCGGCGCCGGCGATGGGCGTTTCGACCCTGCGGGTGTTGTTGGTCGAGTCGCGCACGGAATTTCTACGCCTGCTGCGTGCGCCGGCGTTCTCCGTGCCCATCATTTCGTTCCCGGTGATGTTCTACATCCTGTTTGCCCTGGTGATGGGTCCGCCGGATCCCACGGGCGGAGTGGCCCGGCACCTGCTGGCCTCCTTCAGCACGTTCGGCGTGATGGCTCCCGGGCTCTTCGGACTGGGAGTGAGCCTGGCGATCGAGCGCGAACGCGGGCTGCTGGAGCTGAAGCGCGCTCTGCCGGTGCCTGCCGGGGTCTACCTGGGCGCGAAGCTGGTGATGGCCGCCGTGTTTGCTGCCCTCGTCTCCCTGGTGCTGATGATCCTGGCCGCTACAGCCGGGGAGGTCGTGCTGGAGGCGCTGCAGTGCCTCAAGCTGCTGCTGGTCGCCGTTCTGGGGGTGGGTCTGCACACCGCCGTGGTGGCGGCCGAGGGAATGCTGTTCTTCGTCGTGGCGCAGCGCCGTCTGAGCCGAGTCCGTTAGAATCCTGCCCCAATGCAACTCGCGAAACTGTGGCAGCAGTTCAATGGCGCGATGGCCTTCACCCAGAAGGACCGGTTGCCGCTGTGGATGCTCATCTACCTGGGGTTTCTCTTCCTGCCGCTCTGGGGGCAGATCCAGGCACGCTGGCTCGTGCCGACCGTGCTCAGCATCCCGCTGTTTCTCGCGCTCTACCTGCCGAGTTATTACCGGGGCGCGAAGCTGGGAAAAACCTTCGGAGTCGCGCTGCTGGGCTTTGCGCTCGCGCCGGTCAACGTGTATGCCGACATCTACCTGGTGTACAGCGCCGCGCTCGCGCCGTTTGCTTTCGATCGGTTCCGCGCTTCCCTGCTGTTCGTGTTGGCGGTGCTCGCTCTGCACTTCATCGAATGCTGGCTCACCTCGGTTCCCCTGTCGGTCGCGGCCCTGACGTCGGTGCTGTGCCTGGCAACCTGCGTGGCCAGTCAGTACTGGATCGAGACGTACCGTAAGAATGCCCAGCTGCGCCTGTCGCAGGAGGAGATTCGCAAGCTCGCCACGCTCGCCGAGCGCGAGCGCATCGGCCGGGACCTGCATGACCTGCTCGGCCACACCTTGTCGATGATCGCCATCAAGAGCGAGCTGGCGGAAAAGCTGGCTACGCGTGATGTGGAGGGCGCGGCGCGTGAGATCGCTGATGTGAAGAACATCGCTCGCGAGGCGCTCAAGGAGGTCCGCATGGCCGTCAGCGGTATCCGCGCAGCCGCTCTCGAGGGCGAGCTCGCCGCGGCTCGCGCCCTGCTGGGCTCTTCCGGCGTCGAGTTGACCGCTCCGCAGCTCGATGCGCCGTTACCGGCGGCAGTGGAGAGCGGTGTGGCGATGATCGTGCGCGAAGCGGTCACCAATATCCATCGCCATGCAGGTGCGCGGCACGCCGTGATCGAGATCCAGAACGAGGCAGACGCCGTGGTGCTGGTGGTGCGCGACGATGGCAAGGGGGGCGTTCTGAAGTATGGTAACGGGCTGACCGGGATTGGCGAGCGCGTTCGCAGCCTCGCCGGCACGCTCGATATCCAGTCATCGCGCAAGGGCACGGTCCTGAGCGCGCGCCTGCCGCTTCCGGCTCGATCATGATCCGCATCCTGCTGGCCGAGGATCAGGCGATGGTGCGCGGCGCGCTGTCCGCGCTGCTGGGGCTGGAAAGTGACCTGCAGGTGCTCGGCAGCTGCGCCGACGGCCTCGAAGCCTGGAAGCAGGCACAACGACAACGGCCGGACGTGATCGTCTCGGACATCGAAATGCCGGGGCTGACGGGCCTGGAGCTGGCCGCGCGCGTGCGTGAGAGCGGCCTGCCCTGTCGGGTCGTCATTGTGACGACATTTGCCCGCTCGGGATACTTGCGGCGCGCCCTCGATGCCGGCGTGGTCGGCTATTTGTTGAAGGATTCTCCCGCCGAGCAGCTGGCGGATGCGGTTCGCAAGGTTCACCGCGGCGGCCGAGTCATCGACCCGCAGCTGGCGCTCGAGGCATGGACCGAGGCGGACCCACTCAACGAGCGCGAGCGTCAGGTGCTGCGATTGGCCGGCGAGGGAATGTCCGCGGCGCAGATTGCTGCGCAGTTGAGCCTTTCCCACGGCACCGTTCGCAACTACCTGTCAGAAGCCATCGGGAAGCTGAACGCGACGAATCGCGTGGAAGCGTACCGTCTGGCGCGCCAGAAGGGCTGGCTCTGAGGGCGTGGGGCGCTCGGTGCTGCCGACGCGGGCGCCTGGTGCAGCACCCTAACGACTCCGTGAGAATCGATCGGTCGCCTTGATCAGCTCATTCAGGTTGCTCGGCTCGAAGGCCGAGTGACCAGCGTCAGCTGAGATGTGCAACGTCGCCTCCGGCCAGGCGCGATGCAGATCCCACGCGCTCTTCATCGGGCACACCACGTCATAGCGCCCCTGAACGATGACCGCGGGAATGTGGCGGATGCGGCCGACCTCTTCGATGAGCTGATTGTCGCTGCGCAGGAACCCGCCGTTGACGAAGTAGTGGCACTCGATGCGCGCGAAGGCGGCGGCGTAGGCGTCCTGATCGAACTTCGAGACATAACTGGGATTCATGCGCAGGAAGCTGGTCGCGCCTTCCCAGATCGACCACGCGCGCGCGGCACTGGCCAGCTCGGCCGGTTCCTGACTGGTCAGGCGCGAGTAGTAGGCACGCATCATGTCCGAGCGCTCGGAGACCGGAATCGGCGCTACGTACTGCTCCCACAGATCCGGGTAGAGCGCCGCGGCTCCGCCTGGATTCTGATAGAACCACTCCAGCTCCCAGCGCCGCAGCAGGAAAATGCCGCGCAGCACGATCTCGGTGACCCGTTGCGGATGGGTCTGTGCGTAGGCAAGCGCGAGCGTGGAGCCCCAGGAGCCGCCGAAGACCAGCCATTTCTCGATCTGCAGATGCTCGCGCAGGCGCTCGATGTCCTCCACCAGGTGCCAGGTCGTGTTGTCGATCAGGCTCGCGTGCGGGCGGCTCTTGCCGCAGCCGCGCTGATCGAACAGCACGATGCGATAACGCTTCGGATCGAAAAAGCTGCGCATGCGCGCATCGGTGCCGGCACCGGGCCCGCCGTGCAGGAATACAGCGGGCTTGCCGCGAGGGTTGCCGCTCTCTTCGAAGTAGATCTCGTGCACCTCCGACACGCGCAGAAACCCGTGGCGATAGGGCCTGACAGCAGGGTAAAGCTGGCGGAGCTTCCCCGGCCGCGGGGACGTTCGGCGCGCGGGGCGCTTGGCAGCGGGCATCAGTGCGGCTCAGTACTGGTAAAGCTCGATCTTCTCGGCGCGCAGCTC
>DATNDE010000028.1:0-27156 GCA_035553315.1 Steroidobacteraceae bacterium
CCCCGTCAGCACTCCCGACATCAGTATGTACAGGACGCTGCAGATCGCGAGGCTTCCGAGCATCCCGATCGGCATGCCGCGCGCGGGATTTTTCGCCTCCTGAGCCACCGTCGAGACGCCGTCAAAGCCGATGTAGGCGAAGAAGATGATGGCGGCGGCCTGCAAGATGCCACTCCAGCCGAAGGTTCCAAAGTTTCCAGTGTTCGGCGGGATGAAAGGGTGCCAGTTGGCGTGGTTTACGTAGAAGGCCCCAAACACAATCACGAGCACGACGATACTGACCTTGACCGCGACGATGATCGTGTTGACCGCCGCCGACTCCTTGATGCCCTTGTAGCAAAGCCAGGTGCAGGCGGCGACGACGGCAATGGCAGGTACGTTGATGATGGCGCCGGTAGTGCGCACGGCTAGCCCGATGCCGGTGGCCGCAAACGGTGCCGAGCTCAGTGAGGTCGGCAGGAAGTTGATTCCGAGGTCGTTCAACAGCGTGACCAAATAGCGGCTCCAGCCCACGGAGACCACCGAGCAAGCCATCATGTATTCGAGAATCAGATTCCAGCCCACGAACCAGGCGATGAACTCACCGAGCGTGGCGTAGCTGTAGGCGTAGGCACTCCCCGCCACCGGCACCATGGTCGAGAACTCGGAATAGCACAGGCCGGCGAACATGCAGCCGATGCCAGCGATCAGGAACGAGATGATGATCGCGGGACCCGCGTGCAGAGCGGCGGCAATACCGGTCAACACGAAGATGCCGGTGCCGATGATGCCGCCGATCCCAAAGGCGATCAGCGCCGGGATGCCCAGGGCGCGCACCAGATGTTTGCCTGCGGCCTCCTCGTGGTACTCGGAGACCGGTTTGATCGCAAACAAGCCCGGCTTTTTCATGCAGTGTTCCGCGCGGTGCAGATGTGAGGTCCACTCTACACGCAGGCGTACCATGCAAGCTATACGGAGCGCACAGTCCGGCGGCTCAGAGCCGCCCGGCGGATCAGACGCCGCGCAGTTCCTGCGGTACGTGTGGGGCGAGTGCCTCGATCATTGCGTCGTACACCTTGGGCGCGCCGGCGACGATGTGCGGGCCGAGTTGATAGGGGGTGCCATCGAGCATGCCCACGCGCCCGCCGGCCTCCTGGATCAGCAGCGTGCCGGCTGCGGTATCCCAGGGCTTGAGTCCCAGCTCCCAAAAACCATCGACGCGGCCGGCCGCGACATAGGCGAGATCCAGCGCGGCGGCGCCGGGGCGGCGGATGCCCGCGGTCAGTGTCGTCAGCGTGCGGAACATCGCGAAGTAATGGTCGATGTTTGGATCGTTGTCGCGAAACGGAAAGCCGGTGGCGAGCAGGGCCCCCTCCAGTGTGCGCTGCTTGCTGACGCGGATGCGCCGGTTGTCCAGATGCGCGCCGGCGCCGCGGGCGGCGCTGAAGATCTCCTGGCGCATCGGATCGTAGATGACACCGATCTCGAGCCGGCCGCGCTGCTGCACGGCGATCGACACCGCGAACACCGGAAAGCCGTGCAGGAAATTGGTGGTGCCATCGAGCGGATCGATGATCCAGACCGTGTCGCTCTCGCCCGCCGCGCCGCTCTCTTCGGCGAGGATGGCGTGCTGCGGATAGTGCTTGTGGATGAAGGCAATGATGTCGCGCTCGGCGGCGCGATCGACCTCGCTGACGTAGTCGTTGCGACCCTTGGAGGTGACTTGCAGGCCTTCCAGGTGCGTCAGGCTGCGCACGATGATCTCACCGGCGCGGCGCGCGGCACGAACGGCGATGTTGACCAGGGGATGCATGGACGCCTCTCGAGCCCGTTGCGACGTGCCTCACGGCGGCCGCGGCAAAACAGTTAGGATAACCGTGCAGGCCAGAATGAGCCAGACATAAGCGAGCGCTAAGCTTCTGTTTTGCCGGGTAATGGTGGGGCTGTATACCGGACCGAAGGTCCCCAGAGCACTTTGCGTGCCCCCGTTGTTTTGAGCGCGGCGAGATTCCCGTCTTGCAGGATCGGGGACTGTCCAATGGCGTTTACGACTGTTCTCGCTCGCATCCCCCACTAGAACGCCCAGATAAACCCTGCAGCGATAAGCGACGGATGCGCTCCGGCCGCGGTAAAGCGCTCATATTCTGCTCGAATAGCCCACGAGCTAAATTTCACCTGCGCACCGGCGCCCGCAGCGAAGTTGGTGTTTGTTTCAACTATCCTGCTAGAGAGAACTCCAACCCAGGCCGGACAGCCCTCGCCTGGAGCGCAGCGTGGAGCGAGAAGGCCGTTATCGCGGGAGTCGCTTCTGATCGCAGCTACTCCGGCCTTTGCAAATAAATCAAAGTGGTGCAACGGCAGATACAGCACTCCGTATGCTGTCTCGCCTCTCATGCTCACGCGCCCTTCCTCGTTGGCGAATATCGGGCCGCTGTAATTGTAGTGTCCCTGTGCGCTGCCGAAGTCGTCATACGAAACTTCCGCTCCCAAGAATGGAAGTGGTCGAATGCCAGCTGTAATCTTGAATGCGGTGGCCGCCTTACTGAACGTTCCCGGGTAGCCCTCTGGCAGTTTATCCGTGGCCCTCAACTGCGCGGCGCCGGCTGACGCTCCCACGTAGAGGCCTAACAAATCTGCTGACCAACATGACCCCAGAGGAGCCATTGCGAAGGCGGCCATCAAGAAGCAATGTCGCATGAGACTCACGGCAATACCCTGCCACAACTGCCTTCAAAGGCAACTGTATTCGGAGCACCTGTTAGGATAACGGGTCGTGCAGCATCCCATTCGCATCGTGCTGGTCGAGACCTCGCATCCCGGCAATATCGGTGCAGCAGCCCGCGCGTTGAAGAACATGTGCCTCGATGATCTGGTGCTGGTGCGGCCCGCGCAGTTCCCACATCCGGAGGCGAGCGCGCGCGCCAGCGGAGCCGAGGACGTGCTCACGCGCGCGCGCGTGGCAGAGAGCCTGACGGCCGCACTGGGCGACTGCGGGTTGGTGCTCGCCACTACCAGCCGCGATCGCGACCAGTACTTCCGTGTGCTCGACGTACACGACGCCGCGCGCGAGGCGCTCGCTGCCAGCGCGCGCGGCCCAGTGGCGGTACTGTTCGGCTCCGAGCGCACGGGCTTGTCCAATGCCGAGCTGGAGTGCGCACACGCGCTGCTGCGCATTCCTGCCAATCCTGAATATGCGTCGCTGAATCTGGCGATGGCCGTGCAGTTGGTCGCCTACGAGATCCTGCGTGCGCGCCTCGAGGGCAGCGGCAGAGGCGAGGAGGCGGGCGAGGGACAGGCGGCGGACGCAGACCTGGCCCCTATACCTCAGGGCGGCCCGCGCCGCGCGCCGCTGGCGAGCGCTGCTCAGCTGCAGCAGTTCTACGTGCACCTTGCGCAGGTACTCGAGGAGATCGACTTCCGCGACCGGACGCAAAAGGGCACGCATCTCATGAGCCGGCTGCGACGGCTGTTCCAGCGTGCCGAACCGGACGAGAACGAGGTCAATATCCTGCGCGGCATCCTGACAGCGGTGCAGCGGCGCCGTCGGCGCGCGGGCCAGGAGTGAGCGCTGGTGGACGTGGTGCCGCTGTATTTCGATCACGCTGCCACCACGCCCGTGGACGCGCGGGTCGCTGCCGCCATGGCCGGGTGTCTGACGCAGGAGGGTACCTTCGGCAATCCTTCCTCGCAGCATCTATACGGTCGGCGAGCCCGCGCGCGCATCGAGGGCGCGCGCGGGCAGGTCGCGCGTCTGATCGGTGCCGGCGCAGGCGACATGCTATTTACCTCCGGGGCGACCGAGTCCAATAACCTCGCCATCCTGGGCAGTGTGCGCAGTCGCGGGCGCCGTGCCCACGTAGTTACGTTGAGCACCGAGCACCGTTCGGTGCTGGATGCCTGCCGGCAGCTCGAGCGCGAGGGGCATGCTGTCAATTATCTCGAGCCCGACGCGCAAGGTCTCATCGAGGCCGGCCATCTCGAGGCGGCGCTGCGTGCCGATACGGCGCTGGTGTCGATCATGCATGCCAACAACGAGACTGGCGTGCTGCAGGACATCGCGGCACTCGCGGCCGTGTGCCGCAGGCACGGGGTGGTGCTGCACGTGGATGCAGCGCAGAGCGCCGGCAAGGTGCCGCTCGATGTGGCCGCGCTCGGCGTGGACCTGCTGAGCCTGACTGCCCACAAGCTCTACGGGCCCAAGGGGATCGGCGCCCTGTATGCGTCGGCTGCTCAGCGCGCCATTCTGCAGCCGCTGCTGTTCGGTGGTGGCCAGGAACGCGGCATACGCTCGGGCACGCTCGCGGTGCATCAGATCGTGGGCTTCGGGGTGGCCTGCCAGATCGCTGCCGTCGAGCTGCCAAGCCAGGCCGAGCGCCTGACGCGCCTCACGAGGATGCTCTGGGAGGGACTGGCCGATCTACCCGGTATGCTGCGCAACGGACATGACACGCAGCGCGTGCCGGGAGTGCTGAATGTCTCGGTCGAGGGCATCGAAGGCGAGAGCCTGCTGGCCGGGCTGTCCGAGCTGGCACTCTCGAGCGGCTCGGCCTGTGACTCGGACAGCGACGAGCCTTCCCACGTACTGCGCTCGCTGGGCCGCAGCCGTGAGCTGGCACAGAGCTCGCTGCGCTTCTCCCTGGGACGTCTCAGCACCGAGGAGCACGTACAACGTGCAGTGGCTGCCGTACGCCGCGAGGTGCAGCGCCTGCGGGCCGTGGCGCCATGAGAGCGGGCGAGCATGGCTGAGGAGCCGGACGATCCGCTCGGGCCACGCGTGCGCGCGCTATTCAGCGATCTTGCCCACGCCGGAGACCTGACGGCGGCGGGGGGCATCCGGGTTGGGGAGGCCGGCTGCGTCGGCCTGGGCACGCGGGTGCGCTTCAGCCTGGCGTTGAACGGCACGCGCGTGGAACAGGTGCGCTATCGGGCCTATGGCTGTCCGTTCACCCTGGCTACTTGCGAGTGGCTGGCGCGCCAGCTCACGGGGCGGCAGCTCGCCGGGATATCGGCCCAGGCCCTCCGTGCGGCCGTGGGCGCGCCTCCGGATTGGGCGGCAGCGCTGGGGATTCCGTTGCAGCGACTGGGGCGTCTGCTGGTGGTGGAGGATGCCTTGCAGCAGGCAGCCGTCGGCTCAAGTGAGGGGAACGCGGATATTGCACCGCAGCATTAAGCGAGCCAGGTACCGGGCCCTGACCTATTGATGACAGATTCAGGCTAATATCCCTCCAGGTTTCCATCGTATGGCCATCTCCCTCACAGCCTCCGCAGCCGAGCGCGTGCGCAGCCAGTTGTCGCGGCGGGGCAGCGGCCTGGGTCTTCGCCTGGGCATCAAATCGAGCGGCTGCTCGGGCTTCAGCTATGTCATCGACTTTGCCGATGAGGCGCGCGCCGACGACCTGGTCTTCGACAGTCATGGGGTCAAGGTATTTGTCGATCGCACCAGCCTGCCAGCCATCGACGGCACTCAGGTGGATTTCGTGCGGCAGGGGCTCAACGAGAGTTTTCGCTTCGACAATCCAAATGTGCGAGGCGAGTGCGGCTGCGGCGAGAGCTTCAGCGTCTAGCTGAGCGCCGGGCTGCCGGCCGGGCGACCGTGAACCGCCGAGCGCCGAAAAGGCCTTACAAGTCGGGCACTTCCGCGCGCGATTTGATTGCCCGGCGAGCGCGGCTGCCTCTATACTGCCGGCCTTTTTCCCGGAGGTCCTCATGGCGCTCGAGCGCACCCTGTCCATCGTCAAGCCCGATGGTGTTCGGCGCAATCTGATCGGTGATGTCTACCACCGCTTCGAGAAGGCCGGCCTGTCCATCGTGGCCGCGCGCATGCTGAAGCTGTCGGCCGCCGAGGCCGAGCGGTTCTACGAAGTGCATCGCGGCCGGCCCTTCTTTGCGGATCTGGTGCGCTACATGAGCTCGGGCCCGGTGATCGTGCAGGTGTTGGAGGGTGACAATGCGATTGCACGCAATCGCGAGATCATGGGTGCGACGGATCCGAAGAAGGCCGCTGGCGGCACTATCCGCGCGGACCTTGCAGAGAGCATTGAAGCCAACGTCGTGCACGGTTCGGACGCCGCCGAGACGGCGGCGCGCGAGATTGCGTTTTTCTTCCGCACATTAGACATTTGCCCGCGCGGATGAACGATGGGCGCGTCAATCTGCTGGGCCTGACCCGCGGCGAGCTCGAGGCCTTTTGCATCGAGTTGGGCAGCAGGCCCTTCCGTGCGCGCCAGCTGATGCACTGGCTCTACAAGCGTGGCTGCGATCGTTTCGAAGACATGAGCGATCTGGCGCGCGACTTCCGCGCGTTGCTGGCCGAGCGTGCCGAGATCTCGCTGCCTCAGATCCTCACGAAGCAGCAGGCCAGCGATGGCACCTGCAAGTGGCTGCTCTCGGGCGGTCATGGCCAGGCTTTCGAGATGGTCTACATTCCGGAGACCGATCGCGGCACGCTGTGCATCTCCTCGCAGGTTGGCTGTGCCCTGGATTGCTCGTTCTGCTCCACGGCGCAGCAGGGCTTCAACCGTAACCTGTCCACCGCGGAGATCGTCGGTCAGGTCTGGCTCGCCAATCGCGAGCTCGGCTTTCAGCCCGGTGGCGAGCGCATCATCACGAACGTCGTGCTGATGGGCATGGGCGAGCCGCTGGCCAACTATCGCCAGGTGCTGCCGGCGCTGCGCATCTTTCTCGACGACCTTGGCTTCGACCTGTCGCGCCGGCGTGTGACGTTGTCCACCTCGGGGCTCGTGCCGCAGATGCGCCGCCTGGCGCAGGAAATCAATGTCGCGCTCGCGGTCTCGCTGCATGCACCCGACGATGCGCTGCGCAGCCGGCTGGTGCCGATCAATCGCCTGCATCCCATCGCCGAGCTGCTCGACGCTTGCTGGCACTACATCGATGAGCAGAATGGACGCAGCGTGACCTTCGAGTACGTGATGCTCCAGGGCATCAATGATTCGCCGGCACAGGCACGCGCGCTGGCCCGACTGCTGGCCGGGCACCCGGCCAAGGTCAACCTGATCCCTTTCAACCCCTTCCCGGGGACGGCCTATCGACGCTCGGACGAGGCCACCGTGCAGCGCTTTCGCGACGAGCTGATTCGCGCCGGCCTGATCGCTACGGTGCGCCGCACCCGTGGCGATGACATCGATGCGGCCTGCGGCCAGCTGGTCGGACGTGTCATCGACCGCACCATCGTGCGTTTGGGCAGCCGGATGACAGGAGCCGTACGGGCGGCGGAGAATCATGCGGCGAGGGCACCGGCATGAGGCAGCAGCATTCCAGGGGCAGTGTGGGGCAGGCGGGCGCGGCGGCCGGACTGCGCATGCGTGGCTGCTACCCGCGGCCGGCATCACTGAGGTCGCGGGCGACGTGGGCAGGGGTGGCGTTGGCGGGTGTGGTGCTTGCAGGTGTGGTGCTGGCTGGCTGCACGACTACCACGACGACGACCGGCGCGCAGGCAAGCGCGCCGCCCAAGGCCAACAATCAGGATGCCGCTTCGATCAACGTGCAGCTCGGCTTGGACTATCTGCAGAAGAACGAGCTCGCGTTGGCGCAGACCAAGCTTACGCGCGCGCTCAAGCAGGATTCGCACAGTGCCAATGTGCACGGCGCGCTGGGGCTGCTCGATGAGCGGCTGGGCGATGCCAAGGGCGCAGATCGCGAGTACCGTCGCGCGCTGGTGCTGTCGCAGCACGCGCCGCTGTGGCTGAACGACTACGCGATCTATCTGTGCAGTCATGGCCGTCAGGCCGAAGGTGTGCGCTATTTCGAGGAGGCGGCGGCCAATCCGCTCTATACGACGCCCTGGGAAGCCTATACCAACGCTGGAGTCTGCCTGCGCGGGGAGCATCAGAATGCGGCGGCCATGCAGCGCTTTACGCGAGCGCTGCAGTTGAACCCGGCCTTCGCCGAGGCCGTCTTCGAGGCAGCGAGCCTGCAGTACGCCGAGCAATACCAAGTGGAAGCACGTCAGCGCATCGATGCCTTCCTCAAGAACAACCGCCCCACGCCCGCGCTATTGCTCCTTGGCTGGCAGATTGCGCGCGCACAGAGTGATGCCGTGGGCCAGCAGCGCTACGCGCTGCTGCTGGCGCGCGACTTTCCCGGCTCTCCGCAGGCGCAGGCGCTCGAGCTGGCGAGCCGGGGCGGCTCGGGTTGAGCCCCGAGGAGGCACGCGCGCCGATTCAGCCCGTGCGCGGCATGAACGATGTGCTGCCGGAGCAGATCGGCGCCTGGCAGCACCTGGAGCGCTGCGCGCAACGCCTGCTCGGCGCCTACGGCTATGAGGAGCTGCGCCTGCCGCTGGTGGAGCGCACGGAGCTCTTCAAGCGCTCGATCGGCGAGTACACCGACATCGTCGAGAAGGAGATGTACACCTTCGAGGATGCCGGTGGGGACAGCCTGACGCTGCGGCCCGAGGCCACCGCCGGGGTGGCACGCGCGGCGATCTCCAACGGACTGCTGCGCGGGGCGCGTCACAAGTTCTGGTGCAGCGGAGCGATGTTCCGTCACGAGCGCCCGCAGGCGGGTCGTTACCGGCAGTTCCATCAGATCGACGTCGAGGCGCTGGGCTTTGCCGGTCCGGATGTGGACGTGGAACTCATCGCGCTGACTGCGCGGCTGTGGCGCGAGCTCGGCGTGACGCGCGTACGCCTGCTGATCAACTCCCTGGGTACTGCCGCAGCCCGCGCGATCTATCGCGAGCGGCTGGTTGAGTATTTCCGCGCGCACGAGACGGCGCTCGATGAGGACAGTCGCCGGCGGCTCACGGGCAATCCACTGCGCATTCTGGACAGCAAGAACCCGCAGATGCGCGCACTCATCGAGGCCGCGCCGCTGCTCACGGACCATCTGGATGCCGAGTCGCGCACGCACTTCGGGGCACTGTGCGCGGCGCTCGAGGCGCTCGACATCCCCTATAGCGTCAATCCGCGGCTGGTGCGCGGATTGGACTATTATTCGCGCACCGTCTTCGAGTGGGTCAGCGATGCGCTCGGCTCGCAGGATGCGGTGTGCTCGGGCGGCCGCTACGATGGGCTGATCGCGCAGTTGGGTGGGGAGAGCACCCCGGCAATCGGCTTTGCCCTGGGCATGGAGCGCTGCGTCGCACTGATGCAGGCCGCGGCCAGCGTGCCGGCGGCGACCCCGCCCGAGTTGTACATCGTGGCAAGTGGCGCCCAGGCCGAGCGCGAGGCGGCACGCCTCGCCGAGCAGCTGCGTGATGCGTTGCCGGGACGCGCCGTGCTGACCAATCTGGGTGGTGGCAATTTCAAGACGCAGTTTCGGCGCGCCGATCGCAGCGGCGCACGACTGGCGTTGATTCTGGGCGAGGAGGAGCTCGCGCGCGGTGTGGCCGGCGTGAAACCTTTGCGCCGCGAAGGCGGTCAAAGCGAGTGTCCGTTGCCGCTGCTGGCCGAGCGCATCGGGCAGCTGCTCGCGCAGGAGCCGGTCGGTGCCGCTGCCAGGGACGAGACGGGGAGAGGATAAGTGGACGAATATCTGGATGATCAAGAGCAATGGCGGCGGGTCATCGCGTGGCTGCGCGAGTCCGGCCCGACGATGCTTGCAGCCGTGCTCATCGTGCTGGTGGGTTATGGCGGCTGGCGCTACTGGCAGAACCGCAAGACCAACACTGCCCTGGCCGCCGAGGGACAATACGAGCAGGTGCTCAGCGCCCTGAATCAGGGCAACCTCTCGCTGGGTTCGACGCTGGCCGACCGCCTGATCAAGGACTATCCCAACACCCCCTACGCCGTGCAGGCCGATCTCATGGCCGCGCGGGTCGCCGTACAGAACAACCAGCTCGCCGATGCCGCCAAGCGGCTGCGGCATGTGCTCGACACGACCAAGAGCGATGCGGAGATGCAGCTGCTGGTGCGCCTGCGCCTGGCGCGCGTGCTGCTCGGACAGAAGCAACCCGACGAAGCTCTGAAGCTCCTCGACGGCGTGCAGACCGGCGCCTTCGCGTCGCGCTATGCGGAAGTGCGCGGCGATGCTCTGCTCGCCAAGGGCGATCGTGCCGGCGCGCTGCAGGCGTATCGCAGCGCCCGCGCGGGGGCCGATACGCTCGACGGCCAGCTGCTCGATCTGAAGATCGAAGACCTGGCGCGCTCGTGAGTTCCGTGCAGGGAGCACCGCACCCGGCGCGGGCCGGGCTTGCAGCCCTGATGGTGGGCGCCGCGCTGGCGTTGGTGGCCTGCAGCAGCGCCAAAAACCCCGAACGCCCCGCCCCGCTGGTCAAGAAGCTCGTGCAGCGCGTGCACGTGAGGACCGTGTGGCGCACGCACCTGCGACGCGAGGCGCCGAAGCTGCGGGTGGGGTTGGTGGTGGCCGTCGATGGACAGCGCGCCTTCATCGCCAGCCACAATGGTCGCGTCGAGGCGCTCGATCTGGCCCACGGCCGGCGATTGTGGCGCACACGCGTGCGTGCGACCTTGTCGGGCGGCCCTGGCGCGGGCGCCGGATTGGTCGTGGTCGGCGGCGCCAAGGGCAACGTGCTCGCGCTTTCCGAGAATGACGGCAGGCTGCGTTGGCAGCGACGCGTCAACTCGGAAATTCTCTCGGCACCCGCGGTGGGCCGCGACTTCGTCGTGGTGCGCGGCGTGGATGGACGGCTGCAGGCGCTCGCCACCGCCACCGGAGCGGACACCTGGATTGCCACGCAGGAAGTGCCGCGGCTGTCGTTGCGCGGCACCAGCTCGCCCATTCTCGATGGCGATCTGGCGATCTGCGGTTTCGATGACGGCCACTTGCTGGCAGTGGAGCGCAGCGACGGCAGGGTCGCCTGGAGTGCCGTAGTTGGTCAGCCGCGCGGAACCTCCGAGCTGCAACGGCTCATCGACCTGGACGCACCCGTCGTGCCCGCGGGCGATGATCTGTTCGCCGTGACCTACCAGGGACGCGTCGCACGCGTGGAACGCAGCAACGGCAGCATCGCCTGGACGCACGACTTCTCCAGCTACCGCGGCCTCGCGCTGGACGCTACGGCGCTGTACGTGTCCGGTGCCGATGGCACGCTGATTCGTCTGGCGCGCCAGACCGGCGCGGTGCAATGGCAACAGCGCATCCTGGCGAACCGCGAGCTCTCTGCCCCGGTGATCTATCACGGCGAGCTGGTGGTCGGCGATCTGCAGGGCTATCTGCACTGGTTCGATGCGGCCAGCGGCCGATATCTGGCACGGGTACGCGTCGGCAAGAGCCGCATCAGCGCAGCGCCGATCGTGGCGGGGGACGAGCTGCTGGTGTTCAACGACGATGGCACGCTGGCGGCGCTGCGCACAGCCGATGCGCCGGTGGTGCTGCCGCCGCAGACCGGCTCGGGAGCCGCACCGCGGTGAGCCGATGCTACCGATCGTTGCCATTGTCGGTCGGCCGAGCGTCGGCAAGTCCACGCTCTTCAATGCGCTGACCCGCACGCGCGCGGCGATCGTCGCGGACATGCCCGGGGTCACGCGCGATCGCCAGTATGGCTATGCGCGCGTGGGCCGCGTCCCCTGCGTACTGATCGATACCGGAGGCCTCACCGCCTCGCCGCGCGGGCTGGATGCACAGATCCGTGAGCAGACCGAGCGCGCCATTGCCGAGGCCGACCGGCTGATCCTGGTCGCCGACGCCCGCGCCGGGCTCACGGCTCAGGAAGAATTCATCGCGCGCGAGCTGCGGCGCGGTGGCAAACCCGTCGTGCTGGCCGTCAACAAGGCGGAGGGACGCGATCCGGACGTCGTGGCCGCCGACTTTCATCGGCTCGGCCTGGGCGCACCCGTGGCGATTTCCGCCGCGCACGGTGAGGGCGTTCGCGCACTCATCGACGCTGTCCTCGAGGATCTCGTTGCAGACGATGCGGCAGCCGACGACTTCGGCGCGGACGTGAACGGCGATGCGGACGTGAACGTCGGCGTGGAGGTGAAGGAGGGCGCGGCGGCCGCGCACGGTGAGAGGGCCGAGGCGGCGTCCGCCCAGGCCATCCGTGTCGCGGTCATCGGTCGGCCCAACGTCGGCAAGTCGACGCTCGTGAATCGTCTCATCGGCGAGGAGCGCGTCATCGCCAGCGATCAGCCCGGCACGACGCGCGACAGCATCCTCGTGCCCTTCGAGCGCGAGGGCCGGGAGTTCCTGCTGGTGGATACCGCCGGCATGCGCCGGCGTGCCCAGGTCGAGGACCCGGTCGAGCGCGCCAGTGTGGCGCGCACTCTGCAGGCGATTGCCGAGGCGCACGTGGTCATCCTGGTGCTTGATGCGCACGACAGCGTCGGCGAGCAGGATGCCAGTGTGCTCGGCCAGGCGCTCGAGCGCGGCCGCGTGTTATTGATTGCGGTCAATAAGTGGGACGGTATTCCCGAGGCACAGCGCGAGGAAATCCATCGCCAGCTCGCCCTGAAGCTGGATTTCGTGCCCTTTGCGCCTCTGCACTTCATCTCCGCCCGCCACGGCAGCGGAGTGGGGGAGCTGATGCGCGATGTGGTGCGCGGCTACGAAGGCTCGATGCGTCAGATGCCGACCGCCGAGGTGATGCGCACGCTCGAGCGCGCGCTCGAGGCGCATCAGCCGCCGCTGGTGCGCGGACGGCGCATCAAGCTGCGCTATGCACACCAGGGCGGGCGCAATCCACCGCGCATCGTAGTGCACGGCAGTCAGGCCAGTGCCGTGCCGGATGCTTATCGGCGCTATCTGGCCAACGTGTTTCGCGAGCGATTCGATCTGTATGCGACGCCGGTCGCCATCGAGTTTCGCAGCGACGCCAATCCCTACGATCGACGCCCCGGCCGCTCGCGGCCTACGGTGGCGGCAGGAACAATGCCGGGTCGACGAAGGCGCGGTTGAGCACCACGCCGAAGTGCAGATGCGGGCCCGTCACGCGGCCCGTCGCCCCGACAAGTCCGAGCTGCTGGCCACGCGCCAGGCGCTCGCCGATGTGCACGTCGATGCGCGAGAGATGGCAGTACATGGTGATGAGGCCGCTGCCGTGATCGATGAGCACGGTCTTGCCGTCGAAGAAATAGTCGCCGGTGTCGATGACGCGTCCCGCGGCAGCGGCATGCACCGGCGTGCCTGTGCGCGCGGCGATGTCCATGCCGGTGTGCGGCGCACGCGGCTCGTTGTTGAAGACACGCCGCGAGCCGAAGGAACTGGTGCGTATGCCGCGCACGGGGGGTGAGAGCTCGAGCGCAGCCGGCAGCGTAGCGGAGAAAGTCGCAATGGCCGCCTGCAGTCGGGCATGCTCGCGCTCGTAGCGCGCCAGGTCGTGCGCCGAGAGATCCACCTGCGCGGGCTTTACCCGCAGGCGTTGCACGACGTACTGCTTGAAGCCGATCTCGAATGGCAGCGCTGTGCCCGC
This sequence comes from Steroidobacteraceae bacterium, assembly GCA_035553315.1. Classification (GTDB taxonomy): domain Bacteria; phylum Pseudomonadota; class Gammaproteobacteria; order Steroidobacterales; family Steroidobacteraceae; genus FEN-1191. Next base: position 13,310 of record DATNDE010000028.1, read on the forward strand.
GACCTCGGCTCGCGCGGCCCCGGGCATCACCGTGAGTGGCACTCCCACCACCGCGAGCCAGCCGGCGCCCTGGCGCACGACCAGCACGCGATCGCCGTGGAAACTCACGTGCGGCGCCTCGGCTGCGGCATCGAACGTCGCCGGTAGCGGCAACAGCACCACACCCCCCGGAGCCGCCTCCGCGCGCGGCCAGTGCAGTGAGGCGGCGAGTGTGCGCCGGCTCGGACAGGCGAGCCCCAGCAGCAGTGCCAGCGCGACGGCGGCGCCGTAGCGCATGGATACCAGGCGGCGCGAGCTCATTTGTCGCTCCCCGAGGGTTCGTGCGACACCACGCTGGCCTGCAGCCGGCCGCTGGCCAGCCGCACGTCGATAAGCTCCTCGAGCGCCACCTGCGCTGCGGAGGTGACCAGCGCCCCATCGCGACTGCGCGTCACCACGGCGAAGCCGCGCTCGAGTGTCGCCAGGGGACTCACGGCCTGCAGAGCGCGTGACAGGGACTGCAGCCGCGTCTGCTCGCGCGTCAAGCGCGCCTGCAGGACGAACTGCAAGCGCCCCTCCAGCTCGTCGAGACGCTGCGCCATGCCCTGCAGGCGCATGCCCGGATGCGCGGCCGTCAGGCGCCGCTCCAGCCCCGTGAGCGCGGCGCGCTCGGCAGCGAGCGTGCGTCGCATGCCTGCGACGAAGCGCTCGTGCAGCTGCTCCAAGCGCGCACGCCAGGTGCCCGCATCGGGCACCACCAGCTCCGCGGCTCCCGACGGGGTAGGTGCCCGCAGATCGGCGACGAAATCCGCGATGGTGAAATCGATCTCGTGACCGATGCCCGTGACGATCGGCAAGCGCGCGCGATGGATGGCGCGTGCGACGCGCTCGTCGTTGAAAGCCCACAGGTCCTCGAGCGAGCCGCCACCGCGTGCCACGATGAGCACGTCGCACTCCGCCCGCGCGCTGGCGAGATCCAACGCCGTCACGATGGCTGGGGCCGCCGCCGCGCCCTGTACCGGCACCGCGTAGATGAGCACGCGGGCCGCGGGAAAGCGCCGCGCCAGAATGTGCAGAATGTCGCGGATGGCCGCGCCGCTCGGCGAGGTGATCACCCCGATGCAGCGAGGTGCGGTGGGCAGCGGCCGCTTGCGCTCCGGCGCGAACAGGCCTTCGGCCGCCAGGCGCCGCTTGAGCTCCTCGAACGCTCGCTGCAGCGCGCCGAGCCCGGCATCTTCGAGCTCCTCGACCAGCAGCTGATAATCGCCGCGCGGCTCGTAGAGGCTGACGCGCGCCCGTACGAGTACCTGCTGTCCGTCGCGGGGAACAAAGCCGGTGCGCGCATTGCGCAGGCGAAACATCGCGCAGCGCACCTGCGCATCGCGATCCTTCAGCGAGAAATACCAGTGGCCGGAGCCCGGGCGTGAGAAGTTGGACAGCTCCCCCTGCACCCAGAGCTGCCCAATGCCGGAGTCGAGCAGCTCGCGCACCTCGCGATTCAGGCGCGACACCGAGTACACCGTGCGCGCGGCGGCGGCGCGCGTCGTTGGTATGACGCGCGTGGCAGGGGCGGCAGCGGCAGCCGGCCGGACAGGCGCGAGGGGGGCGGGGCTGGCAGATCCCAGTGGCAGGTCCAGTGTCGGACCGGGGCCGGGCGCCTGCAGCGTATCGCGGGATGCCCCTCGCGCCCGCTGACCCGCCGGCGCATCCGGCCGCGCAAGGCCCGCCGGCGATGGCGGGGGCGTAGGCTTCATCGCCGAGATCTTAGCGGCGGGCAAAGGCCTTTGCTACAATGACGCGCTTCCTTCTACTTGGTAGGCGCACGAGGCTACATGCGAATACTCGAGGAAGCGCTGACCTTCGACGATGTCCTACTGGTGCCGGCGCGCTCAGACGTGTTGCCGCGCTCAGTCGATCTGTCCACCCAACTGACCCGCAAGATCCGCCTTGGCCTGCCGGTGCTCTCGGCCGCCATGGATACCGTGACCGAGGCGCGCCTGGCGATCACCATCGCCCAGGAAGGCGGTATCGGCATCATTCACAAGAACATGCCGATTGACGCGCAGGCCCGCGAGGTCGCGCGCGTCAAGAAGTTCGAGAGCGGTGTGATCACCGATCCGATCATGGTGCCGCCGGACATGAGCATCCGCGAGGTCATCGAGCTCACGCGAGCGCGCGGCATCTCGGGCGTGCCGGTCGTCAGTGGCACCAAGGTCGTTGGCATCGTCACGCACCGCGACCTGCGCTTCGAGCGACAGCTGGATGCGCCGGTGAGCGCGGTCATGACGCCCAAGGCGCGTCTGGTCACGGTGCGCGAAAACGCTCCCAAGGAGGAGGTGCAGCGCCTGCTGCACAAGCACCGCATTGAGAAGGTACTGGTCGTCAACGGTGACGACGAGCTGCGCGGCATGATCACGGTGAAGGATTTCCAGAAGGCCACCGAGTTCCCGCGCGCCAGCAAGGATGAGGGCGGCCGGCTGCGCGTCGGAGCGGCGGTCGGCACCAGTCCCGATACGCTCGAGCGCGTGGCGGCGCTGCGCGAGGCGGGCGTCGACGTCATCGTCGTGGATACCTCGCACGGCCACTCGCAGGGTGTATTGGAGATGGTTGCGCGTCTCAAGGGACGTTGGCCGACCCTGGAGCTCATCGCCGGCAATATCGTCACGCGCGAAGGCGCACTCGACCTCGTCGCCGCCGGCGCGGACGCCATCAAGGTGGGCATCGGTCCGGGCTCGATCTGTACGACGCGCGTCGTCGCCGGCGTCGGCGTCCCGCAGATCAGCGCCGTGGCCAACGTCTGTGCTGCGCTGGAGGGGCGCGATATCCCCGTGATCGCCGACGGCGGTATCCGCTACTCGGGTGACCTGGCCAAGGCGATTGCCGCAGGGGCCAGCGCCGTCATGATCGGCGGGCTGTTTGCCGGCACTGAGGAGTCTCCCGGCCAGGTCGAGCTCTACCAGGGGGCCTCCTATAAAGCCTATCGAGGCATGGGCTCGCTCGGGGCGATGTCCGAGCGCCACGGCTCGGCCGACCGCTACTTCCAGGACACGGCCAGCGAGCTCGAAAAGCTCGTGCCGGAGGGTATCGAGGGACGCGTGCCGTACAAGGGCAGCCTCGTGACGATTCTCTACCAGCTGGCCGGCGGGCTGCGCGCGGCGATGGGCTACACCGGCAGTCACAACATCGAGGAAATGCGCACGCGACCTTACTTCGTGCGCATCACCAGCGCCGGCGTGCGCGAGAGTCACGTGCACGACGTGACGATCACCAAGGAGGCGCCCAATTACCGCATCAGGTGAGCCTGCCAGCGCGCGCGCCACCGGTACGCGCAGCGGCCGCCCGCGCGGCGAGGGGCGCACCGACAGCAGCCACGCGCCGGCGCCCAGCGCGGATATTCATGCCCACCGGGTCCTGATACTCGACTTCGGCGCGCAATATACCCAGCTCATCGCCCGTCGCATTCGCGAGCTCGGCGTCTACTGCGAGATTCTTCCCTGGGATGTCGGCGACGGCGCGGTACGCAGCTTCGGCGCGCGCGGCATCATTCTCTCCGGCGGTCCTGAGTCCGTGACCGACAGCGCGCCGCCCCGTGCCCCGGGAGCCGTGTTCGAGCTCGGCGTACCGGTGCTGGGCATCTGCTACGGCATGCAGACCATGGCGCAGCAGCTCGGCGGCCGGGTCGTCGCCGGCGGCACGCGCGAATTCGGTTACGCGGAGCTCAAGCTCGGCACGCCGTGCCGCCTGTTCCAGGGCATCCGCGACCGCGAGCGCGGCGGACGCGCGCTACTGGATGTGTGGATGAGCCACGGTGACCGCGTCGAACTGCTGCCGGGCGGCTTCATTGCGGTCGCGACCACGCCCGATGCCCCCGTGGCCGCAATGGCGGACGAGCGACGGCGTTTCTACGGCGTGCAGTTTCACCCCGAGGTCACGCATACCCCGCAGGGCGCGGCGATCCTCGAGCGCTTCGTGCGCGAAATCTGCGGCTGCGATGCGCTCTGGACGCCGGGCAATATCATCGAGCAGCTCGCTGAGCGCGTGCGCAGCCAGGTCGGCACCGGGCGGGTGCTGCTCGGGCTGTCCGGCGGCGTCGACTCCTCGGTGGTCGCAGCGCTGCTGCATCAGGCGATCGGCGATCAGCTGGTGTGCGTGTTCGTCGACCATGGCCTGCTGCGGCTGGGCGAGGGCGATCAGGTGATGAAGACCTTCGCCGAAACCCTCGGCGTGCAGGTCATCCGCGTCAACGCCGGTGAGCGATTTCTCGCGCGCCTGGCCGGAGTGGTCGACCCCGAAGCCAAGCGCAAGCTCATCGGACGGCTGTTCGTCGAGGTATTCGAAGAGCAGGCGCGCTCGCTGAGCGATGTCGGCTTTCTCGCGCAGGGCACCATCTATCCGGACGTCATCGAATCGGCGGGCGCGAGGACCGGCAAGGCGCACGTCATCAAATCCCATCATAACGTCGGCGGCCTGCCCGCGGAGCTGCGCCTCTCGCTCGTCGAGCCATTGCGCGAGCTTTTCAAGGACGAGGTGCGCCGACTCGGTGTGGAACTCGGGCTACCGCACGAGATGGTCTACCGCCATCCCTTCCCCGGTCCCGGCCTCGCCGTGCGCATCCTGGGAGAAGTGCGGGCCGAATACGCGGAGTTGCTGCGGCGGGCCGATCATGTCTTCATCGAGGAACTGCGCCGCCACGATCTCTACGATCGCACCAGCCAGGCCTTCGCCGTGTTCCTGCCGGTGCGCTCGGTGGCCGTCATGGGCGACGGGCGCCGCTACGAGCACGTCATCGCGCTGCGCGCCGTGGAGTCCATCGACTTCATGACCGCGCAATGGGCGCATCTGCCGTATGAATTCCTGGACGTGGTCTCCAGGCGTATCGTCAACGAGGTCCCGGGCGTGTCGCGCGTGGTCTATGACATCTCGGGAAAGCCGCCGGCGACGATAGAGTGGGAGTGACCAGGCGCAGCCTCGGTCATAGCCGGTATCTGATGCCGAGGTCGAAGAACATGCCGACCGCGCCCGCCTGCGCCAGGGACGGGTTAAAGGACGTATTGCCGGCATACGTGCCCAGATCAACCGGGGGCGGCGTATTGAATAGGTTCTGAATGGAGCCGAACAGCAGCAGATGGCTGGAGACGGCATAGTCGCCGTAGAGGTTCACATCCGTGAACGCCTTGACCGCGCAGGCATGCGGCGGGAGCGAGAAGTTCGCTAATTTGAAATACGCGTAGTACTCATCGAGCATCTGGGTACAGGTGTCGAGGCCCAGGGAGGGATCCGTATTCGTATAGGGGCCGGTGTAATTGACGGTGGCGGTCACATTCAACGGACCTCGGTCCCAGGCCAGCGTCAGCACGGCTCTGTCCCTGGGATTGCCGGTGTCCCCGGAGATTCCAGACGGTCCATGCGTACCGGCCAGGTGCAGCGTCTTGCAGGCCCCCGCGTAGCAGCTGCCGACGTTCCATACCATCTGGTGCGTCCAGTGCAGCTCGGGGCTGAAGCGACCATAGGCCCCCAGGTCCAGATGTGCCGCCAGATCAAAGTCGACGCCGTCGACGCTCATCTTACCGGCATTCACATAGGTCGATTCGTTGTAGAGCGGCTCGCCCTCGGGAAAGCTCATATTGGCGAAGCTGCCATTGGCTTGCAGCACGGGCAGACTGACCGGCCCAGTGCGCGGCGAGCTGATGTTCGTGGGTGGCAGAAAGGCGTTCAGAGTCGGAAATTCCAGATTGTCGATGATGGGGTTGGAAATGACGATGCGCCAGAAGTCGACCGACAGCTCGGTCTGGGGCACCGGCTGGAAGAGAACGCCGTAGGTGTAGTTCGTCGAGCGCTGTGCTTTGAGATTCGGATTGCCAACCTGCAATTGCGCGGCTGGGTAGGCGCAGTAGTAGGGTACGTCGCCGGCGCCAGGAGGGCCGGCGTAATAGAGTCCCGGCGTGCCGCTGTAGTTGGCCGGCGTGGCTTGAGTTGGGCACAAGTCGGCGTCCGCGCCAAATCCGGTGAAGGAAAGATCGGCTGAATGTCCTGACTCTGCCGCCGTTGGCGCCCGGAACCCCTGGCCGTAGGTGCCACGCAGGGTTATCTGATCGATCGGCGAATACTTGACCCCAAACTTCGGCACGCCCACACCGCCGGTGGTCGCGTAGTGATCCACGCGCTCGGCGGCGTCGATCTCGAGGCCTTTGACGACGGGCGCATCGAGTTCCACATAGGAGTTCAGGTCGGTCTGACCACCATAGGCGTAGGCGAGGGTCAGCGTTGGGAAGTTTCCGCTGTCGACCGCGGGCGAGGGCGTGTTGTCGAGATAGCTATGGTAGAACCCGACGCCTACTCCCAGGCCCAGCGGGCCACCGGGCAGCGTCACCAGGTTGCGCGTCGCGCGTACGTCCACCACCTGCAGGGAGTTGGAGACATCACTCTGGAGGTTCGGCGCAACGTCGGCCACCAAGGGACCTCCCGACCCCGGCAGGTAGCCGTTGGTCAGAGCTGTCTGCAATGCTGCAAAGTTGACGTAGCCGTAATGGTGCTCATCGGTCAGCGCATACATCATGCCGGCGTTCGCATTGATATCCCATCCGCCTTCCTTGCCGGTGAAGTCGAAGAACGCTCGATAGGTGCTCGTCACGAACTGATTGGTTTGCTGGCCGAATTCGGACAGCGTGGCAACGGGGGAGTCGCCATTGGGCATGGTCAGCGTGACCGGAGTCGAATTGTACGTTGCAAAGCGCGGTCCGTAGACCGGATACTCGATCGGACTGCCAGGGGGAACGCCCAGCAGGCCGCCGGTGTTCGGGTACGGGTCCACTTGTTCGGATTCGCTACGGAACAGGGAGGCGGTGGTGGTTTCCTGCCAGTTGTCACCCATTGCGACGGTGAAGCGTCCCAGAACGTTGAGGTTGCCTGTCTGTGGCTGTATCTCGTCGCGCGGCGGGAAGTAAGAGCACTTATCGGCGGCCAGCGCGGCCGCGGACGGACAGGCCGAGTTGGCGTTATACGTCACGTCCGGCGATGAAAACGAGGTAGCCGTGGCGCCTGCATAGTAGGGCGCATCTGCGAACGGAAAGGGACTGCCCGCCCCGTACAGAGCGTAGGGCGAACCTGCGCCCGGAGTGGCGTTGGTACCACCGTACGGAGTCCAATTGAGTGCATTCCAGGCGCCGCTGCGCGCGGCGTTGAGGATCTCATCCTGGTGGCGCCATTCCACCGCAATCCAGCCGTTGTAGCCGTTCGAGGCCAGGTCACCGGTGCCGGCGATGCCGGTCAGCCGCTCGGTGGTGCCATCGCCGTGAATCGTCGTACCACCTTGCGCCGAGAATTCCGCACCGGTGTAAGTTTTCTTGAGGATGACGTTGACGACGCCCGCGATTGCATCCGAGCCGTACTCCGCGGAAGCGCCGTCCTTCAGGACATCGATGTGGTCGATCGCCAGCATCGGGATGGATGCGGTATCGACGAAGCCGCGCTCGTCGTCGTCCGGAATGGGGTAGTCGACCATGCGCTCGCCGTCGAGCAAGGTCAAAGTCTCACCTACGGTCAAGCCGCGCAGCGCGACACCCGAAGCGCCACCGGCGAAGCCGCCGGTAAATCCCTGCGACAGCGTACCTTGGCCGTTGGCCGACAGGGTGTTGAGTGCTTGCTGGACGCTGGTATAGCCCGATTGTGTCAGCTCATCGGCAGTGATGACCTGGACGGGGCTCGGCGTTTCCAGGTTCCGTCGTGGAATGATCGAGCCGGTAACAAGGACTTCCTGCAGTTGACCGCTGTCGGCTGTTACCTGGTCGGTTGGCGGGTCGCCGGCGGGCTGCGCTTCGGCCTGGAAGCTCAGGGCGGTCAAACTGACGGCCACGACGGCGAGCCTGGTTCCTATCCGACGGGTTTGATTGAATCTCGACGAGACTGCCATGCCTGCTTCCTTCGGGGGTCCCTGGTCTTATTCCAAAATCCAGTGCGAATATTCGAATGCGTTGTAAGCCAATTGCCGTCGTAAACAGCGCACTGGGGCGGCTGCGCGCGCTGCTTTGATATTTAGTTTAAAGGCATAACTATGGTCTTCTGTAACGTAGGGGATGGCCAAGGCATGGAATCGCGACCTGCGTATCGCTTGCTGGCCATAGTTCTGTGAGCTGCGCCCGCAGAGGCCCTGGCAGCGCCCGTTTCGCGGTGCTTTCGCGCGCGAGCCGCGCCCACGCGGCGCCGTCCGTGCACGCATTTGGGTCATGTCTCTCGCCGGCGCGATGGACCATGCGCCCAGAGTTCGCGATCCATCCGGACCTGGTGCGCTGATGATGCGGCGCAAATCGTGACGCACGTCTAATTCGACGGCGCTCGGACGTCACAGCCTCGAAATGCGTCAACGCGACAAATTCGACGCCGGTGCAAAGTTATGGCATGCGCTTCGCGTCCTTCTGGCGTTTCCTCCAGCTTTTGCTGGTAGGACTAGTCTTCGTGCAGACGGCCGCCGGGGCTGTCCCCGAGCAATCTCCCGCGGTTTTCGAGCATCTGACCACCGCTGATGGGCTGCCACAGGGCACTGTCTATGCCACGCTGCAGGACAGCCAGGGTTTCGTGTGGTTTGGCACTCAGGACGGCCTGGTGCGTTATGACGGGCATCGGCTGATTCGATATGGTTATCGGCGCGGCGCTGCGGACACTCTTCCGGGCAACTACATCCAGGCCATTGCCGAAGATGCTCACCACGATCTGTGGATCGCGGTGAGCGACGGCGGATTGGCGCGCTGGAACCGCGGCACCGATCAATTCACGGTATTTCGGCACGGCCAGGGTGGTCCAGGATCGCTCGCAAGCAACGCAGTCGTCGCGCTGCTCATCGATGATGCGGGCCTCGTCTGGGTTGGGACGCGTGACTCGGGACTCGACGTCCTCGATCCGCGTACGGGGTACATCGAGCATCTACGTCACGATCCAGGCCGTGCGGACTCACTCATCGACGATCGCATCAAATCGCTTGCGCGAGGGCCGGGCGGAGTCATCTGGGTCGGAACCGAGCGCGGCGTCGATAGGCTGTCGCCAGGAGCCCGGTCCTTTCTGCTCTGCCCTTCGGTGCTGCCTGGGCGCGACTCCTCGTCGCAAGTCCTGTCCCTCTATGTCGACCCGAGCGGTACGGTCTGGCAAGGAGTTCCCGATGACGGGCTTATACGTCGGGACAGCAGCGGGGCGATCACTGGCCATTTTCGGCACGTGGCAGGCTCACCGGGCTCGCTCGCGAACGACAACGTGCACGCCGTCCTTCAGGACAGTGACGGGCACCTGTGGGTGGGCACGGAGACCGGACTCGATATGTTCGATCCGGCGACCGAGCAATTCGTACACTACCGCCACAAGGACGGCGATGCGGGTTCGCTCACCGACTCCTACATCATGTCACTCTACCAAGATGATCATGGTCTGCTGTGGGTGGGAACGTCGGAGGGTGGGGTCGACCGCTGGAATGCTCGCAGCTGGAACTTTGGCAGCCATCGCCCTCAGTGGCTGCAGAACCAGCTGGTGACCGCATTCGCCGATGCCGGTGACGATCGCATCTGGGTGGCATCACTTGGCGGCCTCGTGCGCGTCGATCCGCGCACCGGAGAGCACGAGGATATCGATGCGATACTCGGTCGACGTGCGGCGCTGGGCGATTCGCGCGTGACCACGCTCGAGCTTGATGCGGCGGGAACGCTTTGGATTGGAACGATGTCAGCCGGTATTCGCAGCCTCTCCGCGGACGGCCACCTGAAGATCTACAGGGTGGCTCCTGGGAGCAATCGGGCGCTAAGTGCCCCCGGCATCACGAGCCTTTACGCGGCGCGCGACGGACGCATCTGGGTTGGAACGCACGGCGGCGGCGTCAATGTGCTCGATCCGGGCAGCGGCAAGGTCGTGCAGCTGCCATTCGAGTCGAGCGACCCCGGTGCCGTGAGTTCGCGCAACATCACGGGCTTCGCCGAAGATCCATCCGGGGATATGTGGATCGCAACGGTTGGGGGAGGGCTGGATCTGGCCGACGCCAGCGGCCATGTATTCCGAATATTTCGGCACCTCGACGAGGAGGCGACATCGTTACCGAGCGACACCGTCTATGGCGTTACGGTGGATGGGCGTGGACGGGTTTGGGCAGCGACCAATGACGGTCTGGCGCGAGTCCTCGGGACATCCGCACATCCAAGTGACATCCAATTTGAGATCTTTGGACGCGCCGAGGGTCTCGCGGGCGATGTTGTTTATGGCATTGTGCCCGATGCGTTCGGTGCGCTGTGGATGAGTGGCAACTCGGGTTTGACACGCTATGACCCCGACGCCGGCACCTTTCGCACCTACCATGTTCAGCATGGACTACAGGGCGAAGAATTCGACAGCGGCGCCTATGGGCGATTGCGCGATGGAAAGCTGGCTTTTGGTGGTCCCGGCGGCTTCAATGTTTTTAATCCGCTATCGATCGAGGGCTCGAGTACTCCACCACGTGTTGCCTTGATGCAGGTCGACGTACTCGGTGCTCCACTGCGAACGGCGCAACCTTATTGGTTGCTCAATCAAATCCATGTCGATGCTGGCGCGCGGATCATCACTCTGGAGTTCGCAGCACTCGACTTTGTCTCGCCGGCGCACAATCGCCTCTCCTATCGATTGCCGAATTTCAGCGACCAATGGATCGATCTCGGCACCGAACACGACGTCACCCTCACGAATCTCGGGGCGGGCGACCACATTCTGGAAGTTCGTGCCGCGAGTGCCGATTCCGGTTGGGGAGACAGCCCACTTCGAATCACAATTCACAAGGCTCCGTCGCCTTGGGCGTCACTGCCGGCCAAGCTCGCCTATTTGGCGGTGCTCATCGCACTCGTGATGGCTGCCTGGCGCATTAGAATGCGGCGTCGCGCGCAGGCCGAGCACGTCAAGAAGCTTGCCTACTATGATCCGTTGACGGGGCTGCCGAACCGCCAGCAATGTCTCGATACCGCGGGTGGGATGATCTCGCGAGCTGCTACGGCGCGCGAGAGCGTGTCTTTCGTCTATCTGGATTTGAACGGCTTCAAGCGCATCAACGACACCTTCGGTCACACCGTGGGCGATGACGTGCTGCGCATCGTCGCTCAGAAGCTGACACAGGCGATCACCGTCCATCAGACTCCGCATAATCATATCGTTCTGTCGCGCTTCGGTGGCGATGAGTTCGTGATCGTCGTGCGCGATAGCGCGGCCGGCTTTGGCCTGGAGGTTGCGCGTACCTGTCATGCAATGCTCGGCACCCCGATCAGCTACGAGCCGGCCGAATTCTTCACGATACCAAGCGTCGGCGTCGCGGCCTTCCCCGAGGACGGCGAGGACGCAGAAACCGTCCTCAAGCATGCGGACACCGCGATGTATCATGCCAAGTCCACCGGTGCGGGCGGCGTGGCGGTGTATTCACCCAACATGAGCTCGCGACTGCGCAAGGCCATGCGGCTCGAGTCGCGCCTGCGCCGAGCGATACAGGGTGAGTTGCTGACCGTCGAGTTTCAGCCGAAATTCCGGCTGGCCGATATGCGCCTCATCGGCGCGGAAGTGCTCTCCCGTTGGCATGACGACGAACTGGGGACCGTATCCCCGGGCGAGTTCATCGCGATCGCGGAGGAAAGCAGCCTCATCATAGAGCTCGGCGAGTGGGTGATGCGCGCGGCGTGCCGGCAACTGCGCGCCTGGCGAGATGCGGATATCGGCGTGCCGCTGGCGGTCAACGTCTCAGGCAAGGAGCTATTACACGGCAATCCGGCACGTACGTTAGAGCAGGAGGCCAAAGCCGCGGGGATATCCCCCTCGCTGATCGAGATCGAGATCACCGAGTCGCTGCTGGTACGTGAGTCCGTGGCTGTGCGTACCGCTCTGGATAGACTGCGCGATTTAGGGTGCCTGATCAGTCTCGACGATTTCGGTACCGGATACTCCTCGCTCGCATACATTACTCGTTTCCCACCGGATAAGATCAAGGTAGACAAATCCTTTGTGCAGAATGTCGATCACTCGGTCACGGATGCGGCGATCGTGACGGCCATTCTTTCGCTGGGTGAGAGCTTGCATCTGACCACCGTGGCCGAGGGCATCGAGCGCAAGACGCAGCTCGACTGGCTACGGGGCCGCGGTTGCCACGAAGGTCAGGGCTTTTACCTTTCTAGGCCCCTGTCGTCGTTGCGCTTGAAGGAGCAATTTCTGGAGAGCGATACCCTCCGGCTCGCGATTCCGGAAACCGGTGGCTGACCGCGAACGAGGCGATCGAGCGCAATAGAGAATTTTTCCCGAGTCCTACCGGTGCCGCCCGTGCTAGGTGCCGCTCAGGCTCAGCGTGAAGGCAGGGGGATAGAGCAGTGGCCCCAGGGGGCGCACGGTGTTCTTCAGTTCGAGACTGAACCCCCGCGCGCGGAACACCTCGACTGTTTCGCTCAAGATCTCGGTGGCGTAATCCGCGAGCGCACACCGATGGATGCCGTGTCCAAACGTGAGGAAGGCGGGATTCTTGAGACTTAGCGGATCGGCCCAGCGTCCCGGAAAGAACTTGGTCGCATCCGACCAATAGTCGACGTGCCGGTTGACGAGGTAGGGGCACGCGATGACGACATCCCCCTGCTTGATAGCCGTTCCGCCCAACTGGTGATCTCGTTTTGCAAAGCGTCCAAGCAGCCACGGCGTCGGCCAGAGACGCAGCGTCTCCATAACGATCCAGTTGGACGGAATGCCCGGACCCGGATCGCCCTCGGTTCCCAGCAGATATAGCGCCCAACCCAGCACGAATCCCGTCGACGCGATGGATTTGGCGAACGCGATCAGGATATCGACGAGCTCCTCCAGCGGCTGATCGGGCTCGGCCACGGCGATGATGACGTCGAGCAGATCTCGTGGTGTTGAAGGGGGAGCCCTTTTTCGCGACCTGATTTCCCCCGCCAGGAGCCACGTGCGCCGCAGGGTCAGTATCCGCCGACTCCAGGCGGCGTGGCGCGTGGGTACCCTGACGAGGGATGAGGTTCTGATGATGTCATCGATGAGCCGAAAGAGCCGCGGATCGCTGCCATCATGGAGCAGCACCGAGCGGAAGAATCGGACGAAGAACCAGTTGCCGGCATCCGGCCATTCGCTCTGCGCACAGATATGTGCGGCGACGGCATCCGCCAGTGCCTTGCCGGCGTTGGAATCGATATGGCGTCGAAAAAGGCCGCGGGCCTGCGTGCGAAGCTCGACTTGTTGCGACCGCCGCCCAAACCGCTGATCCGAGAAAAAACCCGCTCCGTTCGCTACATCGTCGTAGAGATCTTCGGTGTGTAGCAGAACTCGGCGAGCGGCGAGGGGGTCGCCGACACAGATTTCATCCTTACTGATGGCGACGGGGTCGGCCCCGTTGAAGGAGGCGTCGAGATAGGAGATCGGGTCCTTCGAGAATTGCTCGAAAAGGGCCATGCTGCACGAAGCTAAGTCTGGCCAGGAGCTCAGGGAGACGTGAGTCGTCTACCCTGAGCTCTTGGCATACGGACTAAAACCAGTAATACCCCGTCAGGTGGCCTCTGTCAGCAGGGTCCCGACGACGAAGGACAGAGCGCACGGTAGCAATCAAACGAGTCATAGAACACTCCCCGGTTTGGTCAATGTGCCTGACAACGTAGGCACCACGTATAGATGAGCCCACCTGACACGAGTCTTTGATTGGCACGGGATCCGTCTGCTACCGAAATCCATGGCGGCATTTGTCTTCTTCGCTCGAAACGGGTCCGCAAGGCCACTCGTTGCTCTGGCAAGCTCGTCATATTCGATTGGTGTGCGGACGCTGCCCCGCACTGGCGATTCACCTCGGATGGGAGAACCTGCAATTTGTTGTTCGTTGGCACCCCCGAGACGCTCCC
>DATNDE010000029.1:0-6753 GCA_035553315.1 Steroidobacteraceae bacterium
TAGAAGGCCGGTGCTCTATCCAGCTGAGCTACGGGCGCACTGCAGTTCGAGCTGGTCGGGGCAGAGGGATTTGAACCCCCGACCCTCTGCTCCCAAAGCAGATGCGCTACCAGACTGCGCCATGCCCCGCCCTAGATCGCCCTGAGCGCCCCCCGGACACCCGTGTACGGGGCGCGCATGATACGCAGGCGGCTCGCGCGGCGTCAATTTCTGCTCAGAAGGCATGCGAGAGCGAGAGCGTGGCTGCACCGCCGGTGTACCACTCCACCGGATCGGCGGTCTGCTGCAGCACCGCCTGATCCGAGGCACGCACCTTGTCGCGCTGGAGCGCATCGAATTCGCGCTGCTCCAGGGACAGATCCCAGCCTCGCCACAGATTACGCCACTGCAGCCCGTAACCAAAATAAAGGCCCTGCGCCGGGCTGGGCCCGGAATAGCGCGCATATCCCAGGAAGCCGCCGACGGCGATGTGGTGGCCGAGCCGGTAGCGATAGTCCAGTATCCGCAAGCCGACCATAAGGCCGTTCAGCTCATCGAGGTCGACGCGAACGCCGAGGTCCGCGCGGGCGGTGACCGCACGCCGCAGACCCGCAGCCACATAGGGCGAATAGCGTGTCCGATACAGCGTCGGCGCCGATTCGGAAGCCGCCGAAAAGCCCCCGAGATCCAGGCCCAGTCGCGCGTACGTGGCGCCCACGCTGACGAAGCGCTCGAGGCGGCTACCGGCCGCGATGCTGGGCTGCTGCCCCGCCTGCGCGTCCTCGTCCTCGTCCTCGTCGTCGTCCTGCTCATCCTCGGCGAGCGCTGCGCCCCCGTTGCCGCCATCCAGCCGCACATAGGCGGACAGGCGCACGAAGCCCGCGGCATATTCATCCCGACCGACGTCGAGCATCAGCCCACGCGTGTAGTGGGCGCGGGGCTGCGAGTAGTCGACCGTGAGCAGGTGGGCCAGCGCATACGGCCGGGACGGGGGCGCACCGCATATCGTGCACTCGAAGACGTAGCCCGCATCCTGCAGCAGTCGGTACTGCAGATTGATTTCGTCGGTGGTGCGGATCGGAAACCCCAGCGACACCATCGCCGAGCGGGCGCCGATCGGGTTCTGGAAGTCCCGCCAGGCGGCACCCCAGTCGCCGATGACGCTGCCGTCATTGACCATGCCCTCGGTCCAGACATAGTCCGTGTACCAGTTGTTCTGCCACTCCGACAGCTCGATGCGCAGGTCATAGCGCTTGAAGAGCTCGGGAATGTGCAGGCCCGCCGATAGGCCCGTCTGGTGAAAGCGGTACAGCTCGCCGTGCAGCGAATCGCGCGTGGCGTACTCGACATAGGTCTCGAGCGGCGTGGCCGCCGGGAAGGTATAGGTGCTGGTCAGCGACACGTCGCGGTTGGCAAAGCGATTGTTGGCCGAACCGCTCGCGGTGATCGCCGTCTTTTGCAGCAGAGCGCCGAATACACCGCCGAGCGAGTCCGGCCGGATTCCTCCCCCATACTGCAGCAGCATGTTGCCCGCGAAGGACCAACCGGCCACAGGCGCGAAGCCGAGATGGAAAGTCGCCAGCCGCGGATTTCCGGCGGTGAACGAACTGTGCGGCGTATCCCAGGCGATCTCGTCCTGGTAGCTCATCTTCGCCACCGAGAACTGATACTCCAGGCCCAGCGGCGAGAACGGCATCTGACTCGATATGGTCAGGGACGGCATCGTCGGCGCCTCGGTCGAGATCAGCATGCTGCTGTCGGTCATGGGCGAGAGCCACTGGTCGCGCCAGCCGGCGTCGAGCTGCAGATACTGATCACCGGCACTGACCATCGTGCCTGCGGGAACGAAACGGCCTCCCGGACCCGCAAAAGCCTCCCCGCCTGCCGTGAGCACCAGATGGTCGAACGGCCGATACGAGGCCACCACCGAGCCATCGGCGGGCGAGTCCATGCGTTGGCCATGTGCATTGGGCAGCTGCAGCTGCGAATGGCTGCTGACGGCGAGCTCGCCGCTCGCCTGCGTCACGGCCGCCGTGCGGAAGTAGCGATCCAGGTAATGGCGCACCTGCTCACAAAGATGCCGGTCGCGCTCGCAGGCCCTCGGCAGCGCGTTCAGCACGCGCGAGATGGGCACGGGCCGCGTCTGCACGGCCTGATCGCCGAGGATGAGTACCTGCTCGACCTTGCGCTCGATCTCCGGTGACAGATTCAGCGGCAGATAGGGGCTCGCGCCACTGGCCACGGCCCGAGTGCTCACGCCCAGGCTGAAGGCCAGACAGAGGGCGAGCGCGCGCGATGCGGCGAGCCGCGCGCCAGCGGGGGACAGCCTCACGCCGGGGTCTCGGTGGGCTCGGGCAGAGCCTGAAAGCGCTGGCTTTGCCAGGGTGGCGTCTCCAGCGGCACCGGCACGCTGTCGTGGAAGAATTCGGGTCGCTCGGCCGCCGCGCGCATCGTCTCGACATTATAAATAACCTCGCCAATCTGCCCGATGCGCTGTGCGAGATTGCCGGGGATGGTGCCGGGGCGGTGATAGCCGACATAGCCGGCATGAAAGCCACGCGGCCGGTACGGGTAGGCAATCGGGCGAGTGTTTCCCTGGGACTCCTGGACGCGCCGGATGAGCCCATCCTGCTCGACGTAGCCTGCCCCGATGCGGCTGGCGGGAAAAGTGCACTGGCAGTAGCTGCGCGGGTCGGCGAAGTAGGCGCGCGTCACGTGCGGGGCGATCAGCGTGCTGATCACCGAGCGCTCGAAACACACGCCGAGCGAGCAGTAGTCCTCGCTGGTGAGGTAGTAGATCTCGGGGTCGGCGCTGTCGGGCACGTTGCGATTGGTATTGCGCGTACCGATCGAGCAGAACAGCCGCGGCTGCGCCGCCTGCACCGCGTAATGCCAGCGCAGAAAATCGCGCGCCACCATGATGTCCTCCTCCACCATGAAGACATAGCGGCGCGAGAGCTGGGCGGCCAGCAGGTAGCCGCCCAGGACATTGGCGCTCTGCTTGGTGCGCTTGTAGGGACAGGGCACGGGCTCATCGACCTGGTGGCTGGCAAAGTGTGAGGCGAACTCGCCGATGACCGCGTGGATGTCGCGGTCATAGCCGGTGTCGGCCCGAAACAGCACGTGCAGCTGCTCGATCCCTTCGGCGCGCACGAGGTTGTCCAGGCAGTGCCAGAGGAAGTCCGGACGCCGCCAGCAGGGAATGAGCAGCACATCGCGTGCCGGCGTCACCATGAGGAGCATCGCACGGCAGACTTCATGTCACGCGCTTCCAGAGCGTGCGCCCCCCTGCCCCGTCTTCGAGCTCCACGCCCGCGGCACGCAATTGCGCGCGGATGCGATCGGCAGCCGCGAAGTCGCGCGCCGCGCGCGCGGCACGCCGCGCCTCGATGAGCGCCTCGATCTGTGCCTCGGAGAACGACTCACTTGCCACCGCGGGAGTGTCGCTCTCGAGCGAGCGCTGCGGCGCCAAGCGGAACCAATCCTCGGGCGCGACCGACAGCAAGCCGAGCAGGCCGCCGAGCTGGCGCAGCTGCCCGGCCAGCATCGCGACACGCGCATCGTCGGTCTGCTCGGCGCCGCCACCGTGGCGCGCGCGCTCGGTATTGAGCTCGCGTGCCAGTCCCTGCAGCGCGGCGAGCGCCTCCGGCGTGTTGAAGTCATCGTCCATCGCCGCTTCGAATTGCGCCACCTGCTCGCTGGCGTTGGCGCCAGCGTCCACTGCCTCCCCGTCACGGTCCAGCGCGCCGGCGGCCCGCACCGGACCCACATGGGTCAGCCCACGCAGCGCCGTATAGAGCCGTGTCAGTGCGGCGTCTGCCTGCTGCAGCTGAGGCGGTGAATAGTTGATCGGTCCACGATAATGGCTGCCAAGCAGCAGCATGCGCAGCACCTCCGGATGGCGCACGTAGGGCAGCACCTCGCGGATGGTGAAGAAGTTGCCGAGCGACTTCGACATCTTCTGCTCGTCGACATTCACAAAGCCGTTGTGCACCCACACCTTTACGAACTCGGCGCCCGTCGCAGCACGCGACTGCGCGATCTCGTTCTCATGATGTGGAAACTTCAGGTCCATGCCGCCGCCGTGCAGGTCGAAGTGATCGCCGAGCAGCTGCGTCGACATCGCCGAGCATTCGATATGCCAGCCGGGGCGACCTGCGCCCCAGGGCGAGGGCCAGGCAGGCTCGCCCGCCTTGGCCTGTTTCCACAGGACGAAATCGAGCGGATCGCGCTTGTCCTCGTTGACCTCCACGCGCGCGCCGGCGCGCAGATCCTCCAGGTGCTTGCCCGAGAGCTGCCCATAGGCCGGAAATTTCTCGACTGCATAGAACACATCGCCATGAGGCGCAAGATAGGCGAAGCCCCGCTCGAGCAGCCGCTCGATCATGGCAATGATCGCGGCGATGTGCGCAGTCGCACGCGGCTCCTCATCGGGCGGCTCGATGGCCAGGGCCGCGAAATCCTCGTGCATCGCGCGGATGAAGGTACGCGTCAGCTCTTCGGTGCTCTCGCCGCGCTCGGCGGCACGGCGGATGATCTTGTCGTCGATGTCGGTGATGTTGCGCACGTAGCGCAGCTGATAGCCGCGATGGCGCAACCAGCGACGCATCAGGTCGAATGCGACGTAGCAGCGCGCGTGTCCGACGTGGCAGTAGTCGTAGACCGTCACGCCGCACACGTACATGCCCACGCGCGGCGGATGCAGCGGCGCAAATGGCTCCTTGCGGCCGCTGAGGGAGTTGAAGATCTTGAGCACGCAGGCGCTGCCGGTGCCCTAGCCCGCCGCCCGTGCGAAGCGCAGCAGCCGCTCGCGCGCCCGTGCCGGGGGCATTGCCGCGAGCAGCGGCGCGAGCTCCGGTCCGTGCAGCCGCCCGGTCAGTGCGGCGCGCAGCGGCTTGAAAAACGCCGCTCCCTGCTGTCCGGTCGCCTGCCGCAGCGCCTTCAGATCGACCTGCCCCTGCGCGTCCCGCACGACGATGGCGTCGGCGGCGGCGGCGAAGAATGCTGCGCCGGCGGCCTGCGCAGCCTGAAGCGCCGGTGCCTCGAAGGCCAGCGTCTCGCCGAAGATGACCTCGCGCCACTGCTGCACGTCCTCGGCGAGCACGACATTCGGTAGCACGGCGGCGGCGAAGGCGCTGGCCTGCGCCGCGGGCAGCGCCTCGGGCAGCATCGGCTTGAGCCACGCCAGGGCCTGCTCGGCGGACAGCGAGCGCAGCCACTCGCCCTGCCAGTGACGCAGCTGGTGCAGATCGAAGTGTGCGCTGGCACGCTGCAGATGTGTCACGTCGAACGTCGCGGCCATCTGCTCGAGCGTCAGCAGGCGGTTGTCCGCGCTGAAGTGTCCCAATCGAAACAGCTGATTGCAGATTGCCACGGGTGAATAGCCCGCGGCGCGCAGCTCCTGCACGCTGGTGGCCCCGTGGCGCTTGGACAGCGGCGTCCCGTCCGCGCCGATCAGCAGCGACACATGACCATAGCGCGGCACGCGCAGCGCGAGCGCATCGAGCAACAGCAGCTGCCGCGGCGTGTTGCTCAGGTGATCTTCCCCACGCAGCACATGCGTGACGCCCATCAGCGCATCGTCAATGGCGTTGCCGAACAGGAAGGCGGCGCTGCCATCCTCGCGGCGGATGATGAAATCGCCGAAGTCATCGGACAGAAAGTGCTGCGGTCCGTGCGCCATATCGTCGAAATCGATGCTGCGAGCGGCCGGCACGCGAAACCGAAGACTCGCGCGACGGCCCTCGGCCAGGCGCGCGTCGCGCTGCACCGGGCTGAGCTCCCGGCAGGTCCCCGCATAGCGGGGCGCGCGCCCCGCGGCGCGCTGCGCGCGATTGGCGAGCTCGAGCTCCGTGGCGGTGCAAAAGCAGGGATAGGCCAGGCCCTGCGCCTGCAGGCGCTCGAAGTAGCCGCGGTACACGGCGGCGCGCTGCGACTGCAGATAGGGCCCATGCGGGCCACCGCGATCCGGACCCTCATCCCAGCTGAGGCCCAGCCAGCTGAGATCCTCGAAGAGCGCCTGCGTAAAGCTCTCGCGACTGCGCGCAGCGTCGGTATCCTCCACGCGCAGCACGAAGCGGCCGGCGCGCCCTCGCGCCAGCAGGCAATTGAACAGTGCCGTGCGTGCATTGCCCAGGTGCAGCTGCCCCGTGGGACTGGGCGCAAAGCGTGTGACGACCGCCTCAACCGACATCCGTACAATGTAGCGTAACTGCCCCGCAGGAAGCGATGCGCCTTGACCACGCTGTTTGTCTCTGATCTGCACCTGGACGCCAGTGAGCCGGCGTCAGGCGCGCAGTTCCAGCAGTTCCTCGCCGGCACGGCGCGCGGCGCCGAGGCGCTCTACATCCTTGGGGATCTGTTCGAGACCTGGATCGGCGATGACGACGATGAGTCCTATCGCGCCGGCATCTGCGCAGCACTGGCCGGACTCACCGCGGCGGGTGTGCCCTGCTACGTCATGCACGGCAACCGCGACTTCCTGCTCGGCCGCGGTTTCGAGCAGCGCACCGGAACCTTCCTGATCAGCGATCCACTGATCGTTGAGCTGCAGGGTGAGCCGGTGCTGCTGACACACGGCGACGCGCTGTGCACCGCCGATCATGCCTATCAGCGTCTGCGCGCCCTGGTGCGCGCCCCGCGCTGGCAACGCCGCTTCCTCGCCCTGCCGCTCGACGTGCGCCGCGCGCTGGCCGCACGCGCGCGCTCGGGCAGCCGCCGGCACATGGCGCGTATCGGCGAGCAGATCACGGACGTGGACGACGAGGCGGTGCG
>DATNDE010000030.1:0-38411 GCA_035553315.1 Steroidobacteraceae bacterium
GGCGATCAGTCCCTCGGCACCGGCCTGGGTGCCCGCATTGACCAGCACCACCCCGTCGTGGCCCACCTGCACCCCGACGTTCTCTCCGTCCCCGACGATCAGGTAGAAGTTCGGCCGAACCTGGACCACGTCCAGCTCCCCGCTCTGCGGCTGCTCGGCCCGCGCCGATGTCACCCCCAGGGCCCCCAGTACCCCCATACAGAGCGCGGCGGCCACGACTCGGTGGACGGTCGCTCTCGTTGCTTGCGTCACGGCATGTTCCTCACGGCATTCGCCGGTGTTTTATCGGCATTTTTTGCGGTCACGTTGTCGCCGACCGCGGATGAAGTTACCAAGGAGATCTGGTTTATAAACCCAAAGACACGGAGTTACCAATTAAAATCGAGATAACGATATAAGGGAAGACTCATCTGAGTTGTCCCTCTAGGCTCGTTACAAAGTCCTTGTAACTCAGCGGTTTGTTGCAATTGCGATGGCTTGGCGGGCCGGGAATGGCTGGCTGCGTCGGGGCCTTGCGGGCAGTGCTGCGAGACATCTGGTCGATGGCGCCAGGGGTTTCTGCGCTTCTGCCGTCATGCGTATTTAAATTGGTAACCATGTGCTTTTGGGTTTATAAACGCCTGTCCTCAAGAATTCATGCGGTCGGCGAGAACCATGGCCGCGAATAAGATGCGACTCGGGGCCGCAGGCGTGGCGATCGTCTTGCTGACTGCACCTGCCACGTGCAAAATTGCAACAGCGCGGCGCGCGGGCGAAATTGAGTTTCAAACTGGTCAAACCGTAAAACAGGGGGTTGTATGAATAGCGGACAAGACGCCTTGCAGGACTGGGCGCCGCAATTGCGCAGCGTGTTGCGTATCGTGGCCGCGCTGTTGTTCATGCAGCACGGGTCGGCCAAATTGTTTCATCTGCCGCATCAGGCAACCTTTGATCACCTGCAGCTGCTGTCTTTGATGGGGGTGCAGGGAATTCTGGAATTCTTCGGCGGGCTGCTGCTGCTGGTGGGGCTGTTCAGCCGCCCGGTCGCCTTCCTGCTGTCGGGCGACATGGCCGTGGCTTTTTTCATGGTGCACTTCAAGCGAGGGTGGCTGCCGATTCTCAACGGCGGCGATCTCGCAGTGCTGTTCTCATTCACGTTCCTGTATCTATGGGCTGCAGGTCCTGGTCCCTGGAGTATCGATGCATCGCTGCGCGCGTCGCGCGCCGCGGCGCGGCCGCCTCAGGTAGTCGCTTGATGTAGACGACTGCAGGGGCCCGTGATCCGCGCAGCCGGCGAGTCAGGGCGGGACGATAAAGTAATTCGGGGGGATCTATGCGTCATCGATTCGTTCGCATCGGCGGACTCATTCCATTGTGCGTTATCGCCGCCGTCGCGTTTGGACAGGCGCCCACCGGCGCGCGCGCCCCTCGGGGACGGCCCGGAAGGGCAGCACGCCCCCCCATGCTGCGTCCTGCGCTGCTTTTCCAGGAAGATTGGGCGGCGCCGGCACACCAGCCGGCCGAGGCAGACGCACGTCCAGGCAGCGGTGCGCTGAATGTTCCGCTCGCCGGCACTGCCAACGCCAACCCCGAGCTCGCCCTCGAGTCCTTCGTACCGATGGGGGAATTGCGCCTCGTGAAGGAGGGCAGTTCGGAGAACGGTAACAATCCACTGCATATCTGGACGGGGCTGTGCACGTCTGCTTGTGGGCTGGCCCTGCGCGACAAAGGGAACTATCTCGATCTGAGCGGCCTGGCGCGCATTCGCTTCAACACCAAGATGTCCGGCTTCCATAAAGTACGTCCCATCGTGAAGCTTGCCGATGGCACGTGGTGGATCGGCGATCAGGCCATCGGCAGCCCTACCGACTGGCTCGAGAGCGAGGTCTCTTTCGCGGATCTGCATTGGCTCAAGCTCGACATGCCGGGCCTGGTGACGCGTGGGAACCTGGTGGACAAGATTGATCTGAGCAAGGTCGACGAAGTCGGCTTCGCCGACCTCATGGCGGGCAGCGGTCATGGTCCCGGCGGGGCGGCCGATGTCGCGCAGATCGAAGTCTACGGTCGCGCCGTTGCCAGGTAGGCACGGGCAGACGGAGTAGGCACAAAGCCCGCCCGTGTCGATCTGAGAACCGGCGCATTACGCTATGGAGAGCGTCGCAGCCAGTGCCATATCCAGCAGCCATCGCGCGAGCCGATCTGCGCAGATCGCAACCGGCCTGCTCGCTGGTCTGACGGGGGGAGTGATCATCTGGATATACGAGGCCGTCGTGTGGGTAGGCATACAGCATCAGATGCCACTCGCGGGCATTCCCGCCAACGCCACCGGACTGGTGTTTGGCAGCGCGGTGCAGAGTTCCCTGGGCCTGGGTTCCTATCTGCTGGGTGCGGCAATCCACTTCAGCTTCGCCCTGGCGTGGGGGGTGCTCTTCGCGCTCCTGTGGCCATGGTTTCGACGGCGCGGCGTCGAGGCGACGCTCGTCGCGCTGTTCTACGCGATCGTGGTGTGGGTCGTCATGCACCTGGCGATCGTCGTGGTGTCGAGCAGTCATCCCAATTATGCCGACCCCAACGTCGTCATCGGCGGCATGCTCTCGCATCTGTTCTATACGGTACCGCTTGCGCTGATCGTGAAGCGGCGGTTGTCAGCCGCATGAGGCGCACCGTGTCGACGCTTGAGCCTTTATTCACCAACTTCCTGGAAATATCCGCATGAATCAGCCTGTTCATGGAGAGAATCCGTATCGCTGGGTGATCCTGGCGATCATGAGTTTCCTTTTCTTCACGACCAATTACGCGGAGTTTCAACTCGCAGGCGCCGCCGGCAGCATCATCGGGGGGCTGCACGTCAGTCCGTTTGAATTTCCGATGTGCCTGTTTGCGCCGTTCCTGATGAACTTCGTTTTTGGCATCCCCATCGGTATGGTCGCGGACCGATTTGGGACCAAGGCAGTCGGCATCGTGCTGCTGCTGATTGCCACAGTTGGGCTGATCGGCCGTGCCTACGCGACCACCGGCTTCACGAGTCTATTTGTCTGGATGCTCATCAACGGATGGTCGATGGTGTTCGTCAACACCCTGGGCCCCAAGATCCTGCGCCGTTGGTTCAAGGCCGGGCACATGTCGATAGCGATGGGTGTCTTCATCGGCTTCGCGGGATTGGGTGTGGGTCTGGGGGAGGGCACGGTGTCGCTGTTTCCGAGCCTGCATGCCGCCTTCGTGTTTGCATGGATCATCTTCGCGGTCTCGGTCCTCTGGTACCTGGTGGGCTTCAAGCCGAAGCCCGCGGGCGAACCGGATTCGCCGCCGCAGCCCGTGCTCGAATTTTTCGGTGTGGCGGCCAAAAATGGCTACGTCTGGCTCAGCGGCCTTGCGGTGCTGTGTTTCTTCGCCGCCTGGGTGGGTACCGCAGGCAATCTGCCGAGCGCGTTGACCCAGATCAAGCAGGCCAGTCCGCAGGCGGCCGGGCTGCTGGGGATTCCGCTGGGCTTCGGCGGCGCTCTGGGCGGCTTCTTCGTGCCGGTCCTGCTGACCCGGATAGGCTCAGTCAGGACCTGGTTACCGATATTCGTCATCGTCGGATCGGGGCTGATCGTCGCCTCACTGGCCGTTCAGTTTGGTCCCTTGACCTGGGTCTGCGTCGCCGTAGGTGCCTTTATCGCCAACGGCGCGCTGCCGCTGACCATTCCCTTCCCGGTGATGCTGACCGAGATCGGTGCGACCTATGGCGGAAGTGCGGGAGGAATCGTGGCCTTGTTGCAGATGGCGGGCGGCTTCTTCGTTACGACCTTCGTCATCGCGCTGCTCGCCGGAGCGAATCAGAGCAAGACCTTTGGAGTGCTGTTCGCGCTATTCGTGCTGTCCGCGATCTTCGCATTCCTGCTGCCAGAGCGCGGTTATCATCACCGGGTCGATGCGCACTGAAGTTTGCGACCAGACCTCAGGTTTGCGATCAGCGAGGGGCGGCCCGTGCGCGGACACGCGCAGGGCCGTCCGTTCAGGCCGGCGACATGCCGTGCTGGCGCTTGATCGGTGCGGCTTCGGATGAATTCAGGTATGTGAGCAGTGCGCCGGCCGCCGTGGGCTGTTGCGATAGCCGGCATATCGCGGCGCTGAAGATGGTTTCGATGGCGCAGGCGGCCGGAAGCTCACCCAGCAGCTCGACGCCCGGCAGGCTCTGCAATTCACTGAGCTGCTGAAAGCCGAGCGATACCTGACCGCTGGCCACCAGGCTGCCGACCGGCACGCCGGGTCTGGCCTGTACCAACCGCGGTCGCACCTGCTCGTCGATTCCCCAGCGCTGCAGCAAGGCCACCAGCGCCGTGCCGCTCGGGCCGGTGGAATAGCCGATGTGCGCGGCGGCAAGCACGGCGTCGCGCAGCGCCTGCTCGCTGCCGATGTCCGGATGCGGGGCGCCAGCCGGCACCGCGGCCGCCACGCTCGAACGCACCAGCGCTACAGGGCTGCCAGGCAGCAGGCGATTGTGCTGCGATAGACGTTCGATTGCGTCGGCTGCGAGCACCACGAGGTCGAGCTGCTCACCATCCATCACGCGGCGCAAGGCATCCACGCCGCCGATCGATATGAGCTCGACGGGCTGACCGCTGCGCTCTTGATAGGCGCCGATCAAAGCTCGCAGCAGCGCAGCGGTGGCCATCGAAGAGATGGCCTGCAGAGCGTTGGCACTCCGCAGCTCTGCGACCATCAGCGCTGCTCGTTGGATGCGCCCGCGGCGGCGCTCGCAGGTCCGCCCGAGGCGCTGTCGCGGCCGGCCACCGAATATTTGACCGAGGTGTTGCGGGTCTTTAAAAAGTCATCGAGCGTCTCGCCACGCATGGCCGCGTAAATGTGCAGGTTGGAGACCCCCACGACTGCGCCGAGCTTCTCGAGGCCGAAGAAGATCGCACCATAGTGGATCAGGCCGCGCCAGTCCCGCCGGCGCAGCAGATCACGCTCCTGCTCGGAGAGACCGGCGGCTTCAAATGCGCCTTCCGGATCGCTCAAGAATCTCTTGCGGTGTGCCGGCATCACCAGGTCGTGCAGAAACTTGTTGATGCGGTAGGTCCTGACGCTCGCGGCGTGTGTGAATGGATAGGTGCCGCTGAGCTTCTCGACGCCGGCGAGCTCCCGGCCCATGCGCTGCAGATGCGCCTGCTTCACCGCCTCGGGCATCTCGGCCGCCTCGTTTTCCAGCAGCAGCGTGGCGATGGCGGTCATCGATGGCAGGTAGTAGGAGCTGTGCAGGCGCCGCACGTTGGCGGAGAGCGCGCCGCGCATGATCAGCCACATGATGACCTCGGAGCCCTCGAAGCCACCCCGCTCGGCATACTCGGCCTGTGTCAATCTGGTCAGCGCGATCGGGTCGTCACAGATCAGATCCAGGAACTTCCTGTCCCACTCGGTATTGTTGAAGCCAGCGCGCTCGCCGTGCACCTGATGGGACAGCCCGCCGGTGGCGACGATCGCGACGCGGATGTCTTCCGGATAGCTCTCGATCGCGCGGCGCAACGCCTGACCGAGCTTGAAGCAGCGGGCCGCGCTGGGCACGGGAAACTGCAGCACGCCCACCTGCAGCGGGACGATGGTGGTGGGCCAGCGCTGCTGCTCGCGATCGAGCAGCACCGACATCGGCGAGAAGAAGCCGTGGTCGAGCGCCTTGTCCTGGAAAAAAGCCATGTCGAATTCATCGGTCATCAGGCTTGCGCCGATGTGCCGCGCGAGCTGTGGATGACCGGGCATGGCCGGCAAGTCACGCGCGTGGCCGCCTTCGTCGGCCACCGGATAGGATTCGCCGATGCCGAGCGTGAAGGACGAATAGTGGTCAAAAAAGAATGAGGTGACGTGGTCGTTGAATATGTAGACCAATGCGTCCGGGCGCTGCTCCTTTAGCCACTGGCGTACCGGCTCGAACCCCGCGAAGATCGGGGCCCAGGCCGGATCCTGCTGCTTGTCGTGATCGTATGCGAAGCCGATCGTGGGCGTGTGCGAGGCCCCGATGCCGCCGAGGATGCGAGCCATAGTGAGTACTCCTGTTCAACCCGATGCACGTCGGCGTTCGGGTGGCGCTACGGCGGTATTCCGCCAGGAATTGCCTAGTGTAGTCGGCGCCGCCGCGCAGAACACGACGAAATTATGGGGCGCGCGCTGCGGCGGGATAGACCGGCAATGCCACGTCAGGGCCGAAAACCGCCTTGAGTCCCTCGATGGCGCAAGTTTCATCGCCACCGCCGGCGCCTCCGCCGGCCAGTCCGCTGACGCCAATGGCACCGATCAGCTGTCCATCAACTATGATCGGCAGGCCTCCGGAGTTGGTGAAGAATCGGTACTTGGCAATCTGCCGCGGAAAGCCGCTCGGATCGTTCTGCAGTTGCGCTGCGCGGATGGAGGTGGGTTGGCGCGTTTTCAGCGCCGTTTGAGCCTTCAGCAGTGCCGTGCGGATATCGTTGTCGATCTGCCCGTCCATGCGTTCCATGTGCACCAGCTCGCCTTCGTCGTCGATGATATACAACGACATCGTGCCGCCCTTCGATGCCGCCCAATCGCGGCAAACGCGCGCGATCTTTTTTGCCGCCGCCAGCGAGATCTGCGTGCCATCGGCAATGGCCGCCGCGGCTGCGCCACTGACGACCCATTGCGCTGGAAGACTCGATTTGGGCACTGTGGTCGTGGCGAAGCGGGGAACGGGGGCCTTGATTGGATTGACGCTGCGGCGCCTGGGAAGGTCCTGCACGAGCGGCGCCACCCCCGGTCCGAATACCTTGATCAGCGCCCGGTGGCCGCAAATCTCATCGCTCCAGATCGGCGGCTTGGGAGCGGAGCCACCCACTCCGACTGCGCCGATGAGCTGATGCTCCACTACGATGGGCAGGCCCCCGGAGTTGGCAAACAGGCCGAGCTGTATCGTCTGCAGCTCCAGGGCGGGATTTTCGATGATGCGATTCATCAGCACTTTGCTGGGTTCGCGCTCCAGCAGCGCCGTGCGCGCCTTCATCTCTGCGGTCGCGATGGCCAGATAGCCCTGGCCATCCATGCGATCCATGTACACTTCATTGCCAGCCTTATCGAGCACCATGATGCTGACCAGCACGTGCTGTGCCTCTGCGGCATCCTCGCAGGCCTCGGCAATACCCTCGGCGGTCGCCAGATTGATGGTCGTAAAGTCCTGTATTTTTTCAGCAGCACTCCCAGTGATGAGATACTGCGCCGGTACCTTTTGTGCCAGCGCCGTCGTGCTGAACAACACCGCGCCGATGGCTGCGAAACTCCAGTGGACGATTGGAAATTTCATTGTGCCTGCCGGTTACGCAGCCTGCGGGCTGCAGCGGCATAGTATGCGACAATGGCGTTGCTGCGTTGCGCTTGGAACCCGCGGCTGATATCGGCCGCGGGCAAGCGGCGCAATCGACATGCTAGGATTCGAAGGCTTCGCACGCGGGGGGCGTGCACACCGGTGAATCCGTCGCGCTCTGCCGGGCGCCTGCACGGATCTGCAAGGGGGCAAGGTGTCGGGCGAGCGTCGCGAAACTCATGTCAGCGGCCTGAAGGTGGTACTGACGCTGCTGATTGGCACATGGCTGCTGGTACCCCGAGCCCAGGCCCAGGCCCAGGCGCTGACGGGCGATGCTGCCGCCGGCACCGCGGCGGGCGCTGCGGGTACGGTGGCGGTGCTGCCGGTCACCGCCCACGTGCAGATGCTCACGGTGGACGGTGTGAATGTCGCCGTCCAAAGCGGGGTGGATGGCACGGTTGTCGTTGACACCGGCCCGGCCGCCAGCGCCGCGGCAGTGCTGGCCGCGATTCGACGCATCTCGAGCGGAGCGATTCACTATGTCATCGACACCGGCGCCGACGCAGAGCTGGTCGGTGGCAATGCCACGCTGGCCAGTGCGGGGCACAGCGTCGCGGCCGAGGATTTCTTCGTAGCGGCCCAGGGTCGCCAGCTCAATGGGGTCTTCACGCTGCCCGGTGCCGGGGCGGGCACCGGGGCACCGGTTATTGCACGCCAGAGCGTGCTGGCTCGATTGGTGAGCGATCCGGGCGCGAGCTACACGGGGGCTGCGCTGCCCACCGATACCTTTACGCGTCCGGAGTTCAATCTGTATTCGAGCGAGCCGATTGCCATCGTGTGGCTGCCCAATGCGCACAGTGACAGCGACACCGCGGTGCGCTTCGAGCGTTCCGATGTGGTCGTGACCGGCGAGGTTTTCGACCCGACCCGCTTTCCGGTCATCGATATCGCGCACGGCGGCAGCATCCAAGGCGAGGTCGATGCGCTGAACCGGCTGATCAACACGCTGGTGTTTTCGCATGCACCCGTGCTCACGCAAGCCGAAAGCACACAGGTGATTCCGGTGCATGGGCCGCTCAGCGACATCGACGATCTGGTGACCTACCGCGACATGGTCGACACCGTGCGCGCACGCGTGCAGTACTACATCGATCATGGACGCAGTTTCCGCGACATCGTCGCGGCCGACCCGGCGCAGGGCTTTCATACGCGTTACGGCAGCGACAGCGGATCCTGGACCACGGCCGATTTCGTGCAGGCGGTCTACAAGAGCCTGATGGCGAACCATCGTGGAAGTCGGCAAAGACGGGGGACAGAGCAGTGAGGGCGTGCGCGCGATCATTGGAGCGAGTTGGCAATGCGACCGCATGGCGGCGTCCCGGCGCCGCGCTCGCCGTGGCGTGCCTGGGCGCCTGGCTGCTGGCGCCGGCAGTTGTCCGCGCGCAGGGGCGCGCGCTCACAGCCGGCGCAGCAGCGGCCGCCAAGTCCCCGAGCGCGCGCGAGCAGGCCCCGTACGATCTGACCGGCTACTGGACTTCGGTCATCACGCAGAATTGGCAGTACCGCATGGTCGTGCCCGGTCCGGGGGAATACGCGGACCTGCCGATCAATGCCAAGGCCAAGCAGCTGGCGGATGCATTCCGTGCGTCCGCCGATACCGCGGCGGGCAAACAGTGCGAAGCCTATGGGGCGGCCGCGCTCATGCGCCTGCCCGAGCATCTGCACATTCACTGGCAGGATGCGGACGTGCTGCGCGTGGACACCGACGCCGGCATGCAGACGCGGTTGCTTCACTTCCGTCCTGCCGCCGCGCACGCCGCGCCGGAAGCGAGCTGGCAGGGCTGGTCGGCTGCCAAATGGGTGCTGGCAAATGCGGGCGGTGCCGCGGCAGGCGCCGCAGGTGCGGCCAATGCGCCGCCGGTCCGCTATGGCTCGCTGCAGGTGATCACCGATCATCTGCTGCCAGGGCTGTTGCGAAAGAACGGGGTGCCCTATAGCGCTGAGACCAAACTTACCGAATGGTGGGACCTGCGCGTCGAGCCCGAGGGCGATCAGTGGCTGACGATCACCAGCACGGTCGTGGACCCGCAATACCTGCAGGCACCGCTGATCTATGACTCGATCTTCCAGAAACTGCCGGATGACTCCAAATGGGCGCCGGCCCCCTGTTCGCTGATTTCGTGAGGACACCGCCGTGAGAACCCCTCCCTTCGTCGCGGCTGCGCTCGGCTGTTTGAGTGGCATCCTGTGCGCCTCGGCCGTGCTGGCCCAGGTGGACCTGTCGGGCAACTGGGTCCTGGTCAGCACCCAGTCGGGCCGTGAGCATGCAACCGGACCTTATCCGGGTGACTTCAGCGGCATTCCGCTGAACGTGCAGGGACGGCAGGCTGGCTGGGCTTATTCGGGCGATGAGCGCCAGGAGCTCTATCGGCAGTGCGAGCCGTGGTCGGTGAGCTACATCGTCACGGGTCCCTGGGGAGGCCGCTTCACCGCCGAGCGCGATCACTACGGTCACGTCATTGCCTGGCACCTGAGCTCCCAGGCCTACGATCGCCTGCCGATGACAATCTGGATGGATGGGCGTGCGCAGCCCCCGCCGCAGGCGCTGCACACCTATGACGGATTCACGACCGGACATTGGGAGGGCAATACGCTGGTGACGCACACCACGCATCTGAAGGATTCCTTCCTCGAGCGCAACGGCGCGCCGGCCAGCAGCCAGGAGACCGTGAACCTCTTCTGGACGCGTCACGATGACGAGCTGAGCGTCCTGGGCGTCATGCGTGATCCGGTCTATCTCGAGGCTCCCTGGCCGGTGACGCAGACCTTCCGGCTGACGACGGCGGGTAGCGCCGACATCGTGCCCGAGTATTGCGAGGACGCCGAGATAGTCCAGGGTGTGTCGGACGGCTATCACTCGGCCACGGTATTGCCCGATCAGCTGCCGGCCGCCCAGCACTACATGCAGCAGCACTACAATATTCCGCTCGAGGCCTCGCAGGGCGGGGCGGCTACGATGTATCCGGAATTCTCCAAGCGCCTGGCCAAGACCTATAAGACGCCGACCAATTACTGCACGCAGTACTGCTGCACCGGGCGCGACGCTGAGAAGTTCTGCAAGAACAGCAATAATTAGCTACCAGTTGCCACCGCTTCCGGTGAAAGCTCTGGGCTTTCGCGAACTGGTGGTGCTGACCGCCGCGATGATGGCCTGTCAGGCCGTCGCCATCGACGCCATGCTGCCGGCGTTGCCGACGATCGGATTGGCGCTCGGGGTGAGCGACGCCAATCGCGCTCAATTGATCGTGCTGGCCTACATCGTCGGGCTCGGCTGCGGGCAGCTTATCTGGGGCATGTTGTCCGACCGCTTCGGCCGGCGCCGCATTCTACTGATCGGCATCTGCAGCTATGCGCTGGCAGCGCTACTGTGCGGTTTCACACACAGCTTCGCCGCGCTGCTCGCCTGGCGTTTCGTGCACGGCACGGCTGCCGCCAGCGTCGTGGTCGCCCGCTCCGTCATCCGTGATTTGTACTCGGGCACGCGCATGGCACGTGTCATGTCGCTGAGCTTCATCGTTTTCCTGATGTCGCCCGTCATCGCGCCGAGCCTCGGGCAGTTGCTGCTGCTGGTGGCGTCGTGGCGATCGCTGTTTCTGATGATCGGTGCCTTCGGCGCCTGCGTGTGGTGTTTCTCCTTGCTGCGTCTGCCCGAAACGCTGCATCCCCAGTATCGCCTGCCTCTGCAGCGCGCGCGCATCGTTCAGGCGCTGCGACTGGTGCTTGGCCATCGCGCCGCCCTGTTCTATGCGATCGGCGTTGCATGGGTCATGGGCGCGCTGTTTGCCTATGTGAGCATGGTGCAGCAGATCTTTGCGGACATCTTTCACCGGGCGAGCTGGATGCCCGGCCTCTTTGCGGCCTGCGCTGCGGCCATGGGGGTCGCCTCCTATTTGAATTCGCGCCTGGTGGAACGTCTGGGCATGCGGGTGATCTCGCACAGCGGCCTGATGTTGCTGCTGGCGACGTCGCTGGTGCATCTGCTGCTGGCGCTGCTGGGGATCGATACGCTGCTCACGTTCACGCTGTTGCAGGCCGTGACGCTGGCCTGTGTCGGGCTGATCACCGCAAACTTTGGCACGCTGGCGATGGAGCCGATGGGAGCCGTCGCCGGCATCGCGGCCTCGCTGCAGGGCTTCATCAGCATGGCGGGCGGTGCGCTGACTGCTGCACTGATCGGCCGCACGTTCAAAGACTCCACCTTGCCGCTCGCGCTGGGCAGCAGCCTGTGCGCGCTGTGCGCGCTTGGCTGTGTGCTGCTCGCCGAGCGGGGCCGATTGTTCCGCGAGCCGCAGGGGTTGCCCGGGTATCGCGCCGTAGCTTCCTTCATCGAGCCGCTGTGAGGGACAATGCAGCAGGGCACAGTCGGGGCAATCGTGGGCAAATGGATTGGGCAATCAAATCGGGGTAAGGAGGGACTCTTCAATGAAGACGAAGGCATGGCCAGGTCATTGCATGCGCGGCGCGGCGCTGATCGTCGCCGCTTTCACTCTGGTGTGGGGCATGGGCAGCAGCAGGGACAGCGCGGCGCGGGCGCAAGACGCACCTCGGTCGAGCGCTGCGGGCGCACCGGCGGCGGCGGGCGCATTCATCCTGATGGCGCAAATGCACGTGAAGCCCGATCGCGAAAAGGATTTCCTCAAGTTGCTGGCCCAGATGACGCATCGGGCGAAGACGCAGGATCGCGGCAATATTCGCTATGAGCTGTTCGCCGTGGCACCCGCGCCGAACGCGGCACCCGGGGCTGCTCCCGCACCCAACTACGTGTTCCTCGAGGAATGGCGCGACCAGGCCGCCGCGACCGCACACGGTAAGTGGGCCGGCCCCATCGTACGCACGCAGTGGCGCGAGATGACTGACAGCATGCAGCTCATGCGGCTGAGTCGCGTACCGGCGCACTAGGTCTGCTCTCGCGAGGCCCTCGAGTCACGCACGCCTGACTTGCGTGTATCACCTATAGGGCTACCAGGGCGGAAGGGGTACCTTTCGATGTGGTTGCCATGCAGGTCCGACGGGCCGGAGGAGTCGCGATGCGTCGTATCGTTCTGTTGATCGGGATGAGCCTCGCGACGTCGATGGCATCGGCGCAGGGCTTCTCCAGGTCCTATTGGCTCGTGGCTGACAATCAGAGGCACGAGTGGTGTGGCTACATCGACCCCAGCGCGTATCAGTCCGAAGCTGCCAAACTCAAGGCGACGCACAGCGCGATCGTCACCTACAAGCTCGGCGAGCTCACCGGGCTGACTCAGCAATGGGTGGCCGACAATGGCAGCTGGGTCGTCATCGACCAGTACACGCCCTCGCGCGGCGTTCTGCAGCTGCAGCGGACCGACATGCTACCTCGACAGGATCTGCGAGTCGTGCAGAGCGCCAGCATCCAGGGAGGCAAGATAGGGCCGCTGCGCACGCGGGAGGTCACGACGCTGCAGGGCCAGCCAGCGAGCGCGCCGGCGAATTTGACCCTGCCTGCCGTGGCGGTGCTGACCGATCTGAGCAAGGCGCCTTACATGCTGCTGGTCACACAGATGCGCCACGAATCCGTTCCGAGGCTTTGCCGGCGCGTGCAATAGCGCACCGATTGCAGGGTAGCTCAGCAGCGGGGGGGGTGCTGGGTGTCCTCAGGCCTGCGGCCCGGCAAGATCGAGCGTAGCGACATCGGTGACGATGCAATCCATGCGGATGTCATAGGGCTGCGGATAGATGGTCTGCAGCTGCGCGCCGGTGAAGCCCAGGCCAATCAGCCGCGGGCGGGGTGAGAGAGTCGGTACCGTGCGATCGTAATAGCCGCCGCCGTAGCCCAACCGATAGCCCGCCAGATCGTAGCCCACCAGAGGAATGATGAGGGTATCCGGAGTCACCGCCTCGCCTGCGGCAGGATAGGGAATGTCATAGACACCCACCGCGAGACGGTCACCGGGCCGCCACAGTCGAAATTCCAGCGGGGCATTTTTTTGCAGGATCGAAGGCAGGGCGACACGCACGCCGGTATCGATCAGTTGCTGCAGCAGCGGCAGCGGGTTGAACTCGCGCCGAATCGGCCAGTACGCCCCGATGATGGCGGGCCGAGGTGCCTGCAGCACAGCGGCGAGCCGCTCTCCGATGGCGCGGCTCGCCGTGCGATGTGCCGCCGTGGCCAGCGCCTGTCGATCGGCCAACAGCCGCGTTCGCTGCTCGCGACGCCAGGCGCGCAGCGTCGCAGCGTCGGTCGCAGGATCGACGGAAGCAGTTCCCGCAGTCGCGCCCGATTCCACTGCTGCCTGCCTCAGGACAACCCGGAGATCACCCCGTCCGGGCTGACGGTGATCCCCTCGGCTGACGGTAGCTTCGGCAGGCCCGGCATGGTCATGATCTCGCCGCAGATCACCACGACGAATTCGGCGCCTGCCGACAGGCGCACCTCGCGCACCGGCAGCACGAAGCCGCTCGGGGCGCCGCGCAACTCCGGATCGGCGGAGAAGCTGTACTGCGTCTTCGCCATGCAAACCGGGAACTTGCCGAAGCCATTCTTTTCGAACTCAGCCAGCCGATCGGCGACGGGCTTGGGGATCACCACCTCGCCGGCGTTGTAGATCTGCGTGGCGATGGTCTCGATCTTCTTCGCCAGCGACAGCTCGTCGGGGTAGAGCGGCTTGAAGTCCGCCCTGCCGGCCTCGACGATGGCAACCACGGCGCGCGCCAGATCCTCGGCGCCGGCGCCGCCCTTGGCGAAGTGCTCGCAGACCACCGCCTTGACCCCGGACTCGGCGCAGCCGTCGACGATCGCTGCGAGCTCCTCGATCGTGTCGCTGCCGAAGCGGTTGATGCACACTACCGTGGGAACGCCGAAGCGCGCGAGATTCTGCAGATGACGGCGCAGGTTCACGAGACCTTTGCTGACCGCCGGCGGGTTGGGCGTGGCCAGATCATTCTTGGCCGCCCCGCCGTGCATCTTGAGCGCACGCACGCTGGCGACGACGACGGCCACGTCAGGCTTGAGGCCCGCCTTCCTGCACTTGATGTCGAAGAACTTTTCGGCACCCAAATCGGCGCCAAAGCCGCACTCGGTCACGGTGTAGTCGGCCAGCCGCAGCGACAGCGAGGTCGCAATCACGGAGTTGCAGCCGTGTGCGATGTTGGCGAATGGGCCACCGTGTACGAAAGCGGGATTGTTCTCCAGTGTCTGCACGAGGTTCGGCTTGAGCGCATCCCTCAACAGTGCCACGAGCGCACCCTGCGCCTTGAGCTCGCCGGCGCGCACCGGCTTCTTATCGCGCGTGGTGGCGATCACGATGTTCGCCAGGCGGCGCTCCAGATCCTCGAGCGAGGTCGACAGGCACAGAATGGCCATGATCTCGCTCGCGGCGGTGATGTCGAAGCCATCCTCACGCGGAAAGCCGTTGGAGACGCCGCCGAGCGAGGAGGTGATCTGGCGCAGCGCCCGATCGTTCATGTCCATGCAGCGCCGCCAGGTCACACGGCGCGTGTCGATGTTGAGGGTGTTGCCCCAGTAGATGTGGTTGTCGATCATCGCGGCGAGCAGATTGTTGGCCGCACTGATCGCATGGATGTCGCCGGTGAAGTGCAGATTGATCTCGTCCATGGGCACGACCTGCGCCAGGCCGCCGCCGGCCGCTCCGCCCTTCATGCCGAAGCAGGGACCGAGGCTCGCCTCACGCAGGCAGATTGCCGTGCGCTTACCGACGCGATTGAGCGCATCTCCCAGGCCCACCGTCGTAGTGGTCTTGCCTTCTCCGGCCGGCGTCGGATTGATCGCGGTGACCAGCACGAGCTTGCCGGGCTTTTTCTCCGCTAACGTCTTGCGGATGAAGCCCATGCTGATCTTGGCCTTGTTCTGGCCGTAAGGCTCGACGGCATCCGCAGGAATACCGAGCTTCTCGGCTGCGAGTTTGCTGATGGGCCAGAGTTTCGCCTCGTTGGCAATTTCCCAGTCCGACTTGCTCATGATTCAGTGATCCCGTCGTTTGTATGAGTCGTGATGATTCGATTGATGACCCGCCGGGTCGTTGAGCCGTGCCATGAATGGTGGCTGGCGGGTCGCGCGGCGGCCCGG
The DNA here is from genome assembly GCA_035553315.1 of Steroidobacteraceae bacterium. GTDB lineage: Bacteria > Pseudomonadota > Gammaproteobacteria > Steroidobacterales > Steroidobacteraceae > FEN-1191. The sequence goes on from DATNDE010000030.1 coordinate 15,375, forward strand.
CGCGGCACGCTAGCGCCGCCTGGCGCGCGCGCAGGCCGCATCGAGGGTGTTCGACAGCAGCATCGCGATGGTCATCGGACCGAGTCCGCCGGGTACGGGAGTGATCCATCCGGCTCGCTCGGCCGCGGGCTCGAATTCGACATCGCCGACGAGCTTGCCATTGGGGCCGAAGTTGATGCCCACATCGAACACGGCGGCGCCCGGGCGGATCCACTCGCCGCGGATGACGCCGGCCTTGCCGACGGCGGACACCAGCAGCTCTGCGCGCTCGACTTCGGCTTTCAGGTCACGCGTGGCAATGTGGCACACGGTGACGGTGGCTTCGGCCTGCAGCAGCTCGAGCGCCATGGGCCGGCCGACGATGTTCGAGTCGCCGACCACGACCGCCTTCACTCCGCGCAGGCCAATGCCGTACTCGCGCGCCAACCGGATGACCCCGTAGGGCGTGCAGGGACGCAGCCGTGGGCGCTTCTGCGCCAGCAGGCCGCTGTTCAAAGGATGGAAGCCATCGACGTCCTTGGCGGGGTCGATGTCGTCCATGATGCGATTGGGAGTCAGGCCTGCCGGCAGCGGCAGCTGGACCAGAATGCCATCCACCTGCTCCTCGCGGTTGAGCCGATCGATCAGCTCGAGCAGCTGCGCTTCGCTGGTGGAGGCTGGCAGATCGTGCGCGAAGGAGACAATGCCCACGTCCTGACACGAACGGCGCTTGTTGCGCACGTAGGTGCTGGAGGCGGGGTCCGTGCCCACCTGCACGACGGCCAGGCCCGGGGGACGGCCGAACTGCTGCGCGAATTCACGCGCACGCGTGGCCACTTCCTCGTGCACCATCTGCGCCACACGCTTGCCATCGAGAATCATGGCGCGACCTGTCCGTTCCGAGACCGGCGTACGCACGGCTCGCAGGGAGGGGTTGATCGTCTCGGACATCCGCTCTGAGGACCTCTTGCAGCTGTGGGGGTGCCAGCGGGAGAGAGACGTCGGGTCACGGGCGCCCGACGTCCGATCGCTCAGTACCGGTAGTGATCGGGCTTGTAGGGCCCCGTCTTGCTGACGCCGATGTACTTGGCCTGCACGTCGCTCAGCTCGGTAAGCTGCGCATTGAGCTTCTTGAGCTGCAGGCGCGCCACCTTTTCATCCAGGTGTTTGGGCAGCACGTACACGCCGATCGGATACTTCGCCGTGTTGGTGTACAGCTCGATCTGCGCCAGGGTCTGGTTGGCGAAGGAGGAGCTCATCACGTAGCTCGGGTGACCCGTGCCGCAGCCCAGATTCACCAGGCGACCCTCGGCCAGCAGGATGATGCGCTTGCCGTCCGGGAAGATGATGTGATCTACCTGCGGCTTGATGTTCTCCCACTTGTACTGCTTGAGCGCGGCAACTTCGATCTCGTTGTCGAAATGGCCGATGTTGCAGACGATGGCCTGATCCTTCATGCGCTTCATGTGATCGTGGCTGATCACGTGGAAGTTGCCCGTCGCGGTCACGAAGATGTCGGCCTTGTCGGCGGCGTAGTCCATCGTCACGACGCGATAGCCTTCCATCGCAGCCTGCAGCGCGCAGATCGGATCGATCTCGGTGACCCACACCTGCGCGGACAGAGCGCGCAGTGCCTGGGCCGAGCCCTTGCCCACATCGCCGTAGCCGGCGACGACTGCGATCTTGCCTGCGACCATCACGTCGGTGGCGCGCTTGATGCCATCGACCAGCGACTCACGGCAGCCGTAGAGGTTGTCGAACTTGCTCTTGGTGACCGAGTCGTTGACGTTGAAGGAGGGGAACGCCAGCTCGCCGTTCTTCGCCATCGTGTACAGACGCTTGACACCCGTGGTGGTCTCTTCGCTGACGCCCTTGATGAGCTTCAGGCGCGTGGAGTACCACGTCGGGTCCTGCTTCAGCGTCTCTTTGATGGCGGCGAACAGATACTCCTCTTCCTCGCTGCCGGGCTTGGCAATGACCGAGGCGTCCTTCTCGGCGCGCGCGCCCAGATGCAGCAGCAGCGTGGCGTCGCCACCGTCATCGAGGATCATGTTGGCCTGCTCGCCGTCGCCCCAGGTGAAGATCTGGTGCGTGAAGTCCCAGTAATCCTTCATCGACTCGCCCTTGTAGGCGAACACCGGCGTGCCGCGGGCGGCGATCGCCGCAGCGGCGTGGTCCTGGGTCGAGAAGATGTTGCACGACGCCCAGCGCACCTTGGCGCCCAGTGCCTGCAGCGTCTCGATCAGCACCGCGGTCTGAATCGTCATGTGCAGCGAGCCGGCGATGCGCGCACCCTTAAGCGGCTGGCTCTTGGCGAACTCTTCGCGAATGGCCATGAGACCGGGCATTTCGGTCTCGGCGATGAGAATCTCCTTGCGTCCCCAGTCCGCGAGCTTGAGGTCCGCGATGCGATAGGGCTCCTTGCCGCTGGTCTTTTGCAGTACTGCGTTCATTGATCTGATCTCCAATCGAAGAGGGTCGGGCACTCGGTCGTTGCAGTCACGCCCATCAGCCGACCGCACGCGCCTTGACGCCCGCATCGGCGGCGAGCGCTGCGGCCTTGTCGGTTTTCTCCCAGGTGAACTCGGGCAGCGCGCGGCCGAAGTGGCCATACGCCGCCGTCTTCTGGTAGATCGGACGCAGCAGGTCGAGCATCTGCACGATGCCCTTGGGGCGCAGATCGAAGTGCTTCAGCACCAGCTCCTCGATCTTGGCGTCCGACAGCTTGCTGGTGCCGAACGTGGTCACCATGACGCTGGTGGGTTTGGCCACGCCGATCGCATAGGAGATTTGAATCTGGCAGCGCGAAGCGAGGCCGGCCGCGACGATGTTCTTCGCAACGTAGCGGGCCGCGTAGGCCGCCGAGCGGTCGACCTTCGAGGGGTCCTTGCCGGAGAACGCGCCGCCGCCGTGCGGGGCCGCGCCGCCGTAGGTGTCGACGATGATCTTGCGTCCCGTGAGACCGCAGTCGCCCTGCGGTCCGCCGACCACGAAGCGGCCGGTCGGGTTCACGAGGTACTTGATGCTCTTGCTGAGGAGCTCTTTCGGCAACACCGGCTTGATGATCTCTTCGATCACGGCCTCGCTGATCTTGCCGTGGTCGATGTCCGGCGAGTGCTGTGTGGAGATGACGACCGTCTCGATGTCCTTGGCCTTGCCGTCGACATAGCGGACCGTGACCTGTGACTTCGCGTCGGGGCGCAGCCAGGGCAGCTTGCCGTTCTTGCGCAGCTCGGCCTGACGCTCCACCAGGCGGTGTGCCAGATGGATCGGCACCGGCATCAGCTCCGGCGTCTCGTTGACGGCGTAGCCGAACATCATGCCCTGATCGCCGGCACCCTGCTCGAGGTTCAGGCCGCGCCCCTCGTCCACGCCCTGGGCGATGTCCGGGGACTGCTTGTCGTAGGCCACCAGTACGGCACAGCCCTTGTAGTCGATGCCGTACTCGGTGTTGTCGTAGCCGATGCGCTTGATGGTCTCGCGCGCCACCGTCTGGTAATCGACGGTCGCGGCAGAGGTGATCTCGCCGGCCAGCACGACGAGACCGGTATTGCACAGGGTCTCGGCGCCGACGCGCGAATATTTGTCCTGTTTCAGCAGCTCATCGAGAATCGCATCGGAGATGGCATCGGAAACCTTGTCCGGATGCCCTTCGGAAACCGACTCGGAGGTGAACAGAAATTCATTGGCCATTGGAGTAATCCTGCAAAAGGGTGTGTAGTAGTTGCGTTCTCGACTTGAGTTGCATCCATCAGCCGCGGAAAAATCAGCTCCCGGTGCGCTTGCCCGCCGCCGCACCGAAATTCTCGGCCAGGCGCCGGTCGAATTCCTCGCGTGTGAAGCGATGATTCTGCGGGCCACGCGTCTCGATCTTGATCGCCCCCATCAACGACGCGATCCTGCCGGTGCTCTCCCAGTCCAGGCCGCGCAGCAATCCGTGCAGCAGCCCCGCACGGTATGCATCACCGCAGCCGGTCGGATCGACGACCGCGAGCGGCCGGGCGCTGGGCACCTCGATCTCGCCATCGCGGGTATAGATCACCGAGCCGTTGGCGCCGCGGGTCACGATCAGGGCCTTCACCCGCTCGGTCACATCGCGCACGCCCCAACCGGTCTTCTGTTGCAGCATCTGCCATTCGTAGTCGTTCACGGCAACCCAGCTGGCCGCGTTGACGAACGTGTCGAGCTCCTCGCGGCCGAACATCGGCAGCCCCTGACCCGGATCGAAGATGAAGGGTATGCCTGCGCGAGCGAACTGCTCGGCATGCTGGATCATGCCGTCGCGGCCATCGGGCGCGACGATGCCGATGCCGATGTCGCGGGCATCGCTGACACTATTCAGGTGCGAGGACTGCATTGCGCCGGGATGAAACGCGGTGATCTGATTGTCATCCAGATCCGTCGTGATGAACGCCTGCGCGGTGTGCTCGGTCTCGATGACCTTGATGTAGTCGGTGGGCACGCCATTCTTGGTCATCCACTCACGATAGGGGCCGAAGTCGTGGCCGACCGTGGCCATGGCGTAGCCGCGATCGCCCAGCAGCTGCAGCCCGTAGGCGATGTTGCCCGCACAGCCGCCGCGCTCGCGCCGCAGCTGCGGCACCAGGAACGAGACGTTCAGCATGTGGATCTTTTCGGGCAGGATGTGGTTCTTGAAGCGATCGCTGAATAGCATGATCGTGTCGAACGCGACCGAGCCGCAGATCAGGGCGCTCTTGCCTCGGGGAGCGACGACATCGGCTTGAGAATGCGCTTGCGTACTGGCCATTGAGTGGATGTCTCGAATTTGCGGTTGTTGTCGTGTCGGTGCTTGCGGCTGTGTCGACGCCCGTGCGCGCAGGCTCAGCTCATCTGGAACTTGCCGGCGTCCTCGGGAAGCTCAAAACGACCCTCCGCGACCCGACGCAGCCACTGCGCGGTGGCCAGCGTGCCGCCGAAGGCGAAGAAATGCGGGTGGCGAAGGTGCGTCGCCCCATTGGTGGAGGTACCGCGTAGCAGCCCGACCAGCATCTCGTCCGGAGAGGTCGCCAGCCGCGCCATCTTGCTCATCGTGGCCATGTTCTTCATCACGGCGCGCAACGATGCCCCGACGCCACACTGCATGGCGAATTTCACCAGCTTGGTCAGGGGCGTCGGGCCGGCGATGCCGACGTGCACCGGCAGATCGATACCGTGCGCGCCGAGCGCACGATCCCAGTCGCAGATCGCCTGTGGATCGAAGCTGAACTGCGTGACGATGTGTACCTTGACACTCGAACGCTGCGCGTAGGCCCGCTTGTGCGCCAATGCGCTCCACAGCGCCTCATCGGCCACGTCGCGATGTCCCTCGGGATGTCCGGCAACGCCTGCGCGCTGGATGCCGGCCTCATCGAGCGCACCGGAATCGATCACATCGAGCGTACTGGTGAAATTGCCGGCGGGCTTCGCAAGGTCGCCCGCGACCAGCAGCACCTGATGCACTCCACCGGCGCTCAGCTCGCGCAGGGCGGTGCGCAGGGACTGCTCGCTTTCGAGCCGGCGCGCGACGATGTGCGGGGAAGCAGTCATGCCCAACGCCTGCACCTTGAGCGCCACGCGCACCACATCCGCCAGCGACGCCTTCGGCACGTGCGCAACGTAGACCGTGGTGCCCGCGGGCAGCTCGCGCGCAAGTTCCGCCAGATGCGGCTCGTCGTGAGTGGAGATCTCCGTGGAGGCGCCGCCCATGAACTGGACGATGCGTCGCTTCAGCTCCGCATTGTCCAGCGAGGGCGCGAGCGCTGCACTCATGGATTCCCGGGCGTTCATGGCCTGCGCCGCGAGACCGTGAAGGTCTCGTCGTTGAACCACAGGCCACCATGCTCCTTCAGCACGGCCTGTGTTGCATCGAGATAGGCAGAGTTGTTGCTCGGGTTCAGTCGCTCGTCCTCGATCTGATTGACGTAGATCGCGGCGTTCCACGCGGCGTACAGCGTGGAGGTACCGATGCGATCGCTGATCTCCGAGGGCAGCGTGTGCATGTCGTAGCGCAATACCGCCTTTTCGTCCGGATAGGAGCTGAAGGTGAAATCGCGTGCATCGCGGCCGAGCTCGGTACGCAGCGCGGCGATGAGCTGGTGGCGATCCACCGCAAAGGGGTTTTCCCCCGGCCAGACCTTCTGCACGATCTCGAGCGCCGGATCCCGACCGTAGGATTGGATCACGAGCATGCGGCCGCCGGGTGCGAGGCTCAAGGCCAGCGGTGCCAGCACCTTCTGCGCCTTGAATTCCGCCGACATGCGCGCGCGCCACGGCTGGGAGGCGAGGATCAGGTCGTAGCTCTCGAAGATGCGCCCGGGCTTGGGAATCACGCTCTCGAGCAGAAATTTGTGGTCGTCGCGGTAGACCACGAGCACCGTGGGCCGCGCATAGACCGGGTTGCCGGTCTTGGGGCTCGGCTTGGTCTGCCAGCCATAGTCGAGCATCTGGTGCAGATCTTCGATCTGCTCCGAATACTCGGAGGCGGAATTGCCCGTCAGGCGCACTTCCTGCCAGTTGAGCGCGGCGGCGGACTGCACGTCGCGCGGCATGAGGCGCGGTGCCTCGGCATAGTTGAGATTGGTGATGACCAGCACCGTGGAGGGGTGCTCGAAGAAGCGGTCGGGCATCTTTTCCAGGCCCAGGCGCACGTCCTCGAGGCTGATTTCCTTGGCCACCACCAGCAGGGGCACATTCGGGAAGGCGTGGTGGGTGCTGCGCATCAGGCGCGAGAGCACGGTCGCATCGCCCATGCCTGCGTCGAAGATGCGCAGCGCCGGCGGCGAGGGACGCAGGTGCGAGAGCTCCTGAGCGGCGCGGCGTGCGACGGCGGACTTCTCGTTACAGGTGTTGACGAACGCCAGGTACTTCTGGCGGTTGTCATAAAACCGGAACGGCGGCTTGCTCTCCGCACCCGCCTTGCCCTCGGCGCCCGAGACGCCGCTCGCCGGCTTTAGTTCAGCCACTTGGGGATTTCTCGCCAGGCTCATGCAGTGCTGCCCCCTTTGAGGATGCCGCACAGTACCGGTTCCTTGCCCGGCAATGAAATTCAAAGTTTGGATAAGTGGTATATGGATAAGCGCCGCAGGGCATCTGCGGCAGCTGCCCCCTGGGCGCCGCTCAGCCGCGGCTTTCCCGCCACTCAGTCACGGTTTAGCCGCCGCGTGACACGTCGATGATGATGCGCCGAATCCACGCGTGACCGGGGTCCGGCTCGCTGCGCCGATGCCAGAAGAGGGTGACACGCCCCTGCAGGGTGATGCCCGCCGGCAAGGGCAGGACGCGGATGGCCAGCGACGGCTGCAGCAGCGCGGCCAGGGCCTCGGGCAGCAGTGCCAGCAGCGTCGTTCCAGGCAGCATGAAGGGCACTTCGAGGACGTTTTCCGTCGTGGCCCGCACCTGCAAGTGCAGGCCGAGCTCGCGGTGCACGAGATCGTCGGTGGCGCGGCTCTCCTCGGGCGAGCGCACGTACACGTGCGGCAGACTCAAGAATTGCTCGCGCGTCAGCGTCTCCCCGACCGTCGGGTGGTCGGCCGACACCGCACACACCCAGTGCATACGCCGCAGCTCCGCGCGTGCGAGCCAATCGGGAAAGCTCTGCAGGCCCATCAGCGCCGGGTTATCCAGCATCACCAGAAAATCGATGTCCCCGGCGGCCAGCTGCTCGATGCCGGCGCGCGACCAGGCCGCAAAGCGCAGGTCCACCCCAGGCGCCTCGGGCACAATGCGTTGCAGCAGCCGGGCACTGAGGCCCGGCATGAGCAGGTCCGAGAGCACCACCGAAAAGACCCGGCGTGCGGCGGCGGGATCGAAGATCGGCTGCGTGCCGAGCGTTGCCTGGATCTGCAGCAGCGTGGCGCGAACCGGCTCGAGCAGCGAATGTCCGCGTGGCGTCAGCTCAAAATCCCGCCCCACCCGGACCAGCAGCTCATCATTGAAGTATTCACGCAGGCGGTGCAGAGCGGCGCTCATGGCCGGTTGGGAGACATGGATATGCTCGGCCGCGCGCGTGACGTTCTTCTGCCGCAGCATGGCGTCGAGCGCGATGAGCAGGTTCAGGTCAAAGCCGTGGAGACGCATGCAGACTCGACAGGGCAATGAGGCGCCGCTGGTGAGTCCGCGGCGGCACCCTGCCTCCTAATCTTTAAAAATCAATTATATCCGCGTGGCTGCCGCCGCGCAGCGCTCGCCGGGGAAGCCGGGAGCAGGCGTGGGCGGGGACAGGCTGGCGTGGGCGGGGCTTGCGGCGGGCAGACGGCTGAGCGGGAAAGGCTCCTCCGGGTATCATGCCAGTATGAAATCCGTGCCCGCATCCGGCGAGGTCGACACAGCGGCCCCCAGTGGCACCATGAATGTGCGGGTGCTGCGGGCCGGTCTGGAAACCCGCTTCGAGAAGGACGACCGGGTGGCCGTCGAAGGGCCGTTGGAGTACATGCTTCAGCACGCCACGCTGGGCGATGAACCCATCTCCTTCGGAACGACCATGCGAACGCCGGGGGACGACGAGAACCTCGCGGTGGGCCTGCTCTATGGCGAGGGCATCATCAATCAGCGCAGCGACATCGACGCGGTGGAGTCGAGCACGCGTCGTCCAAATGTCGTCAATGTGCGGCTGCGCCCGCAAGTGCGGTTCGAGTTGCAACCACCGTCGCGGCGATTTTCTGCCGGCTCGAGCTGCGGGGTTTGTGGCACGACGGGGCTGGATGCCGCCATCGCGCGGGCCGCGGCCACGCGCATCAGCGACGGAGGTACGGTCGAGCTCGCGACGGTGCTTGGGTTGCCTGAGCTGATGCGCAGGCAACAATCGAAGTTCGGCGACACCGGCGGTGTGCACGCGGCGGCGCTGTTCGATTTTGCCGGCACGCTGCAGGACATTGCCGAGGATGTTGGCCGCCACAACGCGCTGGACAAGCTGGTGGGCAGGAGCCTCATGACGGGCCGGTTGCCACTCAAGGATAACATCGTGCTGCTGAGCGGGCGCGCGAGCTACGAGCTGGTGCAAAAGGCGCTGCGTGCCGGCGTCGCCGTGCTCGCCGCCATTGGCGCCCCCTCGAGTCTGGCCGTCAACCTGGCGCGCGCTTCCGGGCTGACGCTGGCGGGCTTCGTACGCGCCACGCAGTGCAATGTGTATTCCAATCCGCAACGTCTGATCGCGGCTCGCTAGCGGTTCGGCGTCCGACGTCTGCGGGAGGCCATACGCCTATCAGTGTTCAGCAGGCCGACGAAGCCATCCTGGGTCAGCTGGTGCAATTGCCCGCCGAGCTGCAACCTCTGGATCGCTGCATCGGTCAGACCCTGCGCCAGGATATCTTCGCCGAGCGCGACAACCCGCCTTTCGATCGCGTCTGCATGGATGGCATCGCCATCGCCAGTGCGGCGTTCGAGCAGGGAGCGCGGCGCTTTCGTATCGAGTCCATGCAGCGAGCCGGCGTTCCCGGACTGCGGCTCTCGAATCCGGCCAACGCCGTCGAGGTGATGACCGGCGCGATGGTGCCGGACGGAACCGACTGCATCATCCCGTTGGAGGAATATGAGCAGCAGGATGACATCGCCGCGCTGAAGCCGCAGGTGTCCGCGAATGCCTGGCGCAATGTGCAGCGACGTGGGGTGGACAGCCACCCGGGCGCCGCGATGCTCAAGGCCGGCATTCGCCTGGGCGCCCCCGAGATTGCAGTCGCCGCATCGGCCGGCCTGGCGCGCGTCTGGGTTACTCGCCAACCGCGTATCGTGGCCATCTCGACCGGAGATGAGCTAATCGAGCCCGGCAAGCCGATTTTGGATTACCAGGTTCGCCGCTCCAACGCGTATGCCATCGCGGCGCTGCTGCGCGATCATGGCTACGAGCAGGTCAGCGATGATCACATCCAGGACAGCGAATCGGCTCTGACCGATCGACTGACGCGCCATCTTGCCGACCAGGACGTATTGATCCTCAGCGGTGGCGTCTCGAAAGGAAAGTTCGACCTGGTGCCGACGGTGTTGGAGAAGCTCGGCGTCAAGCAAATCATCTATCGAGTGGCGCAGCGGCCGGGAATGCCCATGTATTTCGGCGTTGGTCCGGCCGGGCAGGCGGTCTTCGGATTACCCGGCAATCCGGTCGCAACCTGCATCTGCCTGGTGCGCTACGTCGTCGCTGCGCTCCTCTACATGTCGGGTCGCGGTGTGGTGAAGCCTGCGTATATGCCGCTCGCATCGACGGTGGAGCGCGGTCGGGCGCTGGCCACCTACTTCCTGCCGGTCGCGGTGCGAACGGATGAGCGGGGTGCGCCCGCGGCGGTGCCCGCTCCGCCCAATGGGCCGGGCGATTTTCTCGCCCTGACGCAGACGCACGGGTTCGTGGAGTTGCCACCGCAGGCAGGGCCGTTTGCTGCTGGCTACGTGGCCCGCTTCCATTCCTGGTGAGGCTCAGCGTGTGAATGCTCAGCGTGGTGCCTGAGGAATGTGGCACCCGGGAAGCGCTTGCTCGAGCGCGAGCAAGCAGCCGGGGCTGGCGGGCAGTCGATAGCCGGGAAGTCCTGCCAGGATGTCCTGCCAGCGCTCTCCGGCCAGGATGTCCCGCAAGCGAGCGATGGCCGGATGTTGCACGTCGGCGATTCGACAGGCGAGATAATAGCTCTCGGTGACGACCGGCAGAAAGCGCAACCCAAACTGCAGGGCTGCGGCCTGAATGCCGATGCCGGCATCCGCCACACCACTGGCAACGCACAGCGCGACGGAGACATGCGTGTGCTCGATGCGTTCGCTGTAGCCGTCGAGCTCGGCGGCAGACAGTGCATGCTCGCGCATCATCTGTTCGACCAGCATGCGAGTGCCGGAGCCGGGCTGGCGATTGACGAAGCGCAGCCGATGCCGCACGAGATCGGGAAAGGAATGCACGAACGCTGCATGCTCCCTGCGCACCATGATGCCCTGCAGTCGCCGGGAACAGGCAATCAGCTGGACGCCGGACTGCAGCAGGCTGTAGAGAGGCTGGCTGGCCTGGCTGCGCGGCGCGCTCTCATCGAGCACCGGAGCGTGAAAGCCAGCCATCAGGCACTCACCCTCCTTGAGGGCCTGCAGCGCATCGACGCTGCCCTGGAAGCGCACATCGAGATGAAGGTTTCCGGTGCTGGCGGCGTACTGCTGCAGCACCGGAAGCGCCATATCGTGGCTCGCGTGGATCGTGAGCAGCTGGTTGCGTGCGTCACGTGCGGCATGCAGTACCTGCGTGAGATCACAGCGCAGTGCCTCGATCTGCGGCTGCAATCGCGTGCGCGCCCGTCGCTCGGCCCAGACCAGCCGGCGTGCAAATTCGGTGGGGCGGGCCTTGCGTCCCTGCGCCCAGCTGACGAGCGGCTCGCCAAGGACTTGCTCCCACTTCCTGAGCGCGCCCCAGACATAGCGATAGGAACAGCCCAGTGCGCGCGCTGCGTGCGTGATCGAGCCGGTCTGTGTCAGCGCCGTCAGCAGCTCGAACAGTGGATTGTCCAGTGCGGCACCGGATTGCGGGCCTGCGATGAACTCGTAACGCAGGTGAGCGCCCAGGGTGCCCGAGGCCAGCCCCGGGGGCGGTGACTGTACAACTTCCCGCGCGGGTGGCGTTGGCGTCGCGTCCGAACTATTCGTCTTCACCCATTCACTGTACCCCGGATCGGCAGGCCCGCAAACAGAGTCGTCGGCGTTTTGCTCAGTAGTCTGCCTGGAAGCTCGCCTCAAAGGTGCGAGGCGTGCCACTGAAAGCGGTGATGGGGCTCGGGCTGCCGGCGACGGCGCCATCCTCGATCGCCGAGTAATAAAACTCGTTGGTGGCGTTGATGACCTGAAAGCGGATAGTCGCATGGTGCGTCGTCAGCACCGACAGGGAATAGCGCAAGCCAAGATCGACTGTCGCATAGCCCGGCGCGAAGGAAGTGTTGTCGTCGGTGGCCGCCCGTTTGGTTTCGCTATGCACCACCGCGGTGAAGCCCAGTCCGGGCGTGACGGCGGGATGGTAGTCGAGCACGGCATCCTCCTTGACGTGCGGCACGCCGACCACGAGCTTGCCGTCGATGGACACGCCGTTGACGACCGCGTGGTTGGGACTGACGATCCTCGGATCGAGATAGGTGACGCCGCCATACACTGAGAAATCGCGCGCAACGTCGCCCTCGACGAAGAACTCGCTGCCCCAGTCGCGCTGCGTGCCCACGACCTCGTAGGTCTCGACCGTCGGGGTCAGGAATATCGTCTGCGCGTTCGGTTGCGTCATGTGGAAACCATCCAGGGTCAACAGCAGGCGATCATTCAGCGCATATTTGGCACCGACTTCGTAGGAGTGGTCCGTATAGGGCGCGAGATACGCGCCGGAATTCGTCACGGTGATCCCTGCGCCCGAGGTCGCGGCCCGACCGCCTTCTTCGATACTGTCGGCGAAGGTCGCATAGCCCGTGAGCGCCGGAATCGGCTTGTAGATCAGGCTGGCGGTTGGGCTGAGGGCTCCATTGCGCTCGTCCTGGGACCTGAGCGCACCGGTCTTGCCAAAGGCCTTCGAGTCCAAAAACGAGTCGCTGAGCACCGCCTGCAATGCCCATTGAGGGTTGAAGTGGACGGTGTCGCCGATGATGGCCGCCTGCTCCGTCAGCGTCGCCGAGTGATAGAGGCCGCCAAAGCTCTCACCACTGGTGTAAGGAGTGCTAATGGCAACGGTCTTGCCCACCGCGCTCGGGCTGGCACATCGACCGGCGACGGCGATTGACTGCAATGGATCCGCCAGATTGGCGCAGCCCGCGATCGGCGAGCTGGGAGCGTTGCGGTAGGAATAGGTGTCGTTGATAAAGCCGTTGGTTCCGAGCGTCACATCGTTCTCGATGCCCAGTATCTCGAGCTTGCCATTCAGATAGGCCGAGTTGCTGCCGATGGTCATGTGCGGCCATGCCGTATACTGATTCTGAATGACGGTGTAATCGCCCGCATTGTCGGTCAGCGTATCGACGACGCCGAACAGATTGCGCTCGGCGCTTTCGTAAAGGCCGCCCAGCTCCAGAGTCCAACCGCCGCCGAAATCGTGCGTGATCTTGCCGAGGCCAACGTCGGTGGTGAGATCAGCGCCCAAACCGGGCTCGCCGAAGCCTTGCTCGCTCGGGTTGATGGCCGGTGGAAGAAGGCTATTTTTGGTGGAGTGGTTTTCGGCGCCGTCAAAGGAGACCGCGCCTGGCAGACCGACAGAGGCTGTCTCGTAGTGGCCGCCGTGACCCTCGATCACCGTATTGGAACCGAGTCGCCAGTCGAAGGTACCGCTGGCCAGCCGCCGATTGAAATTGCTGCCCGATACGTAGCTTTCGCCATTGCTATACGCGGCGTTCACGCGATAGCCAAACTCATTGCCAGGGCCGCCCCGGCCGCCGACATCGACGTGCTCGGTGAGCATGCCGTCCGACTGGTAGCTTTCGGTGTAGCGCAGCAGCGTGTGGTCGGTCGGCTGTTTGATTCGATAGTCGAACACGCCGGCGGGAGGTTCAGGACCATAGAGCGCGCCGCCCAGCCCATTCAGCACCGTGATGCCGGATAGATCCTCCGCGGCGTAGGCGATGGTGCCGATGACGCTGAGCCCTTCCATGCGCGTGTTCTGCACGACGCTGCTGATGAAGCCGCGCGACTGAGGGCGCGATACTTCGAACCCCTGCTGGTCGCGAATTTCGACGGAAGGCAGATAACGCAGCGTATCGTTGACGGTATAGGCCTGCAGGTTCGTGATCAGGCTTTCCGGCACCACGCTGACCGATGACGGCGTATCCAGCAGACTCCGCTCGCCCAGCGGACCCATTGCCGCGCTGCTGCTCTTGTAGGCCGGCTTCGCCGGATCGCGCGCGGCATAAACATAGACGGTCGCAGGCGTCGACTGCTGCTGCGGCTGCGCGGTAGAACTCGCACTGTCCGTATCCTGAGCCTGGGCGACAGTACCCAGCCAAAAAAAGTTCATGGCGGCGACACAGCCGCCGGTGAGAATAAAATGTTTCATGGAGAGCGGTCCCAGTGGCGAAGGCGATGCATGCGAAGGCGGAAGGCCGTCGCAGTGGGGCACTTCGAAACGCCGCGAAAACTATCACGTCGCTTTCGTGTCAACGATATGAACGCACGCGCATAGGTCCGCGCGAATGCGACGGCGTTGTAGCAAGAGGTGCCGGTGTGCGCAGCGGCTGGCGCGAGCCGCGCCGCTGCGCCCCGTATCTAGCGCGCTTCAGCCGGCTCGCGGATCGGCGTCACACGTGCAGCACAGAATTTGAATTCAGGGATCTTGCCCGCCGGATCCAGGGCCGGGTTGGTCAGCAAATTCACCGCCGCTTCCGCGTAGCAGAAGGGCATGAACACCATGCCGACCGGCACGTCGCGGTCTGCACGCACGTGGACTTCCACGGCGCCGCGTCGGGTCTCGAGTCGCAACCGGTCTCCGGGTTGGATGTCGAGCCGCTGCAGTTCGCGCGGGGACAGGAAGGCCATCGCTTCGGGCTCCAGATCGTCGAGCACCGCTGCACGGCGCGTCATGGCGCCGGTATGCCAGTGCTCCAGTACACGACCGGTGGAGAGCACCATCGGGTACTCCATGTCGGGGATCTCGTCAGGCGGACTGACGTTGGCGGGCACGATCTTCGCCCGGCCATTGGCCGTGGGAAAGCCATCGCCAAAAATGATGGCATTGCCCGGCACATCCGGACCGTCGACGGGATAGGTGACTGCACCCTCGCGTTCCAGTCGCTCCCAGGTGATGTTCTTGAAGGAGGGCGTGGTGATGGCAAGCTCGGCAAAAATCTCGGCGGGACCGGCGTAGTTCCAGTCCAGGTCGAGCCGTTTGGCGATCTCCTGGATGATCCACCAATCCTGTTGCGCATCTCCGGGCGGGCGCAGCGCGGGCCGACCCAACTGCACGCGTCGATCGGTGTTGGTGAATGTTCCGGTCTTCTCGGCGAATGCGGAAGCCGGCAGCACCACATCGGCGTGGAAGGCGGTTTCCGTCAAAAAAAGGTCCTGGACGACCAGATGATCGAGCATGGCCAGCGCCTGTCGCGCGTGGTTGAGGTCCGGATCCGACATGGCAGGATTTTCGCCCTCGATGTACATGCCGCGGATCTGTCCGGCATGGATCGCCTTCATGATCTCGATGACCGTGAGGCCCTTATTGGGATCCAGCTCCTGATTCCAGAGCGCTTCGAAGGCCTTGCGTACGCGCGGATCTTCCACCGATTGGTAGTCCGGATAGACCATCGGAATCAGACCCGCGTCAGAGGCGCCCTGCACGTTGTTCTGGCCGCGCAGCGGATGCAGCCCGGTGCCCTTCTTGCCGATCTGGCCGGTGATCAGCGCCAGGGCGATCAGGCAACGCGAGTTGTCGGTGCCGTGCACGTGCTGGCTGATGCCCATGCCCCAGAAGATGATGGAGCCCTTGGAGGTTGCATACAGGCGCGCGATCTCGCGAATGGTCTCGGCGTCGACCCCGCAGACAGGGGCCATCTTTTCCGGCGTGAATTGCAGGATGTTGCTCTTCAGGGCTGCGAAATTCTCGGTATGCGCGTCAATGAAGCTCTGGTCATAGAGCTGTTCCGTGACGATGACGTTCAGCATCGCATTGAGCAGCGAAACATCGGAGCCTGGCTTGAACGCCAGGTGCTTGTAAGCATGCCGCGAGAGCGCCTGGAACCTGGGATCGATCACGATCAGCTTGGCACCCTTCTGCTTCACCGCGTTCTTGATGAACGTGGCCGCAACCGGGTGATTGACCGTCGGATTGGCGCCGATGATGATGATCACCTCGGCATCCAGGGCGGCCTCGAAGGGCGCGGACACCGCGCCTGAATTGAGTCCTTCCATGAGAGCCGCCACGGACGATGCATGGCACAGGCGCGTGCAATGATCGACGTTGTTCGAGCCGAACCCGGTGCGCACGAGCTTCTGGAAGAGATACGCCTCCTCGTTCGATCCCTTCGCCGAGCCGAAGCCGGCGAGTGCCTTCGCACCCCTCGAGTCGCGGATGCTCTTCAGTCCATGGGCGGCGCGCTCGAGAGCCTCATCCCAGCTGGCTTCGCGGAAGTGCGTCCACGGATTGGCGGGATCGACCTGGTCGTTGGCATCCTTGGGGACGTTGTCCAGGCGAATCAACGGCCGGGTGAGCCGGTGCGGATGATGGATGTAGTCGAAGCCAAAGCGACCCTTGACGCACAGACGATTGTGATTGGCAGGACCATCGCGCCCTTCGGCATAGATGATCCTCTCGCCCTTCACCTTATAGGACACTTGACAGCCCACGCCGCAGTAGGGGCAGAGTGAATCGACCTCGCGGTCCGGATAGACGACACGCGTCTGGTTCTGATCCAGATAGACCGCCGGCATGAGTGCACCGGTCGGGCACGCCTGCACGCATTCGCCGCAGGCAACGCAGGTCGACTGACCCATCGGGTCGTCGAAGTCGAAGACGATCTTGGCGCCGTGCGACCGATAGGCCATGCCGATCACGTCATTGACCTGCACCTCGCGACAGGCGCGCACGCAGAGATTGCATTGAATGCAGGAATCGAGATTCACGCGCATGGCCGGATGGCTCGGGTCCGGCTGCCAGCGCGGCTCGGTGGGGAAGCGGCTCTGAGTGATGGACACGAAGTCCGCCTGCGACCAGAAGTGCGAGTCCGGATCGTGGGAGGTGGCTCTCGCGGGCTGATCCGCCACGAGCAGTTCCATGACCATCGCACGCGCTTTGACGGCGCGGTCGGTCGCGGTCTTGACCTTCATGCCGACGGCGGGCACGCGTTTGCACGAGGCGGCCAACACCCGCTCACCCTCGATTTCCACCATGCAGGCGCGACAGTTGCCGTCCGGGCGATAGTCCGCTGCAGGCTTGTGGCACAGATGCGGAATGTGCGTGCCCAGGCGCTGCGCGACCGCCCAGATGGTCTCTCCTGGCGCCGCTTCGATCTGCTGGCCATCCATCTCAAAGACGATGCCGGGTCGCTGCGTGTGCTTGGCGTTGAGTGCGCCGCTCGGAATGACGCCGGCCTCGCCACCTGCCTTGACGCCCTGGGAGTAAGTGCCGCCACCGCCGGGCTTGGCCGTGCCCTTGGGGCCGCCGGCATCCGTGGGCGTCGGGGCGCGCACCGTCTGTGGCTGCGCCCGGCCCGTCTGTGGTTCCGCCAGGCCTTGCGGTTGCTTGGGATCGATGCTCATGGCGACTCCTGGCGGCGCGAGAACAGCTCGGGGAAATAACGAATCACGCTGGTCACCGGATTGGAGGCTGCCTGCCCCAGACCACAGATCGACGCATCGCGCATGCACTGCGCGAGCTCATCGAGCAGGGCGGTGTCCCACGCCGGCTTTTCCATCAACATGCGGGCTTTCTGCGTGCCCGAGCGACACGGCGTGCACTGGCCACACGACTCATCCTCGAAGAAGCGCATCAGATTAAGGGCCGCTGCCCGCACATCGTCCTGATGCGAGAGAATGATCACGGCGGCCGAGCCGATGAAACAGCCGTATTTCTCCAACGTGCCGAAATCCAGCGGGATGTCATGCATCGAGGCCGGCAGAATCCCGCCTGATGCGCCGCCGGGCAGATAGGCGGTGAAAACGTGGCCCTCGCACATGCCGCCGCAGTATTCGTCGATCAGCTCCTGCACCGTGATGCCGGCCGGGGCGATCTTGACGCCCGGACTGCTGACGCGACCGGATACCGAATAGGAGCGCAGTCCGAGCCGACCATGGCGACCGTGGCTCTTCCACCAGTCCGCGCCCTTCTCAATCAGATCGCGCACCCAATAGAGTGTCTCGACATTATTGATGAGCGTGGGCCGCCCAAAGATTCCGACCTGGAAGGGAAACGGCGGCTTATGACGTGGCAGCCCGCGTTTTCCCTCGATCGATTCGATCAGCGAGGATTCCTCGCCGCAGATATAGGCACCGGCACCGCGACGCAGATGCAGCACGGGGCCGCCAGCAGGCAGCTTGGCGATCTCCGTGGCGAGAATTTCGCGGGCGATGGGGTATTCGTCGCGGATGTAGATGTACACATCCGTGGCTTCCACGACATACGCGGCAATCAGGGTGCCTTCGAGAAAGCGGTGCGGGTCGCTGTTGAGGAAGAACTGGTCTTTGAAGGTGCCGGGCTCGCCCTCATCGCCGTTGACCGCCATGAGCCGCGGGCCAGGCTCACCGCGCACCGAGCGCCACTTGCGGCCCGCTGGGAAGCCCGCACCGCCCAGGCCGCGCAGCGAGCCATCGTCCAGGGCCTTGAGCACCTGCTCGACGCTCAGGGCACCCGAACGCAGGCGCTCGAGCATCACGTAACCGCCCGCGGCACGATAGGCCTCGAAGTCGACGTAGTCTGGAATATGCGGGTGGGTGTCGCGGTGAGTGACGGCGTGTTTGACACTCTCCACCGTCGCATGTGTCAGGAAGTTGTGACCCACCTCGACGGCCGGTCCCTGATCGCACAGGCCCACGCAGGGCGCGCGCACCACGCGCACCGCCTCACCCAGGTCCTGCTTGAGCGCTGCCAGCAGCGGGTCTGCGCCCAGCATGCAGCAGGTCAGACTGTCGCAGACCCGGACCGTCACCGGGGGAATGGCCGCCGAGCCTTCCTTGACGACATCGAAATGCGCATAGAACGTGGCGGTCTCGTACACCTCCGCAAAGGACAGACGCATCTCGTCGGCGAGCGCCGCCAAATGCGCTGCACTGATCTGTCCATAGCTGTCCTGGATGAGGTGCAGATACTCGATCAGCAGATGCCGCTCGCGCGGCCCATCAGCCAGTAACGCTGCGATGGCAGTTCGGGCGTGAGGATCGACCTGCCGGCCTTTGGGTACGGGTCTGGCGCGGCCCCTGCCCTTACCCGGGTGATCGAAGCGCCGAACCTGGCTCACATCATCATGGTTGTCGCGGTCTTGCATGGCGATATCTTACTGAGTGCGGGCGGCTTGCGCAGGTCTGCAAGTGCTGATCAGCCCGGTGTGCGGACCCACCGGAGGCGGGCTAACCCACTGAGGCTACAAGCGTTTCCAGTACCGCATCGATGGGCCGCGCCTTCGCTACGACGAGGTCGGCGACCGCGGGGATATCATCGAGATGCGCGCACGGCAGGGGTGTAGCGGACAGCAACGGGTCGCTGGCGATGGCCACGATCAGCTCGTCCTGAGCATACAAAGGGGGTTTGCCGAGAGCGCTACGGAATACCTCGATCTTCGGGTAGCGCTCGCGCTTGAAGCCTTCAACCAGCACCAGATCGCACGGCGATAACCTTGCCAGCAGTTCAGGCAGGGTGGCTTCGCGGCCGTCCTCGCCGATCTCATGCATCTGCACCCAGCGTCGGGCCGACGAGATGATCACCTCGCCGGCACCCGCCTTGCGGTGTACATAGGAATCCTTGCCCGGCAGGTCGACGTCGAATGAATGATGAGCGTGCTTGAGGGTGGCGACGCGCAGCCCGCGCGAGCGCAGCAGGGGTAGCAGTCGCGTCAGCAATGTCGTCTTGCCCGAGCCGCTCCAGCCCGCAATGCCCAGTACACTCATCATCCTGGTCGCAAGCGTACAACATGGATCCACTCATCTCGCATTCGGATGTCGTCGGCCTGGTACTGGCCGGTGGCCGCTCGGTGCGCTTCGGTTCGGAGAAAGCCGCCGCGATCTTCGCCGGGGAGCCGCTGCTGATATGGGCCGCGCGTCGACTGCAGCGCAGCTGTACCGCGGTGGCCGTCAATGCAAGGCCCAACACTCAGGCGCAGGCCCTGGCACGCGCCGCGGGCCTCAGCGTCCTGCACGACGAGCCGGGTGACCCGCTCGGCCCGCTGGCAGGTGTAAAAGTCGGGCTGCGATGGGCGCTGGATCTGGGCGCCCGTGCATTGGCCGTCAGCCCGTGCGACGTACCGAGACTGCCTGAGGATGTATTTTCGCGGTTGATCGAGGCTGCGGGCGACGGCGCGGCCATGGCGCAGACCGCCGAGGGTCGCCAACCACTTTGTGCGCTATGGCCGGTGAGCGCGCTGCCGCGAGTCTTGGAAGCGCTGCACGGCGGCAATCACCCGCCCACGTGGCGTCTGCTTGAACAGCTGGGCGCCCGGCAGGTGCATTTCAGCGAGGCGAATTGTTTCGAGAACATCAACACGCCAGACGACCTGGCGGCCTTGGAAGGACCTTGATGCGGGGTCGGGGTTGCCTGCACGGCCGCGAGCGGCGTCGGCTCAGCGCCGCTGCAGCCGCATCATCAGCGGGGCGCGCGAGCGCAAATTGATCTGTGCCTCGAGCTCCATCGGCGTACCTGATGGAAGACGCAGACGCAGCCGTCGCGCGATTTTATAGAGATGTACGCACATCTCGAACATTCCCATCGACTCGCCGACGCAATGGCGCGGACCGGCAGAAAAGGCAATGAAGGCGCAGCGCGGGCGGCGGATCTCCTGCGCCGTCTCCGGTCGCTCGGGTCGAAACGCCTCCGGCTCGCTCCAGAACTGCACATGCCGTTGCACGAAGTAGGGACTGAGCAGCACATCGACGCCGGCTGGAATCGGGTAACCGGACAGTACATCGGCTGCGAGCGTGCGCCGTGAGATCAGCCACACGGGCGGATAAAGCCGCAGCGTCTCGGTGAGCATCGCGCGGGTGTAGCGTAGCGACTCGGTGGCCGCGAGATCCGGCGCCGGCAGCTCCCCGACCGCGTCGAGCTCCGCGTGTAGCTGCGCTTCGGCCTGTGGGTGCTGCGAGAGCAGGTACCAGGCCGAGTTCAGGGTACTGGCCGCGGTCTCGTGTCCCGCGATGATGAGCGTCATGACCTCATCGATGAGCTCGCGCTCGCCCATCGGTGCACCGCTGCTGCGCTGCCGCGCGGCGACCAGCATGCCCAGAAAGTCCTGCGGCTCGGCCACTTCGCTGCGCCGGCGCGTGGCGAGCTGCGCCACCAGGCTGCGCAGTTGCCGAAAGCGATAGGCAAAGCCCAGGTCGCGGGTGGGATCGCTGGCGACGAAATGAAACGGATGCTCACCGGTTGCGTTCGCCAATCGATCCAGATCCTCGCCGAAGATGGCGCGCAGAATCACCTCGAGGGTCAGTGCGCTGAGCTCATCGGTCACGTTGACGGGCTCGCCGGTCGCGGCCTTCTGGTCCCAGCGCGCCAGCAGCCGGTCATTGGCCGCGGCGATGAATTCCGCAAAGCGCGTGAGATTCTTGCGCTGGAACATCGATTGCATCATGGCGCGCTGCGAGCGCCAGAAATCCCCCTCGCTGGTGACCAGCCCGTTGCCCGTGAGGACTTTGACGCGGTCGAGACCGAAGCCCTTGACGTAGTTGGCGTGATTGATGACCAGCACGCGTCGCACGTCGTCGGGATGATTGATCACATAGGCGTAGCGGCGCCGTCCGGGCGAATACACGCGGTAGATGTCGCCAAAGCGCGCGAGCAGCTCGCGCATGCGCTCCAGGGAATCCTCGGCGTCGCCGATGTTGAAGCTGAAGTCGGGCTCCGGCGGCACACGCGCCGCCGCATCGGCAGCAGGGGAGTCGGGACCGGGCATGCGCTTTAGCATACCGTGTGCGCGCTGTAAAAATGTGCGGGGGTGGAAAAACCTGCTGACGCAGCCCACCCTGGCGCGTCGCCGGGAGGTGCATACTGAAGGTTGACGCACCGACGCTTGCGGCACGCAGCTTGCTTCGCGAATCGCAGCGCTCATCGCGGAGATCGGGACCATGGGCAGACGATTGGAGTCCTTTGCCAGTGCCTTGACGGGTGCCGTCGCAGCTGCCGGGGTGATGTATTACTTCGATGCCGGCAGCGGACGCCGCCGGCGCGCCGAGGTTGGCCAACGCTCGGCCGGCGCAGCCCGTCGCGGCGTCTCTCGCCTGCAGGCGGCCTCGCGCGACCTGGCACATCGCGTCTACGGACTGGGGGCGCGCGCCACGGCGCGGATTCGCCGCGGCGAGGTGGCCCCCACCGTGCTGGTCGAGCGAGTGCGTGCTCGGCTGGGGCGCGTGGTCTCGCATCCGGGAGCCGTGCACGTCAGCGCCGATGAGCAGCACACCGTGCGGCTCACCGGGGCCGTGCTGGCTTGGGAACACGAGCCGCTGCGCCGCGCCATCGCGCAGGTTGCCGGAGTGGGCGCGATTCGCGACGAGCTTGAAGTGCACGAATCGGCGCAGCAGGTCAGCGCCCTGCAGGGCGGTGCGCGCCGGGCACTGCGCGGGCCAGCCGATGAGGCAGGCGCAACGGCGGCGCTGCGGCTGCTGATGGCGCTGGCCGGCAGCAGTCTGCTTGTGGGTGGATCGCGGCGGCGGGGTACCCTCGGGGTGATGGGCGCCGCAGCCGGCAGCGCATTGCTGCTGCGCAGTGTCACGACGCCGCGACGGCGTCCAGCTCGCTATCGCAATCGCCCCCTCGAGGTCTGCCAGACGCTGCATCTGCACGCACCTGTCGAAAGTGTCTACGAGGCCCTGCACAACAGCGACCGCCTGGTGGCGCTGCTGCCGGCCCTGCGGGCCCTGCGCCATCGCGCCGATGGAGCAACACAATGGAGCGTGCACGATCCGCAGGGTTGGCCGCTGGAGTGGACCGCTGTGGTCACCGAGCTACAA
Organism: Steroidobacteraceae bacterium; assembly: GCA_035553315.1. GTDB lineage: Bacteria > Pseudomonadota > Gammaproteobacteria > Steroidobacterales > Steroidobacteraceae > FEN-1191. The sequence goes on from DATNDE010000030.1 coordinate 37,905, forward strand.
CCCAATCGTCAGATTGCCTGGCGCACGACCGATGATTCGACGCTCACACAGTGGGGCATGGCATGGCTTGAGCCCATCGATGCCCGGCAGACGAGGCTGCACCTGTACGTGAGTCTGCGCATCATCCCAGGGCGCACCAGGCAGGCGCTGCGCAGGCTGTTGGGCACCGGTCCGCATGGCGAGCTCACTGAGAATCTGGCTCGCCTGCGCCGATATCTCGATGGTGCCAGCGAGGCCGGTCCGGCCGGTGCGGGCACGCGCACTGCGACCGCGGGCACCACGCGAGGCGGCAGCGCCAACCCTGATGCGCTGGCCGTCTGGACGCAGCCCCTGGACGGCCGTACCCATTGATCCGCGCGGCGTTGCCGGCGCATTGACTATGCTCGCCGCGCTACCTAGAATCGCCGGCCTTTGTCGGCCGGGCCCCACAACTGCCTGACCGCAGGAATGACAGACAGCGCGCCGGGCGCCCCCAGTGGGCGACCCGGCGCGTCTCATCAGCCGTAC
>DATNDE010000031.1:0-26555 GCA_035553315.1 Steroidobacteraceae bacterium
ACCCCGTAGTCACCGCGGATCCACAGCACCAGCCCGCCACCGATCACCGGAATGGTGCCGAAGATGTTGATGATGACCTGGCACGCCCAGTAGGACATGTTGCCCCAGGGCAGCACGTAGCCCATGAACGCTTCAGCCATCAGCGCCAGGTAGATGATCATGCCGAACAGCCACAGCAGCTCGCGCGGCGCCTTGTAGGAGCCGTAGAGCAGGCCGCGGTACATGTGCAGGTAGATCACCGCGAAGAACGCCGAGGCGCCCGTCGAGTGCATGTAGCGGATCAGCCAACCGAAGTCGACCTCGCGCATGATGTACTGCACGGAGTCGAAGGCCGTGGCTTCTCCGACCTTGTAGAACATCGTCAGGAAGATGCCCGTCAGCAGCTGGATGACCAGCACCACCACGGCAATGAAGCCGAAGAAGTACCAGAAGTTGAAGTTCTTCGGCGCGTAATACTCGAGTGCCTGGCTGCGGATGAAGCTCTCGGCCGGGAAACGCTTGTTGATCCAGGCCCACAAGCCGCCCTGAGTTGCAGCGGCGCCGCGCTGCTGGTCGTATCTGTGATCGGAAATATCAGGCATCAGGCGTTCCCCGCGGCGGCGGCGGCATTGTCCAGGCCGACCACCAGGGTGGTCGGAGTGCGGTAGCTATAGGGCGGCACCACCAGGTTGTAGGGCGCGGGGGCACCGTCGAACACGCGGCCGGCCATGTCGTAGCGCGAGCCGTGACAGGGGCAGCGAAAGCCACCGGGCCAGGTCGGGCCCAGCACCGGATCACCTGGATCGAAAAAAGCCTTGGGCAGACAGCCCAGGTGCGTGCAGTAGCCGATCATCACCAGGAATTCCGCGGTGCGCGAGCGCATCTCGTTTTGCGCGTAAGCAGGCTGGTTCGAATCCTTGGAGTCCGGATCCTTGAGTTCGGCGTTGTTCTTCGCGAGCGCATCCACGAGGCTCTGCGGGCGCCGCACGATGTAGATCACCTGGCGGCGCCAGGTGGCGGTGATCAGCTGACCGACCTCCATCTTCGACAGATCGACCTCGACCGGAGCACCGAGCGCCCGGGCACGCTCGGAAGGGTTCCAGGACTCGACGAAGGGCACCGCCGTGGCCACCGCGCCGACCGCGGCCAGACCAGCCGTGGCGAAAGTGAGGAACTTCCTGCGGGTCGTATCGATCTGGTCAGCAGCGGCGGGCGCTGCCATCACGCCAACTTCACTCATATCGCTCTCTCATACGCGCTGGCATCCGGCGCGTGGCCCCTGAAGGGCGCACACGTGTGGACGCTACGTAAACGTCAGGAAGTATCGCATTATACACGACCGGTCGGCGCTGCCTGGCCGCGTGTTGTCTTCTGCGCCCTCTTGTCTGCCGCGTACGCGCAGGAACCGTTATGCACAGGCCTGAAACCGCCATGAGGCCGCCGCCATGAAACCCTACGCCCTGCTCGGCCGCGCCGCGTTATTCATCGCCGGCAGCGTCATCGGCGGCCTGGCCCTCGCCTTCGTCATTGTGTTCATTCATCCGCAGCTGCTGCTGCGTCCCGGCATGATCACGCCGGCCCCGCAGGTGCGCGCCGCGACCAGCGCGGATACGTCGGCTACTGCGGCCGACGCCGGCAGCAGCGGCACATCGGGCCCCGCCGGTGCGGACACGGGCGCGCTTGGCGCCCCGGGCAACGGCACGGCGGCCGGCGAGCCGGCGGCGGACGCGGCCTCCGGCAACGCCGCCAATGCGGCGGCGAGCGTGGCAGCGAGGCCCGACACCATCGTCTCCTATGCGGCTGCGGTACGCCGTGCCGCACCCGCCGTAGTGAACATCTCCACCCGCCGTCTCGTGACCGAGCAGATCCAGCCCGGCGCATTCGGGCCGCTGTTCGGCGATCTGCAGCCGTTCTATCGCCAGCGCATGGAGAGTGCCCTGGGCTCGGGCGTGATCGTCGACGCCGCCGGCCATGTCATCACCAACAACCATGTCATCGAGGGCGCAGACAGCATCATGGTGTACCTGGCCGACGGTCGGGTGAGCTCCGCCAGCGTCGTCGGGCGCGATCGGGACACGGACCTCGCGCTGCTGTCGATCCAGCTGAAGAACCTGCCGGTGATGCCGCTGGGCCGCTCCGACATGCTGCAGGTGGGCGATCCGGTACTGGCGATCGGTGACCCGCTCGGGCTCGGGCAGACCGTGACGCATGGCATCGTCAGTGCCACCGAGCGCCGGTCGCTGGGTGTGGCGACCTTCGAGAATTTCATTCAGACCGACGCCGCCATCAATGCCGGAAATTCCGGCGGTGCGCTGATCGATGCGCGCGGGGAGCTGATCGGCATCAACACCGCGGTGCTGAACAACAGTGGCAACCTGATTGTCGAGGGCATCGGCTTTGCCATCCCGGTCAATCTCGTGCGCGGCGTCATGAAGCAGATCCTGACACACGGCCGCGTGATTCGTGGCTGGGTCGGCATCGTTCCCGGGGATATCGACGACGCGCAGGCGCATCAGCTGGGCCTGTCGCGCGGCGGCGTGGTCATTGCGAGCATGTACCCGCAGAGCCCTGCGGTGGCGGCCAACCTGCGCATCGGCGACATCATCACCGCAATCGATGGCAAGCCCGTACAGCACTCCCAGGAATGCCTGCAGCTGATCGCCACGCGCTTGCCGGGCAGCAGCGTGACACTGCATCTGATTCGCGGCAACACGGAGCTGGATGCGAATCTTGAGGTGGCTGAGCGCCCGGGCAACCTGCAAACCGGCCGCTGAGCGCAGGGGCAGGAGGCGCGAGCCACGCCCAAAGTATCGATTCCAGGAAGCAGTGAGGGGTCTCAAAAATGCGTTCGTCAGATGAACGCAGTTTTGAGACCCCTCATTGTTCCGTGGTGAGCGTGCTTCGGGCGGTACTCACCCCTCTTGTGCCGTTACGCGCGGCCGGCTCCTGCGGGCTGCGCCGGATGCGCGCGCCCAGCTGCGCGAGCTTCTCCTCGATGGTCTCGTAGCCGCGATCGATGTGGTAGATGCGCTCGATCTCGGTGTCGCCCTCGGCCACCAGCCCGGCCAGCACCAGGCTCGCGGAGGCGCGCAGGTCCGTGGCCATGACCGGCGCGGCGGTCAGTCGACGCACGCCGTGGATGATCGCGGTGTTGCCCTCCAGACGGATCTCCGCGCCCATGCGACGCATTTCCAGCATGTGCATGAAGCGGTTCTCGAAGATCGTTTCGACCACGGTGCCCACGCCCTCGGCGACCGCATCGAGCGCCGCAAACTGCGCCTGCATGTCGGTGGGAAAGGCCGGATAGGGCGCGGTGCGCACGTCCACCGCGCGCGGGCGGCGCCGACGCATGTCCACCTCGATCCAGTTCTCGCCGCTGTCCACGCGCGCACCGGCCTCGCGCAGCTTCACCAGCACCGATTCAAGGTGATCAGGCCGCGTATTCTTGATGCGCACCCGGCCCGCGGTGATCGCGCCGGCCACCAGGTAGGTGCCGCCCTCGATGCGATCGGGCAGCACGTCGTAGTGCACGCCGTGGAGCTTGCGCACCCCTTCGATGACGATACGGTCGGTCCCCGCACCGCTGACCTTTGCGCCCATGGCGTTCATGAACATCGCCAGGTCCACCACCTCCGGCTCGCGCGCGGCGTTCTCGATGATGGTCTCGCCCTCGGCGAGCGCGGCAGCCATCATGAGGTTCTCAGTGCCGGTCACCGTCACCGTGTCCAGCACCAGACGCGTACCGCGCAGCCGCTCGGCGCGCGCGCGGATGTAGCCGCCCTCGATGTGGATGGTGGCGCCGAGGGCCTGTAGCCCCGCAACGTGGATGTTCACGGGACGAGCACCGATGGCGCAGCCGCCGGGCAAGGACACATCCGCACGTCCGAAGCGCGCCAGCAGCGGCCCGAGCACCAGGATCGAGGCACGCATCGTCTTCACCAGCTCGTAGGGCGCGAAATATTCGCGGATCGAGCTCGTATCCACCTCGATGCGCATGTGCTCATCGAGCGTCACGGTAACCCCCATGCGCCCGAGCAGCTCGATGGTCGTGGTGACGTCCTGCAGATGCGGCACATTGCCGATGCTGACCGGTCCATCGGCCAGCAGCGCGCCGGCCAGGATCGGCAGCGTGGCGTTCTTGGCGCCCGAGATGCGCACTTCCCCTTCCAGGGCAATGCCGCCGCTGATCGTCAGCTTATCCATGCGTGTGGCCGGCGGCGCCCTGCATGCGCGCCTGCCACTCCTGCGGCGTATAGGCCTCGATGGACAGTGCGTGAATCTCCCGCCCCATGCGCTCGCCCAGCGCCCGATACACCAACTGGTGGCGCGCCAGGGCCTTCAGGCCCTCGAACGCCGTGCTCACCAGCAGCGTTGCATAGTGTGTGTTGTCGTCCGAGCGCACATCGATCTGCGCATCGGGAAGGTGCTGGCGGATGAGGTCCGCAACCGCGTTCGGATCCATGACAGCCATCTTACGGCATCGGCAGGCGCTATCATGATCGACCTCACCTTCCGGAAGACGCCAGGCGCATGACAGTTCCTCACGAGCCGCAGCAGAGCCAGACCGGCGAGAGCGTCCTGCTCGCCTCGGCCCGGCGCACGCTCGGGGTGGAGATCGCGGGTCTGACGGCCATGAGCGAGCGGCTCGATGGCGCTTTTGCCGCGGCCTGTCACGTCTGCCTCGGCTGCCTTGGCCGTGTCGTGGTCACCGGCATGGGCAAGTCCGGTCATGTGGCGCGCAAGATCGCCGCGACGCTCTCGAGCACCGGTACACCGGCCTTTTTTCTGCATCCGGGCGAGGCCGGACACGGCGACATCGGCATGCTGACGCGCGGCGATGTGCTGCTGGCGCTGTCCAATTCCGGCGAGACGAGCGAGGTGCTGGGGCTTCTGCCCTATGTGAAGCGCCTGGCCCTGCCGCTCGTGGCCATGACCGGCCATGCCGAGTCGACCCTGGCGCGCGCGGCCGACGTGCATCTGAACGTCGGCGTGTCGACCGAGGCCTGTCCACACAACCTCGCGCCTACGGCAAGCACGACGGCGACCCTGGTCATGGGCGATGCGCTGGCGGTCGCACTGCTGGAGGCGCGCGGCTTCTCCGCGGAGGACTTCGCACGCTCACATCCGGGCGGCAGCCTGGGAAGACGCCTGCTGATGCGCGTAGAGGACATCATGCGCCGCGGTGACGCACTGCCGCGCATTCGACTGACCGCCCCGCTGGCCGAAGGCCTGTTGGAGATGACGCGCAAGGGCCTGGGTCTTACCGCAGTGCTGGATGAGCTGGACCGCGTCGTGGGGGTGTTCACCGACGGAGATCTGCGGCGCGTGGTCGATCGCCGTATCGACGTGCACGGTGCCAGCATGAGCCAGGTGATGACGCGCGGGGGTCGGATCATTGATCCACATGAGCTTGCCACGGCAGCGGCGCAGCTCATGGAGCACCATCGCGTTACCGCCCTGCTGGTGGTGGATCCGGAACGGCGCTTGATTGGTGCGCTGAACGTACACGACCTGATGCGCGCGGGGGTGGTCTGATGGCCGGGGCCGCTTCGAAGGCAACGCGCACCGCGCCGCGTGCACGCACCGCAACGCGTGGCCGCGGCGTTCGCGGCGTGCCGCTCGCCAGCATCCGCCTGCTCGTGCTGGACGTGGATGGCGTGCTGACCGATGGGCGACTGCACTACGGTCCCTATGGAGAGCGCGACAAGGTCTTCCACGTACGCGATGGCCATGGCATCCGGGCCGTGCTCGCCGCCGGGATCGAGGTCGGTGTCATCTCCGGGCGCCGCTCGCCCGCCGTGCAGCGCCGCTGCCGCGAGTTGGGCATCCGGCACCTGCAACAGGGCATCGAGGATAAAGCAGCGGCATTCAGCCGCCTGATTGCGCAGCTGGGCGTAACGGCCGCGCAGTGCGCCTGTCTCGGCGACGATGTCCCCGACCTGCCGATCATGCAGCGGGCGGGACTGGCGATTGCAGTGGCCGATGCGCATGCCAGTGCGCTCGCCGCAGCGCACCGACGCACGCGCGCCGTCGGGGGCTTCGGCGCGGTGCGCGAGGTTTGCGATTGGTTGCTGGCGGCGAGACGCGAGCCGTGATCGGACGCATCCTCTTCCTGCTGTTCGCCGTGGCGGTGCTCACGGTCCTGCTGTATATGCAGGAGCCCGGCAGCAACAATTCCGCGGCGACGCCCGCGCAGGCTTCCGCGCCCGAACCGGGGTTTGTGGCACTCAGCGCGCAGATCATCGAGACCGGTGACAACGGCCAGCCGCTCTACACGCTCGACGCGCAGCGCATCGCACAGCCCGTACCGGATGGTACGATCTACCTGACCTCTCCGGTGCTGCATTACGAGCCCGCGGGCGCCACTCCGTGGGTGCTCACCGCGCAGCAGGGGCAGCTGCCGCAGAGCGCGCAGAACGCCGACCTCTCCGGCATGGTCGACGCCCGTGGTACGCCGCAGGGTTCCCAGCGCATGATTCACTTCATGACGAGCACCCTACACGTCGATATGCAGAAGCAACTGGCCACCACGCCTGCCATGGTTCGTATCGATTGGGGCGGCAGCCTGCTGAGTGGCCACGGCATGCACGCAGACCTCAAGAGCGGCGAAGTCGAGCTGTTCCATGCCGTCAACGGCACGATCCGGCGCTGACATGCACGCCCGGGCACGCTTCGTCCTGGCGCTGCTGGCGCTCGCACCCGCGGCGGACGTTGTGCTGGCAGCCTCCGCGGCGGCCCCCGCGAACCCGCCGTCCGCGCAGTCAGCGGCGGCAGCGGCGGCGAGCCAACTGAGTTCCGCTGCCACGCCGCTGTTCAGCATCGCGCCAGCGCCACCCTGCCACGAGCCGTTGTGCTTCTGGGCGAACTCACCTGCGCCCGGCGCCTCACTGATTCTCTCGCGCACCCATATGCTGATGATCAATCCCGAGATCGTCGATACCACGCGTGGCATCGCCCACATCACGGCTGACCGCGGCGAGGAGAACGGCCCTGAAGTGGGCAACAGCCGCTGGGTATTTACCGGCCACATCCGCGCCGACATGAGCGGTGGCGAGCTGCGCGCCGATACGGCGACGGTGCGGATCGTCGATGGACGCATCGTCTCGATCGATGCGCAGGGCAGTCCGGCGCTGTTTCAGCGGCAAGCCGGCGCCGCTAACGCCGCTGCGTCCACGGGCGCCACGGCAGCCGCACCGGCGAGCAGCGCTGGCGGCAACGCCGGGCAAGGCACCGGCGGTGCAAAAGCGGGCTTCGCGGACGTCAGCGTTCGCGGTCACGCCGATTCGATTACGTACGACGCCATGCACGACCAGGTGCAGTTCAGTGGCAACAGCTGGTTCACCGACGGCTGCAACGAGCTCACCAGTCAGCTGGTCACGTATGACATGCAGACCCAGACCGTGCAGGCAGGCGCCAAGCCGGGAGGCAATGCGCGCGTCCAGGGCGTGATCCGCAACACGCGTCCGGGCAGCACCAGCAGTTGCAACGCGGGACCTTCATGACACGGCTGGCCGCCGAGCATCTCACCAAGAGCTATCGCTCACGCCAGGTGGTCCGCGATCTGTCGCTGGAGATCCGCACCGGCGAGGTCGTGGGCCTGCTCGGGCCCAACGGCGCCGGCAAGACCACCGCGTTCTACATGATCGTCGGGCTCATTGCCGCCGATGGAGGCTCCATCTGTCTGGACGACCGCAATCTGACCTCCCTGTCGATCGATCAGCGCGCGCGCCTCGGCATCGGCTATCTGCCGCAGGAAGCCTCGGTATTCCGCAAGCTCTCGGTCGCCGACAACATCCTGGCGATTCTGGAGCTGCGCCGCGAGCTGGATCGCGCCGGACGCGAACAGCGCCTGGAGGAGCTGCTCGAGGAGCTGCGCGTGAGCCACGTGCGCAACACGCGCGGCCTGGCGTTGTCGGGCGGCGAGCGCCGCCGCGTCGAGATCGCACGCGCGCTGGCGGCCGAGCCGCGCTTCATCCTGCTCGATGAGCCGTTCGCGGGAGTCGACCCGCTCTCGGTGCTCGACATCCAGCGCATCATTCGCGAGCTCGCGGCGCGCGGCATCGGCGTGCTGATCACCGATCACAACGTGCGCGAGACCCTCGGCGTGTGCGGTCGCGCCTACATCGTCGATCGCGGCGTGGTCATCGCTTCCGGTTCCGCCGAGCAAGTCCTTGCCAACCCCCAAGTCCGTGAGGTGTACTTGGGTCAGTCGTTCCGCCTGTAATGGAGGGTTTTAGCCGGATAATCCTTATTTTTCAGCGACTTCCCCGGGAGTAGACTCTCCCCCTGCGGACGCTTCGGGATGCCATCCGGCACGGTTCATGCTCAAGCCCTCGCTACAACTGAAACTCGGACAGCAGCTGACGATGACGCCGCAGCTGCAACAGGCGATTCGCCTCTTGCAACTGCCGACCATCGAGCTGCAGGCCCACATCCGCGAGTTGCTCGAGTCCAATGTCATGCTCGAGCAGGACGAGGACGCCGAGAGCGGCACCTACGAGAATCTGCCGAGCACCGAAACCGCGCCCGAAACCGCGGCGCCCCCCGAGGAATCCTCGGTCGAGGTCGTCGACGACAGCTGGGCCGATCAGCCGGTCGGCGCCGCTGAGAACCCCTGGAGCGGCGGCGACGGCGGCGATGAGGATCGTCAACAGGAATTCGTCGATGCCAGCGGTCAATCGCTGCGCGACCATCTGCTTTGGCAGCTGGAACTGGCGCACCTGGCGCCCTGGGAGCTCGCGATCGGCCGCGCGATCATCGATGCCATCAATGACGACGGCTATCTGAGCGAGCTGCTGGACGTCATTGGCGCAAGCCTCAAGCCCGAGATCGACCCGAGCGTCGAGGAAGTCGAGCGGGTGCTTGTCATCGTGCAGCTGTTCGACCCGGCCGGCGTGGGCGCCCGCTCGCTGAGCGAATGCCTGCTGCTGCAGCTCGGGCAGCTCGAGGCGGGCACGCCCGGGCTGTCGCTCGCCAAGGCGATCGCGCACAGCCATCTGGCCTTACTGGCGGAACGGGAACTGACGGCACTGCGCCGCGAGCTCAAGACCTCCGACGGGGAACTGGAGACGGCCGTGGCGCTGGTGCGCAGCTGCAATCCGCGTCCGGGCTCGGCGGTCAGCGGCGCTTCAGCCGAATACGTGGTGCCCGATGTGTTCGTGCGGCGTACGCCGCGCGGCTGGTCGGTGGAGATCAATGCCGCGACACTGCCGCGCGTGCGCCTGAATCAGTCCTATGCCAGTCTCGTGGGCCGCAGTGCCAGCCACGCGAGCATGCGCGCGCAGCTGCAGGAGGCGCGCTGGTTGCTCAAGAGCCTGGAGATCCGCAACGACACGCTGACCAAGGTCGCCCGCTCGATCGTCGAGCGGCAGACCGAATTTCTCGAGCGCGGCGAGGAATACATGCGGCCGATGATCCTGCGCGACATCGCCGACGCCATCAGCATGCACGAATCGACGGTCTCGCGCGTCACCTCGGGCAAGTACATGCACACGCCGCGCGGCGTGTTCGAGCTGCGCTATTTCTTCTCCTCGCAGGTCGAGGGCAGCGACGGCTCGGGCACCTCCTCCACGGCGATCCGTGCCAAGATCCGCAAGCTCATCCGCGACGAAAACCCCAGTGCGCCGCTGTCCGACAGCCGCATCGCCGAGATCCTCTCGGGCGAGGGCATCCTGGTGGCGCGCCGCACGGTCGCCAAATATCGCGAGACCATGGGCCTCGCCCCGTCCAATGAACGGCGGCGTGCCAACGGCAAATAGATCGCGGGAGCGCGCTCAAAGTATTCAGGAAAGGATATATCGAGCAGGAGATCCATCATGCAAATGAGTATCACGGGTCATCACATCGAAGTCACTCCGGCCCTCGGCAGTTACGTGGAGAAGCGGCTGGCGCGCGTCGTGCGCCACTTCGATCAGGTGATCGATACTCATATCGTGTTGACCGTCGACAAGCTCGAGCACAAAGCCGAGGCGACGCTGCGCGTGCGCGGCGAGAGTCTGCACGCGCTGGCCACCGACGGGGACATGTATGCGGCGATCGACGCGCTGGCCGACAAGCTCGAGCGGCGCGTGCGCAAGCACAAGGAAAAACTGACCGACCACCATGCCGAGCAGGCACAAAAGAGCGCGCGACTATAGTGCGATAGGCTGCGGTCTGCGCGCCGCGCGGCACCGCACGGCGTGCAGACCGGCGCACGCGCGTGCGAGGCAGCCGTGCGCCTGATCTTTCTGAGCGGCCTGTCCGGCTCGGGCAAGAGCGTTGCGCTGCACGCGCTCGAGGATCTCGAGTACTACTGCGTCGACAACATACCGGCAACGCTGCTGCAGTCCTTCATCTCGCACACCGTGCGCAGCGGCTCGGGGGTCTATGAGCTCACCGCGATCGGCCTGGATGCGCGCAATCCCGATGCGGACCTCGGCACGGTGCCGGACCTGATCGCCGAGCTCAAGCGCAGCGGCATCCACTGCGAGATGATCTTCCTCGTGGCGAGCGACGAGGAGCTGCTGCGCCGCTTCGCCGAGACGCGTCGCAAGCATCCGCTCAGCCGCCAGGGAGCGGACCTGCAGGCCGCCATCCAGCAGGAGCGCCACCTGCTCGAGCCGGTCATCAATGCCGCGGATCTGGTCATCGATACGTCGCGTCTGAGCGTGCATGAGCTGCGCGAGCTCATCAATCGGCGCGTCGGCCAGCGCCCGCGCGATCGCATGTCGATCCTGTTCGAATCCTTTGGCTTCAAGAACGGCATTCCAGGCGACGCCGACTTCGTCTTCGATGCCCGCTCGCTGCCCAACCCCTACTGGGAGCCCTCGCTGCGGGCACTCACCGGACGCGACGAGGCCGTCGTGCGCTTTCTTCAGGCGCAGGCCGGCGTGCGGCCCTTCATCGAGCAGATCGCACAGTTCATCGAGGCGCGCATTCCCGAGCACCAGGCCGCCAATCGTCGCTATCTCACGGTGGCCATCGGCTGTACCGGCGGCCAGCATCGCTCGGTGTTCATTGCCGAGCGCCTCGCCGAGCGAATCGCCGAGCGCTGGCCTCAGGTGACGGTACGGCACTCGGCGCTGCCGGATGCGATGAAGCTGCTGAGCGTGCCGCCGCCGGCGCGCGGCGATGGCCAGGCAGCCCTGCCGGGCGCTATCCCCCCGCCCGCTTCGCCGTGATGCCTCGCCGCTCGAGCTCGGCGACGAGCGTATCGCGGTGCTCGCCCTGGATCTCGATGGTGCCCTCGCGCACCGTGCCGCCGCTGCCGCAGCGACGCTTGAGCTCGGTGGCCAGTTGCTCGAGCTCGGCGGGCTTCAGCGGCAGGCCGGTGATCACGGTCACGCCCTTGCCCGCCCTTCCCTGCGTTTGACGGCTGACGCGCACCGGTCCGCTCGCGCGGGCCCCCGCCGCAGCGCCGCTGGCCGTGCGACAGACGCAGTCTGCGGCTGGCCGCCGACAGCCGGGGCAGATGCGCCCGACCCCGGTGCTGAACACGAGCGAGGCTGCAGGGGAAATCGGCTTGGAAGGGGTTTTCGCCATGAGCTCTGCGCTCGCGCGCTGCCGGATCGCCGCGGCAAGGCGCTGAGCGGCTAGCCGACGCTCGGCACGCGGCCCAGCGTCGGCACGGCATAGGCGGCTGCGCGGGTGCTGCGCCGCTGTGCACCGGCCTCGGCGACTGCAAAGGCGGTCATGTCGACGATGCGCCGCACGGTGGCCGAGGCCGTCATGATGTGCGCCGGGCGAGCCGCCCCGAGCAGGATGCCGCCCACCGTGGCAACCCCGGCGCCGCTGCCGGCGGCGATGCGCATGGCGTTGAAGGTGATGTTGGCCGCATCGACGTTCGGCATGATGAGCAGATTCGCATTGCTGCGCAGACGGGACTCCGGGAACTCGTGCTGACGGATTACCGCGGAGAGCGCCATGTCCGCACGCATCTCTCCCTCCACCGACAGATTGGGCGCGCGCGCGACGATCAGTTCGAGCGCCTCGCGCATCTTGCGGGCGCTCGGGCCGTTGGAGCTGCCAAAGCTCGAGTGCGACAGCAACGCGACGCTGGGAGTCATACCGAAGTGGCGGACCTGATCGGCCGCGAGCAGGGTGATCTCGGCGATCTGTGCGGCACTCGGGTCTTCATTGACGTGTGTATCGCAGACGAACAACTGCCGATCGGGCAGGACCAGCAGGTGCATGGCCGCAAACACCGTGGCACCGTGCCGCAGCCCGATGACGCGGCGGATGTATTCGAGATGATCCTGATAGTCGCCGACCGCACCGCAGAGCATCGCATCGGCCTCTTCGCGCCGTAGCAGCATGGCACCGATCAGCGTCGGGCGGCTGCGCATCTGCTCCTGCGCGAGCTCTCTGGAGACCCCCTGGCGGCAGGTGAGGCGGTGGTATTCGCTCCAGCAGTCGCGATAGCGCGGGTCGGAGAGAATATTCACCCCTTCGCAGTTCTTGCCGAGCTTCAGGCGCAGCCCGAGCTTCTCGATGCGCGCAGCGATGAGCTCGGTGCGCCCGACCAGGATCGGATGCGCCAGCCCCTCGTCCACCACCACCTGCACGGCCTGCAGCACGCGCGGCTCCTCGGCCTCGCAGAAAACCACTCGCTTGGGTTTGCGCTTGGCGGCCAGGAACACCGGCTGCATCACGGAGGCTGACTCGTAGACGAACTGCGTCAGGCGGTGCCGATACGCGGCCATATCGGCGATCGACATCGTGGCGACACCGCTGTCCATCGCCGCCTGCGCCACGGCTGGCGCCACGCGCGTGATGAGCCGCGGATCGAACGGCCGCGGAATGAGAAAGTCGGGCCCGAAGCTCAGCGAGGCATCCGCGCCGTACGCGGCGGCCACGACGTCGGACTGCTCGGCGCGCGCCAGCTCGGCCAGCGCATGCACGCAGGCGAGCATCATCTCCTGATTGACGCGCGTCGCCCCGACATCCAGCGCGCCGCGGAACAGGAACGGGAAGCACAGCGAATTGTTCACCTGGTTGGGATAGTCGGAGCGACCCGTGCAGACGATGCAGTCGGGCCGCGCCTGCTTGGCCAGTTCCGGGCGGATTTCGGGATCCGGATTGGCCAGCGCCAGGATCAGCGGCCGCTCGGCCATGCTGCGCACCATCTCGGGCTTGAGCAGATCGCGTACCGAGAGCCCGAGGAAGATGTCCGCGTTCTGAACGATATCGGCGAGCGTGCGCGCCGAGGTCTGCTGCGCGTAGCGACGCTTGTTGGCGTCGAGGTTGGGCCGATCCGCGTGCAGCACGCCGCTGCTGTCGGCCACCAGCACGTTCTCGCGCGACAATCCCAGCGCCAGCAACAGATCCAGACAGGCGATGGCCGCGGCGCCCGCACCCGAGACGGCCACGCGCACCTTGGCGATGTCCTTGCCGACCACGGTAAGCCCATTGAGCACCGCGGCCGCGACGATGATGGCCGTGCCGTGCTGATCATCGTGGAACACCGGAATCTTCATGCGCTCGCGCAAGCGCTTCTCGATATAGAAGCACTCGGGTGCCTTGATGTCCTCGAGATTGATGCCGCCGAAAGTCGGCTCGAGCGCAGCGATGACCTCCACGAGCCGGTCCGGATCGCTCTCGTTGATCTCGATGTCGAACACATCGATGCCGGCGAATTTCTTGAACAGGCACCCCTTGCCTTCCATCACGGGCTTGCCCGCGAGTGCGCCGATATTGCCGAGCCCGAGCACCGCGGTGCCATTGGTGATGACCGCCACCAGATTGGCGCGCGCGGTGAGATTGGCCGCCTCGAGCGGATTCTCCGCGATGGCCATGCTCGCGCACGCGACGCCCGGCGAATACGCCAGGGACAGATCGCGCTGATTGACGAGCGGTTTGGTCGGGGCGAGCGAGATCTTTCCCGGAACAGGCAGGCGGTGATAATCCAGCGCTGCCTTCTTCAGATCGTCTTCCATGGTGCTCCCGTTCGTTTATGGCGCAACGGCTCACACCATTCTCGCAAGCCGCCCAACGGAAGGCCACTTTTGAGTTGCCGGCTCAGCTCGTCGAGCGCAGCCGCTCCTCCTCGGAGGACACCAGGTGCAGCGCCGGCACCAGCGACGTGGCGGCGAGCGGTGCGCCGCCGAGAAACGCGATGAGATCATCACGGCGGCGCAGCGCGTCGCGATAGCCGAGCTCGATCAGCTCGCGCGTGAAGCCCTGCTCGAACAGCAGATAGCTGGCGAGTTGCGCACCGCCGCTGCCGCGCGCGCCCGCCACGTGCAGCAGCGCACGCAGGCTGCGCGGCAGGCTGCGTGCATGCCAGGCCGCGATGTCGCCCAGATCGGCGCTGGGCGCCAGCACCATGGTGGCGATCTTGTGCATGCCCGGCACCGCGCTCGGCGCGACCTCCACGACCTGGTTGAGCTGCTGCACATGCTCGATGTTCGCGTAGACCTGGTCCATGAACAGCGTATCGAGCATGTAGCCGAACAGCTGTCCGGGCGTGGGCGGCGCGGTCGGGTCGGCCTGCGGCGTCACCCCGCCGCCCTGCTCGGCGCGTACGCCGATCACCAGCAGCCGGTCGGCGCCCAGATGGATGGCGGGGCTGAGCGGCCAGAGCTGGCGCTGGGCGCCATCGCCATAGAATCCATCGCCCAGGTGCACCGGTGGAAAGAGGAACGGTACGCCGAGACTGGCCATGACGTGATCGAGCGTCAGTTGCGTGGGTCGACCGACACGTTGCTGGCGCACCCAGCCGGCGATGTCGCTGGCGCCCTGGAAGAACGCAACCGATGAGGCGGTCGTGTAGTTTGTCGCGCAAAGCGCCAGAGCACGCAGGTCGCGGCGCTCGATGCTGCGTTGCAAATTGCGCCAATCGATGCTGCGAGCAAGCAGCTCGCGCAGCGGGCTGTTGTCGAACAACGCCAACGGCGGACGTATCAGCACCCCGCCGCTGAGCAGCGAGAGCAGCCAATGTGAACCGGCTCGCAGCGTGCTGAACGGATCGACTCGAAAGACGTGGTGCACGTGGAAGGCGGCCCACACCTGCTCGAGCGCAGCAATCGCGCGGCGCCAGCGATAGGCGCCAGCCGCGAGCACGGCAGCCGCGACCGCTCCGGCGGAGGTGCCGACAATCACGGGAAACGGGTTGGCCACCCCCGGCAGCAGCTCGGCGATGGCCTTGAGCGCCCCGACCTGGTAGGCCGCGCGCGCCCCGCCGCCGGGCAAAATGAGCCCCACCGTCGCAGCGGGCGCGGGACGCAGGCGGGCCACAGCATCTTCGGCCATGCCGCCATGATAGCTAAGTCCGCCTTAACGCCGCATATATGCGGCTCTCACTTCAGCGCGGGCTCAGTACTTGATTACTCGCAGGATCTGCATCGAGTTGGTGCCGCCGGAGACGCCGGTCAGCTCCCCCTTGGTGAGGATGACCAGATCGTTGAGATCCACCAGGCCGAGCTCGAGCAGGCGGTCGAAAATCGCGCTGTAGATCCGCGCGGTCTCGGTATGCACGATATCGAAGGGCACGGCATACACCCCACGGTACAGCGTCACCCGCCGCCGGGTGCTCTCGTGGCGCGTGAATGCATAAATGGGCATGTCCGAGCGGATCCGCGACATCCACAGGGGCGTCATCCCGGACTCGGTCAGCGCGACCACCGCGCGCACGCGCATATGATTGGCGGTATACATCACCGCGCGGGCAATGGCCTCCTCGGTGTTGCCGAACTCCTCCTCGGCACGTGTCATGCGACGAATGATGCCCAGCTGGTATTTTTCTGCGCCGCGGATCACCTCGGACATCGCCTGCACCGCTTTGACCGGATAGCGGCCCGCCGCGGTCTCCGCCGAGAGCATCACGGCATCGGTGCCGTCGAGCACCGCATTGGCCACGTCGCTGACTTCGGCGCGCGTGGGGATGGGGCTCTGAATCATCGATTCCATCATCTGCGTGGCCGTGATGACCACGCGATTGCGCGCCAGCGACTGATGAATGATGGTCTTCTGCAGGCCGGTCAGCTCCGCGTAGCCCATCTCCACGCCCAGATCGCCGCGCGCCACCATGACGGCGTCGCTCACCGAGAGGATGCCGGCAAGGTTGTCGAGCGCTTCGTGCCGCTCGATCTTGGCCACCACGCGCGCCTCGCCGCGCCAGCGGCGCAGCTCCGACTGAGCTCGCCGCATATCGTCGGCGTCGCGCGCGAAGGAGACGGCCAGATAATCCACCTGCAGCTCGGCGGCGAGGCGGATGTCCTCCAGATCCTTGTCGGTCAGCGCCGGGGCTGAAATGCCCCCGCCCTGGCGATTGACGCCCTTGCGATTGGAGAGCTCGCCGCCCGCACGCACCACGCACTCGATGCGCGTGCCGTGGACCTTTTCGGCCTCCAGCACGATCTGCCCGTCCGACAGCAACAGCGTATCGCCCGCATGCACGTCGGCCGGTAGATCCGTGTAGGCGCAGCCCACCTCGGTCTCACTGCCCGCGGCCGGGTCGAGCGCGGTATCGAGCGCGAAGGGCGCGCCCTCGGCCAGCTGCACCTTGCCCGCGCGAAAGCTCTCGATGCGGATCTTCGGACCCGCAAGGTCCGCGAGGATGCCCACGTAGCGGTCATTGTCACGCGCAGCCTGGCGCAGCATCTCCACGCGCTTGATCTGCGCCTCGCGCGTACCGTGCGAGAAGTTCAGCCGTGCCACGTCCAGACCGGCCCGTACCATCCCGGTGAGCACTCCCGGCTCGTCGGTGGCCGGGCCGAGCGTTGCCACGATCTTGGTTCGGCGCTGAGTATCCATGGCGGCTCAGGCGGCCGAGGAGGTCACAGAGGCGCGCTGCTCGAGCACCGCGACGGCTGGCAGGCGCTTGCCCTCGACGAACTCGAGGAAGGCACCACCTCCGGTGGAGATGTAGGAGATGCCGTCCTCCACGCCATACTTCTCGATCGCGGCGAGCGTATCGCCGCCGCCGGCCAATGAGAACGCCTTGCTGCGCGCGATGGCATTGGCAATGGCGCGCGTGCCCTCGCCGAACTGATCGAACTCGAATACGCCCACCGGGCCATTCCAGATGATGGTGGCGGCCGACTCGAGCACCTGACAGAACTGCTCAGCGGTATCCGGGCCGATGTCGAGAATCATCTCGTCACTGGCCACCCGGCCGACCGGACGGACATCCGCGTGCGCGGTGGCGGCCCGCTCTCGCGCCACCACCACGTCCACCGGCAGCGGAATCTCGGCGCCACGCTCTCTGGCGCGCGCGAGCAGCTTCGAGGCGATGTCGAGCATGTCGCGCTCATAAAGCGAGCGGCCCACCTTCACGCCGCGCGCGGCCAGGAAGGTATTGGCGATGCCCCCGCCGACGATGAGCTTGTCGACCTTCTCGAGCAGCGCCTCGAGCACCGTGAGCTTGGTGGAGACCTTGGAGCCGGCAACGATGGCCACGGTCGGAGGCGCCGGATGCGCCAGGGCGCGCTCGAGCGCCTCGAGCTCGGTCACCAGCAGCGGCCCGGCGCAGGCAATCGGCGCAAAGCGGGCCACCCCATGGGTGCTCGCCTCGGCACGATGAGCCGTGCCGAAGGCATCCATGACGAATACATCGCAGAGCGCGGCCAGGCGCCGCGCAAGGGCTTCCTGGTCCTTCTTCTCCCCGACGTTGAAGCGCACGTTCTCGCACAGCACCGCGCTGCCAGCGGGGCAATCGACGCCGTCGAGCCAGTCCCTGACCAGCGGCACCGGCCGCCCCAGCAGCTCCGACAGACGCGCGGCCACCGGCGCGAGCGAGTACTGCGCCTCGGGCTTGCCTTCCTCGGGGCGCCCCAGATGCGAGAGCACGATGACACGCGCGCCCTGCTCCAGCGCCAGCCGCAGGGTGGGCAGGGCGGCGCGGATACGCGCATCGCTCGTCACCACGCCCGCCTCGACGGGGACGTTCAGGTCCTCGCGGATCAGCACGCGCTTGCCGCTGAGATTCAGCTCCGTCATGCGCAACAGCTTCATGCGCGGTACCTCACGCTATGCCGGCGCACGCGACCAGGCGAGCGCCGTGTCGATCATGCGATTGGAAAATCCCCACTCGTTGTCGTACCAGGCACATACCTTCACCAGGTTGCCATCGATGATGCGGGTCATGGTCGCATCGTAGATGCTCGAATGCGCATCGTGGTTGTAGTCGACCGAGACCAGTTGCTCCTCGGTATAGGCCAGGATGTGCTTGAACGGCCCGTTGGCGGCGGTGCGCAGCAGCTCATTGACCTCTTTGACACTGGTCGCTCGTCGTGGCGTGAAGGTCAAATCCACCAGTGAGACGTTGATCGTCGGCACGCGCACCGAGAAACCGTCGAATTTTCCCTTCAGCTCCGGCAACACCAGTCCGATCGCGGCCGCCGCGCCCGTCTTGGTCGGAATCATCGAATGCGTGGCCGAACGCGCCCGGCGCAGATCCTTGTGATAGACGTCGGTGAGCACCTGATCATTGGTGTAGGAATGCACCGTGGTCATCAGGCCCGCGACGATGCCGATGCCGTCGTGCAGCACCTTGGCGAGCGGCACCAGGCAGTTGGTCGTGCACGAGGCATTGGAAACCACCGTGTGCGAGGCACGCAGCACCTTGTCATTGACGCCGTAGACGACGGTGGCGTCGACGTCATCGCCTCCCGGTGCGGAGATGAGCACCTTGGCGGCCCCGCCCTCCAGGTGCTTGGCCGCCTTGGCCTTGCTGGTGAACAGCCCCGTGCACTCGAGCACCATCTGCACGCCGAGCTGACGCCAGGGCAGCTTGGCCGGATCGCGCTCGGCCAGCACCTGGATGCGGTCGCCGTCGACGAGCATGGCGTCGCCGTCGACGCGCACGTCGTGACGAAACCGGCCGTGCACCGTGTCGTGGCGCGTGAGGTGCGCATTGGTCTGGGCGTCGGCGAGGTCATTGATCGCGACGATCTGCAGCTGCCCGCGGGACTGTCCCTCGTAGAGGGCCCGCAGGATGTTGCGGCCGATGCGGCCGTAACCGTTGATGGCTACCTTCAAACTCATGACGCTGCGCTCCTTAACGCTATCAGCTCGTCGATCGTCTGGCGCACGTGCTCCGCCGTGAAGCCAAATTTCTTCAACAAATCGGGTCCCTTGCCCGAGGCACCGAAGTGATCGATGCCGATGACGCGGCCGGCAAGGCCCACATAGCGCCACCAGAGCCCCGTGCTGCCGGCCTCCATCGCGATACGTGCCGTCACGGCCGGCGGCAGCACGGCCTCGCGCCAGGCACTCTCCTGCGCATCGAACAGCTGCGTGCAGGGCATGGACACCAGACGCACGCGACGGCCGGCCCCCTGGGCGCTCTTGACGGCCTGCAGCGCCAGCGCGACCTCGGAGCCGGTGGCGATGACGATGCATTCGGGCGTGCCCTGGCAGTCCAGCAGCACGTAGCCGCCGCGACCGATGCCCTCGAGCGCCGCCGCATCACGCGGCAACTGCGCTACGCCCTGGCGCGTGAGCGCCAGCGCCGTGGGGCCGCTGTCGTGCTCGATGGCCGCGCACCAGGCCACCGCGGTCTCGACGGCATCGGCCGGACGCCACAGCGTCAGGTTCGGCAGCACACGCAGGCTGTTCAGCTGCTCGATCGGCTGGTGCGTCGGACCATCCTCGCCCAGACCGATCGAGTCGTGACTGTAGACCAGAATGACGCGCTGGTGCATGAGCGCCGCCATGCGCACGGCATTGCGCGCATAGTCCGAGAAGGTCAGAAAGGTGCCGCCATAGGGGATGAAGCCCCCATGCAGCGCCAGTCCGTTCATCGCCGCGGTCATGCCGAACTCGCGCACGCCATAGTGCAGATAATTGCCGCTGCAGTCCGCCGCACTGATCGCGCGCGAGCTCTCACTCCAGGTCTCGTTCGAGGTGGTCAGATCCGCCGAGCCGCCAAACAGCTCCGGCAGCGCCTTGCCCAGCACGTCCAGCACCACCTTGGAGGACTTGCGCGTCGCCTGCGCATCGCTCACCTGGCGCGCGGCGGCCAGGGCCGCCTGCGCCTTTTGCAGCCAGTCCGAGGGCAGCGCCGGCTGCATGCGACGCTCGAACTCAGCCGCCAGCTCCGGGTACGCTCGTCGATAGCGCCCAAACAGCTCCTGCCAGCGCGCTTCGGCTGCCCGGCCCTCTGCCTCGTGATTCCAGGCGGCACGCAGCGGCGCGGGCACCTCGAAGGGTGGGGCCGTCCAGCCCATGCGCTTCTTGGCCCCCGCGATCTCCTCGACACCCAGCGGGTCGCTGTGCGCGGCCTTGGTGCCCGCCTTGGTCGGGGCTCCCCAGCCGATGACGGTCTTGCAACAGATCAGCGAAGGTCGCTCGGTCTGTGCCTGGGCGGCGCGGATCGCCGTCGCGACGGCCTCATCGTCCATACCGTCGACCCGTTGCACGTGCCATCCATAGGCCTCGAAGCGCCGCGGTGTGTCGTCGGCAAACCAGGCCGCGACCTTGCCGTCGATGGAGATGCCGTTGTCGTCGTAGAAGCCGATGAGCTTGCCGAGCTTGAGCGTGCCGGCCAGCGAGCAGGCCTCGTGGGAGATACCCTCCATGAGGTCGCCATCGCCCATGAAGACATAGGTGTAGTGATCGACGATGGGCAGCCCGGGGCGATTGAACTGCGCAGCCAGCATCTTTTCGGCCAGCGCGAAACCGACCGAGTTGCCCAAGCCCTGCCCGAGCGGTCCCGAGGTCGTCTCGATGCCGATGGTCGGATCGTGCTCGGGATGCCCGGCCAGGCGCGCGCCGAGCTGACGGAAATGGCGGATCTCATCCATGCTGACCGGATAGCCCGTCAGATGCAGCAGCGCATAGAGCAGCATGCAGGCGTGGCCGTTGGAAAGAATGAAGCGGTCACGGTCCCACCAGCGCGGATTGGCCGGGTTGTGCTTGAGAAAATCGCGCCATAGCACCTCGGCGATGTCCGCCATGCCCATCGGCGCACCGGCATGCCCGGAGTTGGCCTGCTGAACCGCATCCATGGCGAGCACGCGCAAAACGTTGGCGAGCTCGCGTCGCGTGGGGGCAGGCACCGTGGCCGTTGACATGGATGAGCTCCCGTCGGCTGCAGGGGGGAGGAAGGGGGGCGCGCATTGTCTACCAGCCGGCGCCCGCCCGGCAACGCGACAAAGCTGCGTCGGCATTTTCCGACACGTTCCCGCTTTTGGGTAACAAAGCCGGCCACGTTTAACATCTCCGGCGGCGCGCCGATAATTCTGCGGGCTGCGTCACCCGCGCATTTGTGCTCCATGACACAGCGTTTGAAGGGCACGCTCGCGCGCGAGCGCGGCGCAGGTAACATGTTCGTCATGAACGATGACGTGCGATTGCTGCAGATCTCCGACCCACATCTGTTCGCCGACCCGAACGGTCGACT
This sequence comes from Steroidobacteraceae bacterium, assembly GCA_035553315.1. Lineage (GTDB taxonomy): Bacteria > Pseudomonadota > Gammaproteobacteria > Steroidobacterales > Steroidobacteraceae > FEN-1191. Next base: position 21,302 of record DATNDE010000031.1, read on the forward strand.
GCGCGGCGTGAACACGCTGGCGAGTCTGCAGCGCGTGATGACGCATGCGCTCGCATCCCGGCGCGGCTTTGCGGGCCTGCTCTGTACCGGCGATATCGTCAACGATGAGCCGGGCGGCTATGCCCATTTCGAGCACCTGACCGGCTCGCTGGGCATGCCGGTGTACTGCGTACCCGGCAATCATGACGATGCGCGGACCATGCGCGCCGCGCTGGCGCGAGCGCCCTTCCAGGTCGGCGGCTACGCCGATGTGGGCCGCTGGCGATTGGTGCTGCTCGACAGCAGCGTGCCAGGGCGCGCCGCGGGGCACCTGGGCACCTCCGAGATGCGCAGGCTGCGCGAGGCGCTGGAGGGCACGGACCGGCACGTCATGGTCTGTCTGCATCACCAGCCGGTGCACATGGCGAGCCGCTGGCTCGACGCGCTGGGACTGGACAATGCCGTCGAGCTGCTGGCGCTGCTCGAGCGCTATCCCGGCGTGCGCGCCATCAGTTGGGGCCACGTGCATCAGTCCTTTGACTCACATCGGCAAGGGGTGCGGCTGCTGGGCACGCCCTCCACGGGGGCGCAGTTCCTGCCCCAGTCGAGCGAGTTTGCGATCGACACCCGACCCCCGGCCTACCGGCTGCTGAATCTGCGGGCGGACGGCACCCTGACCAGCGAGCTGGTCTGGGTGGAAGCAGAAAGCGCGCTCGGCGAGCCGCTGGCAGCCTCGGCCTGACGGCAGCGCCTGCGCCCCAGCGAACCTCGCCCGCGAAGCGCGTGTCACCGCCCGACCGCGCGGCGCCGACCACCCATAACCCTTCAGCGCAACGCGCCCTGCTCGAGCAGTGGCGCGAGCAGCTGCAGCCGCGCCTCGGGGTCATCGAGCTCCAGCACGCGCTGCAGCAGCGCGGGATCCAGAGGCAGCAGCTCGGCCAGCCGATGGCTGACCCAGCCGGCATCCTCGTAGTGCGGCTCGATCAGACGTTGCGAGCCGATCAGGCTCGCAATCGCCTGGCGCAGCGCCGCCACCAGCGCCGCAAATCGAGGTGCGGGTGGCACTGGGGAGCGCTCTGGCAGCCACAGCACTCGCGCGCGGTTCAGGCCGTTCGCCTGCTGGCTGCGCTCCAGGATGCGAAAACGCTTTTCCCCGCGACACAGCACCCCGAGCAGCCCATCCGGCATGGGTTGAAAATCGACCACACGCGCGGAAGTGCCGACCTCGGCAGTACGCACGGTGCAGTCGGTGTCGGTGCCGCTGGTGATCAGCACCACTCCGAAGGCCTGATTCTCGCGCATGCAGTGACCGAGCAGATCCAGGTAGCGAGGCTCGAAGATGCGCAGCGGCAGCAGCCCGCCGGGCAGCAGCACCCCGCCCAGGGGAAACAGCGCGAGGTCGTGCGCCGCGGCGGCGCTCGTGTCGGCGTGACCGGCGGCCTCAGGCGTCCCCGACACGCGTGGCCTCGCCGGCCGATCGCGGCGACGGCAGCTGCGCCAGGGCCTGCAGCAGCCGCTTGTGCAGACCGCCGAACCCGCCATTGCTCATGATGAGCACCTGATCACCGCGCTGAACCGTGGCGAGCAGGCCCGCCAGCAGCTCCTCGTGCTGCTCGGCCACGTGGGCACGCGCACCGAGGGATGCGACTGCCGCGCGCGCATCCCAGCCCAGGTCGCTCGGCGCATAGAGCCACACCTCGTCGGCGCCGGCCAGCGATGCGCCCAGCGTCTCGCGATGCACGCCCAGGCGCATGGTGGCCGAGCGCGGCTCGAGCACCGCAATGATGCGTGCGCTACCGACCCGGCTGCGCAGTCCCTGCAACGTCGTGGCGATCGCCGTCGGATGATGGGCGAAATCATCGTAGATGCGCACGCCGTACGCCTCGCCCGCGAGCTGCATGCGACGAGCCACGCCCTTGAAACCCGACAGCGAGCGAATCGCCGCCTCGACGGGCACGCCGGCATGATGTGCGGCCGCCAGCGCCGCCAGGGCGTTGTCGGCGTTGTGCGCGCCGATCAGCGGCCAGTCGACCTCGCCGACCGCGCGGCCGGCCTGCAGCACCTGGAATCGTGAGAAATCACCGTGCGGCTCGCTCGAGTAGCTCCACAGCGGTGCCTCCCCCGCGCCACGCGTCGCGCCGAAGCGCTCGACCGGCGTCCAACAGCCCGCCGCCAGTACGCGCTCGAGGCTCGGATCGCCGGCGTGACAGAGCACGCGTCCGCTGCCGGGTACCGTACGCAGCAGATGCTGGAACTGTCGCTCGATGGCACCGAGGTCCGGGTAGATGTCGGCATGGTCGTATTCCAGATTGTTCAGCACCAGCGTACGCGCATGGTAGTGAACGAACTTCGCGCGCTTGTCGAAAAAGGCCGTGTCGTACTCGTCGGCCTCGATGACGAACAGCGGCGCGCCGCCCAGGCGGGCGCTGATGCCGAAATTCGCCGGCACCCCGCCAATCAGGAAACCGGGCTCACGCCCCGCGTCCTGCAGGATCCAGGCAAGCAGGCTCGTGGTAGTGGTCTTGCCGTGCGTGCCGGCCACGGCCAGCACCCAGCGCTCGCGCAACATCTCCCTCGAGAGCCACTCCGGGCCGGAGGCGTAGGGCAGAGCGCGATCGAGCATCGCCTCGATCACCGGCATGCCGCGGGTCATCACATTGCCCACCAGCAGCAGATCGGGCCGCACGGCGAGCTGCTCGGCGTCGTAGCCTTCGTGCAGCTCGATGCCAATGGCCGCGAGCTGCGTGCTCATCGGGGGGTAGACGTTGCGATCGCAACCTGAGACACGATGCCCGGCGGCGCGCGCCAGCGCGGCGATACCGCCCATGAACGTGCCGCAGATGCCGAGGATATGAATGTGCATGGGGAAACTAGCGAGTCAGTGCCGCGTGGTGAACACCGCGAGGAACACCAGCTCCTCGACCAGCATTTGCGAGAACGCCAGTATCACGCAGAAAGTCAGCGAACGCTCCAGTGCAGCGCGCAGAACGTGACCGATTGCCGCCACGGTCCACACCAGAAACAACACCGCGCAGACATAGCTGACTGCCAGCCAGGTCGGGTTGTGGGCAAAGCGCTGCACCAACCATGCCGATACGATACTGGGCGCGGCCAGCACGCACTGCAAGCCAAACAGCGCCGCCGCGGTCTGCAGGTAGCGCTCGCGCCGCCTCGCCAGCGCCAGCAACGCCCAGTACCACAGCGCGATGAAGGCGGTATCGGCCAGCACCTGAGCCGCCCATCCCGCGCGCAGCTCGGGCAGCGCCTCGCCGATCGCCACACTGATCAACACATAAGCGCCAATCGTCAGAGGCAGTAGAATGCCGACCGCCGGCAGGTCCTGCGGGCCGCGCCGCCACAGCGCGATATCGACATACATGCGCGCCAGGGTGAACAGATCCGTCATGCCGGGGATTATCAGCGAGCCGCAAGCCTTTGCGCAGTTGTGCGTGACGCTTACGGGGCAGCGCGAGCTCGGACTCGATACGGAGTTCATGCGCGAGCGCACCTACTTTGCACAGCTGTGCCTGCTGCAACTGTCCTGGTCCAGTGAGGCCGTGTGCATCGACACGCTCGCGCTTACCGATCTGTCGGAGCTGCGGCCGGTGATGCGCTCGAGCGCAACGCGCAAGATCGTGCATGCCGCGCGCCAGGATCTCGAGGTCCTCTGGCCGGTCAGCGGCGGGCTCGACGGCGTCTTCGACACGCAGATCGCCGCGGCACTGGCAGGCCTGCCCGCGCAGATCGGCTATGCGGATCTCACCCAGACGCTGCTGGGCCGAAGTCTGCACAAAAGTCAGACGCGTACCGATTGGTCACGTCGTCCATTGTCTGCGGCCCAGGTCGACTACGCGCTCGATGACGTGCGCTACCTGCCCGAGCTTGCAGCGCGTCTGCAGCAGCGCCTGATGCAGCTGGGGCGCTGGAGCTGGTTCGAGGAAGAAATGGTTGAGCTCAACGGCGGCCAGTCCTTTCAAATCGATCCGCAGCAGGCCTGGCGGCGCCTCAAGGGTTTTGGGGACCTCGACGAGGCCCGACGCAGCCTGGCGCGGGCACTGGCGGCATGGCGCGAGCAACGCGCCATCGATGCCGACCGCCCACGTAACTGGATACTGCCCGACCCGGTACTACGCGACATCGTCGGCAGCGTGCCACGCACGACGCAGCAGCTGGCTGCGATTGCCGAGCTGCCGGAGGGCGTTCTGCGCCACAGCGGCGCTGAGATTCTCGCGCTGATCGACTCGCTGGCGCTGCCGGCACGCTTGCCGCCACTCGTCTCGCGCCGTCGGCCCGACCCGGCTGAGACCGAGACCGTGCGCCGCCTGGCACAGCTGACGCGCGAAACCGGCCGTGAGCTGGGCATCGCGCCCGAAGTGCTGGCGACGCGTCGCGACATGGAGCGCCTGGTGTCCGGCGAGCGCGACGCGGGGCCGCTCTCGGGCTGGCGACGCGCGGTCATCGGTGAGCGATTGCTGCAAGCCCTCTAGCGACGCGCGCGAGCGCACGGGCACAGTGCCCCGTGCCGCCGATCCTTCACGGTCCTACGACTGGGAGAGGTCAGGCGTTCGTGTGCCGCGCGGCGGGCAGCTGCTCGAGCGCGGCGATCAGGCGCGAGGTGACCTCATCCACCGGCGCGTCAGCCTGCACGACGCGCAGCAGGCCCTGATCCGAATAGTGCTGCGCGAGCGGCCGCGTCTGCTCCTCATAGACCTGCAGGCGTCGCTTGACCGTCGCCTCCTCGTCGTCACGGCGCTGCACGAGCACGGGATGCTCCTCGCAACGATCGCAGCGCGGTGGTGTACCGAGCGCATGAGTGTGAATGTTGAACACGCGTCCGCACTTCGGGCAGCTGCGTCGGCCGGAGATGCGTCGCACGATCTCGTCGTAGTCCACTTCGAACAGCACCACTGCATCGAGCGGCTTGCCAATATTGGTCAGCATGCTCGAGAGCGCCTGCGCCTGCGCCAGATTGCGCGGAAAGCCGTCGAGGATGAAGCCGCGTGCGGTATCGGGCTCGGCCAGTCGCTCGCGGATCATGCCCAGTACGATCTCGTCGGCGACCAGGGCCCCGGAATCCATCGCGGCCTTGGCTCGCACACCCAGAGCCGTAGCGCGGGCAACGGCCTCCCGCAGCAGATCTCCGGTGGAAATTTGAGGGATTTTAAAGTGCTCGACCAGGCGTTGGGCCTGCGTGCCCTTACCCGCCCCCGGGGCACCCATCAGCACGATACGCATCAGAACGAGAGTAGCGGGGGCCTCGCTGCAGGTCAAACCT
>DATNDE010000032.1:0-143396 GCA_035553315.1 Steroidobacteraceae bacterium
GAGCCGGGACTGAGCGATCGGGCGCGCGGCTACTTATCGACGATCCAGCGCGCGATCGAGGACGTGGCCCGTACGGTGTCGCGGATGCGCGAGTTCTATCGCGAACGCGAGGCGCAGTTGACGCTCGAGCGCGTCGATCTCAATCGGGCCGGCCGCCAGGTGCTCGAGCTCACGCGTCCGCGTTGGAACGACCAGCCCCAGCAGCGCGGGGTCATGGTGGACCTGCGGACCGAGTTGGCCGAGGCCCTGCCCGACATCATGGGCGCCGAACACGAGATTCGCGATGCGCTGACGAACCTGATCTTCAACGCCGTGGACGCCATGCCCTCCGGCGGCACGCTCTCGCTGCGCACGCGTTCGATCACCGACGCGCAAGGCGACTCGCGCGTGCTGATCGAGGTTACCGATTCGGGCGTCGGCATGGACGAAGAGACGCGCCGGCGCTGTCTGGAGCCCTTCTATACCACCAAGGGCGAGCGCGGCACGGGCCTCGGGCTTGCCATGGTTTATGGCATGGTGCAGCGGCACAGTGCCGAGCTGGACATTGACAGCTCCCCGGGACACGGCACGACCGTGCGCATGAGCTTCCCGGCGCAGACGGCAGCATTGATGTCGATGGGTCGCGCGCCGGCTGCGGCCGTGTTGGCGCAGCGGCTGCGCATCCTGCTGGTCGATGATGATCCGCTGCTGATCAAGTCCCTGCAGGACACTCTGCAGGAGGATGGACACCTCATCGCCGTGGCACACGGAGGTCAGGCGGGCATCGACAGCTTTGCCGCGGCACTCAAGCGCGGCGAGCCCTTCGACATCGTCGTGACCGACCTGGGCATGCCGCACGTGGACGGACGCAAGGTCGCCGCTTCGATCCGCGCTCTGTCCGCGTCCACGCCGATCATTCTGCTGACTGGCTGGGGTCAACGCATGATCGCAGCCAATGACATGCCTCCGCACGTCAGCAAGGTGCTGGCCAAGCCGCCGCGGCTCAACGATCTGCGCACTGCACTCGCGGAGCTGGCGTGAACGGTGCGACGCTGATGGCCGCCGCACCGCGCTTGCTGATCGTCGATGACGAGGCCCCGCAGCTACGTGCGCTGTGCGACACCCTGCGCATGGAGGGTTACGCGACGCAGGGCTTCGGCTCGCCGCAGCAGGCGCTCGCGCAGCTACAATCGGGGCAGTACGAGCTGCTGCTCACCGATTTGAAGATGCCCGGTATGGACGGCATCGAACTGATCGCCGCTGCACGCGCCATCGATCCGTCCCTCGGGGCGATCGTCATGACCGGCCACGGCACCATCGATACCGCCGTCGAGGCAATGAAAGCTGGCGCACTCGATTACATTCTCAAGCCCTTCAAGCTCAACGCAATCCTGCCCGTGCTGGTGCGTGCCCTGGATCTGCAGCGCCTGCGCCGTGAGAATGCGATTCTGCAGGAGCGCGAGCGCATACGATCCCAGGAGCTTGCGATCGCCTATCGGGACCTGGAGGCGTTCGCCTACTCGATTTCGCACGACCTGCGCGCGCCGCTGCGGGCGATCGATGGCTTTACTCAGATTCTGCAGGAGGAGTTCGCAGTACAGCTGGGCGCCGAGGGCGAGCGCATCACGGGGATCATCCGTGAGGGCAGCCGCAGCATGGACGAGCGCATCGTCGGGCTGCTGGCCTTCTCGCGCGTCGGTCGCCAGCCGCTGGCGTGCACGCCGCTGGACATGACTGCGCTCGCGCAGGCAGCGGCCAGCGAGATGCTCGCTGCATACAGCGGGCCTGCGCCCACGCTTCAGATCGATGCCCTGCCCGCCTGCGCGGGGGACGGCGTCGTCATGCGTCAGGTGTGGTGCAATCTGATCGGCAACGCGCTCAAGTACAGCGCGAAGCGAGCCGATCCGCGGGTGCGCGTCGAGGGACGCATCGAAGGGGCCGAGGCCGTCTATCAGGTCACCGACAATGGCGCGGGTTTCGATATGCGTCATGCCGACAAGCTCTTCGGTGTATTCCGTCGCCTGCACGGCGCCGAGGAGTTCAGCGGCACGGGCGTAGGACTTGCAATCGTGCAGCGGATCATCGTGCGTCACGGCGGGCGCATCTGGGCGCAGGCCGCCCCCGGCGCCGGTGCGAGTTTTTCGTTCGCGCTGCCGCTCGCGGCAGCGACGATTACGGGGGCCGATGCGGCCCGGCAACCAGGGACGGCAGCAGCGATCGATGGGCAGACGGAGGGCCCGGATACCACCCGCGGAGCGCTCGCCTGATGAAGCAACCCATCCGTCTGGTCATGGTCGAGGACACTGCCGCCGATGCCGAGCTGATCCTGCGCGCCCTCAAACGCGCGCAGCTCGAATGTGAGGCACACCGGGTGGATAGCGAAGACGATTTCGTCCGTGCTCTGCAGCTGCGTCGCCCGCAACTGATCCTGTCGGATTTTTCCATGCCGCAATTCGATGGTCTGCGAGCGCTGCAGATCGCGGTCGAGCGCGCGCCCGACGTACCGTTCATCTTCGTGTCCGGCACGATCGGCGAGGAACGCGCCATCGATGCCCTGCGTCGTGGGGCGACCGACTATGTGCTCAAGGGAAACCTGGCGCGGTTGGCGACCGCCATCGAGCGTGCCCTGGCCGAAGCAGCCCTGAAGCGCTCGCAGCAGCAGGCAGAGCAACAGCTGCGTGACAACGAGCAGCGTCTGCGCGATACGGTCGAGACCTCCCAGGATTGGATCTGGGAAGTCGACCAAAGCGGCCACTTTCGATTCTGCAGCAAAGCCGTCACCTCCATGCTGGGCTACGACCCGGCGGAGCTCATCGATCAGGACTACCGCAGGTTTCTGATGCCCTCGGAGGCTGATGCAGCCGCGACGTTGCTGCCCCTGGGGCAGAAGCCGCTCACGGGCGCGGTGGCTTGCTGGCGGGCAGCAGATGGACAGGCTCGCTGGCTCGAGCGTAATGCGGTCGCCATTCTGGATGATCGCGGTGAGTTGCTGGGTTATCGCGGCACCGATCGCGACATCACCGCGCGGCGTGAGCAGGAGGCGCGGCTCCGGCGGCTGACCCGTACCTATCGCATGCTCAGCAGTACGGGCTCGGCCATTCTGCGACTACACGAGCGCGGTGAGCTGCTGCAGGAGATCTGTCGCATTGCCGTTCAGCAGGGCGGCTATGAGCGCGTCGTCATTGGATTGCGGGAAGGCGCGGAAACCCACTCCCGACGCGAGGTATGCGCAGGAGAGAACTTGATGGCGCTGCGCGCGGTCGAGCAGTCGCTTCTGCAGCAGAGCGAAGCCGCCGCGACGGGTGGCAAGACGGGCGGCGTAAACCTCGCCGAGTTGGCGCTGGTTGAAAACGAACTCTCGGGCTCCCAGTTGGAACACGGCGCGAGCAGCGTACAGGGAGGGCTGTCGCAGCAGAACCGCGCACAACTGCTGGCGCAGGGCTACCGATCGATCGCCGCTCTGCCGCTGACTGTCGACGGCACGACGGTCGGTACGCTGCTGCTGCTGAGCCGTCAGGCAGGCGTCTTCGACGTCGCAGAGCGGCAGGTGCTCGAAGAGCTCACGGCAAACCTCGGCTTTGCTCTGCAGTATCTGCAGAAGGATGAGGCGGTACAGTTCCTGTCCTACTACGACGGCCTCACGGGGCTGGCCAAGCGCGCATCGTTCTGCCAGCGCCTGGATCGATGGCTCGGCAGCATGGATCGCCCGGCATGTACCGTGGTGGTGTTCGACGTGCAGCAGCTCAGCGCCATCAACGACTCCTACGGCCGTTATATCGGTGACGAGCTCATCGCCCAAATCGCCGCGCGATTCAAGCAGTCGCATGACGGCGAGAGCATCGCGTACTTCGGCGCGGGCACCTTTGCGCTTCATTGCGACGGCGCGGTGGCAAGCGTGGAGTCGGGGCGCCGGCTGCCGACAGTCGTCGAGCAACTCTTCGCCGAACCGTTCGACATTGAGGCGCAGCAACTTCGTCCCGCCGTGCGCGCCGGCATGGCGGAGCACCCGCAGGATGCCACGACTGCCGACGAGCTCGTGCAGCGTGCCGAAGCGGCGCTCAAGGCGGCACGCGAGGACAATGAGCGCTATCTGCCCTACGCATCGATCCGTCAGCGGCCAGACAGCCGTAAGCTTGCGCTGGAAGGGCGGCTGGCCGGGGCGCTCGATCGCAACGAGCTGCTGCTGCATTATCAGCCGAAGGTCGACCTGCAGAGCGGCCGCGTCGTTGGCCTGGAAGCGCTGCTGCGCTGGCAGGATGCGCAGGACGGCCTGGTCTCGCCCGCAGTTTTCATCCCGCTGCTGGAGCGCTCGGGCGCCATCGCCGAGGTCGGCGAATGGGTGCTGCAGCAGGCGGTGCGCGATGCCGCCGCCTGGCGGCAGCGCGGCGAAACCGCGGTGCGTATTGCCGTCAATGTCTCCCCGCTGCAGCTGCGTCGGCGCGATTTCGTCGAGCGCGTGCTGCTGCGCGTGCGGCCGGCAGCTGCACAGCCGCCCGTCATTGACGTCGAGATCACCGAAAGCATGTTGATGCAGGATCTGGAGCTTTCGATCCGCAAGCTCCAGGAGCTCTCGGCCGCCGGCATCGGCGTCGCGATCGATGATTTTGGCACCGGGTACTCTTCGCTGCGTATGCTGGCGCGACTGCCGGTGGACACGCTCAAGATCGACCGCTACTTCATCCAGGGCATGAGCGAGTCCGCCAACGGCGTCTTGCTGGTGTCGACGGTCGTCTCACTCGCCGAAGCCTTCGGCATGACGGTTGTCGCCGAAGGAGTCGAAACCGCCGAACAGGCGCAGGCGCTGCGCCGTATGCGCTGTGCGCAGGCGCAGGGTTATCTCTTCTGCCGCCCCACCGCCGCCGCGCTAGTGCCGGAGGCGATTGCGCGCTTGAACGGCGCGGCGAGCAGCACGCGCACGGACGCATGAGCGGGCGCATGGAGAGGGCCCATGAATAGCGAGGACTCCACGCCCATCCGCGTGTTGATGGTCGAGGATTTGGAGCCCGACGCCGAGCTCGCGCTGCATTCGATGCGTCGGGCAGGACTGACCGTGTTGGCCGAGCGCGTGGACAGCGAGGCGGCTCTGCGGCGGGCGCTGTTGGCGTTCGAACCGGCGGTCATCCTGTCGGATTTCGATCTGCCAGGGTTCGACGGCTATGGGGCGCTCGCCGTGGCACGCGAGCTCGCGCCGCAGGTCCCATTCATATTCGTTTCGGGAAAGATGGGCGAGGAGCGCGCCATCGATGCGCTGCATCGGGGCGTCGTGGACTACGTATTGAAGAGTAATCTGTCGCGCCTGGCGCCCGCGGTTCGTCGTGCCGTGCGGGAATCCAGCGAGCGTCAGAGCCGGGAGGCGCACATTGCGCGGCTCGACCGCGTGCTGCGCATGCTCAGTGGCATCAACGGTGCGGTCGTTCGCATACGCGATCGCGCGGAATTGCTGCGCGAGAGCTGTCGATTGGGCGTCAGCGTCGGCGGGTACTCGGCCGTGGTCGCCTCGGCAAAGGTCGGGGGCAACCCACAGATTCAGCCGGTGGCCTGGTACGCAGGCGATGAGGCACTCGGCGAATCGCTGCGCAGCCTCTGCGCCGAAGCTCTCTCACAGCAAAACAGCCTGCTCGGTCGGGCGCTTTCGCTGGGCCGCGCCGTGGTCTGTAACGAGACCGCGGCACGCGACAGGCCCGGATCGGTCGAGCAGCTGTTGTGGCAGGTTGGACTACGCTCGATCGTCGCACTGCCTCTGGCCGTCGATGGCACAGGGGTGGGGGTGCTGCTATTTGCCGCGCGAGACACACAGGTCGTCGGCGATGAGGAGCTGCGCATGCTGCAGGAGGTCGGCGGCAACCTGTCCTTTGCCTGGCAGTTCATGCAGAAGGACAATACCGTACGCTTCCTGTCGCTGTTCGACTCACAGACGGCGCTCGCCAAGCGCTCGCTGTTCGGCGAGCGCCTGGAGCGTCTGCTCGACCCGAAGGGCAAGCGTCGACACGCGCTGCTGGCGATCGACATCGAGAAACTCGGTGTCATCAATGACTCGTTTGGTCGCCGCACCGGGGATCTGCTGCTGCAGCACGTAGCCGCGCGACTCAAGCAACACGTGCCGCGGGGTGAGCAGTTGGCGCATCTTGGAGGTGGCACCTTCGCGCTGGTGGATGAGCGTCCTACCGAGTCGACCGACGAGATGCTTGCAAGCGTGGCGGCACACCTGCAAGCACTCTTCCATGAGCCACTGCGCATCGAAGAGCGCGAGATTCCGGTGGCGGTACGCTGCGGCGTCGCGTTGCATCCCCAGGATGCGAATAACGCAGAAGCACTGCTGCAGCGGGCGGAGTCAGCGCTGCTGCACGCGCGCACTACCGGCGCCCCAGTGGTGCACTTTAACGCTGAGCGACATTCGCAGCGCGTGGGGCGACTCGCCATGGAACACCGGTTGCGCCTGGCGCTGGAGCGCAGCGAATTCGAGCTGCACTATCAACCGAAGGTCAACGTGATCACACGGCGCATTCAGGGAGTCGAGGCGCTGATTCGCTGGCGCGATCCGCAGGGTGGGCTGATCTCTCCGGGTGCCTTTCTGCCGATAGTCGAGTCCACCGGGCTCGGTGCCGCTGTGGGCGACTGGGTCATCGAGCAGGCCGCGCGCGACTGCCGCGCCTGGCAGCACACCGGGCTACCGCCGGTGCGCGTGGCCGTAAACGTCTCGCCGACGCAATTGCAGAGAGCGGACTTCACGCAGCATTTTCTCAAAGCGGTGGAACCCTGGAGCAACTCGATCTGGGGGCTGGATATCGAGGTGACGGAAGCCGCGTTGAATGAGGAGAGCGGTGAGGAGATCCAGAAGCTCAAGCTCCTGCGCCGCACGGGTGTGAAGATTGCCATCGATGACTTCGGCACGGGCTATTCCTCTCTCGGCAGGCTGTCGCAGTTGCCGATTGATGTGCTGAAAATCGACAGTTGCTTCATCCGGCAGACGCCGGACGAAGCTGCTGGACGTGCCGTGGTCAAGACGATCGTTACGCTGGCGCGTGCGTTTGGCCTGAGCGCCGTTGCCGAGGGCGTCGAGAAGCAGGCACAGCTTGATTTCCTGTGGCACGTTGCCTGTAATCAATCACAGGGATATCTGCACAGCAAGCCCGTCAGTGCCGATGAGTTTGCCTGGTTGCTCGAGCATGGCAGTGGCAAGCTCATCCTGGCGGCAGAATCGGCCGAAGCGCAGCTGGCAGCGCTTGAGGAGGCGGCAGCCGCGCTGCCGGTGCCGGATGTGGAAATGTCCGAGGGCTAAGCGCCAACCGGGCCCTGAGGTCAGGTCAGCGCGACGCCTGCAATTCGTGCGCAGTACTCGAGCAGCGTGTTCTGCAGCGTTTCGTCGCGCGTTGCCGGCGACGGGTCGCGCTGGCGTCGATGATAGAAGTACTGCCCGTTCACGGTGGCGGTAGGGTCGTCGCTGACTGCGAGCCAGGCCTGGGTCTCGCCACCCTGCGTCAGATCGTCGGGCGCTTCGGGCCCGCCCATGCGCGTGGGTACCCAGCCGGGCTCCAGCGCATTGCTCAATACATCGGGCCAGCGCCGCGCAATGCCGAAGGCGAGCCAGACGTCGAAGAGCTTGCTGTCCGAGTAGGCCTGCAGTCCGTCCCAGCGCCGCGCCGTCCATTGTGGATCGGACAGGTCGGCGCGCCCACGCCGATGCAACCCCGAGCTCAGGTAGATGAGTCGGCTGGGACGGTGCATCAGCGCTGTCAGCACGTAGGGCGCAAGCACATTGACAGCAAAGACCTGCGAGAAGCCATCGACGGTGTCGCTACGCCGGGGCTCGCCGTAGCCTATACCCACGTTGTGGATCACCGCGTCGAAGCGGCCGAGCTCATTCGCTTGACGGGCAACGGTGCGCATGCCCTCGAGGCTGCTGACATCTCCGACGATGACTGCCTTGGCTTCGGGTGCGGCGCGTTGGGCCGCCCGGGCACGCTCCGGACTGCGGGCGTGCAGGCTGACGGCGTGCCCCTGCACCAGCAACTGTTGTGCGGCGAGCAGCCCGAGCCCGTCGGCAGAGCCGGTGACGAAGACGGAGGCCATGAGGCCGAGTATACGTCTGGACGTGTCCGCTCTCAGCGCTTAGAATGCGCGACCTTCCGCTGGCGGTCCGCCTGTCCAGGGCGGACATAGCACACCGCGCCCGTAGCTCAGTTGGATAGAGTACCTGGCTACGAACCAGGGGGTCGGGGGTTCGAATCCCTCCGGGCGCGCCAATCAATCAAATAGTTAGCGCGCATCGCGACCACTCAATGGACCGAACGTAGCGAAAACGTAGTGTTGTTCGCTACGTTTGCGCCACGCGGTGGGTCATCGAGCCGCGCCGGCTCCTCGGTGCGAGGCGGTTGCTGCCCGATGCGGCTCGCGACGGAGCTCAGCTTCTCCGGCGCGAGATGCGCATAGCGCAGCACCATCTCGTACGACTTCCAGCCGCCGAGCTCCATGAGCTCCGGCAGCGAGGTGCCGCTCTGCACGTGCCAGGAGGCCCAGGTGTGCCTCAGGTCGTGGAAGCGGAAGTCCTCAATGCCGGCGCGCCCCTTGGCCTTCTCCCAAGCTGTAGAGCTCTTCTGGATCCTTTTACCGGCGAAACTGAAACACCAGCGTGGGTGCTGCCCTCGCACCGCCTCGAGCGCCGCCAGCGCATCCGCATTCAGCGGAATGCCCCGGCCTTCGCCCGACTTGGTCGTGCCGTGATCGAGCCAGGCCACCTTGCGCGCAAGGTCCACCCGGCTCCACTCGAGCCCATGGATCTCGCCCGCCCGACAGCCGGTCGCTAGCGCAAACCGCACGATCGGTTTCATGTGAGCTGGCAATTGCCCGATCAAGCGCTCGGCCTCATCACATCTCAGGAATCGGACACGGCGGCGCGGCTCCTTCAGCATGCGAATCTTCGGAACCGCCCTGAGCCAGCGCCACTCCTGGTGCGCGACGTTCAGAATCCTTCGAACCACTTCCAGCGCGCGATTGATAGTCGCGTTCGATACCCCATCCGTTACTCGCCGGTCGCGTATGAAAGGTTGTAAGGCGTTCATATCGACCGCATCCAGCTGCAGGGATCGCAGATACGGGTCGAGCTTTCGCAGATGATCACGATCGTCCGAGAAGCTCTTCTTCTCCGCGAACTCCTCGAGATATCGCACGACAGCCTGCTGCCAGCCGATGTTCCCGAGGAATCCCTGCTGCCGGGCTTCCAGCGCCTCGCTCTTCAGTCGGACAACGAAGGCCTCGGCGGCGGGGTAGTGGATACACCCAGTGCTCTGGCATATGCGTCGTCCATCCGGGAGAACGAGGTTGATCCACCAATACCGCGAGTCCTTGCGGCGGTAGAGTCCACGTTCACGGGCCATAGATTCTCCTTCCAGGCCCGCCCTCGGCACTTATCCTGCTGCATGCGCGTGTCCAGATCAATGCGGTCATAGAGCTTGCAGCGGCCCTTGCGGATGAAGGTCAGCCCCATGCCGTCCAGGAAGCGCAGGCTGCAGCGCAGGTAGGCGGCGGCTTCACGGCGGATGAGGTAGCGATGGGAGGGGGTCGATGCCGGCTGCGTAGCGCGCCGCGGCCGCCGGGCCTCAGAAGCCGCTGAAAAGTCGAGTGACAGCTGTGCCGGTGGCTTCGCGGATCCCGGCGGCATAGCAGGTTCCTGCGGAGCATCGGTCGGATCGGTCGGGGTGTGCTGTCGCATGGCTGCGCTGGAGGTCCAGTCTCAAATATGGCGCGATTGATGCGAAACGGCTATTTGGGTTTCTGGTTAATTTCGCCAGAAACTCAGCATTTGAGGGTAGACGCTATACGTCATTGCCGTATGTACCGCATTGACGTACAATGATCGTCCGTGCTTACCATTGCTGAAACAGAGATTTTCAGCGCGCTGTGGCCGGATTATTGGACCGTAGAGGAGTTCGGCGAGTTTTGCGCCTGGCTCGCGGCCAATCCCGACGCCGGCGCGTCATCAAGGGGTCTGGAGGCTGCCGCAAGGTGCGGTGGGGCGTATCGGGCCGTGGCAAGCGTGGGGGCGTGCGGGTGATCTATTTCAGGCAACTGGAGGAGGGGAAGCTTTGGCTACTCGTGATGTACGCCAAGAACGTGCGCGCCTCCATCGGAGCGGACGTGCTTAGGCAGATTCTGGAGACTATCGATGGCTAAGATGTCCGAAAAGGAACTGATCGCGCGTGACCGACGACGCGACATTGGCGCAGAGCTCCTGCAGTCCGTGCGCCAGATGAAGGCCGGCAAGGCGTCGCGCGTGCATCGCGTCAAAGTGCCGGAGGCCCTTGAGGCACGGATGCGCTCGGGGCTCTCGCAGGAGAAATTCGCCAGCGTGTTGGGTGTCTCCAAACGCACCCTGCAGGAATGGGAGCAGGGTCGGCGTAGACCCACTGGGGCTGCTCGATCGTTGCTGGCCATCGCCACCCATCGGCCGGAGATCGTGCGGGAAGTCCTCGGGAGCTGACACGCCAGGACATCGGTCGTTCTGCTGAGTTTGTGTCGAAAATAACCAGAAACTCGAACGAGGCAGGATCGCCTTTCGGCTGCTGTTGTTAAACAATTGGTGCCGTGAGCGCTGATGAATTCATTGCAGCACGCGTACCGTCGGAGACAAAGGCACGGCTGCGTGCGCTCGCGGAAAGTCAGCATCTGAGCGAATCGGCGCTGCTGAAGCGGTGCGTCCATTTCATGTTGACGGGTGCCACAGGCCTGGTCTCCACAGCCGCGTCGGCTCCGGCTCCTGCGCGCGATGCGCGGCTGACGATTCGTTTGGCGCCGGAGGATCAGATCCTTCTAAACGACCGTGCCGATGCGCGGAACATGGCGCCGGCGACGTACGTGTCGGTCCTGGTGCGTTCTCACTTGCGGTCGCTCGCACCTCTTCCGAAGGACGAATTCCTGGCTCTGAAGCGAACGATCGCGGAGCTCGCCGCTGTGGGGCGGAATCTAAACCAGATGACTCGAGCGACTAATCAGGGCGACCAGATTGCGGCGCCCGGCCGCGAGTACGTCGTTCTCATGCTGAGGATCGCCAACGCCTTGCGCGTTCACGTCAAGGGGCTGTTGGCGGCTTCACCGCTCGAAAAAGGTATCCTCAGATCCTCAGATCCTCAGATCCTCAGATCGCAACCGGGCCCGGCCAGAGCGCCTTGTGGACACTATAGCTACCTTCGTAACGGACAATTTCAACACGACGGTCGCGAAGAAGACGTTTATGAACCGCGGTTGCTTCGGCGACGACTTGGCGGTCTGGCTCGGTCAGGAGCTGGTCGCCGATGGCTACACTGTAACGGCTGCCCCAAGCAGCGAAGACTTTGGATGGGCTGTTAAGTTCATCGTTGAGGGGCGGCTCTATTTTGCCTCGATCGGTTACGTTCCCGGGAAAGTTTGGTTTATCGCCCTCGAGCGTGGGGGCGTTCTGGCAAGATTCCTTTCGACATTTCGTCGCATTCCCCACGCGGCCGTTGAGGCAGTAAACCTTGTGCTCGTGAGGAACGCTGATATACGGGAGCTAAAGTGGCATTCTCCGCGAAGTTTTGGCGAAGCATTACGACCATCCAGAAATGGATAACGGGCGAATGAAGCGGGTGATCCGACGAACCGCAGGCCTGGGAATTATTGTATGCATCTTCGCGTTGGTGGGTTGCGGGCTCTTCGACTCCGGTACTGAATGGAAGGGAGGTCCGTACGAGCTGCTCTGGATCGACACAAAGGAGAAAATGAGCATCGACTACCAGCTGACAAAATCCACCTCCGTCGGTCGGATAGCCAGTACGGTGTTTGCCGTCGGATGGGATGGGCGCTTTCTAGTCGCGAAGCAGCATCCGAACGGGAACAGGGCGATAACTAACTACTACATCATCGACCGTCAAAAGGATTCGCCTATTCAGGATCCGTCAGCAGCCGTTATCGGTCCCTTAGGGGAGGCCGAATACCTACAGCGCAAACGCGAACTTCATCTACCCGCCTTTTCAAAAGCAGTGAAGTCGCTTCAATAGTCGAAGCATGTGAGATCAGAAAACCGACGTTGGCTACTAGCAGGATTAGGCTCGACTACTGCCGGTCGCTAGGGCTCGCGCCTTCTGCCGACAATCAGAGCAGGGTCATTCATTGCCAAATCGTCGACGTGCGTCATCCCGCGCCCTTCGGGATCAAATCCTGGAGGAAACTTGGTTGAATCATCGTACACGGCATCCTGCAGAATCGCCTCGCTCAGGTCGGCTGTACTCAAGTCAGCCCCCTGCAAGGCGGTGCGTCCGCCCAAACTGTCTCGGCCCATGTTTGCGCGACGAAAATTCGTACTGCGGCAAGTCGTGCGACAGAGCGTCGCGCCGCGCAAATCCGCCTTCGATAGATTAGCGAAGCTCAAATCCGCATCGCCCAGACTCGCCCAATATAGGCAGGCCTCGGAAAGATCGAGGCCTTGAAGCTGGCCTAACGGAGCACCCAGGCCCATCAAGTCAGCGCCTCTCAGCCCTTTGTACGGGTCGCCAACGGATACACGTCGAACGACTCGACCCGTAGCGTCGATGATTGTAAGGTCCGATTTAGCCCATTTTGCCAAGGCGCGTTAGTGTAGTGAAGCAGTAGCGTTCTTCGCCATTTGCACAGGCTAAGCGCAGAAACGCAAACGAGCAGGGACCGAATTCACACTTGATCCGGCTTCTCAAGAGCATCCATCCAATTCGTCTGCAGCGGGTCGTTAGCCGTCCGAGTCGCCATTTCCGGGCAATTTACCAGTGGCTAAAAAGGTGAGTTCTTCTTCACTCGGGGCTGGCTGAGCAATGATCCACTTGGCCCTGTGCAATAACGTCGCAGGGACGCGCACCTCAGTGCCCTGCTCTAAGCCAGGAATGCCCCCGAAGCCGCGAACGATCACTGGCACTGACTGCGCTCTCAGTGCGTTGGCTAGCACTTCTGCCGCCAACTGGTCGGAGCAAATTTGAACTGTGACGTAATCAGTGTTGGCAGTAACTGGTGCCATGGGCTCAAGTTTACGCCGACGGAAACCGCGGTTCTGGCGCTTCAAAAGGGGTTGGATTCAATGTCCCAATTGCACGCCTACTTAGATTACAACGTCATTTCCAGCATCGCCGGCATCCCGTCCAAGTCCGACGCTATTGATGAGCGTGCTGCCGCGCGAGCGTTGACTAAAGCCGGAGTGCGGTTTGTGCTGTCCGCCTGGTGCGGATACGAACTCGCCCGATCGAGCAATGATACGCACGTGCAACAGTGCTGTGACTTTGTCGACTCGCTCGACCCGCTTTGGATGGGCAATTCGCATGCCATTGAGCGGCAGGAACTCGAGCTATACCTGGCTATCAACTCTCGGCTACCGGAGGCACTCCATGAAAGCGTCGGACGCATGATGGCAAGTTTCGGTGTCCCGAACGATTCAACGGAAACATTCCGTGGATTGGTGTACAAGTTGCGCGAAGATCCCCGGAATATAGAAAGAATTCGCAATGCGGCACGTGAGACGCCAGCAGCGATCAGGGGCGCCAGGGAGCCATGGAAGCGCGAGAAATACAAGGCGCTGCAGTCTGTCATAGACCGAGAGCATCTGGCGATGATCTTGGATCTTGATTCGAACAATTCTGCGATAGATCAACTGATGGGTGACCTTCCGAACGTTTACAAAGAGTGCCCTGCGGTTGCAGCAGAGGAACTCCTTAGTCGGATCCGGCTTAATGACTCCTTTGCGCCGCTCGAATCGCACGCCGCCGATTTCCAGCACGCGGTTGCACCATTAGGTTACTGCAATTTCTTTATCAGTCGAGACAGCCAACTTCGCCAGCACTGCCAGACGGTGGTGCGTAAGACGGGTCTAACGTGCAAAATGTTTCCTCGAATTCGCGATGTGGCCGTGTGAGCTGCTGAAGGACTTAGATGCCAACTCTCAATAAACCCATCGGCGAACTCTCACCGGTGGATCTTAATGCCTTGTGTGGTGTCGCCATCGAGGATGAGCAAATCGACTTTAAGGTGACAATTCCGCACAAGGAAGAGGTTGGCCGAGATCCCTGGCGCGACGATCGGCGCATCAAGGAACATGGCCGAGACCAGTTGCTAGCTACGGTGGTGGCTTTCGCCAACTCTTACGGCGGTGACTTACTGATCGGTGTTCGCGAGCTTCAAGACTCCCAGCCCGGCAAAGCTGAAGCGATAGCGCCAATCGCTGCGTGTGACGACGCCGCTCGCAGACTATCGCAGGCGGCGAATGAATGCATTGAGCCACCGCTGCCGTCCCTGCAAGTCCGTGGAATTGCGACTGAGGCCGACGGTTCCGGCGTCATCGTGATGCGTACACCACGGTCGCGTATGGCGCCTCACAGGTTGAAGACCACAAAAGACTGCTACCATCGGGTACAGCACGAGACACTGCCGATGACGATGCGTCAGATTCAAGATCTAACATTTAACGTCGCTAAAGGCTTAGAAGCGGTTGACAGAAAGTTGGCAGAGGCGAGACAGATCTTTCAAACTTGGCTTTCAAAGCATCCCCATGGGGACTCGTGGCGCTTCTCCTTTCGGTTTGCAGCGGTGCCAACGGAATCGGTGTATGTCCAGAGAGTGCACAACATTGAGGCCTATAGGCCGACCTTTAGAAGTGCTGCACTCCGAGCAAATTCCGGACGTGCAAACGAGGCCCGGTTTGTTCTGACATTTCCATTTAGTCCTCAGCGTCCTTGGCGCCCGGCGATCCGCGGGTCTGAGCTGGAGGAAACCAACGACTGGAAGCATCTGCGCGTGGGTATGTTTTGCGATGGCGCTATCCGAATGGAGTGTGTATTTACCACACCCAGGGAATTCCCCGACCGCCATCTTTTTCCGGCGGGCTGGTACCTCTCATCTGCCGTAAATCTTGTTGAGGCGGCCAAAGGGTTCCGTAACGCCGCCGGAGTAGTTAATGTCGATTATGCAATCGAGGCGGAAATAGTTGTGGATGCGCCCGTTAACGTGTTGCGCCTCGGGAATAACGTCATAGATCCAGCCGGTGAACTGGGTGCTGGAAATCTATTGCTGCCTCGCTATGTTCTTGGAGCCTCCGGGTCCGAGCAGGAGACTTACCGATTGGTATATGAGGATTTCTGGCATGCCATCGGCGTTGCAACCGGGTTCGACAATTACGTGCTTGAATAAGCCCTTGGCGGGCTCATCAGCTAATTGCCGCCAAGCGATCAGACTGAACGGCCCTAGCGGCCGAGTCCAGGACAAGCTCCGCCACACTCCGCGCACACGCGTCAAGCGGTCGCTATATTTAGCGAGCGCTGCTGTGACGATGGCCGTAGACTCACGAGGCTTCTCGGCGACGAAGCGCGGGGATGGGGCGATGTCAGTCGGTGACGCGGAGCACGATACTTCGTGCACAAGGACGTCGGCCGCATACCTTCTGGCGGCCTGGATATCTTCGCGTTGGAGGTGCGGAGAAGGGCTCCGCCAACGCTTTGGGGAGGGCCTGTGAATAGAAAAATGGCGATTGCTTTGGCTCTGTTGTGCTTTGCGTTGCCGGAGCAGCCGTTGGAGCTATTTGGGAATCGTAGGTTTCGCAAATTCGTAACCTACAAGGCAGGCCCATGATGATGACCCTGAAGAGAGTTTCGATTGTTCTATTAATAAGTGCATTTTCGGCGCTATTCAGTTTCGCAGCGCATGCTGGCACTCCAGCAACCAACCCATCCGGAGAGCAGCTTCCGGTTGAGCTTTTTCACGGACCGCTGCCAAAGCACATGGTCACCCCCGACTACCCATTTTCGGAGAATCTCAACGGAAGGGAGGGATGGGTTCATCTCGGCTTCATGGTGGATCCAACCGGCAAGCCGTTCGAGATCATGGTCCTTGACTCGACCGGAAACAAACACTTCGAAGATCTAGCTATTAAGGCCATGAAGGAATCGACATTCGAGCCCGGCTCGCTAAATGGAAGGCCAATCGAGGCAGGCGCCGAAATGACGTACAAATTTATCAATAGAAATTTCAAGCCGGGTGCACGACCTGATTTTGCGGCCTCGTATGCCGCATTCCAGCACGCCCTCATGGCCAACGATAAATCGAATGCTGAGGCTGCATTAGAACGACTCAAAATTACGACCTTGTATGAAGATGCCTACTACGGACTGGCAACTTACCTGTACGCCGCTCGTTGGGGCGATGATTCGCAGCAACTAAGTGGGCTACGGCGCGCTGTGGGTACACCGGCGGAGGCGCAATACTTCAGCAAGGGCGTGGTCGCAGAGGCTCTTTTGGTTTGGTTCAACCTTGATATAAAGATCCGGGACTACGGTGGGGCGATGGATTTGGGGAGGCGCCTGGAGAAGTCAGGAATCAAGCCTAGTGCTGCTGCACAAGTGGCCTCGATACTCGAAAAGCTTGAGATGGTCCGAGACAGTAACCAGAGCTACGATGTTGAAGGGACCATTGAAGATAGCGATTGGCATCTCCTGTTATTCAAGCCGCATTTCCGAGTTAGCGTTTCGCGGGGTTCAATCTCACAAGTGAAGCTGATATGCGATAAGGGCTATGTTGCCTTTGCGTTTGATCCCAAGCTGCAGTACGAAGCGCACACCGGGAAATACGGCCAATGCATTCTGCAATTCGACGGTTCACCAGGAACGAGCTTTACGCTCACCCAGTTCTGACGGCCGAGCTTGCGGAGAAATCTCGTGATCAGGTGAATTTGCGCTTCCGCCGGGGGCCGGTTGCAGCCTGAATGACCGCTCTTCTGCCGCCAATCTGAGGGTGCCTATGTCTCCAGTTGGCCGGCAGCCGCCGGTGACCACGACGTCATGCGCGGAACCCCACAACGTGGCGGCGAGCGGCGCAGCCGGCCCGACAGTTGGCAGCCACAGCCCCCAATCTGGGTCGGGTCGGTAGGTCCAGGGCATCAGCGCATCTCTGAATTTGACTATGCCCATATTGGGCATGATAATACCCAATATGGGCATGCGCGTCAGATTCCCGAAAGTCAAAACACTTCCTGACAGCACCAAGCAAAAAAGAGGCAGGGTGGGTTCCCCGAGCCGCTTGGCCGGCGCGCTGTTTTCGATGACGCAGCAGCGCATGCTCGGGTTGCTGTTTGGTCAGCCCAGTCGGCGCTTTTTCGGGAATGAACTGATCGATTTGACAGGCTCAGGCTCGGGCGCAGTTCAGCGGGAACTCCGGCGGCTGACAGACAGCGGGCTCGTCACTGCCACGAAGGAGGGCAGCCGTCGTTATTTTCAGGCCAACCCGTCGGCTCCTCTGTTCGCGGAACTGCATAGCATCGTGCTTAAAACGGTTGGAGCGGCCGAGCCACTCGGGGCCGCGTTGGCGCCGCTTGCATCGCGTATCGAGCTAGCCTTGGTTTACGGATCCGTTGCAAAGGGGCTGGAGGTGGCGGCCAGCGACCTGGACCTGCTGTTCGTTTCCGATTCGCTGACGCTCGAGGAACTGTACGCGGCGCTTTCTCCCGCGGAACGCCTGATTTCGCGGAAACTGAATGTCACGTTGTACACGCCCGACGAATACCAGCACCGGCGGAAGGAGAAGAGCCCGTTTCTAGCCAAGGTTTTGGCGGGCGAGCACATCCTTCTGATAGGGAAGGCACATGAGCTTGGCGCCGCTGGATAACCTCGTCCGTATCCGGCAGCTGAAGGCGGAGCCGGGGACTCAAGCGGAGATCGAAGGTACTGCGCTCGGGGAATGCCCGGCTAAATGACACCCTGGTGAAGGGCCTCAGTCTGGATAGCCGCTTTGATCTCGCCTACAACGCTGCTCACGCATTTTCGTTGGCTGCCTTGCGTTGGCATGGCTATAGATCCGAAAACCGGTATACAGTCTTCCAGTGCCTTGAGCACACGGTAAAGCTTCCACCGGAACTGTGGCGAGTGCTCGATCAGGCGCATCGCAAGCGCAACTTGGCGGAGTACGAAGGTCACCTTGAGGTGGATCAAGCCCTAGTTGAGGCCTTGGTCCGAGTTGCGCGAGAAGTAGCTTCGCGGGTTACGGCGCTCGGAGCGGTACGGTGATCACTGGGGCGCAGGTCAGCGATGCGGACTGGTTGCGGCGTCCCGGTTCTTATGCGGCAGGATGGGTTCGCCCAGTCGCGGTCGGCTGGGGCCGTCGACCTAACAAGATAAGGCATTCCCGGGGGCTCCGGTGGGAAACGAACGTCTCTACCTGCTGACTCTTTCAGGTGCTCGAGTGTCCGTTCCATAGCCAGGGGATTGCGTGAGTTTTGCGTGGATCAGTGGCGCTCTGTTGTGCTCAGTGCTGCCAAATGCAACGGAGTCCCGGCAGCTAACTACCATAACGTAGCAAAAACGTAGCGTCTGGTGCCTTTTCGTGCGTTACGGTGCATGCTTTAGGGGAGGGCGGGCCTGCTAACTGGGTTGAAAGATAAAAAGCTGCTAAGTCACCTTGCAGCACTCAGCCCTACTGAAGTGTGACTGCGTGCCCCGTGGTTCCGCCGCGGCTGAAGTCGAAGCGCACCTGCATCAATCGTCGGGATGGAGACTCAGCGGGTGGAAACTGCCATTTCTTTGCCGCTTCGATGGCGAGCCGCAGGAAATACCTGCTCGGCCCGGTTCGATCCGCGACTGTCTCCAATACTGAGCCGTCCTGATCGACAATGACTCGCACCCACACCTTGATGTGACCGTGGATCGTTTGACGGGCACTGAGCGGTACCTCAGGGATATCCTCGTGGAGCACTGAAGGTGACGTTGCTACTTTGCCATGGTCTGGCATGGGATTGGACCGCGCAGAGGGCCCCCCCGTCACTTCGACTGCCGTGGGTGCAGCTGCCTTCGGAGTGGGCGCGAATGTTTCTGCGGGAACCGGAACACTCGGCGGGGCGGCGGTTGGAGAGGTGGCTTGAGGGGCGGCCGAGATATGAGCTTTTCTGAATACGTTCACCCCGGTCCAAGCCAACGCCAGAATCACAACCGCTGCGACTGACGCGGTAAGTAGTGGCCGCTTTTCTCCCGACTGTGAATTGGTCGGTCCGGAGTTCGGCGCGTCGGGAGTCACCCGCAGGGGTGCGGCTCTGTCTGCGGGTTTGAGTGTTCCTGGCCCGAGTTGTGCGGGGGCCGCGGGTGGGATAGTCGGGACCGGCGCTTCATGAGATGCATGACCGCGGGCCCAAGCAATGAGCTCGGTGACGCTGGGACGCGCCTGAGGACTGAGGCTTAGGCAGCGAGTTACCACGTCCTCAAACGCCGCGGGAAAATCGCCCGGCAGCGCGAGCGCTTCCCCGGGCTCGCCCAAGACCGACGGCTGCCGGCGGGTAAGCGCTTCGAAAAGCGTGATGCCCAATGCCCAGATATCGCCGGCAGCAGGACTGCTTCCCTGACGGACTTCAGGAGGATCATATATCGTGAGATTGTGGGCCCTCGGTGGCCCATCACGAACACGGCGAATCGTATCGCTGGCCAACTTCAGCTGATCTCCCACCACCAGTATGTTGGCTGGCTTCAGCTGTCCCTGGACCAGGTTTTGACCGTGTAAGAATGCCAGTGCCTCCAGCGTGGGCAACAGCATTTCGATCGCTTCGGTGGTCGTCAGGCTACGACGTAGCAATACCTGAGCAAGCGTCTGCTCGGCATATTCCATGACGGCGTACAGATGAGGCAACGAATCCAGCTGGCACCCGCCAAAGTCCCATATACTGATCAAACGAGGATGAGCGAGGCTGGCCGCCCGCTTCCATCGCGGCAAAAGAGTTTCCGTCAGGGCTCGATTGGTGGGAATGAGCTTGACTGCGACGACCGAGGGTCTGCGCGCCGCAGACTCCGTTAAGAAAACTCCGCTGTGATCCGCGTACCCGAGACAGCCTCCCAAGCGGCCCACGCCATTGATGACCTGTCCTTGCCACCTCAGCCAAAGCTCGCTCATGGATCCACTTGCTTCCATGCTCATATGCCTCCCCGCCGCGCGCAGCCACTGCCACTGTATACCTACTGGCGGGGAGCACCTCGGACCCAATGCATGATCATCCCGGGATCATATTGGCTGGAACGAAGAACCTGCAGGCAGGACCGAGCCGCGTTCGTAGGGGCGGCTGACCGGCAATCCCTCAGTCGCCGGGTGGGGCCGCGTGTTCAGCGACGCTGCAGTAGCCACTTCGACCCGAGCGGTCGCAGAGAAACAATTCCTTCCTCGATCAGGTCAAGTGCCGCTGATCCTCAGGATCAGCTACGCCTTCCGAGTCAGTAACGTAGCAAAAACATATCGTTCAGTGTGCTTTCGTGCGCCACGGTGCCTGTTTGGGGAGGGCGGGCCTGCTAACTGGTTGAAAGATAAAGATCTGCTAAATCACCACTGCGCCTACGAACCAGGGGGCCGGGAGTTCGAATCTCTCTGGTCAATGGACACACGCAGCATTTGCATGACGTTGTCATCGCGCCCGCTGTACCCGGCGACGACCAGCCCACATCTGGCCGCCGGCGCGACGAAAGCACGGCGTAGTGCTTCGTCGTTGTGCAGCAGGTCGGCAGACAGGTTCTTGATGCTCTGATAGCGGAAATCGCCTTGAAGTTAGATCTGCAATGCTCGCGACGGCGTGTCGAACTATCAAACCCATAACGAGAGCGCGTCATCCGCCGAGCCGGTGCGATGTCGAGTGCTAGAATTGGAGAGTGCGGCCCAGGCGGATCAGTACATCCATGGTGCGCGGCGAGCCTGCCGGCGCCAGCAGCGAGCCGTTCACGAGCGCATCCTCCCCCACCGACACCAGCACGGTCTGCCCCGGCGAGTACTGCCACGCGAACAGTCCGAGCAGGTCGAAGTGGTCGCTGATGTTGTCGTATTGGAGCTGCGTCGATAGCTGCATATCCGCTGTGAAGTTCACCGTGACGGAAGTATTGATCGCGTGAACCGTGGCGCGGCCCCCGGGCAACTGCAAATGCAGACGGTTGTCCTCGACGCTGAACTCGTAGGTGCCGTTCGGACGGTAATCGAACGTGACATCAGTATTCAAATATCGACCGCCGTATATTCGGCAACAATTGAGGTCGAGCGTCACCGACAGCGGCCGCGCCTGGGAGCTGCTCAGGTGCGGGTTGAGGTACACCCAGCGATATCGGCCGGCTGGTACGTTCACGCCGCCCGGCAGGATGAAGGGCTCCGGGATGTTCTCGAGCCGGTCGAGCACGTGCACGTCCAACTCATCGCCTGCGCGATTGAATAGATCTCCCGATCCGCTAATCGTGCGTGACTGCAATACCCCCTGCAGTCCGGTGATGTAGAACCCGCCGGCGCCGAGCTCGTACCAGTTGAGTTCGGAGTGCGCCAGGTGCGTGCGGTGATTGAACTGTGCGGTGTATTGGCGGATGCCCAGCCGATTGGCGAACCCCAGTGCCGGGGCAAATTGCGCCCCGATCTGCTTGAAGTCGATATCCCCGCTCCAGGGGTCGTTCGGCAGGTAGAGGCTGCCGCCGTAGGCGGTATCGGCGCCGACGAGACTGGAGGCGGTACGCTCGAAGAACGATGAGGCACGTAGCTGCTGGCCGCTGCC
The DNA here is from genome assembly GCA_035553315.1 of Steroidobacteraceae bacterium. Classification (GTDB taxonomy): domain Bacteria; phylum Pseudomonadota; class Gammaproteobacteria; order Steroidobacterales; family Steroidobacteraceae; genus FEN-1191. The sequence continues at coordinate 21,488 of DATNDE010000032.1, forward strand.
GATGTCGGTGTTGAGATAACTGACGTCGGTGCCTACGAGCTGATTGCGGGACAGGCCGGTAGGATCGCCCTGAGTGCCGATCAGGCCAACCTCCAGGCCGGGGCCGAGCGGTGCCGCCAGCCGCGCTGCGGACAGGGTCTGCGCAGGGACGCCAAGGCCTTCCTTGGTACGCACGCTCAGGGCGCCCACCCGCACCCCGAGTATGTCGCCCGAGACCTTGGCGCCACCGAGGACCCCGACCTGCTCACCCTCGACCAGTCCGATCCTGCGGGAGAAAAACGGCTCGCCGTTGTTATCGGTAGTTTGGCGCGAAGGTCCTCCTGGGTTGAGATCTTCGAAGGTCAGGCCACCGAATTGGAACTGCGCGGCATCCTGCAGGAAAAATTGGCGTACCTCGGGCTGAAACAGTGCGAAGCGCGACGTGTTCAGCTGGCGCTGATCGAGCGGAGCATCGGAGAAGTCGGTGTTGAAGGTCAGGGTGCCGGTCAGCGAGGGGGTAATCTTGTAGAAGAAATTGCCGCTGGGGCTCAGCGTAGTTGCGGTCTGGCCGTAGGGCTCGGTGCTGTGCGCGAGCTTCGCCACCCCGTAGAGCTGCACATCGAGGCCGACACCCTGGGACAACCCGTGCATGCCCGTCATGGTGCCGGCGACGCTGACGTCATTGGCTGACAGGCTCGATGCGGTCGGTGCCCAACCGTCGGTTTCGGCATTACGCTTGATCTGGCGAATGACGTCCAGGCCCCAGGTCGTCTGCCGCGGATCGAAGGAAAGCTCGCGGAATGGGATCTCCATCTCCGCCGTCCAGCCGTCGGCGGTGATGCGCGCCTTGGCGAGCCAGACCAGGTTCCAATGGATCAGAAAGTCAGTGTTGTTCTGTAAAATTGCATCGCCATAGCCGCCGAGGGGAGTGATCTCGAAACCATAGCCGTCGCGCCGAGTGAGCTTCGGGTCCAGGTCGACGCGCACGAAATCTCCGGACGGTGCAAAACCGTCGTGCGACTTGTCAGTGTCGATGATTTTCGTGGGATCGTCATAGCAGTGGATCGCGATAAACAGCGCATCTTGGTCGTACAGCAGTCGCACCTCGGTACGTTCCGATGGCGTGGCCCCTGCAGTGGGCGTGATCCTGTAGAAGCGGTCGATGATCGCGGCGCGATCCCAGACCGGATCGGATAGATCGCCGTCGATCGTGGGTGCGTCGGCCGAATCGATCCGCACCGGCTCGACGCTCGGTCGCGGCAAGGCCGCGATCGAGGCGGAGCCTGTGGCCGGTGCAGCGGGCAGCTCCGCGGCGTGGCCTACGGACACGGCGAGGGCCGCCGACCAGATCAGCGCGCTCAAGGGCCGAGTGCGCGAGGGATCGCTCGCTGCAGCACCGGCCGCGCTGCCCCTCCGCCTCAGCAGCGCTTGCTCCACACGGGGCAGCCGGCCAGGTAGTACCCCTTCGCCGGCTGATCGGCGCACAGCTGGCGCGCCCGCTCAGACCGAAATACCACTGGAAGGCTGAGCAAGTTCAGTGCCGCCCGACGAGCTTGGCCTTTGTGAACAGCTCGCTCGCCGGCGGCAAGCTTGGTAAGACGGGAGTCATGACGATTTGCTGACGATCTCTTTCCCTGTATCCAGCTGGTAATCATCGAGGCCTCTCATACCGTACTGCTCCGGGGGAGCGCCGCCCCTCAGAGATGGGAGCACACCGGATTACGAAGAGATCCGATGGTCATCGCCATACTGCTTGAAATATTCGGGGCTGTACCATGGTCTGCGCCTTGGCCCCATAAATCCGGCGCCGAAGATGCCACGTTTGCGTCCCAAAGTCACCGCTCGGCGTGAACGCCGTTGTCCGCTGCGCGAGAGCGCTGTTGCGCATCGCAATCGCGAGAAATCCAAAGCCGAGGCAAAGGCGACTCAGAAGTGAAAGGGTCGAATAAAACTATCGAACCAATAAAGAGAGCGCGTTATCTGCCGAATTGGTGTGATGTCGGGTGCTCGAGTGCTTCGACCGGCTCAATTCGCAACAATGCGCCCTGATCCTCATCCGTGAGGACGTAGAGATCGCCGTCCGGCCCTTGGCGCACATCGCGAATGCGTTGGTGCATATTCCCCAGCAATCGTTCCCGGCTAATCGGTCCAGTATCGTTGGTGACGATACGTTCGAGATACTGACCTTTCAGTGCGCCGACGAAGATATTGCCCTTCCACTTCGGAAACTGCTCGCCCGAGTAGAATGCCAGGCCCGAAGGAGCGATACACGGAACCCAGATGAGAAGGGGCTGCGCGATTCCCGGCAAATAGCCAGTGAGGTAGCCCGGACTTACGGCCGAAGGATCGCCAAGCGCAATGGGACCGCCGATGTGATCGCCGCTGTAGTCGTAGCCGACACCCACGATGGGCCAGCCATAATTTGCGCCAGGCTTAAGGATGATGAGCTTGTCGTCATCCAGCGGGCCGTTTTCGGCCTCCCAGATCGCTCCCGTGAATGGATCGGCAGTCATGCCGGTGATATTGCGATGGCCCATCGTGTAAATCTCCGGCCGATAGCCGGACTTGTCGACGAAGGGATTGTCCTGGGGAATGGTGCCGTCGGGATTGAGGCGTAGAACTTTGCCGCCGTCGCTGGTGGGGTCCTGCGCGCGTCCCCCTCTCGAGTGGGCATATTTCCCGGAATTCGCCGGAGCGCTGGGAGCGCCAGTGCCCATATAGAGCTTGCCGTCTGGACCGAAGGCGATTCTTACGGCGGAGTCTTGAGCGATACTGTCGTCTATTGCGTTGTTATCAACAAAAATATCATGGACGTCCGTAAGGGCATGGCCGTTCCAAACGCCACGCGCGACGGCATCGGCCATCGCTTTTTTACCGGTACCTATGGCCGTTCTGACGGCGGCGGGTCCACGGCGCCTGATAGGAACATAGTTGGGACCGAGATGTACAGGTTTGTTGTAGGAGAGAAAAACATAGTGATTCTGGGCGAAGTGGGGATCCAGAGCGATGTCGAGTAATCCATTCGTTCCCCGAGGGCGTACACCTGCGGCACGCCCGAGATCGGAGTGGGATCGAGTACGCCGTTGCGAATGATGCGGAGGCGACCGGGCCGCTCAGTGACCAGAATCGATCCGTCGGGCAAGAATGCCATGCCCCACGGATGGACCAAGCCTTTGGCGACCACGACGACGCGAAAATTTGCGGCGAGCGAGTGGTAAGTGAGCGGACCGGAACCGACAGTCGCGGCAGGCGGGCGTTGGGCGTACGCGACCCCAATCAGAGCGGAAAGTACCAACGGCCCTAGCTGGATGGCTCGGTATGCCACTTTCCGGTCATTGTTTGTGCTGAATCAGCTCTAGAGGGATGCCCGAGTTGTCCCTTATGAAGGCGAAGACCGTCGTCTTGTTCTCGATCGGGCCGAGCGCAACCTCGACGCCCTTGGCCTTGAGCTCCGCAATGGCGGCCCTGACATTCTTGACCGCGAACCCGACGTGCTTCATGCCGTAGACGTGCAGATCGGCGGACGGATCGTGACGGTAGTCGGGCATGGCGCGGCCGTCCGTGGGAGAAAACAGCTCCACGTGAAAGCCGCCGCGCTGCAGCAGCGCGATTTGCATGCCCTTCCCATTCGTGCGCCGTACGAGATGGAATCCGAGCATCTGCTCATACCAGTCGATGGACTTTCCGAGATCCGGGACACTGAGACCGACATGATCGGCCGTCAGCTCGAATGATGGGCCCTTCGTCTGCGCGCGCACCGATTGCGAGCCGAAACCTAGCCATGCCAGAGCGCCGAGCGACGCGATGGCGATCAAGCTTAGAACTCCTCGCCGCATTTTCCCGTCCTCCGCTGGCAATCAGGGTAGGAAGTATAGCCCCTGGAGGCGTCCGGGCCATTGGAAGGTCTCACGCCGCGCGCGCCGCCCATCGGCCGGCACCCTCGCTCCGTTGATCTTCAAGCTGATGAGATCCGGTGCTCTCATCCGACAGCGTCCTGACTCCTGGGCGCTACGATCGTTCGGCGATCTGCAGTTAAGCCGAGGTGAGCGATGGAACTCAAAAGCGGTGCTTTGGCGGACGCCGGCTACACTTTGGCGCAAGCGGGGACGATTGTGGGAAAAGCCGCGGAAATCAAGCAGTCGGACTCCGCACTGGGACAGACGATGAGTGGCATCACGGCACTGATGATTGGTGCACGCCTGGTGCCCGGCGCGGGCCGGCTCTTCAGGCGCAACCCCTTCCTCGGCACACTACTGATTGCGGGGACCCTCGGCGCGCTGTTCCTGGTCTTCTCGAGAACGGTGCGGCCGGATCCGGATCTGCCCGTGACGCCCTCATCGCTGTGACAGCGATTCAGTGACCGGCAGCGGGCTTTGGCCGCTGCGATCAGTACCCCATGGAGCCCCCACCGTTCGACGGCGGCGTGTAGGTGCCCGTCATATCGATCCGGCCATACTGGCCGGCGGCCTCGCCGTTGGGTCCTGCGGTGAAGAACAGGGTGTTGGTGGGTTGACTGCTGCCGCTCACGCCGTTGCCGAATTGCAGTGACCACAGACCGGAGATGAATAGTTGCTGTGAGCTGGTGAGCATGAGCGGCCCCATGCTGGCTCCGGTCGTGGGGTTGTAGGCGTTGATGGCGCCATCGCCGAAGTTGCCCACCAGCAATGCACCGCTCAGAGGGCCGAAATTGCTGGGTGCAAGGGCCACTCCCCAAGGGGCATTGAGCGCACCCTTGGAGACCAGAGTTGTGATCAGTGTTCCGTCGGCATCAAACACGGCTACATAGCCCAGTCCTGCGCCCATGGTCACGTGCTGGGCAGTATTGGCTGGCTCCGCGTAGGTCACGTAAATTTGTGCGCTGCCGTTGCTGGCGGGAATATTCTGGATCCCGTAGGGGGCATAGCCCGGTGGGATTGCGGCGTCGAAGAAGGCTCCGCCGACGGGCTGCAGCGCGAAGCTGGCGGTGAAGACGTCCACGGTTGCGTTTTTGAAATCTGCCGCATATAGGAAGATGTTGCCGCTGCTGTCCTTTGCCATGGTCAGCCCGGTATACATCGAGCCCTTCCCGCTGCCGTCGTAGGCGATTACCGCGCTATTAGGATCGGCCCCCTGCGCCCAACCTTCAATGGTGCCGCCAAGGGTCGCAAACAGGAATGAGGCCGGAGCAGAGTTGGCGCCAGAGTTGATCACGAACTGCGAGGTTGCATTAAAGACGACGCCGGTCGGCTCGGCGGTGCCGGAAGTGCCAGCTGCAATGGCGATGGAGGAGGGACCACCGGAGTAGGGCGCCATGGCAGTTCCATTACCATCGTAGATGGTGGAAGTGGAAGTGCCCGCGTTTGCAATCCATGCATCGGCCGTCGGGTTGAACGCCAGGCCCCACGCATTGACCAGATGGGCATCGGTTTGTAGCGCAGTGATCGCGCTGCTGCTTGCCACCAGCGGGGTCATCGTATAGATGGCGGACGCCGTCGTGCCGCCGCCGCCGCTGCTGCTGCTATTGGTGCTGTTACTGGAGCTGCCGCCACCACAGGCGACCAGAGCAGACAGCGTCGTAACCACTGCGACCACATGACCAACCTGACGCATGCGATGCATGAGCTGCTCCCCTAACTGCGCGGACTCGCTGCAGTAGGTGCTACCGCGTGGTTCAGCGGTTGTATCGGCCGGGTTGATCGGCGACGCGGCTGGGCTGGGCGGGGATGGATGGCACGCGTACAGCGGTTGCACGAGTGCAAGAGCTTCTCAGAGATTGACGAGTTCGCCGTGCGTGGCGGTGTGCTCTACGGATTGGCGCTGCCCGAGCAGCAGTTGTAGTGCACGAGCGAGAAAATTACCGGGCGCGCTGCGTGCGTCTGCCGGGGCCCCGATGATAGCTTCCGGGGACCTATGGTCCGTTCACGTCAAGCCGAGCCGTCGGCTCTGCCGATCCTGTGGCAGGATGCCAGGCGCAGTCGGCCAGCGTGCTGCGGTCGAGCTCGCGCAGAAAAGCTTCCCGGGCCGCGTGCAGGCGACCTCTGAAAAAGCAACGGGACGTCAGGACGCACGCGCCTCCATCCGCCTGAAAGCATTCGACCAATGCTTGATCGGACTCCAGGCGTCGAATGAGCTCTCCCAATGTGAATTCGCCGGCGGGTTTCGCCAGGCGAAAGCCACCGCTCGCGCCCTTCTGCGTCGCGACAACCCCGGCCAGTGCCAGCCTGTGGATGACCTTCATCAGGTGGTGGCGGGAGATACCAAACTCACGCGCGATCTCCTCGGTGGTAAACAGGCGATCCGGCTCGCCTGCCAGGCGCATCAGCGCTCGCATGCCGTAATCGGTGAAGTAAGTGAGGCGCATAAGAGAGTGCAGTAGTTGAGCGGTGACCATCAGTATGACATACTAAATACGCATTCCAGATACCTATTTGGTGGCCCGTGCCGACTCAACCACAGGTGCCGACCCCGGTTATCCTCAAGCGAGAAGGCCGCTCGCGCGTCAAGTCCGGCCTGCTACTCAGCCTGGCCTTGGGCCTGCTGAGCTTGCCGATCATCGGTCTGGGCGCGGATGTGTCCTCGAATCCGTCGGATCTGCCGCCAGTTCCTGTACCCAAAGAAAATCCGATCACCGAAGCCAAGCGGGTATTGGGCAAAATCCTGTTCTGGGACGAGCAGTTGTCGTTCGACAACACGGTGGCCTGCGGCAGCTGCCATCAGGCACGTTTCGGCGGTGCGGATGGGCGTCACGCGCAGGGTCCCGGGCACGATGGCCGCATGGGCGATTACGACGACGTGTTTGCATCGGCTGGGGTTGTTCATCGCAACAGCAAAGGCGTTGCGGTCAAAGACCCGGCGTTCGGATGGGGACCGCAGGTGGGTGCGCGCGCAGCCCCCTCGAACTTCGGCGGGCTTTGGGCGGATAGCCTGTTTTGGGATGGACGTGCGACCTCGCAGTTTCGCGATCCGGTGAGCGGGCGCGTCGTGATCCCCAGCGGCGGAGCGCTGGAATCCCAGGCGGTGGCGCCCATCGTCAATCCGGTCGAAATGGCCGACGACGACCGCTCGTGGACGGGCATCGAGCGTAAACTGGCGCAAGCGACTCCGTTGGCTCTCGCCAAGCACCTGCCCCCCGACGTCGCGGCTGCCATTGCCGCACGCGGCTCCTATCCACAGTTGTTCAGCGCGGCGTTCGGCGATCCAGCCATCACTCCGGTGCGCATCGCATTCGCCATCGCGACGTATGAGCGAACGCTGGTGGCGGACCAGACGCCGTACGACAAATGGAACGAGACGGGCAGATCTGCGGAGTCACCAATCGCCAGAGACCTGTCCGTGTTCCAACATGCGCAGTGCGACGATTGCCATACGCCGCCGCTGTTCACGAACAACATGTTTCGCAACATCGGTTTGCGCGAGGCCTATGAAGACCCGGGCCGCGGCATCGTCAGCGGCGACGACCAGGATGATGGCCGTATGAAGGTACCCTCGCTACGCGAGGTGGCGCTGCAGAAAACCTTCATGCACAGCGGTGAGTTCAACACTCTGGACCAGATATTCGAGTTCTACGCCACACCCAGGGCAGATCGCGACAAGTTGCCGGACGGCACCGATTACCGGATCGTGCTGGACAATCGCGACATCAGCATGCTCGAAGACCTGCTGACTAATCAGTTGGTGGATCCGCGCGTAGCGCAGGAGCGCTTCCCGTTCGATCGACCCGAGTTGCGCAGCGAACAGGTCGACCCGCAGGCAGGGCCGCCGTCAGCGCCGGTGGATGCCTATGCCGCATCCAGTCATTGGGCAGTCAGAATCGCGTGGCGGCCCAGCGCTCCTTCCAAAGCCGATGACTATCAAGTCATGCGCAACGGGAGAGTCGTCGCATTCGTCACGCGCCCGCAGTTTTTGGATAGGGGGGCGCACGGCCCCGTCTATCATTACCGCATCTATGCGCGCAATGTCGCTACGCGCGAGTCGGCGCCGGTGACGCTCTGGGTCGTCACCCCGTGGGCGTGGCTGTGGTTTGGAGGACCGTTGCTGGCTTTTGCTGCCGGCGCTTATGTGATTGCGCGACGAAAACGCGAACTCGACGCCTGATCAGCTGTTTGGCCTGATCAACTGTTTGGCCAGGGCAGTACCTGAAGCTCGGCGCGGCGGTAGTCGATGCTGAAATCGGCCAAGGTTCCCAGCACGTCCATGCCGAGCAGCAGCGCCGGCTTGCCCTGCAGTCCCCAGGTCTTGAAGATCGCGTAATCGCCGAAGGTCAGCTGCAGATTATCGATGGTGGCGTCTCCAAACTGCAGTGCGGGGATGCGACGGACGCCGCCCGGCTGATTCGTGTTGGTGGCATCGACCACGCCGTACTTCGCCGAATAGATGACGGCGGGCTGATGGCCATGCGCCGCCAAGGCCGTGAGCAACGCCTGGTTGCCCAGCGAGTGGGTCGCACCGGTGTCGACGACCACCGCCGTCGAGATGCCATTGATGCGGCCCTGCACGAGCAGCAGCCGTTGCGAGACGAAGCGTCCTTGCACGGCGTAGAGCGCGGGCGCAGATGCGCCGGAAGAGTGGCTGATGACGACCTGGTCGCGCACGAAGTCAGCCGTGAGGCGCATGCCCGAGAGCCCATCCATGCCAAGAATGCCGTCGACGCCGTCGAGCACGGGTCCGGATAGCACCGGGGCGCTGACATCGCTGATCTGCAGCGAGCCACTGGCCACCGAAGCAATGTGTACGAGCGGCACGGACGAGACACCGCTGACACCTTGCACGAGGATCTGGTCACCGGGAGTCGACTTGAGCGCGAGCTTTGCAGCCGTGGCGCTCGAGAGCACCGTGCGGGTCGCTCCGGTATCGAGCATGAAGCGAAAAGGTCCCTTGCCATTGATCATGACCGCGGCGACGATCATGCCGATCTTCCCGGGATGACGTGCGATGGCAAAGCTCGGCCGGAGGGGCAGCGCATGGCTCCAATAGCCTGAGCTGGGAGCGTAGAGGCGGCGGGGGGTGAAGCTCTGAGCCCCGTAGTTCGGGCGAAACCCGCCGTGTCCTTCCGGAATGCGCCGCTCCGGCGATGGCGCAGAAACCCCCATGCCAAACCGGGGTCGCCAGACGTTGGCGGGAGCAACTGTCCGGGGGGCCACCGGGAACATCGCCCCAGCCGCGCGGGCAGCGACCGCGCCCGTCAATGCGATGACCCCTGCACCCAGTGCCACCAAGAGCCTCGTGTGAAGCGGCGAGCGTCGAATCCGCATGTACATGACAAATCCCCCGTGCCCTGCAGCGCAGTATAGGAGGCGCGCAGTAGTTTGTCCGGCCGGCGAGACACGGACGCAAACTCGAGCGAGGGGCCGACAGGGGTTGAGGAGGGGCCGACAGGCGCCTGATCAGCCGCGTTTCGCTATTACGGCTTGCCCGGCACAGTCGCGGTTGTCACCGGTGGCGGCAGCTTGCCGCAGTCGGCACTCAGGTACTGCATCTGGCTTTCGTTGTGCAGCGTGTGCGTCGAGCCGTCAGCTGCCCGGGTGACGACATCGCTGGTAGCGGCGATGAGTCCGCCGGTCCTGACGGCGCGGCCTTGCCCTTTGACCAGCGTTCCATCCGCACGGCATTGAATGCGAAAATTTACCTGACGGCCGCGTTGCGACAGCATCGCCGGGCGGCACCTGCCGTCCTTGTCCAAAACTGGCAAATCACTGGCCGCCATGGCGGGGGTCAGGCAGATGCGAAAGCTCGAGTTGCCGCCGGCGTCATGGCCCGGATGGAACCTTTCCTCTGCGCGCGCGCGCGCCTCGGGCGACAGTTTGGATAGCGCGGTCTGCGCCTTGGCAACGGACTCGGTCAGCTGTGCCGAGACGTCATTGCCATCCACGATCTGCCGCACCAGCCGCACCTCCCAGAGGCCGGGTTTCAACCCGAGGCCGCCGGCATGGGCGATCTGAAGGCCACCCGCGAGCATCGGGACCGCGGTGATGGCGACGAATGCTGGCAGCCCCCTACGGTAGGAAGCGTTACCGGGAAGAGGCATGGCTGAGCGAGGCATGGCGCCATACTGCGCCCGCCTGCCGATACCGTCCACTCAAGCGCCGAGAGGACAGGCGGCGGCTCCGGAGGGCCGCACTTAACGCCAGGCGGTCATTATTGAGTGCGCGGTGTCGCGCTACCGAAGCAGTTAAGTCAAGGTCGCTGCACCTGACACCCATTGACATAAGAATCTGCGGCTGTGAGGTCCATCACAGTTTGAGGTGAGCACAGAGGCGTCGCTAGCTTGGCGCAAGGTTCGGCCGCTAGGGTATCGCCATGAGCGGTATGAGCTCCAGGCTGGTCGTCGGCGCGAGCGTGCAATCTTTGCGCGCTAGGCAGCGTTTTTCCTCGCGAGGCTTCACTCTCATCGAATTGTTGGTAACGCTGACGGTGGCGGCGGTTCTGCTGGGCATCGCCATGCCCTCGTTCAGCAGCTTCGTGCGGGACAGCCGCCTGACTACCGAGACCGATACCCTGCTTTATGACATGAACCAGGCACGCTCGGAAGCGGTGAAGCTCGATACGACCGTGGCGCTGTGCGCCTCCAATGACCGTACCACCTGCAGCGGTACGTGGACAGACGGCTGGATCGTGCTTTGTACGGCCAACTGTCCGCCCGGTCTCGGTGGATCGCCGGCGGTACTGCTGATCGCTCCCCCCATCACCTCGGGTAACACGGTGACCGAACAGAGCGGTGCCGTGACCGTAAATTTCAGCAGCACGGGGCAGACCGGCGCGAACTTTCAATTCGTGTTCTGCGATAGCCGCGGAGCGGGGTCCGGACGGGACCTGGAAGTCAATTCCATAGGCGAAATCCAGGCCTCGTCCACGCCAGGGCAAAACGTCGCCGGGAATGCCCTCGGTGGATGCTAGAAATTCCGGGAAAAACCATGCCGAAGCTCACCAATACCAGGCAATCGCTCAGTCAGCGCGGCTTTACGCTCCTCGAGACATTGATCGCGCTCGTAGTGCTGAGCATCGGGCTGCTGGGTGTCGCGAAGCTCGTGACCGGGGCGGTGCACGCCAACGACAGCGGTTATATGCGCGGTCAGGCGACCCAGTTGGCGCACGAGATCCTCGATGAGATGCGCGCCAATAGACCTGGCGCGCAGTTTTACGGTGGAGCGGGAGCATTAGTGGACTGCAGTACCGTCTCCTGCAATGCCCAGACACTCGCGGGGCTGGATACCTACAATTGGCTGGCGACGGTGAAGGCCACGTTGCCGGGAGGCAACGGCATCATCGTTCCTTCCGCGGGCGTGGGTGGTGAGGCGGCGACCATCATCGTGCAGTGGGATGACAGCGAGGCGCAGTGGGCCTTCGGCACCGCGCCGAGCACCACGCCCGGGCTCATGCAGGTGACACTGGAGTCTGTGCTGTGAGATCCGCGCGCGGCTTCTCGCTGGTCGAGCTCATGATCGCGATCGTGCTCGGTCTGCTCGTGACCGACGCCATGGTGGCCATGTTCGTCAGCGTGCGCTCTGCGGCGCGCACCACGGAAGGCGTGGCCGGTCTGTCCGACAGTGGGCGCTACGCCCTCGACACTATCGAGCAGATCACGCGAGGAGCGGGCAATCTGGCCTGCAATAGCACGGCTCCCGTCAGCGCCGCGGGCATCAACCTGGCCCGCCTGGAGAATGTGCTCAATGCGGTAGGCTCGCCGCTGCTCACCAACTACGATCAGCCCTTGTCGGGCTACGAAGCGGTCGGCAGTGCGCCGGGCAATACGATCACGATATCCGCTACCCCGGCGCTGCTGGCGACGCCGGGAGCCAATGACTGGGTCTCGACTCCAACGCTGGGAAATGCACTGGATGCGAGCCTCGTCTCGCCCCCGATTCCTACGGGCCAGAATATGCCGACCGGTACGATCATCGCCGGCAGCGACATTCTGGTCGTGCACGAAACCCTTCCGGCAAGCGTGCCGGCTTACACCACTCAGGACGCGACCGGCGCCGCGGCTTTCACGATCAGCAGCGGCAGCACCTTTTCGGGTGCCGGTCAGATCGCTGCCATCAGTAATTGCGCCCAGGCGCAGCTGTTTGAGCTGGGTGGCTTCAGCGCCGCAACGCAAACGGTAACGGTGGCCGGCGCACCCACGCCTGGCAATAGTCTGGGGACCCTGGATCCCAATGGAGGAATCTTTCCCGTGGGCTCGCAGATCGATCCCGTCGACACCGTCGTGTTCTACGTCGGCATCGGGGTGGATGGCGATGGCGCCCTGTTTCGCTATGACGGCAACGGCGGCGTGATCGGCGGAGCCTACAGCACCAATGAGGAGCTGGTTCCGGACGTGGAGAACATGCAGGTCCTTTATGGCATCGAAACGGCGAACAGCTCCGCCACCCAGACCGCCGCGCAGTACGTGACCGCGGATCAAGTGGAAGCCAAGTCAAGCACGCACGATTTCAACGGCGTCATCAGCGTCCGAATTTCACTGCTGGTAGCCAGCCCGCCTGGGGCAGTGCCGAAAGGGACCGGTGTGACCGCATCGCCGCCAGCGCTGCTCGGGACCAACTGGACGTTGGCCGCGCCGGACAATCGGATGCGCAAGGTTTATGAGCAGACCATGTATCTGCGCAATATGAGCCCGTGAGTGCCAATACTATGAAGCCTTTACTTCACTCTTCAAGCCGTCGGGAGCAACGCGGTGTGGTGCTATTCACCGCGCTGGTGTTGCTGCTGATATTGACCCTGGTAGGCGTGCTGCTCGCCCGATCGGAATCCGTCGAGGAGAGCATCTCCGAGAACGATCAGGACCACCAGCTGGCGCTTCAGGCCGCGGAGGCGACCCTGCGGTATGCCGAGGCCGGACTATACGGCGGTGACTATTCGCTGGCGCAATTCCTCGGCGACGCAAACGGTCTGTACACATGGCAGAACGGCAGTCCGGATTGGTATCAGCAGTACAACCTGAGCTCTCCCGCGCAACTGATCACCTACGGCACGGGGGCTCAAGGCTCGGGGGCTTCGCTGCAGGTCGCGACGCCGGGGCCTGCGTATATGATCGAAAAGATGCCTGCAGCGACACTGCCGGGTATGGGCATGGGCGCGGCAGCGTACAACTCGGCGACTCCCACGAGTGTCAATGTGTATCGGATCACCGCTTACAGCTATGGCGGTGACCAAAACACGGTCGCGGAAGTGCAGGAAATCGACTTGCAACCATAGGAATCCATTCCCATGAAACAGACAAACTATCGACTCGTCGTCGCGCTCGGCGCATTGGGATTGGCGCTGCACGCCGCCCCGGCGCTGAGCGCCCGTCCCCCCGCCATGGTTTCCGGCAGCGTGACGGCTATTCAGGCCCGCTCGGTCGTGGTGAATGGTGTCAGCTATGAAGTCCAGCTCCAGGGAAGCGCATTGCACCAGCTTGGACAGCTCCATGTTGGTGATCGGGTGCAGCTGGTGCTCACAGGCCGGAAAGGCGCCGCGCAGGTATCGGCGATCCGTGTTCAGAATGGCCGCTGATGCCGTAGAGCGTCGATGTCTCGGCGCCCAAACCAAGGCGCGGGGCTTTTCATTGGTCGAGCTCATGGTGACGGTCGCCATCGTCGGCATTCTCGCGTCGATTGCTTACCCGTCATACCGCGCTTATGTTCTCAAGTCGAACCGCGCCGATGCGATGCGTACCCTCACGGAGGACGCACAGATTTTGCAGCGTTGCTATTCGCAACTCTATACCTTCGTTGGCTGCACTCCCATCCCGCCAGCGTCGCCGGGGTTCAGTACTTCCCCCAACGGTTTCTACGACCTGAGCAGCGCGATTGTGGTGGGACCGCCGCAGACGTTCGTGCTGACCGCCACAGCCGTGGGAGCACAAGCCGAAGATACCTCCTGCGCCACGTTCAGCGTTAATCAGGCGGGCCAGCAACTGGCGCAGGACAGTAGCAATAACGATACGAGCGCGAAATGCTGGGGCTCGAACTAGGCCGCCGGAGCGCGGGAGCCCACGACGACCTGTGCCGGGGCTGGGCCACCATATTTTGACGACGCTCGAGCCGCAGCATTAGGCTGATCTATCGTCTACCGGACTTCGTGCGTATCCATTGCCCGCAACATGTACTTGTGGTTTCGAGAAGTCACGGATCGAACTAGATCCTGAGTGGACGAGACTGCGCCCCCACAGCAATTGCTGGAAGGCGAAGTGAGTCAAGAAGTGCGCAAAGGTATCCCTCTGCGTGGCTCGGCTTCCACACGCCGCGGCTTCTTGACGCGGGTCGCGTTGCGCCGCATCCGCAGCAATCGATCGATCGTTACGTCTCGAAGGCTCCTTTGTCGCCGGCAGGCTGTTCAGCGCCCGGATCCCGGACTTCTCGTGATAGCCCGCAGTAGCCACAAAATCGTCTAAAATCCGGCGCTTCTGCCCGCCGGTTGCTGACCAAAACGTCGACGAATGGCATTGGCGAGCGGCGCACGCGCGGCGCGCGCGTCATCTTGGTATCCATAGCACCCTCTGTTGAGGACGCCATGGTCACACGCACCGTCGCCGGTAGCATTTTAGGTGAGGCAACGAGCTCGCCCAGTAACATTTTTCCTGAGGCAATGCGACGACGATCGTTTCGAACCCTGCCAGGCTACCGTCCCAGAGTATGAACACCAAATCGAGTCCATCTCGCTGGCCGCGATGCCTGGAGCGGCCGACTCTTTCGCTGATTGGAACGAGCCTGCGTCCCGCGCCATGGAGATGATCTAGTCGCCCACTGCGACGAAGTGAACCGCGGCGGTTACGTCAGCAGTTTGGTTGTGACGGATATTCGATCCGCTGAAGCTTTTGGAGTGGGCGAAGCGCGACCAACCTTCAATATCGAGGCCAAGGCTCGCTACCTGCGCGCCTTGCATGCCGCGACCTCAGCCGAACATTAACTGCCGGCAGCTCTTTGATGAACTGGCTTGCAGTTCCCGGATCGCTTAACCCGGTGTCAGTACAAGGGTCTAGTACGGCGCGTTAACGGTTGGCGTCGGGATGCACGCGATCGGGGGGCGTAATCGGGACAAAGATCTATCGGCGCTTCGATCCCAAGCCTCGCGGCACCCGTCCCAGTCACTTCGCACCTCACTGGACGGAGATGCTCCAGTGCCTCGAGGCCCAGCCATACGTGAGGCAACACCTCCGCAGCGGTGGCAGTAGCGGTTGTCTGTCAGGATCTCCCTAGGCCACTGGATCTAGAAGAAGCGGGTGTGTAATAGAGCTCGACAAAGCCGTAGATCGCGCTGTGGCCCGACGCTCAGTCCTGAAGCCCTGAGGGGCTCTCCCCGCTGCTGCGGCTAACCACTTCTGGGGATGTCTGCGGGCTGGTCCCTTCACTTCTTCCTCGCTGGAGGGTTGACCGGGCTCTGCCGGGTCAGCCCTCCAGCGCCAGGAGCTTGAATAAATAGCATCCTCGGAAGTCACTAGCCAGGTGGTTGTCGTCACCCGATCAGCGGATCTCCCTCCAGGAATAGCGTTGCTGGTGGAAGCCGCCCTGGTAATAGCGGAACTTCTGTGTGTCGCCGAGGGTAACTAGGCCAATGTTGCCACCGTTGCCGTAGCTGCCTGCGCCGTAGCTGTTGTACACCGGCCCGGCTGCATAGACACCGCCCAGCAGCATTCCATTCGCGGGGATGATGGCAGAGGTCGGCGCATCGGTGCCGTTATAGTTGAACACCGGTGACGAGAAGGCACCGCCGGCGAAGTTGAACTCCATCAGGTAGGAGACATCGCCACCCGGACAGACGGGCGGTGGTGGTGGCGGCGGGACGGCGATCACTGCCAGCGTGGCTTGACCGGAGACGCCGGCGTAGGTCGCCGTAATCGTCGAGGTGCCGAGCGCAATACCGGACGCCACGTTGGATGACATGGTCGCGATCGACGTATTCGATGAAGACCAGCTTGCCAGGGTGGTCAGGGGCTTCGTCGTTCCGTCGTTGTAATGGCCCGTCGCGACGAACGATTGGGTTTGCCCGACATCGATGGTGGGATAGGGCGGCGCAACTGAGATCGACAGCAGTACTGCCGGTGGGGGGCGATCCTGGACCGTCAGCGTCGCGGTGCCGGAGACCGTGCCATAGGTTGCCGTGATCATGCTGGTGCCGGCGACCAGGCCAGTCGCCAGTCCGCCGCCGGACGTAATGGTAGCAACTGTCGTGGTGTTCGATGACCAGACGGAACTGGTCGTCAGGATGCGTGTCGACGCGTCGCTGTAGGTCCCGATCGCGACGTATTGCTGGGTCGAGCCTACATAGATGGTGGCATTGGCCGGCGTCACCGCGATTGACATCAGCGTGGGGGGGGTAAGTACGCTCAGATTCGCAGTTCCTTGCGCTCCCTCGTACGTCGCCGTGATGGTCACGCTGCCAACGATGTGTCCGGTAGCCCGGCCACCGCCGGAGATGGTGGCGACGCCGTTGTTGGAAGACGTCCAGCTGGCCGATGAGGTGACGTCTTGCGTTGTGCCGTCGCTAAAATAGGCCGTGGCGGTGAACTGCTGGCTATTGCCTATATATATGCTGGCAGTGGCAGGCGTGACGACGAGCGAATTCAGCGTCGGCGGCACCGGGGCTACATAGGGCGTCACCGTCAGCGTGGTATCGCCGGAAATACCGGTCAGCGTGGCGGTGATCGTCGTGCTTCCAACTGCTACGCCGGTTGCAAGGCCCCCTGCGCTGATGCTTCCAATCCCGGTGTCGGAGGATGACCAGGTCACTTGGTTCGTGATGGTCATGCTCGTGCCGTTGCTGTAGTAGCCGATCGCCGTGAACTGCTGGGTCTGTCCGACCTCGATCGTGGGGTTGTTCGGCTGGACCGTAATCGACTGCAGCGTGGGCGGAGGAGGGGGCGGCTGCGGCGCGGTGACGGTCAGTGTCGTATATCCCGAAATTCCACCCAGTGTGGCCGTGATCTGCGTCGAACCACTCGTCGTGGTCGACGAGCTTGCCAGACCGCTTGAATCGATCGTCGCGACCGACGTGACGGACGAGGCCCAGCCGACCTGCGTGGTCAGATCACGCGTCGACCCGTCGCTGTAGTGGCCGGTCGCGGTGAACTCCACGGTCAGCCCCTCCGTGACGCTCGGGTTGGGAGGGTTGACGGTGATGGAATTGAGTGTGGGGGGCGGATTGGTTCCGAAGCCGATGGACTGCAGGCGTGTAGTTGAATGCCCAGGGTGGTAGACGCCGTCGCTGGCGAATTGCGCTCGGGCACTGTCCAATTGCGCGGCGGTCAGGATCGGCGGTCCGCGTGTCACATAGCCGACCGAGTCCAGTGACGCCAGGCGCGTAGGCTGATGGCCCAACCGCGGTGTCGAAGGCTGCGCGGCTCTGGCCAGATTGGCATGCGACAGATTACCCGGCGCGATGGTGGAGGTGGTGCTGCTGTACGGTATCGGCTTTACGCTGATGACAGTCACCGCGCCGCCGATGATCCGTGGATCGCTCACGATGCGTTCGCCGACGTCGGTCTGAGTGCCGGAGGACTGCACATTGAAGTCCACATACCAGCCGTTCTGCGTCGGCAGTGAGACCGGACCTCCGGAAACGAAGCGCAGGGTATAGCCGGGGACATCGGTCGACGACTCGGTCAGAGTTTGATGCAGCAGATCGGCGCGCGTCAGCGAAGTGGCATTGGTGCCGGAGTCGTACACGCCGTACATGGTCTGGATCTGCGTGGAATTCAGATCCGTCGATCCAAGCAACTGCCCAGTCCCCACGTACACCATGGTGCCCGTCAGCCGCGGAAAGTCCGGGTTGAGCGAGACGGCCGGCGTGGTGGTGATGGGCTGAGGATTGCCGGACGGGTCCGTTGCCTTGAACAGCAGCGTCACGGTCCAGTTGTCGGGGTTCGCATCGTGGATGTCGACCCGCCAGAGATTGCCCTGCAGGTCGCCGGCGTACACCGTGGTGGCCGGCGTACCGACGCCGCCCATGGAGCTGACGACATTCACGTTGGACAGGCCGTTCGGCATCGAGCTGTCACAGGCGGTGGGCACTTTGGCACACAGATCGATGGGCGTACCGGTCAGGGGGGTGCCCGTCTCCGGGTCCACCGCGTAGAGGTATGGCCTCTCGGTCGGGCTGTTGTAGCCGTTGCCGAAGAAGACCGTGAAGCCGAGCCGATTGGTGCCGGCGCCGTAGGCGGTCTGTGCGATCACAGGGTTGCTGAAGGTCAACCCCATGTGGGCCGGATCACTGAATTCCCACTTCACGTTGTTCGCAAGGTCCGTTTCGGAGTGGATGTTTTCCGGGTCGCTCACGTCGAGCGCGAAGATCGTGCTGCCACCGGCGTGTTCGCCACTCACCAGCAGCGTGTGCCAATCCCCGGCGCTGAACTGCACGTCCGCAACGGTTGGGGAGGCATCGTCAAAGAACTGATGCTGCTCGTTGTAATACGGATTGGTCAGATTGATGAGATTGCCGAACACGCCATTGGGAACGTAGGCGAACAGCTCATTGCCGGTCGTGGCATCAAAGGCATGCAGCATGCCGTCATTGGCGCCCGCGTACAGAACCGGTGCGCGATTGTCATGCGCGACCTCGAACGAATAGTAGCTGGCGCTCTGATAGGGACCGATCGCGGCGCCGACGTAGACCGGGGAACTGTCGACGATGTCGCCGAGAATGTGTGTCCGATTGCGGTACACGCCGCCGTTGGACACCGACAGATCAGCGTCACCGCGCAGATAATCCAGTGCGTCCTCACCGCTGGGATCGGCCGTATTGGTTTCAAGGTCCATGCCGAGCTGGGTATTGACCGCGATGCCGACCGAAGGGTTGGAGCTCCACTCAAACGGGATTCCATGCCCGGCGGTAGGGTCCCAGGTCGCAATGATGCGGTGGCTCCAACCCGTGCCGGATGCTTTTGCATCCAGCAGCGCCTGGGCGCTCCAGGAGGGCGTGCTCGCAATCGCGCCACTGCCGGGGTTGATCGCATAGGCCTTGATTTCGCCGGTCCAGTCCTGGTTGACGTCCGAGGTGTCAAAGCTCGGCTGGTAGGCCATGGAGGTGCTGCTGAGGGCGGTCGTGTTGATCGTGGTCGATGCGCTCGAGCGCGTGGCGGCCAGAATGTTCGCCAGGATCACCTGCATGTCGTTGCTCAGGTCGCTGGGCGAGCTCGCGGCAAAGTAGTTGCCCGTGCCACCCTCGTAGGCCATGTACTTGAGGGTGTTGGCGGCATAGGGATTGTTGGCCGGATTGACGCCCGCGCCGAGGCCGATCACGTAGGTCTTGATGCCGGCACCTCGGGCAGCAATGATCTGGTTGATCGTGTCTTTGACCGCCTTATCGTTGGTGGTGAATACGCCATTGCCATCCGGTGCGCCAGCCGTCACGCCGTAGCCCGTGGCGGCGGCCGTGCCGAGCGGCGGCCAGACGGTGCCGTCCAGGGCCTTGGTCGGCAGGCCGTCCGTGACCAGCACGATGTATTGCGCCGGTGCACACGCATTGCTCGAGGGTGGGTTGCCGCTCGACAAATACTGTGCAGCGCCCTCCACGATGCCGGCAATCGGCGACTGCTCGGCCACGGCTTTGACCTCGGTCGTGGAGGGATCGGCCGTCTCGGGCTGCAGATAGGGCGTGAAGGCAGCGAGGGCGGCCTGCACGGTCGCCAGCGTGGGCGTATTACCCGACGATTGCATCGGGACGATCAGATTGCCGGCGGCGGCAGACTGCGAGAGGGCGTCATAGCCGAAGCCGCGCATGGCATACATGATCTGGCCGGAGTAGGGCACATAGCCGGCGTTGGTCGGCTGCATGCCCGGGGCGCACGCATAGGTGTAGCCGGACATGCCCCACAGGGAGCCGTAGTATTCGATGACGTTGCCGTTGTTGTAGTCGGGAGTCAGATTGAATGTCGTGTAGGGGTCGGGATAGCTCGGCAAGCCGTCCGCGCAGACCGGCGGCTGATAGTTCGCCTGCGCATACACCACGTCATTGATCAACGGATCGTCGCTGGTGGCCGCGACATTCATATAGGGGTCGGTGATGATCCCGGAGGCGGCGCCGTAATTGGTCAGCAACGCAGCGCAGGACTGCGAGTAGGCGTCCATCTGCGCGACATCGGCGCCATAGCAGGGATTGGCGACCGTGCCGGTGCCCGCCGTGGACGTAAACGTAAAGCCGGTTGCGTCCTGGCTCATGTAATAGGCCCAGGTCGTATATTCACCCAGGTCGGCAGTCTGATAATCCATCAGTGCGAAATCGGCATACTCCATGTAGGAGTTCAGGATCGCGCCGATGCCGGCCTTGGCGACGTTGAGACGGCTGGCGGAATTGTCGATGAGCGTGCCAGCCACGGGAACCGTATAGGGCGCCAGGCCCCCGGAGCCCGGATTGGCGGGCGGGGTAAAACCCATCGGTACGGAGTAGTTGGCCGGCGAGCTGGAGGCCGCGAGGCCCGTGGCGAGCGTGCCGCCGAGCGAGCCGGAGCCGGTCATGATCGCGCCGCTCAGGTCGCCGTCCATGGACTGGGAATTGCCCAATGCAAAGACGATCTGCGGATGCGCGGGAATGGCCACCGTCAGCGGCGTCTGCGAGATCAGGATTGACGGGGCCGGAGAGGTACTGAACGATTTGCTGGTGCTCAGCCCCAGCACCGCAATCAGTCCGACCGCGAAGATCGTCGTGCGGCGCAAGCCACCTTTCTGAATCAACATCGCGATATGCCTCGGGTGCTCCACGCGCCCACGTTCAGTGTTGGGTGAAAACAGTCATGTTCGTTAGGTTCCACCCTATCAACCCGAGCTTGCGCCAAGCTGGCTGGGCCGCTTGCAAGGCGCTTTTGGGGGTGCAGAATGTGACGCGCGTCACAGGCGCCGCTCAGCTACGGGTGCGGCATTTACAAAAGCTGGCGCGACGCAGGCCAACGCTGGTGGGTGGGCATAACGTGGCGGCGGATGGCTGCGGGGATATACTGCCGTCATGAACATGCGCAGAGACGATGAGGACCTCGTTGTCCTGCAGGTGTGCACCGATCACCTGGCGGCCGAAGTGCTGGCCAACTTTCTCAGAGCGCACGGCGTGGACGCCCTGGTGCGTAACATTGCTCCGTTGCCCGGCCTGGAACAGGGATCAGAGGTGTGGGTTTCTCGAGCCCTGCTCCACCGCGCCCGCTGGCTGAATGCAGTGCCCTCTCCGACAGAGGCGGAATTGGAGTTTCTCGCCACCGGACATGCGCCTGAGTCCGATGAGCGCAGCGTTTGACGCGGCTAGTGCTTCAGGGCGGCGGTCGCTGCCGGCTTGTGTGGTAGCAGCGATTGCAGCACTCTCCGGACGCTGGAGCGCTGTGATGACACCCAATGGGAGGCGGGTGCAGTCAGGATGCGGCGCATCTGCAGGCTGGCCGGATCAAACACCACCAGCAGCGGCGGGCCCCGACCGGTGAGTGGGATGGCATTGGCCTGATTCGGATCGAGCCCCAGGGCTCGCATGCGCTCGCCAAGCGCCTCCTTCTGGCCGCCCGAAAAATATGCGACCTTGGCCACCGGCTTCAATTGCTTGCGCAATGCCGGTTCGCCGGCCGACCACTGCTTGAAATAGCCCGGCATGTCGATGACATCGTCGCCGCCGTCGACCGCGGACATGACGATTTTTTGGGCTTCGTCCGGATTTGCAGGCAGCGGCGCCCAGATCCAGCGCGGCAGGCTATACCAATGGGGCCGCAGCGCGGCGTGCTGGTGGCGCGCCCTATCGAGTTGCTGCGCACTGAAATCCGAGGCCTGCACGAGCTGCAGCACGTTTTCCGAGAACGCGTAATAGAGCGGCCGTCCACTCCAGAGCGCACCTGCGCCGTATACCAGAGCGCACAACTGCACGCTTGCGATGATGCCGATGTCGCGCACCAGTTCGGCGCGCGGCTTGGTGGATCGGGCGACGACCAGTGTGAGCAGAGGGCCGAGGGTCAGATCGATCCCAATCAACATGAGCACGACGCTGCGGGCGTCGGCGAGATACCAGCCCGGCCAGTGGTACCAGCCCAAATACAGGCTGCCGAGCACCAGCGTCAGCACGCTCGCGCTGGCCAAGACATGTAAGCCGAATGCTCGTAGGCGAAATTTCATTGCCTGGCCCATGGACAAAGATTGCGTGGCTGGACCGACCGGGAGTACGTTGGTTCCACCGGCGGAAATTCTAGTCAGGCGAAATGGCCGCCCATACGGACGTGCATCACAGTGTCAGCAATAACATATGGTAAATGCCGCGGTGCCCTTTTCGGCACCGCCCGGACTCTTGTGACGCAAGTCCGGTGCAACCCTCATCCCCCCGATAGGATCGCGCCGGAGGGGCAGCCCCGCATCGGGGACATCGCAGCCGAATCGGCCAGATGCTGCCGGACATTCAATGATTTGCCGACCACCTTTCGCTGCGCTGCTGGGCTGCTGCCTGGCAGGCCTGTCGCTCGCAGGTTGTAACCTCAGCATTGGCAACCATGGCGCGAGCAGCTCCAGCAGCACTAGCACCCAGGGTAGTGGCAACACCAGCGGTAGTGGCACCGCGCAGTACAGCGTCGGCGGCAGCGTCACGGGACTTTCGCAGAGCGGGCTGGTGCTGGCCAACGGCAGCAGCACCGTCAGCGTGGCCGCGGGTGCGACAAGCTTTACGCTGCCGACCCTGCTGGCGTCTGGCGCCAAGTACACGGTGAGCGTGAAGACGCAACCATTGGGACAGTCCTGCGTGGCCCGAAATGAGTCGGACACGATTGCCCAGGCCAGCGTCACGAGCGTGCAGGTGGACTGCAGCATCAATACCTACAGCATCGGCGGCACGATCATGGGCGCCAATGCGAGCGGCATCGTGCTGGCGAATGGCGCCGACACGTTTGCGGTGCCGTTGGGAGCGAGCACCTTCCTGATGCCCACGAAGCAACCGATGGGCACCGCCTACACCATCACGGTACAGACGGCCCCGACGGGGCTTTCCTGTCAGGTCGCCAACGGCACCGGCTCGATGCCTGCGGCGGCGCTCACCAATGTGGTCGTCAGCTGTGGCCAGTGGACGTGGCTCAATGGAGCCAATGTTACCGGCAGTGCCGGCATGTACGGCTCGTTGGGCATCGCCAACCCGAGCAATTCGCCGCCGGCGCGCTCGGGCGCGGTGAGCTGGCGAGACGGCAGCGGTCGACTGTGGCTGTTCGGTGGCGCCACTGCGAGCGGCTCGCTGAATGATCTGTGGCAATACGATCCGACCAGCACCAATTGGACCTGGGTCGGCGGTGCCAGCAGTGCGAACGCCGCGGGTGTATACGGCACGATGGGCACTGAAGCCTCCGGCAATGTACCGGGTGCACGCCACGGCGCGACAGCCTGGGTAGACAGTAGCGGCAACCTCTGGCTGTTCGGTGGGCAGGGCTACGACGCCGTGGGCACGAGCGGCCTGCTCGATGATCTGTGGAAGTACGACACGGCCGATGGCGAATGGGTCTGGGTTGCCGGGGAGTCCTCGGCATATGCGCTCGGTGCGATGGATCCCAGCGGGGGGCCTGGGCCGCGCAGCGGTGCGGTGGGCTGGTGCGATGCGCAGGGCCACTTCTGGCTCTTCGGCGGCAGCGGCACGGCGGCCAGTGGCGCGCTTGGCGCAACCAACGATCTGTGGGAATACACCTCAGGTGCCTGGACGTCGATGCCGGTGTCAGGCTCGCAGACACCGGCCGCCAATGGTGTTTACGGTACCAAGGGCACGGCGGACTCGAGCAATGTGCCCGGCAGCCGCACCCAGGCGAGTGCCTTCGTCGACAGCGCCGGCAACCTCTGGCTGTTCGGCGGGCAGGGCTACGGTGCCGTGGGTGGCAACGGGCTGCTCAATGATCTGTGGTCCTTCTCGCCCGCCTCCCTGCAGTGGACCTGGCAGGGTGGTTGGAACACCGTAAATGGTGCCGGTGACTACGGCACCAAGAGCACCACCAGTGGAAGCTTGCTGCCGGGGGCACGTTACGCCGCCAGCGTGAGTGTCGACGCCGGTGGCGATCTGTGGCTCTTCGGTGGCACAGGCTACGACGGCAACGGCAAGCAAGGCGCGCTGGGCGATCTGTGGGAATACGACATCGCCGCAGCCAAATGGATTTGGATGGGTGGCTCGCAAACCAATGCCAACGTCGGCACTTACGGTAGCCAGGGCATGGGTGCGCTCGGCAATGCGCCAGGCGCCCGCGCTGCGGCCGTGGCCTGGATGGATGCCAGCGGCAACGTCTGGCTGTTTGGCGGGCAGGGGCTCGCCAGCACCCAGAGCGCAGGAACGCTGAACGATCTTTGGCAGTTCGCGCCTTAGCCATCCCGACGACTGCTGAACCGCTGGCGCTGTGTCGGACCGCTGCGCGGGTCGCGCCGGGAGAATCCGCATACCGATTGTCGGCAGCACCGATGCCCCCCTTCCCGGCGGCATGGCAGCCTCATGCACACGTTTCAATTTCGTGCGAGGAGGCTCCCATGGGTATGCTCGATAAAGTCGTCGCCGCCGTAACCCCGCTGGAAAGCGATGAAAAACGTCGCGAGGCGCGCGATAAGGCGCGCGCCGCTGCCGGCAGCAATGATTGGCTGGCGATGATCCTGCAGCATCACCAGCAGATCGAAACCGCCTTCGATGCGGTCAAGTCGGCTCATGATGTCGCCGGCGCTCGCACGACGTTGAAGGAGCTGGCCCTGATACTCACCGGGCATTCCAACGCGGAGGAGTCAGTGATCTATCCGGCACTGGCCTGGTGCGGGGAGAAGGGCAGTGCCGGCATGGGATACACCGAGCAGGCTGCCGCGAAGACGCAGGCGGGCGAGCTCGAGTACCTGGATCCAATGAGCCAGGAGTTCGCCGAAAAGCTCGAGCACCTGCGCGGTGCCGTGCTGCATCACATGTACGAGGAGGAGAGCAGCCGCTTCCTCGAGCTCAAGCAAAAGATGCCCGAGGCCCGCCAGATGCAGCTCACGCAGCGCTTCCGCGAAGAATTCGAGCGTTACGTCGGCAACGATGCCGGCTGGCGGGGCGCGCCGCAGGGCACCGCGACGGGAGTGCTGCGTCCCACGCCCGGGGCTGCACATTAGCGCCTGCGAGCGCCGTTGAGGGCGCGGATCAGCGCCGCGGCATCGGCGGGCGCGCGCACCTTCGCGTCATTGTCGAAGTAGAGGTACACGTCCCGGCCCCCCGAGCGCGGGGGCGTCGGGCCGCCGGCGCGTTGCGCAGCGGGAGCTTCGCGACCGGCCGCCCAGGCCCGCACCCGTCGCGCCCAGGTGGCAAGCGCCGCGGGCCCGTAGCCACTGCTATAAAGCTGGCGCGAGCCGTGCAGGCGGCAGTAGACGAAGTCCGCCGTCAGATCCATGAGCAGCGGCCACTCGACCGTATCGGCACAGACCAGGGCGACGTTGTGTTCGCGCAGCAGATCGATGAAGGCCATGTCACGAAAGCTCTCGTGACGGATCTCCACCGCATGACGCAGCTGCTGCGATACCTCGCAGTGCAGCCAGCTGCGGCGACTCACGCGTGCATCGTGCCGGCGCGCCAGGGCCAGGGCCGCCTTTGTATCGTGCGGCAGACGCTCGAGAAAAGCGCGAAAGCGAGCCGCATCGAAACGCAGCGCCGGGGGAAATTGCCACAGCAGAGGCCCAAGCTTGGCGCCCAGGCGCAGCGGCCCCGATGCCAGGAAGTTGGCGAGCGGCGCCGTAAGCCGACGCATCTTCAACATGTGCGTGATGTAGCGCGGACCCTTGAGCGCGAAGACGAAGTTCGCCGGCGTCTGCGAGTCCCAACGCTCGAAGTCTTCGGGACGTTGCAGTCGATAGAAGGTGCCGTTGACTTCGATCGAGCGGAAGCGCTCGGCCGCGAAGGCGAGCTGTGCGTGCGCCGGCAGTCCTTCAGGATAGAAGACGCCGCGCCACGGCGCATAGTGCCAGCCCGAGATGCCGATGCGAATCTCGCCGGAGCGCCGCGTCACGGCGTGCTGTGGAGAGCGTGCCGGCAGATCACGGCCGCGCACGTGGCGCAGCTGGGCCGGCCGGCCAGGGCAGATCCGTCAGCACGATGTCCAGGCTGATCTTCGCACGGCAGGCCCACAGCACCTGCCGCGCGTTGAGCGGCTGGCCGTGATGATCGTAGATGTGTCGATAAAAGCTCAGCGTGCTCAGCAGGCGACGCGTCGCCATGAGCCGCCGGATGAGGCGACCCAGCGGACCCAGGGGCTTGAGCTTCAGATAGCAGGGATGCAATGACAGGTGCAGCGTGGGGCGGTGCGCGCGCAACCACTGCGCCATGGTTGGAATGATCGCGTATTCACCGCCCTCGATATCCATCTTGATGAAGTTGACGTCACGGATGGCGTACTGCGCGAGAAAGTCCGTGAACGTCAGCGCCTTCACGGTCCAATGGGTTTTCTTCCTGGCGAACAGCAGGCTCGAGGTGGAGTCGCCGCCTTCGCCGCGGCTGCCGAAGCCCACTTCGCCCGAGCGCGTCGCGATGCAGAGGTTCGCAAGCTGCACGTTGTCGCTGAGCGGGCGGTTCAGCTCGATGTTGCGCTCGAGCTCCCGGTAGGCGAGCGGATCGGGCTCCAGGCCGTAGGCGCCGCGCGCGATCTGGCAGCCATAGAGCAACGTGGGACCGATCCAGCAGCCGATATCCAGATAGGTATGTTCGGGACTCAGGAAGCGCTCGAAGATGTCGAATGTGGACGGCTCCCAGCGACCCTGGGCGACGTCGTTCCAGAAGTCCGCATGCCCGGCCGGGTCGACGCGCAGGGCTCGCCCGCGCAGCGTCAACTGCATACACGCTGTCGACTCAGGGGAGGCGGCCATCAGGGCACACCGCCCGCGCCGCCCGCGTGCAGTGTCGTGCCCGCCGGTCGGCGGCGGCTCGCCATGGCCACGGAGCCGAAGAACAGCGACGCCAGCACGGCGATCCCCGCCTCGATGAACAGCATGGCGGCAGGTCCGAAGTGAGTGTGGGTGGCCCCGTCGACGAGCGTCATATACGTGAGAGGAATGTTGGCGAGACAGGCCAGGACATTGTACTTGGTCGCTGCCGCTCCCGTGCCGATGGTCTCGAGCGCCAGGGCGGTGAAGGCTGCATAGACCCAGCCGGTGAAGAAGCCATAGAGACTCACGAAGATCACGAAGGTCGTTGGCGTGCGTGGCGTCAGTCCCATCGCCACCGCGCAGGCAGCCAGCGCCCAGCCGGAGAGCAGGTAACCCGCCTTGCGATTCATCAGGTCGAACAGATAGCCGCCAACCAGGCAGCCGCCCGCCGTGATCAGGCCGCTGAGCAGGCCGTTGACCAGTGCCACGGTGTCCGCGTTGGCATGCCAGTCCCCGGCAATCGCCGACCAGAGATTGGATGCGGCGCCCGTGCCCAGTGGCATGAACAACAGCAGCCCTGCCAAAAAGCCCGCGCGTGAGCGCGCGACGGACCACACATCGCGTGCTGCGTCGGCGAGCCGCGCGCCCAAGCCCAGCGACTGCGACTGCTCCTGCCGTGCCAGCTCGTGCTCGGCCGGCACGGCCCACAGAACGGCACAGCAGAGCAGGCACACGAGGGCAAGCACCGCACCGCCGCTCCAGACGCTGACGTGCTGGGAGAGCCACAGGCCGGCGCCGCCGCCCAGGCCCTGCCCGCCGAGTCCGCCGGCCTGACACCAGCCCCCGGCGCGGCCCTTCTGCTGGGCGGAGGTGCTGTGCGCCATGAGATTTTCCGTCGCCATCCCCACGATGCTCAGCGCAAGGCTGGTGACAAACACCAGCCCATACAGCAGCCAGAGCTGCGAGGCGCGTGCGGGAACCAGCGCCATCGCCACAATCAGCGCACCGGTCGTGACGGTGCCGAGCAAATACCACAGGCGGATACTCAGCGTCGTGTCGACGATCGGCGCCCACAGCACCTTCCAGGTCTGCGGCAGATAGAACAGGGCGATGATGCCTGCGACCTGCGAGATGCTCAGACCCCGTAGCGGCAGCAGATAGGCGAGCGTGACGATCACGTAGCCGTTGGCGATGCCGAAGGGCAGGTACAGCGCCAGAAAGACGCTGGGATGCGCGACGCTTCGTGCGACGCTGCGCGAGCCGCCGCTGCGATCGGGGAGCGAGCTCATCGCTGCTGTGTGCCTTCTACACCGAACACCGAGCGGCCGCCGTACGCCGCCGAGTGTGCACGCTCGCGCGCCAGAAAGCGCTCGAAGCTCTCGACAGGGCCCGCGGCGGCGCCATTGCCGGTGCTATCCGCTGCGTTCGCGACGGCCTCGAGCGCACGCGCCTGGCGATCCAGCGCGCGAATCGCCGCGAGCTTGTCCTGCTGTCCGAGACGGGCCGTCGCGAGCGCCTGCTTCATCACGCGGAGAGTGTCGTCGTAGACGCGCAGCGGCACGGGAAAGGGATGACGGTCCTTGCCGCCATGAGCCATCGAGAAGCGCGCCGGGTCGGCGAAACGCGCCGGGGCGCCATGGATGATCTCCGCCACCTGGGCCAGCGCCGCGACCGTGCGCGCGCCGACGCCCGGCGTCAGCAACAGCTCGCAAAAATCGCGCGGGTCGCGTTCGGCCGCCGCGGCGAGGGTCGCATGCAGGCGCGGCAACATCACATCGCAGAGGCGCACGTCATGATGATGCGGCATGATGAGATGCGGTAGTGCTGCAGCCGGCCACGGGGCAGGCGCAGCCGCGGAGCGCGCCGCGGGGGCAGGATCGGTAAACAGATCCAGCGCCAGATTCCCCTGGCGCGAGGCGAGCTCGCGCAGCCAGCCGACGGTACGATCCGGTCCCTCGCGCAGCAGCGCGAGCTCCGCGCAACGATTGCGCTCGGCGCGCGCATCGGCGAGGTTGACGATGGCGCCGCGATTGCGACCCTCGATCGCGGTGTGCGGAGAGTCCAGAAAGCCGCGCAGTCCTTCCGAGAGCCAGTGATAGCGGCGCGCCTCGCGGTTCGCGGTGTTCATGCCCTGCTGAACCACGCTCCAGTGTCCCTCGAGGGTGACGATGAAGCCGTGCAGGTACAGATCGTAACCGTCCTGGACCGCTGCGCTGTCGATCTTCGCCACCAGGCGGCTGGTTCGCGCCAGCGCGGCGCCGTCCAGTCCCGTGCGCTCGCCGACCTGCGCAAGCTCCAGGGGTGTCGCGCGCGAGTGGCGGCCACGACCGCCGCACACGTACAGCCCCAGCTCGGCCTGCACGGGGGCGAGACCGCGCTTGAGTGCGCCGAGCACGCTGGTGGTGATGCCCGAGGAGTGCCAATCCATGCCCATGACGGCACCGAAGGATTGGAACCAGAAGGGATGGGAGAGGCGGCGCAGGAACTCCTCGCGCCCATAGTGATGCACGATGGCCTCGGCGATCACGCGCGCCAGTGCCGCCATCCGCGTGGTCAGCCAGGCGGGCACGCGCCCGCCGTGCAGGGGGAGATCGGCGCTGCCGGTACGTTGGGTCACGCCCCTAGTGTGCCAGGGTACGAACGATTCGATAACGGCCGGAGCTGCCGGTGCAGGCACGCCGGTGGCGCAGTGCGCGGCGTGGCGCACTCAGTGCGGCAGCGAGGCCGCGAGCGCGGAGTAGCCGGTCCAGATGAACTCGATGCCGATGCACATCATGATGAATGCCGACAGGCGCACCATGGCGTCGATGCCCGTGGCGCCCAGCATGCGCGCCATACGCTCCGCGAAACGATAGGCCACGTAGATCGACACACCGATGGCCACCAGAGCGATGAGCGCACCGGCGCCGTGCAGCGCGGTTTGCGTGGTGATCAGGCCCCCGGGTGGCTTGCGACTGCCGATGGCCACCGCCACCGAGATGGAGCCCGGCCCTACGGTCAGGGGCATCGTCAGCGGGTAGAAGCTGCCTGCCGCGGGCGTGTCCTGTCGCGGCATGCTGGTGGCGCTGTGGTCGGTCCACTGCTCCTGCGTCAGCAATTTCCAGCCCAGTGCGGTCACTACCAGCCCGCCGGCGATGCGTACCACCGGGGTCTGGATGCCGAAGAACTCCAGCAACCAGGGTCCCAGGATCATCGAGCCGAGCAGCAGCGCGAAGCCGTTGACAGCCACACGCCGCGCGATGCCACGGCGTTCCTGGCTGCTCTTACCCTGTGTCATGACCAGGAAGAAGGGGGCAGCCTCGAAAGGGTTGACGATGGGAAACAGGCTGGCAAATGTCAGTAGGAATGCGCTCACGATACTGCTGGTCATTGCCGCGGCCATCCCGCCTATTGTAGTCGCAAGCCCCCCCGACTAAGGTCGGCGCATGGCCAGCGTTCCCCTGAGTGGCAGCGAGCGTGGGGTACTTGCCGGCGCGCGCGCGCTGCGCGATGCGGACCCGAACGAGCGCCTGGAGGTGAGCGTCGTGCTGCGTGCGCGCGCGCAGGCGCAGCTGCGCACGCGCCTCGATGCACTGCATGCGCCCGCGCGACGCGCGGCGCGCCCGCGGGCGCTGAGCCGCGAGGCGTTCGCGCAGCGTCACGGCGCCAGTAGCGCCAACATGCACGCCGTGCGCCGCTTCGCGCGCGGTCATGGCCTCGCGGTCGTCGCCGCGAGTGCGGCGCGCCGCACGCTGGTGCTCTCGGGCACGGTGGCGCAGTTCAATGCCGCCTTCGGCGTGCAGCTGCAGTATTTCGAGCATGCGCACGGCAGCTTTCGCGGACGCAGCGGTGCGCTGCACGTGCCCGAGGAACTCTCCGAGGTGATCAGCGCGGTGCTCGGCCTGGACAATCGTCCCCAGTCCAGGGCGCATTTTCGCATCCTGCGCCAGGCCGCCGCGCAGAGCTTCACTCCCCCGCAGCTCGCCGCCCTGTATGGCTTTCCCAACGCGACGGGCGCCGGCCAGTGCATCGCGCTGATCGAGCTCGGCGGTGGCTTCACGCCCGCGGACCTGCAGAGTTATTTTACTTCCCTCGGCATCGCCACCCCCAAGGTCGACGCGGTGTCGGTCGATCACGCGCGTAATGCGCCGGGCGGAGGCAGCGATGGACCGGACGGGGAGGTGATGTTGGATATCGAGATCGCCGGTGCCATCGCGCCGGAGGCGCAAATCGTCGTCTACTTCGCACCCAATACTGATGCGGGATTTCTGGATGCCATCACCACAGCCGTGCACGATACGAGGTGGCGACCAGACATTGTCTCGATCAGCTGGGGCGCTGCTGAGTCGGGATGGACACAGCAGGCGATGAACGCGATGGATGAGGCGCTGCAGGCCGCCGCGGCGATGGGCGTGAGCGTGTGTGTCGCCTCGGGTGACAATGGCTCGAGCGATGGGGTTGCCGATGGCGCGGCCCATGTGGACTTTCCGGCCTCGAGTCCTCACGCGCTGGCCTGTGGTGGTACACGTCTGAGCTGCAGCGCTGCGCAGGTCATCGCGAGCGAGGTCGTCTGGAACGATGGCGCCCAGGGTGGGGCCAGCGGCGGCGGGGTGAGCCAGGTGTTTGCACTGCCGGCTTGGCAGAAAGGACTTTCCGTCGATCGCCAGGGGCAGAGCGCAGCTCTGGCCATGCGCGGCGTGCCCGACGTGGCCGGCAATGCCGATCCGCAAACGGGTTACCGGGTGCGCGTCGACGGCACGGATCTGGTCATCGGGGGCACCAGCGCCGTGGCCCCCTTGTGGGCAGCGCTGATTGCAAGGATCGGCCACTCCAGCGGCCGCGCGGCGGGCTTGTGGAATCCGCAGCTGTACGCCTCGCCCGCAGCCCTGCGCGACATTACCCAGGGCAACAACGGCGATTATCAGGCGAGGGCGGGCTGGGATGGTTGCACCGGCCTCGGCAGTCCCAACGGCGCGAAACTGGCCAGCCTGTAGCGCGCGTGAAGACGGATATCCCTGCGCGCCTGGACCGGCTGCCCTGGAGCCGCTTTCATCTGCTGATGATCGTGGCGCTCGGGATCACCTGGATCCTGGATGGCCTGGAAGTGACGATCGTGGGCTCGATCGGCCCGGCCCTGCAAAGTGCGGCGACACTGTCGCTCTCGGCCAGCGAGCTCGGTGCGGCGGGCTCCGCCTATGTGATCGGCGCCGTCGGCGGCGCGCTGCTATCGGGCTGGGTCACCGATCGCTATGGGCGGCGGCGGGTGTTTTACCTGACGCTGTGCGTCTACCTCGTCGGCGTCGCGGCGACCGCGCTGTCCTGGAATTTCTGGAGCTTCGCGCTGTTTCGCGCCCTGACGGGGGCGGGCATCGGCGGGGAATATTCCGCAGTCAACTCGGCGATCGATGAGCTCATTCCGGCGCGCTACCGCGGCCGCATCGACCTGATGGTCAACGGCAGCTTCTGGTTCGGGGCGGCGGCCGGTGCGGCGGTGTCGCTGGTGATCCTCAATCCTCACTGGCTGCCCGCGGGCATCGGCTGGCGTGTGGGCTTCGGACTGGGCGCGGTGCTCGGCCTCTCGGTGCTCGCGCTGCGCCGGCTCGTACCCGAAAGCCCACGTTGGTCCATCACCCACTGCCACGGCGAGCAGGCGGAGCGCACGATGCGCGAGATCGAGCAGCGGGTGGTCCGGGAAACCGGCGCCGCGCTCGCGCCTGTGCAGGGAACGCTCGAGATCCATCCGCGACGCGCCTTCGGCCTGGGCCCCATCTTCCGCTCGATGCTCGGCACGTATCGGCGCCGCAGCCTGCTGTCATTCGTGCTGATGACGGGGCAGGCATTCCTCTACAACGCGGTGTTCTCCACTTATGGGTTGATCCTGACGCACTTTTATCATGTGCCGAGCGGCAACATCGGCCTCTACATGATGACGCTCGCGTTCGGCAACCTGACCGGGCCGCTGCTGCTCGGCCCGCTGTTCGACACCATCGGCCGCCGTCGCATGATCGCGGGCACCTTCATCCTGAGCGCGCTGCTGCTGTTGCTGACCGCCATGCTGTTCGGCGAGGGCGTGCTCACCGCCGCGACGCAAACCGCCGCGTGGATGGTGATCTTCTTTTTTGCTTCCGCGGCGGCCAGCTCCGCCTACCTGACGGTCAGCGAGATCTTTCCGCTCGAAGTGCGTGCGCTGGCGATCGCCCTTGCCTACGCGAGTGGCACGGCCGTGGGCGGCGGCCTCTCGCCGCTGCTGTTCGGCTGGCTGATCGGCTCGGGCGAGCGCTGGCACGTCGCCGGCGCGTACGCCCTGGCTGCGCTGCTGATGCTCGGATCCGGTGTCACGGAAATAGTGCTCGGCGTCGATGCGGAGCGCCGCTCGCTGGAAGCGATCTCCGAGCCGCTCGCCAGCGCGCCGTGATCCGCGCCGCGTCTTCGCTGCGCGGGGCGTTCCTGTCGCCCAGGCCCACCGATGCGCATCGCGCTGTGAAGCAGGCGGCATCTGCGCATCAGCGCGCGCGGCGTGTCCAGCGCATTGAGCTAACATGTGCACATGGATTCACACGACGTGCTAGTGATCGGGACGGGTCCTGCCGGGGAAGGGGCCGCGATGATGGCGGCCAAGTCGGGCCGCCACGTGGCGGTCATCGAGCGCTTCGCCGAGGTCGGCGGCGGCTGCACGCATTGGGCCACGATTCCGAGCAAGGCACTGCGCCAGGCCGCAAGGACGCTGCGCGCAGCGCGCGATAATCCGCTGCTCGCGCCGCTGCGTGCGCAGCTGAACATCGACTATCCGACGCTGCTGTCGTCGGCTTCCAGCGTCATCGACGCGCAGGCGAGCATGCGCCGGCGCTTCTACGAGCGCAACCGCGTGCCGGTGCTGGCCGGTGCGGCCTGCTTCGTGGATGCGCACACCGTGGAAGTGCGCAACGAGCACGGCGGGACCGAACGGGTCAGGGCCGACAACATCGTCATTGCGACCGGTTCGCGTCCCTATCATCCCCCGGAGCTGGACTTCTCCCACCCGCGCGTGCGCGACAGCGACAGTATTCTGCGCTATGAGGGCAATCCCTTCGTGGTGGCGATCTTCGGCGCCGGAGTCATCGGCTGCGAGTACGCCTCGATTTTCCTCAGCCTCGGCTGCAAGGTCACGCTGGTCAACACCCAGCAGCGGCTGCTGTCGTTTCTGGATGACGAGATCACCGAGGCGCTCTCCTACCACCTGCACGAGCAGGGCTGCGTCACCCACCACCATGAGCAGTTCGCTCGTCTGCAGACGCGCGATGCGGACCTGGTGCTCGAGCTGGTCAGCGGGCGGCGCATCCGCTGCGATCTGCTGCTGTGGGCGAACGGGCGCACCGGCAACACCGATGGCCTGAATCTCGAGGCGGTCGGCCTCACACCCAACTCGCGTGGACAGTTGCCGGTCAATGCGCATTTCCAGACCGGCGTGCCGAACATCTACGCGGTCGGCGACGTCTGCGGGCCCCCGGCGCTGGCGAGCGCGGCCTACGTGCAGGGCTGCCGGGCCGCGCTGCACCTGATCGACCCGGCGAGTGCCGCGGCGCATCCGGAGCTCATTCCCAGCGGCATCTACACGCTGCCGGAGATCTCCTCGGTGGGTCTGACCGAGCGCGAGCTCATCGAGCAGCGTATTCCCTACGAGGTCGGCCGCGCGAGCTTCAAGAATCTGGCGCGCGCGCAGCTCTCGAACGAGCGTATCGGCATGCTGAAGCTGCTGTTCCACACGCAGACGCTGCGCGTGCTCGGGGTGCATTGCTTCGGCGACGGAGCTGCGGAGATCGTGCACATCGGGCAGACCGTCATGGCCAGCAATGACATCAACAACGTGCGCTTCTTCACCGAAACCACGTTCAATTATCCAACCATGGCCGAGGCGTATCGCGTCGCGGCCTACAATGGCCTGAACCGCCTCACCTAGCCCGCCTCACTCGGGCGGCGGGCCGGCAAGCCGGCGCTGCTCAGAATGAGAAGCCGCCTGCGACGATCAGCGCCTGGGGGCCGAAGCTCACGTGCGTCGTGCGGATCACGCCCGCAGTATCGGCGACCAGGTTGGTCTGCACTTCCGAGAAGGAGTAGGAGGCATACAGGCTCCAGCGCCGATCGATGCGATAGGTGACGCCCACGGTGCCCACCGGGCCAACCGAGCTGCTCAGCGACAGGCGCGTCGGGCCGCCGCTCGCGGCATTGCCGATGGCCGTGGATTCACGGTCGTAGAAGCTCGTGTAGTTGATGCCCACGCCGAGGTAGGGCCGCAGGCGGTGCTCGGGGCTCAGGAACACGTAGTTGGCGACCAGCGAGGGGGCAAACCAACGCGCCGTGGAGATGATCTCACCGTTAAAGCGGACCGAGCCGAGCCTGGCCGGACCGCGTCCCACGGTCTTGGTGAGCGGTGGTACGCCGAGGGCCAGCTCCAGGTCCAGATGATGGAAGAACTGGCGCACGTAGGCGAGATACACGGTCTGCACGTCCTGGACGTCCAGGCCGACGCCAGGCGGCACATACGGTCCGGAGAGCTCCTCGGCGTGCACGTGGTACATGACGTCATACAACCCGACGCGCACGGTATTGGGCGGGGGAAGATCATCGGCGCTGTCTGCGCGCGCGGGCAGCCCGGTCGCGAGGGCCAGGGGCGCTAGCGCGAAGCACATCAGCGTCGGGGCGGTCCATGCGAAGCGTTTCATGGTGAGCTACTCCGCCAGGACTTGCGTGAAAAACGCGCGCGCCGCGAGCGCACAGAACGGGGCGACCGCGCTGTGATATCCCTCGATGAGCGCCGCTTCGGCCGCGCTGGCTGACAGGCCACCACCGGCCGGCGTCTGCAGATGGGCCAGCTGCTGGGCCTCGCTGCTTTGGAAGGCGCCCTGGATCGCCGCGTAGAGGCCGGAAGGTCCTGATATGGGGTCCACGTCGAGTGTCGAGACCGTGGGCACGCCGTGCCAGTACGCTGCCATCGTGCCGGTGTTCACCGAGAAGAACACGGTTGGATCATTTTCCCCGCCGCACATGAGCAGCGGCGCACCGGGAAGCGTGGCGCCGTACCAGCTGCGCATGTCATTCAGGTAGAACGCCTTGCGCAGCGGATAGCTCGGCGCGGCGGGCGCCAGCATCGGTGAGGCGGCCATACCGGTCAGGGGAGTGTCCTCGCCGTCAGGGTCGGACGCAGCGTCCAATGCATAATCGACGCGCACGCTGTCGTTGATGAGAAAGGGGTTGCCAAAGCCCAGGTCGAAGAGCGGCGCCTCGGGGCTGCTCGTCGGCGCCGGCGGTGCAAGCGCTGCAGTCAGCGCGGCCGACTCCATCGCATTGCCCGGTACCGTGACCGTGGGAGTGGTGATGTCGAACAACGCAGTCTCGGGCAGCTTGTTCGCGGCGAACAGCGCAGCGATCGGTGTGGCGCTCGGCAGCAGCGTGTCGATGCCACTCGCGTAGGTCGAGGAGTAGAAATCGCCCGGGCTGCTGTAGATGTTGCCGTACTCGTGCTGATAGCTGGTAGTAAGCAGCGGTGAAAATTCCGTCGAGCCGATGTTGACGTTACCGAACATGATGGCATCGCCGAAGGCTTCGAGCGCATAGGGTCCCGAGCCGCCGGAGGCGGCGGTCACGACCTGTCCGGCGGCTTCCAGCGCCTTGACGGTGGCCACGGCGACGTGACCGCCCTCCGAGTACCCGGCCACCAGCAACTGGCCGCTGTCCTTGGTCGCGGCTGCAAACGTATGGGGCAGCGCGGCGCGTGCGGCCGACAGGATGTCGATCATCTCGGTGGACTGCTGCGTGGCGTTCAGGAAGGGGTGATAACCGAGTGTCGAGATGTCGTAGCCGGCATAGTTCGGAGCCACGACGATGTAGCCCTGCGCCGCGAACATCGCTGCGATCAGTGCACCCTCGGCATTGGAGGTGTTGGTGATGTCGGCGATGTTGAGCAGCTTGTTGGTCTGCGTGCCATGGGCGTAGAGCAGGATTGGGCGCGGCCCTGTGCAGCCGGCGCCCGTACCGGTGGGCACCATGAGCGCGCCTGAGGACTCGGTGGTTTCACCGGCTCCGCCGACCGTCCAGAACTTCAGATAGTAGAAATCCACGCCACAGGCCAGCGGCCCGGTGAGCTGCAGCAGCTGCGCGCCGGCGCTGTTGGCGCTCAGCTGAGCCTGAAAGTCCGCGGCGTCGAGTGAGGCAATGCGCACCGGCGGGTTCTCGACCAGTGTGCCGCGCGTGGTGGAACTGGCGACCGTGGACGTAGTGCTGTCGGAACCGCAGGCGGCCAGCGTCACCGCTGCGACCAAGGCCATGCTGGATGCGTAGATTCCTTTCATACGCTGCTCCTTGCGCTGGCGGGGCTGATGACCCCGCACCCGTTCCCTTCCGAGGGCGCAGTGTAGCGCGGCCCTCAGCTGCATGCTGGCCGATGGCGCCCGACCCGCGCCTCGTTGCATGCTATCGGCAGCAACAGGCCATCCCAACCCGCGCCAGGCGGCGCATCGGCCGAGGATCAGATGCAGTACAAGGACTACTACGCGGCATTGGGCGTGGCGCGCGATGCCAGCGAGGAACAGATCAAGCAGGCGTATCGCAAGCTCGCCCGCAAGTACCATCCGGACGTCTCCAAGGAGCCCGATGCCGAGGCGAAGTTCAAGGAGGTCGCCGAGGCCTATCAAACCCTCAAGGATCGGGAAAAGCGTGCCGCCTACGACCAGCTTGGCAAGCACCGTCCAGGCGAGGATTTCCGGCCGCCCCCGGACTGGCAGCAGCAGTGGCAGGGACCCTTCGGCGAGGGCTCATCTTTCAGCGAACAGGTGGATTTGGGCGATCTGTTCGCGCATTTGGGTGGCGGTTTCGCTCGCGGGGCGGGCGGGCGCGCGCAGATGTCGATGCCCGGGCGCGACTTCGAGGTGGCGGTGCCCATCAGCATCGAAGAGGCCTACGGTGGCACGCACATCGATCTGGACCTGGCCATGCCCGAGTACGACGAGCAGGGTCGGCTGCGCCCGGTGCCGCAGGCTTTTCGTGCCCGCATTCCCAAGGGTGCTACGCAGGGCCAGCGACTGCGCCTCGCGGGCAAGGGGGGGCGCGGTTTCAACGGTGGACGAAATGGCGATCTGTACCTGGACATCTCGCTGCGTCCGCACCCGATTTATCGCGCCAACGGCCATGATTTGTACCTGGATCTGCCGCTGGCTCCGTGGGAGGCGGTGCTCGGAACCTCCGTGGAGGTACCGACGCCCGGCGGGGCGGTTCGCCTGAAGGTGCCGCCCGGTACGCAGGCGGGCCAGCAATTGCGCCTGCCGGGTCGCGGCCTGCCTCGACCTCGGGGGGAGGCGGCAGACCTGTACGCAGTCGTCTCGATCGTCCTGCCGCGCGAGGCCAGCGACCGCGAGCGCACCCTCTACCGCGAGCTCGGCGAGGCCTCCAGCTTCAATCCCCGCGCGCACCTGTCAGAGGAGGGTAGCCATGCGCATTGATCTCACTGAAGTCACCTGGCTGGAGGCGGAAACCCTGTCCTTCGATGAGCTGCTGGAGCGCTCGGGGATGTCGATCAAGCTCTTGCAGGAGCTGGTGCAGGCTGGCGGCATCGAGCCGTTGGACCCTGCTGCAGCGCAGCCTCTGTACGGGGCCCGGGCGCTGACGGCGGCACGTCGCGCCCGTCGTCTGCACGAGGACTTCGAGCTGGATGCCTCCGCTCTGCTGCTTGTGCTGGGATTGCTGGATCGAGTTGCCGAACTCGAGGGACGGGTCCATGAGCTGCAGGTGAAATTGCCGCGGATGATTTGAGGTGAGCGCCGCGGCAGGTTGAAACGATCAATCACCCG
Organism: Steroidobacteraceae bacterium; assembly: GCA_035553315.1. Classification (GTDB taxonomy): domain Bacteria; phylum Pseudomonadota; class Gammaproteobacteria; order Steroidobacterales; family Steroidobacteraceae; genus FEN-1191. The sequence goes on from DATNDE010000032.1 coordinate 60,003, forward strand.
CAGGGCGCCGTAGAAGGCACCCGACCTATCCCCCGACCGGCGCGCCCGCGCGTGCAACGCGGGCGGGCTGCTACTGCATCGCCGGGGATTTCGCCGAAGGAACCCCGACCGTCAACGCGGTATCCACTTCGACCTCGGCGGCGAGCCAATCCTCAGCCTCGTGGCCGGGCGCGAAGCCGCGACGCTCGGCGCGAAAATAGGCGGCTTCTGCGATCAGTGCACGACGGCGCTGCGGATCGATCAGCGGTGCCATGCTGGCCTGCGGTTTGCGATCTGCCTTGTTCGAGGTGATCTTGCGCGTGTTGCGGTTGCTGGGTGTGGGCGTCGCTGGCATTCGTTACTCCTGTACAGCGGGTGGGCACGGCACGAACCTGTCGATGGCATCGTTGCTCGTTGCGATGGGATCTTCACTCCATTTAACCGCAAAGAGCAATGGTCAACACTGTCGCAAGACGAAGACTTCGCAAGCCCAAGACTTGCAGCATTGCAAACAATCATCTCGCACACGAAAGCGCTGCGCGACGCTGTGTCGGCCAGGGAAACTATCAGGAAACTATCAGGGGTGCGCCGGGCTCGTTGAGCCCGGCGACGCTGGGCAGCGGCGCAATCAGCCCGTGAGCGGCACCGAAGCAGGTGCAGCCAGGGTATCCGCGCCATAGATGAACCAATCTACACAACCATAGCCGAGCTCCGGACTCGTCTCGCGCCGTGCGCTCGTTTCAAATCGTTGGCTCAACGAGGAGCCGCGCACGGCGGACGCGGACAGATCGTTGGATGGTGCGAGGGCGGCGCGCGACATGCTGAGAGCCGCGGTCGACTGTTTGGAATTAGAAGTCATGGAAACCGGCCCCTACTGACTCGCGTGTGAGTCGTGCGCGGAGTCTACGCCTGAATCATAGTAAGTCGCAGTAGGACATTTGGTTGCTCGCGGTGCAGCACAATAGTTGATGTTTGCAATATCATCAGCAGCGGTGGGATGGCCGGGTAGCTACTATCAGAAGATTCCTACATTACGGGAGTTTTCCAAATAGGATCGGACGCGCAGACACCCGTCCTGTACGCCGGGGAGTCGCGACGTTCATCGTTATGCAGCATTGCTGCGGACGATGCGGATACCGTCCGTGGGAGCGATGTGATAAGTCTTTGGGTAGCCACGTGCACAGAGGCGGTCAATGAGCCTGGATAACGGGGTTTCGATGTGGGCGCGCGCCGTCGCGCTACTGGATGAGGCCGAAAGACGCCACCGGCGCTTCTTCGAGCTGTTGTCGTCCGCCTCCCCGCGATCGCCCGCATGGGAGCCGCCCGTGGATATGTTCCTGCTCGACCGCGAGTTGCGGGTGGTCGTGGCCATGCCCGGAGTGCGGCCCGAGGACGTCGCGGTGGAGCTCGTCAGCGGCGGACTGCTGGTGCGCGCCGAGAGCCGCTGGGCGGTGCCACCCGGTAAGGCGCGGATCCTGCGCCTGGAGATCCCTTACGGGCACATGGAACGGCGCATCGAGCTGCCTGCGGGTCGCTACGAGCTCGCGGCGCAGGAGTTTTATGCCGGCTGCATGCAAATCCGGCTGATGGGTGACTGGACATGAGCGTCGAGCGGGACGGCAGCTCGGCGGGCGAGGGGGCTTCGGGGGCCAGCGCCCCGCCGGCCGCGTCGGCCGCGGCAGCGGCGCAGGACTCCCCGGCCATCGCGCAGGGCGAGGATGTGCTGATCATCCTGCCGGTACGCAACACGGTGCTGTTTCCGCAGGTGGTGCTGCCGGTGGCCATCAGCCGCGAGCGCACCGTCGCCGGTGCCCAGGAGGCGGTCAAGGCTCATCGCCGCGTGGGTTTGCTGCTGCAGCGGGATGCGGGGGAGGAGGACCCCTCTGCCGAGGGTCTGCATCGCATCGGCACGGTCGCGAGCATCGTGCGCTATGTGACGGCGGCCGACGGCACGCACCATCTGATCTGCCAGGGCGAGCAGCGATTCAGCGTGCTGGACTTCGTGCAACGTGAGCCCTTCTGGGTGGCGCGCATCGAGGTGCATCCAGAGCCGACCACGGTCAATCCGGAGATCGAGGCGCGCGGCCTGCGACTGCGCGAGATGGCTGTGGAGGCGCTGCAACTGTTGCCGCAGGTGCCCGCCGAGTTGGCCACGGCCATTCAGAACATCGAATCGATCCCGGCGCTCGTGGACCTGATCGCGAGCTTCCTGGACCTCAAGCCCATCGAGAAGCAGGAGGTGCTCGCGACCTTCGGGTTGCGCGAGCGGTTGGACGTGGTGCTGGAGTTCCTGCGCCAGCGTGTGGAGGTGCTGCGCATTTCGCATCAGATCGACGAGCGCACGCGCGCGGCCTTTGATGAGCGGCAGAAGGAGGCGGTGCTGCGCGAGCGGCTGCGCCAGATCCGCAAGGAGCTCGGCGAGGACGCGGAGGGTGGGGAGGAATCGGCGCAATTGCGCGAGGAGCTGGCGCGAGCTGCGATGCCCCCGGAGGTCGAGGAGCACGTGCGCGTGCAGATCGCTCGCCTGGAGCGCATGGGCGAGGGCAGCGCGGAGTATTCGATGACGCGCTCGTGGCTGGAGTGGATGCTGGCGCTGCCATGGGCGAAGCTCGACCAGGAGCAGATCGACATCGAGCGTGCACGGCGCATCCTCGATGAGGATCACTTTGGTCTGGAGAAGATCAAGCGGCGCATCCTCGAGTTCCTGGCGGTGCGCAAGCTGAACCCCGAGGGGCACAGCCCCATCCTGTGCTTCGTGGGGCCGCCCGGCGTGGGCAAGACCTCGCTGGGCCAATCGATCGCGCGCGCCCTGGGCTTGAAGTTCGTGCGCGTCAGTCTCGGTGGTGTGCATGACGAAGCCGAGATTCGCGGCCATCGTCGCACCTACGTCGGGGCGCTGCCGGGCAATATCATTCAGGCACTGCGCAAGGTTGGCGCGCGCAATCCGGTCATGATGCTCGATGAGGTCGACAAGCTCTCGGCGAGCTTTCAGGGCGATCCCTCCTCGGCGTTGCTGGAGGTGCTCGATCCTGAGCAGAACCACACCTTCCGCGACAACTATCTGGGCGTGCCGTTCGACCTGAGCCGGGTGCTGTTCATCGGCACGGCCAATGTGCTCGATACCTTGCCCCCGCCGCTGCGCGATCGCATGGAGATCATCCAGCTCTCCGGCTACACACAGGAGGAGAAGCTCGAGATCGCCAGGCGCTACCTGGTGCGCCGGCAATTGCAGGCCAATGGGCTCAAGCCCGAGCAGGTGCAGATCGCCGACGCGGCGCTGCGCCGGATCATCAGCGACTACACCCGCGAGGCGGGTGTGCGCAATCTCGAGCGTGAGATCGGCGCAGTGCTGCGCCATGCGGCCGTGTCGATCGCCGGCGGGCACGCCGGAGCGATCCGCATCGCGGCCGAAGAGGTGCCCGACACGCTCGGCGCGCCGCGCTTCGAAAACGAAGTGGCCATGCGCACCAGCGTGCCCGGTGTGGCGACCGGGCTGGCCTGGACGCCGGTCGGCGGTGACATCCTGTTCGTGGAGAGCGGGCGCGTACCGGGCTCGGGGCGCCTCATCCTCACCGGGCAGCTCGGTGAGGTCATGAAGGAGAGCGCACAGGCCGCCGTGACACTGGTCAAGGGTCAGGCGGAGCGCTTGGGCATCGATCCGCAGGTGTTCGAAAAGTCCGATCTGCACATCCATGTACCGGCCGGGGCGGTTCCCAAGGACGGCCCCAGTGCGGGGGTGGCAATCTTCACCTCGCTGGTATCGCTGCTGACCCAGCGAACCGTGCGTCACGACGTGGCGATGACAGGCGAGATCAGCCTGCGTGGCCTCGTGCTGCCGGTGGGCGGTATCAAGGAGAAGACCGTGGCGGCAGCCAGCTCCGGCATCCGCACCGTGATTCTGCCGGCGCGCAATCGGCGCGATCTCGAGGATATCCCCGCCAGTGCGCGCGAAGCCTTGCAGCTGGTCTGGGCCGAGCGGGTGGAGGATGTCATCGCGGCCGCGTTCGACGGCGACATGGCGCGGCGCGTTGCTGCCTGATCGGCAGCAGCGGCCGGGGCTCTCGCCCCCCAGAGAGAGCGCGCGGGCCCGGTGAGGGCCGGCGAAGGGTTTTGCTGCCACCGCAGCACTGCCTTATCCTCGCAATGCGCAATCTGGCAGGGGATAACGTTGAAAAGCATCACCGCGGGGGTTCTGGCCACCTTGGGCGTGGTTCTCTGTGCCTGGCAGGCGAGGGCCGATGAGCCAGGGTCGGCACCAGCCGAGGAGGGCTCGCTGACGGAAGTGACCATCACGGCGACGCGACTGGCGCAGAACAGCTTCGATGTGCCGGCGGCCATCGACAGCGTACCGATCGCCCAGGATTCGCTGGGGGTCAATGTGTCCGAATCGCTCGCGGGAGTTCCCGGCCTGATCGCGCGGGACCGGCAAAACTATGCGCAGGATGAGCAGATCTCGATCCGCGGCTTTGGCGCCCGCGCCCCCTTCGGCATCGCCGGGGTGCGCATCTACATGGACGGCATACCGCAGAGCCAGCCTGACGGACAGGGCGAGGTGTCGCAATTCGATCTGGCGAGCGCCGGGCGCATCGAGGTGCTGCGCGGTCCTTTCTCGGTGCTGTACGGCAACTCGGCCGGTGGCGTCATCCAGCTGTTCACGGCCGATGGACACGGTCCACTGCGCGCCCAGGCCGGGGTGACCTACGGCAGCTTTCAGCAGCGACGCTTCAGTGCCGATGTGCAGGGCGGGGACAGCGATTTCAACTACAACGTCGGCGCCTCGCAGTTCGGCACCGAGGGCTCGCGCGGTCACAGCGCCGCGCAGCGCAGTTCCCTCGGCGGCAAGTGGAATTTCGGGCTTTCCGGCGGCAGCCGCCTGACGGTGGTGTTGAATCTCTTCAATGCCCCCGAGGCGCAGGATCCGCTGGGGCTCACACGCGCGCAATTCGATGCCGACCCGCAGGGCACCGCGCCGAGCGCGCTGCTGTACGACACGCGCAAGAGCGTCGACCAAATGCAGCTCGGTGCCCTGTACGACGTGCCCCTGGGCGCGCACAACTCCCTGCAGCTGATGGCTTACGGAGGCCATCGCGACGTGCTGCAGTTTCTAGCCATTCCGATGACGACGCAGAAAGCGCCGACCAGTCCCGGCGCGGTGGTGTCGCTCGGCAATGGCTTCGGAGGCATCGAGCCACGCTGGATCTACGAGTCAGAGCTGCTCGGGGCGCCCTGGAATGTCACGGCCGGGCTCACCTACGACGAGCTGGATGAGCATCGCGAGGGCTTCAACAATTTCGTCGGCGCGCAGCTGGGCATGCAGGGCGCACTGCGGCGCAGCGAGATCGACCACGTTTACGATCTGGATCAGTACGTGCAGAGCCAGTGGGGACCGATCGATCGCTGGAGCGTGTTTGCCGGCTTTCGGCGCAGCCTGGTGAGCATCGATTCCACGGCGCTCTATATTCCACCGGGCGGACAGAACGGCAGCGGCGCGGTGAGCTACACGGCCAGCTCCCCGGTGGGTGGCGTGCTCTTCCAGGTCGACCCGCACCTGAACCTCTATGCCTCCTTCGGCAACGGCTTCGAGACCCCGACGCTCGATGAGCTCGCCTACCGCTCCAGCGGGGCTGCGGGGCTCGACACCTCTCTACAGGCGGCGAGCTCGCACAGCTACGAGATCGGCGCGAAGCTGCGCAGCGCTCGCGCATTCGATGCGCAGCTGGCGCTGTTTCAATCCGATACCGTGAACGAGCTGGTCCTCTGTGCCAATGCCGGTGGGCGCAGCACCTACTGCAATGCTCCGCGTACCCGCCATCAGGGCGTGGAATTCAGCGCGCAGACGCAGCTGCGCTCGGACCTCGCGCTGCAGCTCTCGTATACCTACCTGGATGCGACCGTGCGCAGTGCCTATCTGACCTGTTCAGCGCTGCCCTGTGCGATTCCGAACACCTACGTGGCGGCGGGCAATCGTATTCCGGGGCTGCCGCCGGACGATCTGTTTGCGCAGCTCGCCTGGCAGACCACCGCGGCCTGGCGCTGGCTCGTCAGCGACAGTTATGTGTCGGCGGTGTATGCCGACGACGCCAACGCCAGCTACGCCGGCGCCTACGATCTGCTCGGTATCGCGAGTGATTACACCTGGTCGCTGCCGGCCGGAGACCTGCGGCTCTTCGCGCGGGTCGACAACCTCGCAAACCGCAGCTACGCGGGCTCGGTCATCGTCAACAACACCAGTCACCAGTACTACGAGGCCGGTCCCGGTCGCGCCTTCCTGCTGGGCGTGAATTTCCAGCTGCGCTAGGGCGGGCGCGCTACTGGGCCGTGCGCGCTCGCAGCAGGTACTCGAGCGCCAGTCGATAGCCCTCGATGCCCAGTCCGGTGATCACGCCGCGCGCCGCGGTGGCGAGCAGCGAGCGGCTGCGCCAAGGCTCGCTGCGGCGGTAGAGATTGCTGATGTGCACTTCGACGATGGGACACTCGCAGGCGAGCAGTGCATCGAGTATGGCCACGGAGTGATAGCTGAAGCCGGCGCCATTGATGACGATGCCGGCGCTGCGACGTGCCTCGTGCAGCCAGCCGACCATCTCGTGTTCGGCGGCGGTCTGACGGAATATCAGTTCGAGCGACTGACCCGCCAGAGTGCTGCGACAGAGCGCCTCGACGTCTGCGAGCGTGCTCGTGCCGTAGATCTGCGGCTCGCGCTGGCCCAGCAGGTCCAGGTTCGGTCCGTTGAGTACGAACAGACGCTGCGCGGCCATGAGACTCCCGGAGGTTGCGCGGATGCTTCGGAATCATACCGTGGCGCCACAGTAAGAGCACGCCGGCAACGGCGAGGAAGCTGGCTGCTTGTTCGCTGCCGATGAATGCGCTCTCATGGCCGATGCGCCGCACATTGCGGCGGAGGCCGGAGAGCGCCGTGGCACGCACCAAGCTGTCGACGTATCGCGCCAAGCGCGACTTTCACAAGACCGCCGAGCCGAGCGGCCGCCAGGCGGTGGCTCGCGCTGCACAGCTGCGCTTCGTCATCCAGAAGCACGCGGCGCGACGCCTGCACTACGACCTGCGGCTGGAGCTCGACGGCGTGTTCAAGTCCTGGGCCGTCACGCGCGGGCCGTCATTGGATCCGGCCGACAAGCGGCTCGCCGTGGAAGTCGAGGATCATCCACTCGATTACGGCGACTTCGAGGGGACCATTCCGCAGGGCCAGTATGGCGGGGGCACGGTGCAATTATGGGACCGCGGTTATTGGGCGCCCCTGCCCGGTGTCGATCCGCGACAGGCACTGCGCGCGGGACAGTTGAAGTTCGCACTGGAGGGCGAGCGACTGCACGGTGAGTGGGCGCTGGTGCGCATGCGCTCCGAGGGCAAGCGCAACAATTGGCTGCTCATCAAGCATCGCGATGCCGCCGCGGGCACGGCCGCTCAGGCCGCACGTCTGCTCGAGGAGGATCGTTCGGTCGGCTCCAACCGGAGCCTGGCGCAGATCAGCGCCGGTGAGGGCAAGGGCGCGACCCCTTTCATGCTGGCGCGCGGCTCGCGCGGCGCGCGAGCCCGCCCCGATGCGGTCTGGCAATCGAACAAAGAACCCGCTGTCGAGGCCCCAAGCGCATCGGGCCAGGGGGCGCTGCGGCAGGCCCTCGCGCAGCTATCGAAGGTTCATCCTCAGAAGAAGCCGCCCCGTATTGCGCGCGCTGCCGCGCCGCCGGATGTCGCGTCGCGAGCTGCCGCAACCGGCGCGCGTCGGCGAGCCGCGCCAAGCAGGGCGATGCCCGAGTTCGTCGAGCCGCAGCTCTGCAGGCTCGTGCCCCACCCGCCCGAGGAGGCCGGCTGGGTGCACGAGATCAAATTCGACGGCTATCGACTGCAGCTGCGCGTACAGGGCGGTCGGGCGGCGCTGCGCACGCGCAAGGGACTGGATTGGAGCGAGCGCTTTCCGGAGCTCTGCGCGGCGGCGCGCGCGCTGCCCGACTGCATGATCGACGCGGAAGTGGCGAGTCTGGATGCCAAGGGCGCGCCGAGCTTTGCAGGCCTGCAGGCCGCACTGTCGAGTGCCCGGACGAGCGAGCTCGTGTTGTTCGCTTTCGATCTGCTGTTTGCCGAGGGTGAGGACCTGCGAGGCTTACCACTGCAGCTGCGCAAGCAGCGTCTGCAGGAGCTGCTCAATGGTGGCTCGGGGCCGCTGCGCTACGTGGAGCATTTCGAAGCGGATGCGCAGACCGTGTTGAAGTCTGCCTGTCGCATGCAGCTGGAGGGCATCGTCTCCAAGCTCCTCGACGCGCCCTACCTCTCCGGTCGTGTGGGGACCTGGGTCAAGAGCAAGTGTCGCGCAGGCCAGGAGGTCATCATCGGCGGTTGGACCAGCGACGCAGGGCGACTGCGCTCGCTGCTGGTGGGCGTGCATCGCAACGGCAAATTGAGCTATGCGGGACGCGTCGGCACCGGCTTTGGAGGTGCGATCGCGCGCGAGCTGACGCGGCGGCTGCAACCGCTGGAGAGCCGGCGCTGTCCTTTCCCTCCCGCGCAGCTGCCGCGCATAGCCTGGACGCTTCATTGGGTCGTGCCCAAGCTGGTGGCAGAAATCGAATTTGCCGGTTGGACGGAAGCCGGAATCGTTCGACAGGCCGCCTTCAAAGGCCTGCGAGAGGACAAGCCGCCCACGGAGATCGGCGTGGAGGAAGTGCAGAGCACCGAGCGCGTGGAGCGCAGCGCACATCGCGCGACGGCGAACGCTGCCGCCAGCGCCAGTGCCAGCATCACCACCGTCGCCGCCAAGGCCAAAGTCACCCGCGCGAGCGCGCCGCGCCCGCGCACGCAGGCCGCGTCACGCGCGGCTGATCCGCCGGATCAGGCCAATCCGGTCGATCAGGCCGATCGCGCGAGCGTACTGGGAGTGCGGATCTCGCAGCCCGACAAGCTGCTCTGGCCGGATGCGGGCGATGCTCGTGCGGTCAGCAAGCTCGATCTGGCACGCTACCTCGAATCGGTCGGCGGCTGGCTGTTGCCGCACATTGCCGGTCGGCCTGTCTCGCTCGTGCGCGCGCCCGATGGCATCGACGGACAGCGCTTTTTTCAACGTCATGCGATGCGCGGCAACTCGAGTCTGCTGGAACTTGCGCGCGTTGCCGGCGATCGTGAACCGTACGTGGTCATCAACCGGGTCGAAGGTCTGATCGCCGCGGCGCAGATTGCGGCGTTGGAGCTGCATCCCTGGAACTGCCGTCCCGGCCGCTACGATGTTCCGGGGCGGCTGGTGTTCGATCTGGACCCGGCCCCCGACGTCGCCTTCGCGGCGGTGATCCAGGCTGCGCTCGAGCTGCGCGAGCGGCTCGACGCGCTCGGATTGGTCTCGTTCTGCAAGACGACCGGCGGCAAGGGCCTGCATGTCGTGACGCCACTCGCCGAAGAGCGCCGTGGGCTTGATTGGCCCACGGCCAAGGGCTTCGCGCAGGCGCTCTGCGCCGCGATGGCGGCCGACAGTCCCGAGCGCTATCTGACGACGATGGCGAAGAAGGCGCGCGTGGGACGAATCTTTCTCGACTACCTGCGCAACGATCGCATGTCGACGGCGGTCGCACCGCTCTCGGCACGCGCCCGCCCCGGAGCTCCGGTGTCCATGCCGCTCAACTGGCAGCAGGTGCGGCGCGGCCTGGATCCGGCGCGCTTCAGCGTGAGAAGCGCCCCAGCGCTGCTCCTGCGCAACCAGCCGTGGGGCGACTATGCCCAGGCCGAGCGCTCCCTGCGCCTCGCCATCGAACGATTCACCAAGGCCGCGCATCGCAGCAAGACAGCGCCACACGCCGAGGGACGTGCGCGGCGCGCCTCTGCAAGCGTGGCATAACGATTGCAACCTACTGTCTCGTCCAGGAGGACATATCTGCAGGATGCACCCACAGCCGGAAGTAACAGAGGTAAGAGGTATGCCGAATAACAATCCCAGCGGCCACAATCAGTACACCAGGCCGGAGAACCGCAGTCCGAAGTCAAAGCGCGGCTTCGCGTCGATGGATGCGGAGATGCAGCGCGAGATCGCCAGCAAGGGCGGCCAGAGCCAGGGCAAGGAAAACAATCCCGGCAATTTTGCCAACGATCGCGAGAAGGCGCGCGAAGCCGGCCGCAAAGGCGGTGAGGCGCATGGCGCGCATCGTTGAATTTTCCTGGCGGAGCTGACGACCGTCAGCTCCGCTCTTCTAAGACCCACCCGTTCCAGTCCGCTCACCCGGCGGAGTGATTGCCACTCGCCTCGGTCGCCACCAGCTGATTGGCCATGTGCAGATGGTCCTGCAGCACCGGCAGCGACTGCTGCGCGAATTGACGCACCTGCGGGGCGATGCGCGCATTCTGCGCGGCGCGGCGGAACACGCCGAGCACTTCGCGATGATCGCGCTCCTGAGCCTTGGAATACTCGGCATTGAAGCGTTGGCCATGGGCGCGGCCCAGCAGTCTCAGGGACTCATCATCACGGCGGCTGGGCGCCAGCGGTATGGCATAGCCATGCGCCATGGCGATCATCATCAGCTGATGGTTCGCCATGGTGTGATCATGAAGCATCTTCCGCGCAAATTGCATGACCATCGGGCTGTGCGAATGCGCCATCGCGTAGCGAGCCTCGGCAATCTCGGCGAGGTTTGCATCCGCCGCTTCGTTGATGAAGCGCTGCGTGAGCGCCCGATCTACCTGTCCGGTGAGTGCGTTTCCCACCGTGCCCGGCGTGGCAGCACTGGGCTCGGCAGCCGACGGCGACGCGCCGATGCCCGGCGGTACTGCAGCCGGATTGGGCTCGGCGACGGTCTGTGCGAATACCGCATTGCAACTCAACGCTGCGATGCCCATTGCCGCAGCGAGCGCGGCCCATGCATGTCTGCTGTTCATCTTGGCCTCCGTACGCGCGCCGCGGCGCGCTGTGTGCATGCAGGGATGGAGCAAGATCCATACCTGTGAGCCTGCGCGCGGGCGCGCGACCCCGGACTGTCCTACGGAAAATTTGCTGCGCCGGCGGGTAAGGTTTTACAGAGCCGCTGCGCGCGCGGTGCGCGCCGAAGCGAGTGCGGCCGGCTGGGAGCCGGAGTGTCTAGACCGCGTCGGTGTTGCCCAGTAATTCGCGCGCGATGATCAGCCGGCGGATCTCGCTGGTTCCCGCGCCGATCTCCAATAGCTTGATCGCGCGGTACAGGCGGTTGATCTCCGATTCCCAGATGTAGCCATTGCCGCCATGAATCTGCAGTGCATCAGAGAGCACGCGCGCCATGCTCTCGGCCGCATACAGCACGGAGGCGGCGCTCTGGGCGTGGATGCTGCCGCGTCCGCCGCCCTGCGCGCCGACACTCTCGCCGGCCGCGAGCACCCGGTAGATGAGCGTACGCATGGTTTCCACGCCCACGTACATGTCGGCGAGCTTGGCCTGAATCATCTCGAAATCGGCGATCGGGCGGCCGAACTGCCGTCGACTCTTGGCATAGTCGACCGACAGCTGCAGTGCCCGTTCGGCGATGCCCAGGCAAATCGAGGCGATGGTGGCGCGCTCGAGATCCAGGCCCGTCATCAGGATACCGACGCCGCCATTTTCCGCGCCGAGCAGATTCGCCGCCGGCACGCGGCAGTCCGTGAATACCAACTCGCCGGTCTGGCTGCCGCGAAAGCCCATCTTGGTGAGCTTCTGCGCCACGCGCACGCCCGCCGTATGCGCCTCGACGATGAAGGCGGAGACCCCATGCGTCCCGAGCGATGGATCGGTCTTGGCATAGGTGAGCAAAATATCGGCAATCGGCCCATTGGTGATGAACAGCTTGGTGCCGTTGAGCACGTAATGATCACCCTCGCGCCGTGCGGTCGTGCGCATGGAGCCCAGAGCATCGGAGCCTGCACCCGGCTCGGTCAGGGCGAGTGCGCCCACGTGCCGGCCGCTGCACAGGTCCGGCAGGTGTTGTCGGCGCTGGGCCTCGGTGGCGTGGCGAAAGAGATTGTGGACGCAGAGATTGTCGTGCGCGATCCACGACAGGCCGATCGCATGGTTCCAGCGCGAGAAGGCTTCGGCGACCAATCCGACGCTGGTCAGATCCAAGCCCGCGCCGCCGTAGCTCTGCGGTACGGTGATGCCAAGAAAGCCTTCAGCGCCCAAGCGTGCGAACACGTCCTGCGGCCACCACTCCTGCTCATCCATGCGCGGCGCGAGCGGATAGAGTTCTTCGCGCGCAAAACGGTCGGCAGCCTCCAGCACGGCGCGCTGATCGGCCGTCAATTGCCACTGCGTGCCGGCAGCAGAGCTGGCTTCAGGGGCGCCGGTGTCTGCCACGATCTTCTCCTCGCTGCGGCGCCTGCCTGCAGCGCCGATGCGATAATGCGCCCGTGAGCTGCCGTGGTCGAGCAGGCGCGGGAGCACTGCGCCGATGAGCGCACGCTCCCCATTGGATGGCGAGACGGCCTTGGCATTGCTGCGCGAGGCGATCCGTCGCGCCTGGCGCTTGAGCGAGCGCGACTGCGTGCCGGCACTGCTGAGCCAGGCGCGCATCGATGAGGCCCAGGCCACCCGCGCCGAACAGCTGGCGCTGTCGCTCGCCACCTGCATGACGCACCGACGCGGCGCTGCGCGAGCGGATTTGCTGACGCAGCTGGCGCTCGGCAGTCCTGCTGGCCGTGCGCTGCTGGCTCTGGCTGAGGCGCTGCTGCGCACTGCGGACCACGGCAACGCCGAGCGGCTGATCCGCGATCAGCTCGCGCGCGTGCGAGAGGATCCGCGCGGACTGTCCGCGCCGTTGGCCCTGGCGATGCGTCTGGCGGCGGCGGCCACCGATGCGCGCTCCGATGCAGCGGCGCCGCGTGCCTGGGCACGGCTGGCCGCCGCGCCCATACGCATCGGGATGCGCGCGGCGATGGACCGGCTCGGTGGTCGATTCATCTTCGCGCCGAGCATCGAGGCGGCCTTGCAGCGTGCGCAGCGTGCAGCAGCGCCGCATCAGCGCTACTCCTTCGATATGCTCGGTGAGGCGGCCTTCACCGCCGCCGATGCCGAACGCTATCGGGAAGCCTACGAGCGCGCGATCCGCGCAGTCGGCGCGGCGATCGCCCACGGCGCTGACGCCGACACCTATGGCGTATCGATCAAACTCTCGGCATTGCATCCGCGCTATGTATTCAGCCAGCGTGAGCGCGTCATGGGCGAGCTGCTGCCGCGACTGCAGGCTCTGGCGGGACTGGCCTGCCGGATGCGGGTGCCGCTGACGCTCGATGCCGAGGAAGCCGACCGACTCGAGCTCTCGCTCGATCTGCTCGCGGCGCTACTCGACGATCCACAGTTGCGCGACTGGCCGGGCCTGGGGCTTGCAGTGCAGGCCTACCAGAAGCGTGCGCCTGCCGTGCTGGATTACCTGCTGGCGCTCGCGCGCTCGCGCGGCTGTCCGCTGCGCGTGCGCCTGGTGAAGGGCGCCTACTGGGACACCGAGATCAAGCTGGCGCATCTCGATGGCCTGGTCGATTTCCCAGTCCACACGCGGCGCGCCTACACCGACGTGGCGTACCTCGCGTGCGCACAGCGCCTGCTGTCCAGCGAGGGTTGGCTCGTGCCGCAGTTCGCCACGCACAATGCGCGCACGGTGGCCGATGTGCTGGCGCTCGCCGATGGCTTTGACAGACGCGGTCGCGACCCTGACGCTGAATTTCAGCGCCTGCACGGCATGGGCGAGCGGTTGTATCGCTGCCTGGCGCAGCGGCGCGAGCACACGGCCGTGCGCGTCTACGCGCCGGTGGGCGATGCGGGCGCGCTGCTGCCCTATCTGATGCGTCGCCTGCTGGAGAACGGCGCCAGCAGCTCCTTCGTGCACCGGGCCTCGCACCTGGGCGCGACGGCGCTCGCGGCCGACCCACGCCGCATCGCTGTGAGACAAGCCGGCAACCCTCATCCGCGCATCGCGCGACCCGCCGAGCTGTTCGCGCCGGAGCGACGCAACAGCGCCGGTCGCGACCTGTCCGATCCGGCCCAGTGGGCCGAGCTGATGGCCGCCTTGGCGAGCAGCCGCGCCGCGCCCATCGAGGTGCGCGCGCTGGTGGCCACGATGGGGGCGGGTAGCTGCGCGGCCCGCCCGATTCGCAATCCCGCCGATCATGATGAGCTCATCGGCCAGGTCTACGAGGCCGATGCGCCGCTGACGGAGCTTGCGCTGCAGGCCGCCGAGCGCTTCGCGCCCGACTGGGCGGGCACTGCGGTCGCGACGCGCGCCGCGCAGCTCGAGCGCGGCGCTGATCTGTTCCAGCGGGAGGATGCGGCGCTCGTGGCGCGTATCGTGCGGGAGGCGGGACGCACCGTCGCCGACGCCGTGGCCGAAGTACGCGAAGCCATCGATGCTCTGCGCTACTACGCCGCGCAGAGCCGCGCGCACTTCGATGAGCGCACGCGCCCGCTGGGGCCCGTGGTGTGCATCAGCCCGTGGAATTTCCCGCTGGCGATCTTCACCGGGCAGCTGGCTGCGGCGCTCGCAGCCGGCAACGTGGTGCTCGCCAAGCCAGCCGAGCAGACGCCGGCGACCGCCGCGCTCGCGGTGCAGCTGCTGCACGCCGCCGGCGTGCCGCACGCCGCACTGCAGCTGCTACCAGGATCGGGCGAGCAGATCGGCATGGCACTGGTGGCCGATGCGCGGGTGAAGGGCGTGGTGTTCACCGGCTCCACTGCTACGGCGCGGCGCATCGCACGCGTGTTGACCAGCCGCGAGCCCGTGCCACTGATTGCCGAGACCGGCGGCCAGAATGCCATGATCGTCGATTCCACCGCACTGCCCGAGCAGGTGGTCGCCGACGCGCTGCGCTCGGCGTTCAATTCTGCCGGCCAGCGCTGCTCCTCGCTGCGCGTGCTGTGCCTGCAGCGCGAGATTGCTCCCGTCATTCTGCGGATGCTCGAGGGAGCCATGCGCGAGCTGTGCATCGGCGATCCGGCGCAGCTGGCGACGGATGTCGGTCCGCTCATCGACGAGGCGGCGCGCCAGCGCATCGAAGCCTATCTGGCGCGTCGGAGCACTCACATGCGCTGTCGCTCGCCGCTGCCGCCGAGCTGCACGCGAGGTACGTTTCTCGCACCGACGTTGCTGCAGATCGAGTCGCTGCAGCAGTTGGAGGGAGAGGTCTTCGGGCCGGTGCTGCATGTGCTGTGTTTCGAGCGCCGTGAGCTCGGTAGGCTGCTCGGTGAGCTCAATGCCACCGGCTATGGACTGACTCTCGGCATTGCCTCGCGCATCGAGCGCACCATCGCTGAGATCTGCGATGTGGCGCGCGTGGGCAACGTTTACGTGAACCGCAACATGATCGGCGCCGTCATCGGCGCACAGCCCTTCGGCGGGGAAGGGCTGTCAGGAACGGGTCCGAAAGCCGGTGGTCCGCTGTACCTGGACGCGATGCTGGCGCGTCCCCCGGCGCGGCGGCTGCAGCAATTCGCAGCGGCCTGCCCCCCGATGGCGCTGGAGGTGCTGATCGGCTGGCTGCAGCAGGACCAGGCGCTGTTGACGCATGCCGAGCGCGCCCGGCTCGCGGCGCGGGCGCGGCACGATGCGCAGCGCAGTCCCTGGGGCCGGCGCCTGTCGTTGCCGGGCGCCGCCGGCGAGCGCAACGAGCTGCGCCTGCGCGAGCGCGGCATGCTGCAGGCGGGCGCCCGCTGCCTGCCGGGGCTCATCGAGCAGCTGAGCGCGGCGCTCGCCACGGGCAATCGTATCTGGATCGAGCAGGCGCAGCTCGCCGAGCAGCTTGCCGCCTGCTTGCCCGCCTCGCTGGCTGTGTGGACGGTGTCGGCGCGCGCGCTGCCGGCGGGGGACCAGCAATGCCGCGCCGTCCTGTGGGATGCTGCCGAGGCGTTGAGCGAGCCGCAGCGCCTGAGCCAGCTGCGCCGCGCGCTTGCCCTGCGTGACGGCCCGCTCGTGCCGCTGGTGCTGGGCGAGCCGGTGGATGGCTACGATCTGCTGCGGCTGATCAGCGAGCAGGCGATCTCGACCAATACCGCAGCCCTCGGCGGCGATACGGCACTGCTGGACTTGGCGGATGAAGAATCGTCTGCTCAGGCCAGCGAGTGAAAGACGCGCTGTACGTCCTCTTCCTGCTCGAGGTGATCGATCAGCTCGAGCACTTCGTTGGCCTGCGCCTCGGGCAGCTCCAGCGGAGTCGTGCAGATGTATTCGTGTTCGGCGGAAAGCGGGCTGATCTTGCGCGCCTCCAGCGCCTCCTGCAGGCGACCGAAATTCTCGAAGGCACAGCGCAGCACCAGCTGTGACTCGCCCTTCTCGTCGCTGCTCTCGCCCATCTCCTCCAGGCCATGGTCGATCATGTCCAGCTCGAGCTCGTCCTGATTGATGCCGTGCGGGTCGAGGCGGAACACGCCCATCTTCTGGAACTGAAAGCTGACGCTGCCGGTGGTGCCCAGATTGCCGCCGTTCTTGGTGATGACATTGCGCACGTGCGCGACGGTGCGTGTGGGATTGTCCGTGGCTGTCTCGATGAGCAGTGCCACGCCGTGGGGTGCATAGCCCTCGTAGAGCACCTGATGGTAGTTGGTGGCGTCGCGGCCGCTGGCGCGCTTGATGGCCGCCTCGACCTTGTCCTTGGGCATGTTGACCGCGCGCGCATTCTGAATGATCCGTCGCAGGGTCGGATTGGCTCCGGGATCGGAGCCGCCGGCCTTGACGGCCATGTTGATGTCCTTGGCGATGCGCGCGAACTGCTTCGCCATGCGGTTCCAGCGCGCAAACATCGCATGCTTGCGGACTTCGAAGATGCGGCCCATGTGTGCTCCACCGGTCGTGTCAGGCCGCGAGGATAACCGAGCCGCGGAGCCTGCGGATCAGGGAGTCTGGGATTTATCGCGCTCGGACAGATCGATGGTCTGCGGGGCGGCGAGCCGCTCGCCCAGTGCGCCGGCGGGGCGGGTGGCGGGTTCGCCGCGCAACGCGCCGCCGCGGCCGGAGCCGCCGCGCAGCCCGTCGTGTGCGTCCTCGGGCTGCTGGCGCCAGAGGCCAAAGACGTAGCTGGCCGGCGCACTGAGCATCGTCAGCGGCACGCGTTGCGGCACGGATACGGATGGGGGCTCGGCATCGGTCTGCGCCAACAGCGGCTCATGACGCGTGAGCGTGAGCAACTCGGGAGGAGGGGTGCTCTCCTCGGGAATGACCAGCAGTCCGGCGGCGCGCAGGCGTCGCCCGAGGCTTGCACGACTGGTCAGCACGGTGAAGGGCACCGGCAGCAGCATGCCGACGATCACGGGCATCATCCACCAGATGAAGGCGGGCGCGAGCGCCAGGATGAGCCCGCCCCAGACGAGGCCCAGACACACGTGCCAGCCATGACGGCGCAGCGCTTCGAGCCAGCCCACGCCGCGATCGCCACGCGACTGGGCGTCCCAACCGACGTTGCGGCCGAGCAGGGCGCGCAGCACGAAGCTGGTATGAAACAGCATCATGGTGGGCGCCATGAGCATGCTCATGAGCTGCTCGAGCAGCACGCTCACGAGCAGGCGCGGGGCTCCGCCGAAGGCCCGCCGCATCGCCCGTACCCGCAGCGCCAGCACGGCACCGAGCAGCTTCGGCAGGATCAGCAGCGTGATGGTCATCGACAGCAGCGCTGCGATCTCCCCGTCGCGGTACTGCGGCCAGCTCGGGAAGAGCGAATACATGCCGGGTTGGAAGTACTGATGGGTGGACAGCGCCGCTGCAATGGTCAGGATGGAGCTGAGCACCAGCACCAGCAGCCACATCGGCGAGGTCACATAAGAGAGCACGCCGGTGAGCATGTGAATGCGCGACAGCCAATGTAATCCGCGCATCGGCATGACGCCCAGGTGCTGCAGGTTGCCCTGGGCCCAGCGCCGGTCGCGGGCGGCATAGTCGATGATGTTGGAAGGGATCTCCTCCCAACTGCCGGCGATGTCCGGCAGCAGCCAGACCTGGTAGCCGGCGCGGCGCATGAAAGCCGCCTCGACGATATCGTGGCTGAGGATCTCACCGCCGAAGGGAGGGGAGCCGGGCAGGCGCGGTAGCGCACAGTGCTCAGCGAAGGGCTTGAGGCGAATGATCGCGTTGTGGCCCCAATAGTTACCCTCGCCGAGCTGCCAGAAGGCGAGGCCTGCGGCAAACATGGGACCATTCAAGCGGGTGTTGAACTGCAGCAGACGCGCAAAGAAGGTGTCGCGGCCGACCAGCAACGGCAGCGTCTGTACGATACCCACCTGCGGATGCGCCTCCATGACCTGCGCCATGCTGACGAGGGCATGGCCGGACATGATGCTGTCGGCGTCCAGCACGATCATGTAGTCATAGGCGCCGCCCCAGTTGCGCACGAACTCGGCGATGTTGCCGGCCTTGCGCGCGACGTTGTCCTTGCGGCGTCGGTAGAAGAGCCGCCCGCCGGCCCGCAGTCGCGCCACCAGAGCCCGCCAGGCCAGCTCCTCGGCGCGCGCGATCTCGGTCGAGCGTGTATCGGAGAGCACGAAGAAGTCGAAGCAGGCCTGATCGCGCTGCTGCGCGAGCGAGCGCCAGATTGCCTCCACGCCGGCGAACACCCGATCGGTGTCTTCGTTATAGATCGGCGTGACGATGGCGGTGCGACCGGTGAGGCGCCGATGCTCGCAGCGCGTCGCGGCCAGCGTGGCCGGATCGCGGCCGATGCAGCGGACGACGAAGCCCGCCACCGCAGTCCAGAACGCACCGGAAATCCAAGTGAACAGCGCCGTAAACATGATCAGGCCGGAGATCTGCAGGGTCGAGAGCCCCGCGGCGCGCACGATATCGAGCATCAGCGCACCGCCGGCGAGTGCGGTCAGCAGCGTCAGGCCGAAAAACAGCGAGCGGCGCCAGTTTGCCTGGCGGCGCAGATACCGGTCGATCGAAAAGGTCTGCGAGCGCTGTTGCGTCATGGTGAGTACAGGTAGGTCCAAGTCTCGGTGAGCGCCTCTCCGTAGAGCGTCAGATAACAGCGCATGTCCACGTTCTGCGTGCCCTTGGGCGTGAGTTTGAAGGCGACGCGCCACACGCCATTCTCGGCCAGGCGCTGCACGGTGATATTGCTGATGTCACCGCCGTGCGCGCTCACCTGCGCCTGCACCGGTTGCGTCGCCCCCAACCGATTGAGATCTCCACCCCAGAAGTCCACCAGCACCCGGCGGGAATTATCGCCGCTGCGATTGCTGATGCTGGCAGTGCGCGTCGCGACCGCCCGTCCTCCCGGGGGCCACAGCGGCGTGTACAAATAGGCAGAGAGCAGGTAGGAAAAATTGAACGGCTTGCCCGGCGTGAGCGGCGTGTCGGGCACCCAGTACGCCACGATGTTGTCGTGGATTTCCTCACCGGAGGGAATCTCCACCAGCTCGATGCGGCCCTTGCCCCAGTCGGAAAGCGGCGCCACCCAGTAGCTCGGCCGCCGCTGGTAGTGCGCTTCCTCGTCCTGATAATCACTGAAGGCGCGATCGCGCTGATCCAGGCCAAAGCCGCGCGGATGCTCATCGGTGAAGCTCGAGATCCGCAGCGTCTTCGGATTGACGAGCGGGCGCCACAGCCATTCGCCGCCACCGGTCTGCTCGAGCAGCCCGTCGCTGTCGTGCACCTCGGGTCGAAAGTCCGTGACGGCCAATGGACTGTTGCCGCCGTAGAGGTACATCGAGGTCAGAGGGGCGATGCCGAGCTTCTCGACGCTCTTGCGTGGATAGAGCGTGGCGCTCACCTCGACGTCGGTGGTATCACCGGGGCGCACCTCGAATCGATAGGCGCCGGCGAGGCTTGGGCTGTCCAGCAGCGCATAGATCGTCAGGGTGCGCTGCTGCGGCGGAGGTTTCACCAGCCAGAAGTCGGTGAAGTAGGGAAACTCCTCCCCCGTGGGGCTCGCGACATTGATCGCCAGCCCCCGGGCCGAGGCGCCGTAACTCTGGTCGCGGCCCAGCACACGAAAGTAGGAGGCGCCCAGGAACACGATCAGCTCATCCTTGTAATCGGGCCGCTGCAGCGGGAAGTGCACCCGAAAGCCGGCGAAGCCGAGATCGGCGGGCAGGTTGTGCGGGCGCGCAGTCTTGCCGAAATCGAAGTCGGCCGGATCATATTGTACCGGCTGGACCGAACCATCAGGGTCCACTTCGTTGATGTTGACGCGCCGGCGGTAGGTGAAGCCGCGATGAAAGAACTGGATCTCGAACAGCGCCTGATTGCGCCACAGCGCCCGATCGGGCACGAAGCGGATGTCCCGATACTGATCGTAGCTGAGTCGTGTGAGGCTGTCGGGCAGCGCGGTCTGGTGATCGGCGTACGGGCGGGAGGCGCGCTGCTGGGCGAGGCGCTGCACATCGTCAAATCCAAATGGGGCGGGAGCGGCTGCCGCGGCAGGGGCGGCGGCGGGAGGGGCGCTCGGCGCGGCGCCGGACGCAGCCGGCGTCTGGGCCGGGGCGGCGGCTGGCGGGGCCTTGGTGGGGGCCTTGGTTGTGGGGGCCTTGGATGCGGGCGCCGCCGGAGCGGGGGCCGGAGCGGGGGTCGGGGCGGTCGCGAGCGGGCGGGTAGCAGGGGGCGACTGCGCCCCGGCTGTCGGCTGGCCCCACGGCGCGCACAACGCAGCGACGAACAGGACGCTCAGCAGCCATTGTCGCGCGTGCACAGGCCACTCCTGAAGTAAGGGACGCGGGCCCTGCTTCCGAACCCATCGTCAAACGGTGCCGCTCGTGCGGCGCATGCGGCTGATGGCGCCGATGGGCATAATCGCAATCGTGCCGACAAGGGTCGACGGTGGCTGGCGCTGAAAGCGCTGTCGGACAGCCACGGACAGCAACAAAAGTGCCCACGCTCATGCGCGAGCAGCCTACTCTGAGCCGATGAATCCGGGCTGAACCCGTCTAAACAACATCCTGCACATCGTCAAATCACTGCACCGGCCAGTGGAGTAGGCACGCGAAGCCGGCAACGCCTTTCAACCCTGTGAGCACATTGTAATTGTCCCGCTTAGGCCCGTCACCTGCGTCGCGGAAATCTGCGGTCGTGCCTGGTTGGCCAGTCACAGCTTCAGCGGCGGGGGCACTGTGCCGTGGCGTCGCTGCGCGTATACCCAGACGAACTCCGCCCCGAACAGAAAAATCTGCGCTGCGTAGTAGAGCCACAGCAGCAGCACCAGCAGCGAGGCGGCTGCCGCGTAGGCCGAGGTGGTCGTGCTGTGCCCCAAGTAGTAGCCTATGCCCAGCTGTCCCACGGTGAACAACAACGCGGTGACGAATGCGCCGCGCCACACATCGCGCCAGTCCAGGCGCACGTTCGGCAGCCATTTGAAGAGCATCGCGAACAGCAGGCTGAACACGATCAGCGTGGTTGCAAGATGCAGACTGTGCAGCAGCAGCGAGTGCGGCGCAAAGGCCGCCGAGTGGGAAATCAGCGCGTTGAGCGCGGTGCCCACGATCAACGACAGCAGCAGCAGCAGACCGAATGCCAGCACCAGCGCGAACGCCCCGAGGCGTGCGCGCAGCAGCGCCCACCAGGGCTTCTGGTGCGTGCGCGGGGGCACTCGCCAGATTTTATCCAGGTCCTGCTGCAGCTCGACCATCACCGAGTTCGCCCCGACCAGCAACAGCACTACTCCGACGACCGTCGCCGTCAGGCTGCTGCGTGCCTGGCTGACCTGCTCGAGCAGATGACCGACCGCTTCGCTGCCGATGGGTCCGATCAGATCGGTCACCTGCAGCAACAGCGCCGTGCGCGCCTGGGCGGCGCCGAACACAAATCCGGCCAGGGCGCTGAGGATCAGCAGCAGCGGTGCCAGCGCGAAAGCGCTGTAGAAGGCCAGCGCGGCGCCCATGCTGGTCGCGTTGTCGGCGATCCAGCAGGCTCCTGCCTGGTGTATCAGCCGAAAAAAATCGTGCCAACGCTTGAAGATGTCATTCTCCGGAGGTATGAAAATGATTGCACGCGTGCCTCGTATCGCCGGGACCATCGAGCGGCTGCTGTCCGCGGCCGACATCCGTGTCAATGGGCCCAATCCCTGGGACTTCCAGGTACGCAACGAGCGCGTGTTTGCGCGCATCCTGGCGCACGGGTCACTGGGACTGGGCGAATCCTACCTCGACGGCGACTGGGACTGTGGGCAGCTCGATGAGTTCTTTCACCGCGTGCTGCGCTCGGGGGTGCAGAAGCGTGCGCCACGCAACCTGCGGCTGCTGTCCGGGCAGCTGCGCGCGCGCTGGCTCAACCTGCAGACCACGCGGCGCGCCTATATTCCGGCCAAGGTCCACTACGACCTCGGCAACGATCTGTTCGAGGCGACCTTTGATACGCGCCTGACCGGCAGCTGCGGCTACTGGCGTGAAGCACGCGATCTGGATGGCGCACAGGATGCCAAGCACGACCTCATCTGCCGTAAGCTCTACCTGACGCGCGGCCAGACGGTGTTCGACATCGGCTGCGGCTGGGGCGCCTTCATGAAATTCTCAGCCGAGCGCTATGGCGTGCAATGCACGGGTGTGACGGTGTCACGAGAGCAGGTCAGCTGGGGCTCCGAGCGCTGTCGCAGCCTGCCGGTGCGCTTCATCCTCGGGGATTATCGGCAATTGCCCGCCGATGCCAGCGGTCCCTACGACCGCGTGGTCTCCATGGGCATGTTCGAGCACGTGGGCAACAAGAACTACCGCGACTATTTCAAGGTCGCGAACCGGCTGCTGAAGGATGAGGGACTGTTTCTGCTGCATACCATCGGCTCGACCTTTTCGGATTTCCAGATCGATCCGTGGCTCGACAAGTATATTTTCCCGAATGCCGTGCTGCCCTCGATCGCACAGGTCGGCAGGGCCATCGAGGGACTGTTCATGATGGAGGACTGGCACAACTTCGGTGCGAATTACGACAATACGCTCATGGCCTGGTTCCAGAAATTCGACGGCAACTGGCCCAAGCTCGCCGAGCGCTATGGCGAGCGTTTCTATCGCATCTGGAAGTACTACCTGCTCTCCTGCGCGGGAGGCTTTCGGGCGCGCGTGATCCAGCTCTGGCACATCGTGTTGTCCAAGCACGGTGTGCCGGGCGGTTACCTCAGCGTGCGCTGAGTGGGCCAGGTTCTCGCATCCGGCGTTGATTGTCGCGACGCGCAGTTCCTCTCCAATGCGCGTGCCATGCGCGCGCTCATCGAGCAGCTGCGCGAGCGCACGGCAGCGGCGGCGGCCGGCGGCTCGGCCGGGGCACGCGAGCGGCATCGTGCGCGCGGCAAGCTCCTGGCGCGTGAGCGCATCGATCTGCTGCTGGATGCGGGCGCAGCCTTTCTCGAGCTCAATCCCCTGGCGGCCCACGGCCTGTATGGCGGGCAGGTTCCGGGCGCGGGGCTGGTCAGCGGCGTCGGTCGCATCATGGGCCGCGAGTGCGTCATCCTTGCCAACGACGCCACCGTCAAGGGCGGCACCTACTATCCGCTGACGGTCAAGAAGCATCTGCGCGCCCAGGAGGTGGCGGCCGACAACCGCCTGCCGTGCATCTACCTGGTGGACTCGGGCGGTGCCTTTCTGCCCATGCAGGATGAGGTATTCCCCGATCGCGAGCACTTTGGTCGCATCTTCTACAACCAGGCGCGTCTTTCGGCCCTGGGAATCACGCAACTGGCCGCCGTCATGGGGTCGTGCACCGCCGGGGGCGCCTACGTGCCGGCGATGGCCGACGAGAGCGTCATCGTGCGCGATACCGGCACGATCTTCCTCGGCGGCCCGCCGCTGGTACAGGCAGCGACCGGCGAGCTCGTCAGCGCCGAGGAGCTCGGCGGTGCCGACGTACACACGCGCATCTCAGGGCTCTGCGACCACTACGCCGAGAACGACGCGCATGCGATCGCCATCCTGCGCAGCATCGTCGCGCAGTTGCCCGCGCCCGGTGCCGCTGTGGGCCGCGCGCAGGAATCGATCGAGGAGCCGCGCTACGACGCCGAGGAGCTCTACGGCATCCTGCCAACGGATGTGCGCAAACCCTTTGAAGTGCGCGAGGTCATTGCGCGCCTGGTCGACGGCTCGCGCTTCGAGGAATTCCGGCCGCGTTACGGCACGACGCTGGTGACCGGCTTTGCCCACCTGTATGGCCGCCCCGTGGCGATTCTGGCCAACAACGGCATCCTGTTCTCCGAGTCCGCCCTCAAAGGTGCCCACTTCATCCAGCTTGCCAATCAACGCGGCCTGCCGCTGCTGTTCCTGCAGAACATCGCCGGCTTCATGGTCGGGAAGCGCTACGAGCACGGCGGCATCGCCAAGGATGGGGCCAAGCTGGTCACGGCCGTGGCATGCAGCGCTGTGCCCAAACTGACGCTGCTGATCGGCGGTTCCTTCGGCGCCGGCAATTACGGCATGTGCGGCCGGGCCTATGCGCCGCGTTTCCTGTGGAGCTGGCCGAATGCGCGCATCGGCGTGATGGGCAGCGAGCAGGCTGCCGGAGTGCTGGCCACCGTGAGGCGCGAGGCACTCGCTGCACAGGGCAAGAGCTTCTCTGCCGAGGAGCAGGCGGCGTTCAAGACGCCGATCCGCGCACAGTTCGAGCAGCAGTCCGATCCGTACTACGCCACGGCGCGCCTCTGGGACGATGGCATCCTCGATCCGGCCCAGACCCGCCGCGTGCTCGGTCTGGGCCTGTACGCGGCGCTCAATGCCCCGGCTGGGCAAACGCATTTCGGCACCTTCCGCATGTGAGGAGCAGAGCATTCATGAGTGAGTACCGATATATCGAACTCGAGCAGGCCGATGGTTGTGTCACGCTGTGGCTGAATCGTCCCGAGCGACACAATGCGCTCAATGCCGCGCTCATTTCCGAGCTGCACCATGCGATCGATGAGGCGGCCTCGCGCGTGGCAGTGCGCGCTGTGGTGCTGGCGGGGCGCGGTGCGAGCTTTTGCGCCGGCGGAGATCTGGAATGGATGCGCGCCAACGCGGCGGCGCCGATCGAGCAGAACCTGCAGGACGCGCGGCAGCTGGGCTTCATGCTGCGCACGCTGGCGAACTGTCCAAAGCCCACCATCGCCCGCGTGCATGGGGCGGCGCTCGGCGGCGGGCTGGGACTGGCGGCCGCCTGCGATCTGGTCATCGCCAGCGCGAATGCGCAGTTTGGTGCAACCGAAACGCGCCTGGGCCTCGCCCCCTCGAGCATCGCACCCTACATCAGTGCGGCGATTGGCGAGCGTGCCGCGCGCGCCTGGTTTCTGCTCGGCGAACGCCTGACGGCGAGCACGGTGCAGCGGCTGGGTCTCGTGCACGAGGTCGTCGACCCAGAGGCGCTCGACGTGGCGCTCCAGCGCCTGCTCGCCACGCTGCGGCTGGGGGCGCCCCAGGCACAGCAGCACAGCAAGTGGTTGATGGCTGAGCTGCGTACGCTGCCGCCGCACTCGCTCGAGCAGCTCGAGGAGTGCGCGCGCAGTCTCGCGAGCGTGCGCGCCGGCGCCGAGGCGCGTGAGGGCATCGAAGCGTTTTTCGCCCATCGCAAGCCCGCCTGGGCGACCCAGGAATAGCCACGCGCGTGTTCGACAAGCTGCTCATCGCCAACCGCGGCGAGATTGCCTGCCGCATCATCGCCACCTGCCGCCGTCTCGGTGTCAGCAGCGTTGCGGTGTATTCCGATGCGGATGCGCACTCGCAGCACGTACAGTTGGCCGACGAGGCGTGGCATCTGGGAGCGGCGGCCGCGCGCGAGAGCTATCTGAACATCGAGCGTGTGTTGCAGGCAGCGCGCGACAGCGGTGCGCAGGCCATCCATCCCGGCTATGGCTTTCTGTCGGAGAACCCGCTGTTCGCACAGCGCGTGGTGCAGGCCGGGCTCGTTTTCATCGGGCCGCCGGTAAGCGCCATGCAAGCCATGAGCTCCAAGGCGAGCGCACGCGAGCTGATGCTGCAGGCCGGGGTGCCGGTGCTGCCGGGCTATCAGGGGGAGCGCCAGGAGCTTGGCTGGCTGCTCGAGCAGGCAGCGCAGATCGGCTACCCGGTACTCATCAAGCCGGTCGCCGGCGGCGGCGGCAAGGGCATGCGCGTCGCTGCGGATGCGGCCAGTTTTCCCGCCATTCTGGCCGCCTGTCAGCGCGAAGCGCAGGGCAGCTTTGCCGATGCGCGTGTGCTGCTGGAGAAGTATCTGCCCGCACCGCGGCACATCGAGGTGCAGATCTTCGGCGATGCCGCCGGGCACATCGTGCATCTCTTCGAGCGCGACTGCTCGACGCAGCGCCGGCATCAGAAGGTCATCGAGGAGGCGCCGGCGCCGCATCTGAGCGAGCCACAGCGCAGCGCGTTGACCGGCGCAGCCTGCGAGGCAGCGCGGGCCGTCGGCTATACCGGGGCGGGCACGGTGGAGTTCCTGCTCGATGCCCAGGGGCGGCATTACTTCATCGAAATGAACACCCGCATCCAGGTCGAGCATGCGGTCACGGAGATGATCTGCGGCGTGGACCTGGTGGAGTGGCAGCTACGGGTCGCGGCGGGAGAAGCGCTGCCGCTTGCGCAGGAGGAGATCCGCGCCAGCGGACACGCCATCGAGGTACGCGTGTACGCCGAGCAGCCCGAGGCGGGCTTTCTGCCCGCCAGCGGGCGACTGGCGCGCTTTACGCTGCCACCCGCGGGAGCGCAGGCAGACTACACGGTGCGGCTGGAGAGCGGCGTCGTAGGCGGCGATCGCATCGGCATCGAGTACGACCCGATGCTGGCCAAGATCATCGTGCACGCTGACTCGCGTCCCGCCGCGCTCGCCGGCCTGTCCGCTGCGCTGGCGCAGGTGCGCATCGCCGGCGTGGGCAACAATCTGCTGTTCCTGCGCAGGCTCGTTGCGAGCGCGGTGTTTGCGCAGGGCAGAGTGGATACCGATTGGATCGAGCGCGATCTGAGTGCACTGATCGGTGCGGACAGACCGGCAGGCAACCTGGCGTCCCTCGCTCCTGCACCGGTCGTGCTCGCGGCCGCGGCGCTGTTTCAGCTCGAACGGGAGCGACAGGCGCTCGCAGTGGGCGGCGCTGCGAGCGATCCGTGGAGTCACGCCGATGGCTGGCGACTCAATGGAACGCTCGCGCGCACGCTGTATTTCGCCCGCAGCGCAGGCGCATCCGCGGCAGAGCCGAAGCCTTGCAGCGTGCAACTGCAATATCGCGCGCAGCGCGTATGGCTCGCGATCGGCGAGTCATCGGAGCACCAGCCCGCGCAGCTGCTGTGCCTCGGGCACGATGAGTATGCGGTGCAGCTCGGCGAGCGCACCGAGCGCTTGCAGATTCTGGAGGATGGGGCTTGGCTTCAGGTGACGCTCGGGCTCTCGCAGTACCGGTTGCGCTGGCAGGATCCGCGCGCCGTGCAGGCGGGCGCCCAGGCGTCCGAGGCGAGTCTCGCCGCGCCGATGCCCGGTCGTATCATTGCGCTGGCGGTAGAGGTCGGCGCTCCCGTCGCCCGCGGCAGCGCGCTGCTGATCATGGAGGCCATGAAGATGGAACACACCCTGTGCGCCCCGGCGGATGGCACGGTGCGCGCCTATCGCGCGCGCGTCGGTGACCAGGTTCAGGAGGGTACGGTGCTCGTGGACTTCGAGGCGGCGGCTCCAGCTGCGGCGGCGCAAGCTGCGGCGGCGCCCGAACCCGGGGCGGCGCACCCGCCCGCGCGCTGAGCGCCAGCTCGTGGCAATGCCGGCGTCGCTGCCCGCGCAGGTACAGATCGTGGAGGTGGGGCCACGCGATGGGCTGCAGAACGAGCCCACCGACCGGCCTGTCTCCACGGCGACGAAGCTCGAGCTCATCGAGCGGCTGGCGGATGCGGGATTGCGACGCATCGAAGCCACGGCCTTCGTGTCCCCGCGACGCATTGCGCAGATGGCGGATCATGAGACGCTGCTGCGCTCGCTGCCGGCGCGCCAGGGAGTGCGTTACAGCGTGCTCACGCCCAATCTGCAGGGGGTGCAGGCGGCGCTGGCCGCCGGTGCGCAGGAGGTCGCGGTGTTCGGCGCGGCTTCCGAGACTTTCTCGCAGAAAAACATTCATTGCTCCATCGCCGAGAGCCTGCAGCGCTTCGAACAGGTCACCGAGGCAGCGCGGCGCCATGGCGTACCGGTACGCGGCTATGTGTCGTGTGCTCTGGGTTGTCCCTACGAGGGACACATCGCCCCGGCAGCCGTCGCGCACGTCGCGGGTGCACTGCACGCCATGGGCTGCTACGAGATCTCCCTCGGCGACACCATCGGTGTGGGCACACCCGCGGCGACCGTGGCCATGCTCGAGGCTTGTGCTGCACAGGTACCGCGCGCGCAGCTGGCCGGGCACTTCCATGACACCTATGGGCAGGCGCTCGCCAACGTCTATGCGGCCCTGCAGGCGGGAATTGCCGTCTTCGACGCCTCGGTGGCGGGGTTGGGCGGTTGTCCCTATGCGCCGGGCGCATCGGGCAATGTCGCCACCGAGGACCTGCTGTACCTGCTGCAGGGATTGCAGATCGAGACCGGCGTACAGCTCGATGGGCTGCTGGCGGCGGACCGCTTCATCTGCGCGGCGCTCGGCCGACCGACGCGCTCGCGCGTGGCGCAGGCGCGAGCGCCGAAGCCATAGCGGCTCTATTTCAAGCCGAGCTTCTTGCCACTGGCCAGGAGAGTGATGGCTTCGTGCAGACGTTTCTCGCGTGTCGCCTGCCGCTTCGCGGTATGCACCCACATCACGAAGGGCCGTTGATAGGTGCGCGCCAGACCCTGAAAGAATCGCCAAGCGGTCGGATTGGCCCTCAATGCCCGCGCCATGTACGCCGGCAGCTCTGGAATGTCGGGGCGCCGGCCGTAGTGGTTCTGCGTTGGAGCGCGGGCCAGGCCCGCAGGCTCGAGCAGGCCCTCTCTTTTTAACCGAGCCCATAGCTTGCGATTGGTTTGCGACCACTTGCTCTGCGGCTTGCGCGGCGTGAACTTGCGGGCGTATCGATCGTCATCCAGTCGCTTGATCAAGCTATCGATCCATCCGAAGCAAAGCGCTTCCCGCAGCGAATGTTCGTATGGGATCGATTTCACTGCCGTGTGGCCCTTGTAGTAAACCAGCCAAACTCCGTTGCTCGTGGCATGGTTCTTCGTCAACCACAGGCGCCATTGCTTGCGATCGTGGACCTGCAGCGTGCCGAGCTTGCTGCGTTGAGGGTCGGTGGATGTGTCGGACACGTTTACTGCGGTCATCCGCGACGCCTTCGGGCAGCAGTGTCCATACCGATAAAAACTGTATGCTTCAGAAGTCCTGCCCGCAAATGTGCAGGTTGCAGTTTCCCGCGGCCGGTGTAGGGTTTGACGATGGACTCACAGCACGAAGCGATGCGTTCGGCCGGTGCGCGCCTGCGCGCGGCGTTGGGCGAGGAGCGGCCGCTGCAGATGGTCGGCGCGATCAACGCCTATGTCGCGCGGCTGGCGGCGGCGACGGGTTTTCGCGCGCTCTATCTGTCCGGTGGCGGGGTGGCCGCAAACTCCCTGGGGCTGCCGGATCTGGGCATCAGCAGCATGGAAGACGTGCTGACCGATATCCGTCGGATCACCGACGCCTGTGCCTTGCCGTTGCTGGTGGATGCGGACACGGGCTGGGGTGGCGCCTTCAACATTGCACGCACCGTGCGCTCCTTCTGCAAGGCGGGCGCCGCGGGCCTGCACCTGGAAGACCAGGTGCAGGCCAAGCGCTGTGGCCATCGGCCCGGCAAGCAGCTGGTGAGCCTTGATGAGATGGTCGATCGCATCAAGGCAGCCGTGGATGCACGCAGCGATGCGCAGTTCGTCATCATGGCGCGCACCGATGCGCTCGCGAGCGAGGGGCTGGAGCGTGCCATCGAGCGCGCCGTGGCCTGCGTCGCGGCGGGCGCGGATATGATCTTTCCCGAAGCGCTCACGGAGCTCTCGCAGTATCGACGCTTCAAGGACGCCGTGGGGGTGCCGGTGCTCGCCAACGTCACCGAGTTCGGCCGCACGCCGCTGTTCGGCCGCGATGAGCTCGGTGCGGCCGGGGTGGATATCGTGCTGTACTGCTGCTCGGCCTACCGCGCCATGAACGCCGCGGCGCTCGCCACCTACGAGACGATCCGCCGCGAGGGTACCCAGCGCGGCATGCTCGAGCACATGCAGACGCGCGAGCGGCTCTATCACTATCTGGATTACGACGGCTACGAGCGCGCGCTGGACCGATTGTTCGCGGCCGGAAAGGAGCGCTAGATGGCCAAGAAGTCCGTTGCCCTCTCGGGCGTGCCCGCGGGCAACACGGCGCTGTGCACGGTCGGGCTGTCGGGCAACGACCTGCATTATCGAGGCTATGACATCCTGGAGATCGCCGAGCGCTGCGAGTTCGAGGAGGTCGCACACCTGCTGATCCATGAGCGCTGGCCGACGGCGAGTGAACTGGGGCGCTACCGGCAGCGGCTGGCCGCGGCACGCGAGCTGCCGGCCATGTTGAGGACGACGCTGGAGCTGCTGCCGGCCGCGACGCATCCGATGGATGTGCTGCGCACGGCGGTGTCGATGCTGGGCTGCCTCTCGCCCGAGCCGGCCGCACACACACCCGAGGCGGCACGGGAGCTGGCCGACCGGCTGATCGGTGCGCTGCCCTCGATGCTCTGCTATTGGTATCACTTCAGCCACGCAGGTCGGCGCATCGAGCTCGCCACGGCGGATGAGTCGGTCGCGGGGCACTTTCTGCACTTGTTGCATGGCCGGCCCGCGGATGCCGAGTCGGTGCGCGCCATGCACACCTCGCTCATCCTATACGCCGAGCACGAGTTCAATGCTTCCACCTTCACCGCGCGCGTGATCGCCGGCACTGGCTCGGATCTGCATTCGTGCATCGTCGGGGCGATCGGCGCACTGCGCGGACCCAAGCACGGCGGTGCGAACGAAGTCGCCTTCGAGATCCAGAGCCGCTACGACTCGCCGGATGCGGCGGAGGCGGACATTCGCCGGCGCCTCGAGGCGCGCGAGGTCATCATTGGCTTCGGCCATCCGGTCTACACCATCCTGGATCCGCGCAACGAGGTCATCCGTCGGGTCGCGCGTCGAGTTTCCGAGCGCGCCGGGGACATGCGCCTGTTCGAGATCGCGGCGCGCATCGAGTCGGTGATGCAATCGAGCAAGCACATGTTTCCCAATCTCGACTGGTACTCGGCCGTGGCCTATCACCGCCTGGGCGTGCCCACCGCGATGTTCACGCCGCTGTTCGTAATCGCCCGCACCAGCGGCTGGGCAGCGCACGTGCTCGAGCAGCGCGCCGACGGCAAGATCATCCGTCCGAGTGCGAACTATATTGGTCCCGCGCCGCGCGCCTTCGTGCCACTGGGGGAGCGCGCATGAAGCATCCGCCCCGGCCGCCGCGCCCCGCACGTCCGTCAAGTTCGAAGCGTCCGATGCGCTCGGCGGGTGCGGCGCGAGCCCAGCCCGTGGCGAGCGGGGAGGCGCCTGCCGCTGCACGTACGGCCGCCGAGCGCCCGCCGATGGACGAGATCATCACGGCGATCGCCGATTACGCGTTGGGCGATCTGGCCCCGAGCAAAGCGGCCTGGGACACGGCGTATCTGTGCCTGATGGACACACTGGGCTGCGCCTTTCTGGCGCTGCGTCACCCGGCGTGCACGCGATTGTTGGGGCCGGTGATACCGGCCAACCTGGTGCGCGGGGGTGCGCGCGTGCCGGGTACCGGCTACGAGCTCGATCCGGTCACGGCGGCCTTCAACATCGGCACGCTGGTGCGCTGGCTGGACTTCAACGACACCTGGCTGGCAGCCGAGTGGGGGCATCCTTCCGACAATCTGGGTGCATTGCTGGGAATCGCCGACTATCTGTCGCGTGCGGCACGGCTGGAAGGACGCGAGCCGCTCAATGTGCGCGCATTGCTCAAAGCGATGATCAAGGCACACGAGATCCAGGGAGTACTGGCCCTGCAGAATGCCTTCAATCGCGTGGGGCTCGATCACGTACTGCTGGTGCGTGTCGCGAGCACGGCGATGGCCTGCGCGCTCATCGGCGCGACGCGTGAGCAGGCGGCCAACGCGGTCTCCAATGCCTGGGTGGACGGCGCAGCGCTGCGCGTCTATCGCCATGCGCCCAATACCGGCACGCGCAAGAGCTGGGCCGCCGGTGATGCAACGGCGCGCGGGGTGTGGCATGCGCTGCTGTCGCTGCGCGCCGAGATGGGCTACCCCTCGGCGCTGACGGCCCCGACCTGGGGTTTCTACGATGCGCTCTATCGGGGCCAGCAGTTTTCCCTGCCGCAGCCGTTCGCGAGCTACGTGATGGAGAACGTGCTCTTCAAGGTGTCCTATCCCGCTGAGTTCCACGCGCAAACAGCGGTCGAGGCGGCGATGCGCCTGCATCGGCAGGTTGCTCCGCGACTCAATCAAGTGCAGCGCATCCTCATCGAGACGCAGGAGGCGGGCGATCGCATCATCAACAAAACCGGACCGCTGGCCAATCCGGCCGATCGTGACCATTGCCTGCAGTACATGGTGGCCGTGCCGCTCATCTTCGGGCGCCTGCAGGCGAGCGACTACGAGCGGGAGGTCGCCGCCGATCCACGCATCGATGCGCTGCGTGCGTTGATGCAGGTGCGCGAGAACCCGGACTTCACGCGCGATTATCATGATGCATCCAAGCGTTACATCGGCAATGCCGTGCAGGTGCACTTCCGCGATGGCAGCGCCACCGAGCGCGTGGCGATCGACTATCCCATCGGTCACCGCCTGCGGCGCGCCGAAGCGCTGCCGCTGCTGCGCGCGAAATTCGAAGCGGCCGTACGCGGCCACTTCGGCCAGACGCAGGCGGCAGCGATCATCGAGCTGTTCGACGATCGAGAGCGCCTGGAGTCGCAGACCGTGGGCGACTTGATGGCCGCGCTGGTGCTGGCATGAGTCCCATCCTGGTCGCCTTGAAGCGCGTCATCGACTACAGCGTGCGTGTGCGCATCCGTCCCGACGGCTCGGGCGTGGTCACCGACGGGGTCAAGCTCAGTCTCAACCCGTTCGACGAGATCGCCCTGGAGGAGGCGCTGCGCATCCGCGAGCGCGGCCAGGCCGGCGAGGTCATCGCGGTGAGCATCGGGCCGGGCGACGTACAGCAGCAGCTGCGCACGGCGCTGGCGATGGGCGCCGATCGGGCGATTCTCGTGCAGACCGAGCAGGCCCTGGCGCCGCTGCAGGTCGCACAGGCGTTGTTGGCACTGTGCCGCACGCATCAGCCGCAGCTGGTGATACTCGGCAAACAGGCGATCGACGACGACAACGGACAGACCGGCCAGATGCTCGCCGCACTCTGGGATCGGCCCCAGGCGACGTTCGCCTCCAAGGTCGAGCTCGAAGCAGCACGGGCGCTCGTCACGCGCGAGGTCGATGCGGGACTGGAGGTCCTGGAGGTGCAGCTGCCGGCGGTCATCACCACGGATCTGCGCCTCAACGAGCCGCGCTACGTGCGTCTGCCGGAAATCATGAAGGCACGCAAGAAGCCGCTCGATGTCGTGACGCCGGCGGCGCTCGGAGTTGAGCAGTCCGGCCCGAGCCTGCGCGTGCTCAAGTACGAGGCCCCCGCGGCGCGCGCGCGGGGCGTGCGTGTCGCCAGCGCGAGCGAGCTCGTGGAGCTGCTGGCGCAGCGGGGCGTGCTGTGAGCGCCGCAGTCGCGATCCTGGTCATTGCCGAGCATGCCGCGGGCCGGCTCAATCAGAGCACCGCGCGCTGCGTCACCTGCGCTGCGGCGATCTGCGCGGCCGCCGGCGGCGCGCCGCTCGATGTGTTGGTGATGGGGGCTGAGCTCAGCGGGGTGGCGCAGGCGGCCGCCCAGCTGCATGGCGTGCGGCGCGTGCTGACGCTGTCGCGGCCTGAGAACGCCGAGGCGCTCGCGGCCGTGTGGGCACCGCAGATCGTGGCCCTGGCCGATGACTATTCGCATCTGCTCGGTCCCTCGACCACCTTCGGCAAGGATCTGATGCCGCGCGTGGCTGCGCTGCTGGGCGTCGCACAGATCAGTGACGTCATGGCCGTGCAGTCCGCGCACCGCTTCCAGCGGCCGGTATACGCAGGTAATGCGATCGTCACGGTCGAGGCGAGCCCCGACAGCAAGCTCGTGGCCACGGTGCGCGCCGCCTCCTTCGCGCCCGCCGCCGCCGACGGCCAAGCCCCCATCGAGGCACGCACGCAATCGCTGGCGTTGCCGAGCCATACGCGCTTCGTGTCGCGTTCCGAGCCGGTGCTGGGCCGGCCGGATCTGCAGACCGCGACGCGCGTGGTGTCGGGCGGGCGGGCGCTGGCGAGCGCGGACAATTTCCAGCTGCTCTACCGGCTCGCCGATGCGCTGGGCGCGGCCGTGGGCGCTTCGCGCGCTGCCGTGGATGCCGGCTATGTGCCCAACGAGCTGCAGGTTGGACAGACCGGCAAGATCATCGCGCCGGAGCTGTACATCGCATTGGGAATCTCGGGGGCCATCCAGCACCTGACCGGCATCAAGGATGCGCGCACCATCGTGGCGATCAACAAGGACGCCGATGCGCCGATCTTCGAGGTGGCCGATATCGGCCTGGTCGGTGATCTGTTCCAGATCGTCCCCGAGCTCGAGCGGCTGATCCGCGCACGCGCCAAGGCCTAGGGCGCAGCGCCGCGGCTCAAGCTCCCGAGGTCAGCCGCTCGGCCAGCGCGGCGAGGCCGAGCAGCGGCACGTTGAGCCATGTCGGCCGGTTGGCGGCCTCGTAGCACACTTCATACGCGGCCTTCTCCAACAGGAACAGATCGAGCAGCCGGCGAGAGTCCTCCGGCGTGCTCCATTTGTGTGGCAGAGGACGGCTGGACTCCGCATAAGAGCCCAGGAAGGCATGCTCGGCGACACGCAGAAAGCGCTCGATGATGGCCTGCTTGCGCTGCTTGACGAGCTCGCTCTGTCCCGCACCGCCGCTGGCGAGCCCGCTCGCCGCCAGATAATCGAACGATCGTGCCAGCCCGGCCACGTCGCGCAGCGGACTGCTCTTGGCGCGCCGCTCCGCCAGCGGCCGCGCCGGCTCGCCCTCGAAGTCGATGAAGCAGACGTCACCGCTGGCCACGAGCACCTGCCCCAGGTGCATATCGCCATGGATGCGCATGCACAGTGAGCCGCGCCCGGCGCGCGCCAGCGCAGGCAAGCGTTGCAGCAGCGCGTCGCGCCGCTGCAGCAGCCTCTCGGCCAGCTCGCGCAGCGGGGTGTCCTGCACGGCAGGGAGGCAGTCGAAGGCGGCGTGCAGCTGTCGGGCCACGGCTTGCTGCCAGGCTTCACAATCCGCCCCGCTCGCATGATAGGGCGCGAAGGCCGCATCATCGCTGGGCCGTGCCAGGACGGCGTGCATCTCGCCGAGGCGCTGACCGAGAATGCTGGCGGCGCCGCTGAACTGGCGGATGACCTCACCCTGTTCGTCCAGCGGCACCCCTTCGGGCAGCGCGATCACGGCCTGGACCGCCCGATCGAGCACGTTGCGCGACCATTCCCAGGCATTGCCCTGGTTGAACACGAAGGACTGCATCACGGCGAGCACGGTCGGGGTGCCCGCTGCGTTCAGTTGTGCCACCTCGCCGAGCAGCGCCGGTATGTGCGCGAAGCCCTGCTCGGTCAGGTAGCGGCCCATCTCGGCTTCCGGGTGCGGGCCGGCGTGCACACGGCGAAACATCTTGATGATGGCCTGCTGCCCGACGATGACCGAGCTGTTGGATTGCTCGAGGTTCGCGCGCCGTAGTTCCGCCTCCGGCGCGATATGCACGGTGGCCAGGCGCGAGGTCGACTGGAAAAGCAGCTTGCCGCCTGGCACATCGAGCGCGGTGCCGGCGCTCAGCAACTCCACCAGCCGGTGAATGAAGCTGTCGAGGCTCATTGCATCGGTCAGCAGCCCCACCCGGCCGCCGCGGCGCACGCGTGCCAGCGCCAGCTGATGTGGCAGGGGCGTGCTGGCAGCTTCCTCGGCCACGAAGCCGAAGGGCAGCAGGTAGCGCTCGCTGCCGCGGGGCAACTGCACCTCCAGCTGCACCAGCAGTACCGGCGGGTGCAGCGCCGGGAGCGGTGTGACCTCGGCGATGTGCACCTGCTGGATCGTCTGATCCTTGGCGCCGAACCAGCGCCGCTTGGGCAAGTACGCCGGCAGCACTTCCTTTTCCAGAATCGAGCGTGCCGGCTCGGCCAGCAGCTCATCGAGGGAGTGGCGGATGACGAAGGTGCGATAGTCCGGCAGTGGTTCGGGGGCCGGCGTGTGCCAGGCCGGCATCTGCGCCTCGGAGGCCATCAAAAACCAGTAAAAACCATAGGGCGGCAGCGTCAGCAGGTACGGCAACTGGCCGATGGGCGGAAAGGCGGAGCCGCCGAGCATCTCCACCGGCACGCGGCCGGCGAAGCTTGAGAGCTCGAGCTCCACCGCCTGCGCCGAGCGCGACAGATTCGCCACGCAGAGCATCGTGCCGGTGTCGCCGCCATCGGCGTATTCGCGCAAGTACGCAAGGATGCGCCGATTGGTGGGATACAGCAGACGCAACGAGCCGCGACCAAATACCTTCTGCTGCTTGCGGATGCTGAGCATGCGGCGCATCCAGTTGAGCTGCGAGTATGGATCGCGCGTCTGCGCCTCGACGTTGACGGCCTGGTAGCCGTAGAGCGGATCCATGATGGGGGGCAGCACCAGCTGGCCCGGGTCGGCGCGCGAGAAGCTGCCGTTGCGGTCCGGCGACCACTGCATCGGCGTGCGCACCCCGTCGCGGTCGCCCAGGTGGATGTTGTCGCCCATGCCGATCTCATCGCCGTAGTAGATGACCGGTGCGCCGGGCATGGACAGCAGCAGTGAATTGAGCAGCTCGATGCGCCGGCGATCACGCTCCATGAGCGGCGCGAGGCGCCGGCGGATGCCGAGATTCAGGCGCGCGCGGCTGTCGGCGGCATACTGCTGCCACAGATAGTCACGCTCCTTGTCGGTGACCATCTCGAGCGTGAGCTCGTCGTGGTTGCGCAGGAACAGCGCCCACTGACAGTTGGCCGGAATGTCCGGCGTCTGGCGCAGGATGTCGGTGATCGGGAAGCGGTCTTCCTGCGCCAGCGCCATGAACATGCGCGGCATCAGCGGAAAGTGAAACGCCATGTGGCACTCATCGCCATCCCCGAAGTATTGCTGCACGTCCTCGGGCCACTGATTGGCCTCGGCGAGCAGCATGCGGCCGGGATACTCGGCATCCAGCGCCGTGCGGATGCGCTTGAGCACCGCATGTGTCTCGGGCAGGTTCTCGTTGTTGGTACCCTCCCGTTCCACCAGATAGGGGACGGCATCGAGCCGGAAGCCATCCACGCCCATCTTGGCCCAGTAGCGCAGCACCGCCAGCACCGCACGCAGCACCTGCGGATTGTCGTAGTTGAGGTCCGGCTGATGCGAGTAGAAGCGATGCCAGAAGTAGGCATTGGCGATGGGATCCCAGGTCCAGTTGGACTTCTCGGTGTCGAGGAAGATGATCCTCGAGCCCGCGTACCGGGTGTCGGTATCGGACCACACATAGAAGTTGCGCGCGGCGGAGCCCGGCTTGGCGCGCCGCGCGCGTTGAAACCACGGGTGCTGATCTGAGGTGTGATTGATGACCAGCTCGATGACCACACGCAGGCTGCGCTTGTGCGCCTCGCTGATGAAGCGGCGCATATCGCGCAGCGTGCCGTAGTCGGGGTGCACGCCACGATAATCGGAGATGTCGTAGCCGTCATCGCGGCGCGGGCTGGGATAGAAGGGCAGCAGCCAGAGGGTGTTGACGCCGAGCGCGGCGATGTAGTCGAGCCGCTCGATCAGGCCGGCGAAGTCCCCGACGCCGTCATTGTTGGCGTCAAAGAACGACTTGAGATGCAGCTCATAGATGACCGCGTCCTTGTACCAGAGCGGATCGTCGCTGAAGGGGCGCTTGGGCGGGCGCGCCCCGGCCGCGTGCGGATCGGTCGGCTTGATGACTGCGTCCAGCATGATGGCCCTTGCAGGTAAGAACGGATCTTAGAGGTAATAGTCGAAGTCCCGCTCGCTGCGTATGCGGCGGCGAATGCGCAGAATATGGGCGGGGCTCGTGGCCGGGTCCAGCGCCACGTAATTTCGCTCGCCCTTCCATAGAAAGCGCGCTCCGGAGAGCAGGTCGTGCGCCTGAAAGGCACCTGCGGCGTCGGCGCCATCGCCGTCGCCAGCACCAGCACCAGCACCAGCACCAGCAGAAGGGCCCTGGGGCAGCGCGCCCTCGAGCGAAACCCAGCCGGACTGGGCATGGTGCGGGTCGAGGTTGACGATCATCAGGATGCGATCGGTGCCGTCGATGCTGCGCTTGCTGTAGGCGATCAGGGCCGGGTTGTCGATGGCATGAAAGCGCAGGCCCTCATCGCTGTGCAACGCGGGATTGTCGCGGCGGATGCGATTGAGCAGCGCGATGAAGTCGCGCAAGCTGTCGGGCCGCTCGCGGTTCCAGCAGCGTATCTGATACTTCTCGGAATCCAGGTATTCCTCGCTGCCCGGATCGCGAGCCTGATGCTCCATCAGCTCGAACGGCGGCCCGTAGATGCCATAGCTTGCCCCCAGCGTCGCCGCCAGCACCAGGCGGACCATGAAGGCCGCCCGGCCGCCGAACTGCAGATATTCGGTGAGGATATCGGGGGTGTTGGGCCAGAGGTTCGGGCGGAAGAAGTCGCTGACCGGTGGAGTGCGCAGCTCCTCGAAGTAGGCGCGCAGCTCCTGGCTGCCGTTGCGCCAGGCGAAGTAGGTGTACGACTGGCTGAAGCCGAGCTTGGCAAGGCGGTACATGACCTTCGGACGGGTGAACGCCTCGGCCAGAAACACGGCCTCCGGGCAGCGCCGCCGTACGCGCGCGATGAGCCATTCCCACAGCGCGAAAGGCTTGGTATGCGGATTGTCGACGCGAAAGATGCGCACGCCCTGGTCCACCCAGAATTCGAAGATGCTCGCCAGTTCCAGCCACAGCTCGCGCCAGTCGCTGCAGCCGAAATCGAAGGGGTAGATGTCTTGATACTTTTTGGGCGGATTTTCGGCGTACTGGATCGAGCCGTCCGGCCGCTTCAGGAACCATTCGGGGTGTTCGCGTACGTAGGGGTGATCGGGACTGCACTGAAAAGCAATGTCCAGGGCGAGCTCCAGGTTCAGCTGCGCGGCACGGGCGAGCAGGCGGCGAAAGTCTTCGAGGCTGCCGAGCTGCGGATGAATGCTCTTGTGCCCCCCCTCGGCTGCACCGATGGCCCAGGGGCTGCCGGGATCGCCCGCGGCGGCGACCGGACGGTTGTTCGGGCCGCGCCGCTCGGCGTGCCCGATCGGGTGGATCGGTGGCAGATAGAGCACATCGAAGCCCATCTGCGCAACGTACGGCAGCAGCTGCTCACAGTCCGCGAAGCTGCCATGCGCTTCGCGGCTGAGGGCGGCCGAGCGTGGAAACATCTCGTACCAGGTGGAATAGCGCGCACGCTCGCGCTCGACCATCAGCGCCAGTAAGGCTGAGCGCGCCAGCGCCTCGGGGGGCGGATGGGTGCGCGCCAGGGCGTGCAGCGCCGCGTCCTGCGAGCGTTGCAGGCGTTCCTCGAGTGGGCTTGCCGCATCATCGAGTGAGCGTGCCCAGTGCTGCAGCAGAGCCGCATCGTCAGCGGCGTGATTGATGCGCGCCCTCGCGGCGGCTGCTTCGGCCAGTTGCGCGCCGCGCGCAAGGTCGATGCCCAGCTCCTGTCCGGCCGCCTGCTTCTTCAGCAGATCGATCCGCCAGGTCTCCAGCGCGTCGACCCAGCCCTCGACACGGTAATGCCACAGGCCCAGCCGTGCGACGCGAAACGAGGCCTGCCAGCGGTCATTGCCGAGGGAGCGCATGGGGGTGCGCTGCCAGTGTTCCTCGCCTTCGTGCCGATAGAGCAGCAGGGCGCAGAGCGCATCGTGACCGTCGGCGAATACGTCTGCCTGTACCGCGACCTCATCACCGAGGGTGCGCTTGGCGGCAAAGCGTCCGCCATCCACACACGGAGTGAGATTCTCGATGACGGCGCGCAAGCGACCTTCCCGCGGCAGCGAGGCCCCGTCCATCGAGTGGGCGGCATCGGTCGACCCGGCGCTGTCCGTTGGGGCAGCGGCGCTCATTCGGGTATCAGGAACAGCACCGCCAGCGGCGGCAGCGTCAGCGTCAGGGAGTGGTACTGGCCGTGCGAGGGCAGGGGCATGGCCGCCACGCCACCGAAGTTGCCCTGGCCGCTGCCGCCGTAGTATGGCGCATCGCTGTTGAGCGCCTCGCGCCAGTGCCCGCCTTGCGGTACGCCCAGGCGATAATTCACGCGCGGTTCCGGCGTGAAGTTACACACCACCAGCACGCATCCGCCGGCTCGATCCTTGCGCAGGAATGCAATGACGCTCGACTGTGCATCGCTATGGTCGATCCACTGGAAGCCCTGGGGTGAGAAGTCGAGCTCATGCAGGGCCGGGGTCGCCCGATAAAGCCGATTCAAGTCGCGCACCCAGGACTGCACGCCGGCGTGCAGAGGATATTGCAATACGTGCCACTCGAGACTTTCCTCGTGTTGCCACTCGCGCTTTTGGCCGAACTCCCCGCCCATGAACAGCAGCTTCTTGCCCGGATGCCCCCACATGTAGCCGTACAGCAGTCGCAGGTTCGCAAACTGCTGCCACTCATCGCCCGGCATCTTGCCGATCAGCGCGCCCTTGCCGTGTACGACCTCATCGTGGGAGAGGGGCAGCACGAAATTCTCGCTGAAGGCATACCACAGCGAGAAGCTCAGCGAGCTCTGATGGTACCTGCGATAGAGCGGGTCGGTGCGAAAGTATTCCAGGGTGTCGTGCATCCAGCCCATGTTCCACTTCAGGCCGAAGCCCAGCCCACCCAGATAGGTCGGGCGCGAAACCATCGGCCAGGCAGTGGACTCCTCGGCGATCGTGTAGCGCTCGGGATAGTCGCGGCCGATGGCTTCGTTGAGCGACTTCAGAAAGCTGACGGCGTCCAGATTCTCATGCCCGCCGTGGGCATTGGGGATCCATTCCCCGGCGCGCCGTCCGTAGTCGAGATAGAGCATCGAGGCCACGCCATCCACGCGCAGCGCGTCGGCGTGGTAGACGTCCAGCCAGAACAGCGCGCTGCTGCCGAGGAAGTCGCGCACCTCGGCGCGCCCATAGTTGAAGATGGAACTGTTCCACTCGGGGTGAAAGCCCTGACGCGGGTCGGCGTGCTCGTAGAGGTGCGTGCCGTCGAAGTACGCCAGGCCATGACCATCGCTCGGAAAGTGCGAGGGCACCCAGTCGAGGATGACGCCGAGGCCGCGCTGGTGCAGGTACTCGATCAGGTACATGAAATCCTGAGGGGTCCCGTAGCGCGCGCTCGGGGCGAAGTAACCGGTGACCTGGTAGCCCCAGGAGCCATAGAAGGGATGCTCCATCACGGGCAGCAGCTCCACGTGGGTGAAGCCCAGATCCAGGACGTAATCGGCCAGCGCGTGGGCGATCTCCCGATAGCTCATCGGCCGGTTGCCCTCTTCGGGCACACGTCGCCAGGAACCCAGATGCACCTCATAGATCGACCAGGGGGCGTCGAGTGCATTGACGCGCGCGCGCGAGCGCGACCAGTCCGGTTCGTTCCAGGGGTAGTCCAGCGGGCAGACCACCGAGGCCGTCAACGGAGGCTCCTCGGAGCGAAAGGCGCACGGATCGGCCTTGTCCATGCGGTAGTCGTTGATGCGCGAATGGATGTGATACTTGTAGCGCGCACCGGCGCCAAGCTGCGGCACGAACAGCTCCCAGATGCCGGACTGGTCCTCGCGCGGCCGCAGCCGATGCTGCCCGGGCTGCCAGCCGTTGAAGTCACCGATCAGGCTGACGTCCTCGGCATTGGGCGCCCACACGGCGAAGTGCGTACCGGGCACGCCATTGACGGTGAGCAGATGTGCGCCAAGATGGCGATAGGCGCGCAGCAACGTGCCCTCCCGGAACAAGTACACATCCTGCGCGCTGAGCTCGACCATGCGCAGCAATTTGACCAGCGCTCCTGCCGCCGGCTGTCGGTGCGCGGATGGCGTGCGTGTGGTCCTGCGTGCAGGACAGGCCGGAGCCTTCCTACGCGCGCATGCGCGCGGGCCTTGGCGCTCGAGCGGGCGGCCGACAGACCATTGGCCGTGGCGGGCTAGCGTGCCGCGCTCGGAGGATTCATGCAACTGGCTGCATTTGCGCTCGACTG
Organism: Steroidobacteraceae bacterium; assembly: GCA_035553315.1. GTDB lineage: Bacteria > Pseudomonadota > Gammaproteobacteria > Steroidobacterales > Steroidobacteraceae > FEN-1191. The sequence goes on from DATNDE010000032.1 coordinate 102,100, forward strand.
AGGCGCACGCAGGATGCTGTGATCCACCGCCGCAACGTGCGTGCGTCCGGTAAGCGCCAGGCTGACCATCAGCTCATCGCGCAGGATGCTCAGCGCCCGCGTGACACCGCGCTCCCCCTGCGCGCCAAGCGCATACATGTAGGCCTTGCCGATCAGGCAGCCGCGCGCGCCGAGCGCCAGCGCCTTGAGGATGTCCTGGCCACTGCGGATACCACCGTCGAAGAGCACCTCGCAGCGGCCGGCGACGGCGGCGGCCACTTCGGGCAACACCGCGATACTCGAGGGTGCCCCGTCGAGCTGGCGGCCGCCGTGGTTGGAGACGATGATGCCGTCGACGCCGGCCGCACATGCGGCCAGGGCATCCTCGGCGTCGAGGATGCCCTTGACGACCAGTCGTCCCGGCCACTGCTGACGGATCCAATCGATTTCCTTCCAGTTCACCGAGCGATCGAACTGCGTGCCGATCCATTGTGCCAGCGTGGAGAGGCCGCCGGTATCGCCCAGGCGCGAGGCGAGGTTGCCGAAGGTGCGCCGCTTGCCCAGCAGCACTCCCAGTGCCCAGCTCGGGCGCAGCGCGATCTCGAGCGCATTGCGAGCGGTCAGCCGTGGCGGCACGGTCAAACCGTTCTTGGCGTCACGGCGTCGCAGCCCCTGAATCGGCAGGTCCACCGTCAGTACCAGCACCGAGCACTGTGCCGCGCGCGCCCGCGAGATGAGCTCCTGATTGAAGCCGCGATCGCGCATCAGATAGACCTGAAACCAGAAGGGCTGCGGCACGGCCGCGTGCACATCTTCGATGGAGCAGACCGAGAGGGTGCTCAGACAAAAAGGCACGCCGAAGGCGGCCGCGGCGCGCGCGCCGTGGATCTCACCGTCCCCGTGTACGAAGCCGCCCAGGCCGATCGGTGCAATCGCCAGCGGCATTGCCACCTGTGCACCGAGCAGCGTGCTCTCGAGCGAGAGCGTGGACAGATCCACCATGATGCGCTGGCGAAATTGCAAGGCGTCGAGGTCCTGGCGATTGCGGCGCAAAGTCTGCTCATCGTAGGCGCCCCGATCGACGTAATCGAAGAGCGCGCGCGGCACGCGTCGTCGGGCCAGTGCGCGCAGATCCTCGATGCTGTTGATGACGGGCATGACGGGTCTCCTCACGAGGTGGCGGGCCGCCCGGTGCGCGCTGCGATGCCCTCGAACAGCGGGGTGAGCAGCGCTGCGAGCGCCAGATTCAACACCAGTGTGTAGAGGGCCGTGTAGCCCGGCAGGCTCCAGCCCGCCACGTGCAGCGTGTACGCCGGGGTGAGGTGCGTGGCAAAGGCCATCGCAGTGCCGGTAATCGTGCCGAGCGCCCAGCCGGCCAGCAGCGCCCAGTCGTTGAACCAGGCAGTGAACGCGCCCGAGATGACGGCGGGCAGGGTCTGAATGATCCAGATGCCACCGAGCAGCTGCAGATAGATCGCATAGTCCGTCGGTACCCACAGCACGAAGGCGAGCGCGCCCAGCTTGATCACCAGCGCCGCCGATTTGGCAATGCGCGACTCGCGCCGCTCGCTCGGCTGTGGATCGATGAACTCGCGATGAATGTTGCGCGCGTAGAGATTGGCCGAGGCAATGGCCATGATGGCCGCCGGTACCAGCGCTCCGATGCCGATCGCCGCGAACGCAATGCCGACGAACCAGCCGGGAAACAGCTGCAGGAATAGCGCCGGTACCGAGAAGCTGTTGCCATAGAGATGAAAGCCGGTGGCGAAGCGCGGGTTTTGGGCAACCCCGGCCGCGATCGCGAAGAAGCCCATGAGCACCAGCAGCCCGAGCAACAGCGAGTAGCTGGGCAGCAGCGCCGCATTGCGCTTGAGCGCGCGGCTGCTGCTGGAACTGAGCACGCCGGTGATGGCGTGCGGATAGAGAAACAGTGCCAGCGCCGAGCCGAGTGCCATCGTCGCATAGGCGCCGTAGCTGCCCGTGCTGTGCGGGCCGGGAGCCTCCAGCAGCAGCTTCGTGCGCGGCACCGCCGCGAAGATGTGCGCGAAGCCGCCCAGGCGCATCGGCAGGTAGACGATCGCCGTGAGCGTGGTGGCGTAGATCAGGATGTCCTTGACGATGGCGATGGAGGCGGGCGCACGCAGGCCGCTGGAATGCGTGAACAGCGCCAGGATCACAAAGGCGATCAGCAGCGGCAGGTAGCTGGCGATGCCGACACTGCCGATGCCCAAAGCCGCGATGACCACCTGCAGTCCCAGCAGTTGCAGGGCGATATACGGCAGGGTCGCAACGATACCCGTGACGGTGATCGCGAGTGCCAGCCAGCGGTTGCCGAAGCGGCCGCGCACGAAATCGGCCACCGTGATGTAGCCCTCGCGGTGACAGATCTCCCAGAGGCGTGGAAACACCATGAAGAAGATCGGGTAGGCGAGAATCGTGTAGGGCACCGCGAAGAACGCCGTGGCGCCGGCGCCGAAGGCCAGTGCCGGCACGGCGATGAAGGTGTAGGCCGTGTACAGATCGCCGCCGACCAGAAACCAGGTGACCAGCGTGCCAAAGCGCCGGCCCCCGAGGCCCCACTCCTGCAACTGATCGAGATCGCCCCGGCGCCAGCGGGAGGCGCGCATGCCCAGCCACGCCACGAAGAGAAACAGCGCTGCGAAGATCGTCAGCGCGACCCACTGCGGGTGATTCACGGCGAGCGCCGGGTGGCCAGGTAGACCACGGCCGTACACAGGCCACCGATCACGACCCAGAGAAGCTGATACCAGTAAAAGAACGGAATGCCGAGCCAGTAGGGATCGGCGCGGTTGTAGAAGGGCGGCCAGAGCACCGCCACGAACTGCACCAGGAACAGCAGGTACCACCAGCTCAGGCGGTATGGACGCGACGCGCGCGCCGGGTCCGTCGAGGCAGGGGTGCGGGGATCGCTATCAGGTCCGGGCGGCGTGGAATAGCTCATTTGACGTAGGGCGATAATTTTTGTGGCTATATTGTGCCAGCACTCAGTGCCTGCGCGAGCGGCGCACGGCACTGGCAGCCAGAATGCCGGCCAACCCTGCGAACAGCAGTACCGCGTCCCAGGGCGTCGGCAGCTTCAGCTGCGCAATGGCGAGCCACAACAGCGCAAGCCAGGCGAGCACCAGCGCCGCAAGGCTGCCGTCATCGACGAAGAAGGCGAGCAGCGTACGCAAAGCCCGGCGGAGTGTCCGCATGGCGGGGCGCTAACGGGCGGGCAGCGCGGCACGATGGCCGTGCGCACGCCGACACAGGCCCACACCCAGCAGTGCGACCAGCAGGTAGCCGGCGATCAGGCCAAGCAGTGACCAGTCTTGCCGCGGCCAGCGCACGCCGAGGCCCTCGCCGACCCAGAAGCTGCCAAAGCTCGTCAGCAGCACCCCGACACCAAACTTCAGGGTGTTTTCCGGCACCTGTGACAGCGGACGATGCAGCAGCACTCCCAGGGCGCCGACCAGCAGCAGCGCTGCGAGCGCCCCGAGGCTGGCTGGAATCCACAGCTGCGCGCCACCGGCGGCCACGGCCACGACGATGAAGACCACCTCGAGCCCTTCGAGCAGCGTGATCTTGAAGGTGGCCAGCAGGGCGAGCGTGTCGCGTCGGCCGCGCCCTGGCTGCGCCTGCCCGAGCGATGCGCGCTGTGCGGCATCATAGGCGGCTCTCTCATCGTGCAGGGCAATGACCCCGGCCGAGCGCAACATCGCCTTGCGCAGCCAGCGCAGGCCGAACAACAGCAGCAGCGTGCCGATCGCGAGCTGAACCGCTCGCAGCGGTATGCGCTCGAGCGCGGGCCCGAGCAGCAGAGTCAGGCCCAGCAGCAGCAGCAGCGCGATGAGGCTGCCGAGCAGCGCATCGCGCCAGCCGCGCACCGCGCCCACCGCCAGCACCACGGTGAGGGCCTCGACGAATTCCACCAGCGAGGCGAGGAAGGCCGCCAGCATCGGGCCGAGCCAGTGCAGCGCGCCGGCGCTCATGTGGCGTGGGCGATGCGCTCAGCCGGCATGACCACTCGGCGCAGCTGTGCGCCGTATGGTCAGGCCAACCAGCACCGGCATGAGGAGCAACACCATGGGAAGCTGCACGATGACCCCCGCGATGATCGCGATGGCCAGGGGCTGCAGCATTTGATCCCCCGACCCGCTGATCGCCACCCCCAGCGGCAGCAGCGCCAGCACCATCGCCACGGTGCTCATGGTAATGGGGCGCAGACGATCGCGAGCTGCGCGGGCGAGCGAGTCACGCGGTGACATCTCTTTCTCCAGCGCCTGATATTCCGAGGCGAAAAAGATGGCCATCTCCGTACCGATGCCGACGATCATCACCATGCCCATCATCGCCGTGATATTGAACAGCGTGCCGGTGATCCACAGACCGACGAACACGGCGCCGGCAGAGACGACCGCGGTGCCGATGATGATCAGCGGCAACCAGAAGCGGCTGTAGAGAAACAGCAGCAGTACGAATTCCGCGACCGCTGCGGCGGTGAAGACCTTGATCATGCCGGCGAGTGCCAGTTGCTGCTGCTTGTACTCCCCACCGATGGTATAGCGGATACCTGCAGGCAGTATGCCGGGCGTGCGTAGCACCTTCTGGACCGCCGCCATGGTTGAGCCGAGGTCGTGTCCGCCGCCGATCTCCGCCGTGACTGCGGCGATCTGCTCGAGGTTGTCGCGATCGATCTCCGGCTGACCGGGCACGAAGTTCACGCGGCCTACCATGTGCAACGGGAAAACACGGCCCGACGGGGAGCGCAGCGGCACATTCGCGAGCGCTTCGCGATAGATGCGCTCACCGCCGGAGGCGGCCAGGTGCAGGCGTACGCCAATGTCCTGCACTGCGCCGACGAAGTGAGTGACGACGGTGCCGTAGAGATAGTGGGTGAGCTGGTCCTGGATGTCGGCGGCCGTGGCGCCCTGGGTGGCAGCCGCCGCCGGATCGACCTGAACCTCGAGCGCATCACCGGCCGGAATGACGCCACTGTTGACCGAGTCCGGTACGATGCCAGGTACTTTGCCGAGCGCGTCGGCGAGCTTGTTGGCGGCGCTGTTGAGCGTCGCAGGGTCTCCGGACAGGTTGATCACGATGGGCTGCGGCCGGCCCACCATGTCATTGATCATGTCATCCAGCAGTTGGTGCGGGTCGATCTGGATGCCGGGAATCTGTGCGGTGATCTGGCCGTTGATCTGATCCATGATCTGATCCAGCGGCGGGCGGCGTGTATCGACGAGCTTGACGAAGAAATCCCCCTGGTAGGCCTCCTTCAGATCCCCACCCAGTCCGGCGCCAGTGCGACGCGAGAAGGTGTAGACGTAGGGATTGGCATGCAGCAGGTCCTCGATCTGCTGCAGCTCGCGATTGGATTCGGTGAGCGAGGTGCCCGGTGCAGTCTGATAGTCCAGTACGAAGCCGCCTTCGTCCATATTGGGCAGAAATCCGGTCCCCACATGACGGTAGGCCAGCACGCCCGCGGCAGCCAACACCACGAGCGCCACCCCGATCAGCCACGGGCGGGCGAACAATACATGCAACGCGCGGCCGTGCAGCCGCGTCAGCCAGCTCTCGCGGCCCTGCGCGGGATCCTTCCAGCGTTTGAAGTCCACCAGGCTGCGCACCAGCAGCGGCACGATCAACGCAGTGAGTGCGTACGAGACGACCAGCGCCGTGACCATGGTCACGGAAAGGAACTTGAAGAACGCGCCGGTCACGCCGCTCAGAAACGCCAGCGGGATGAAGATGATGATGGTCGCCAGGCTCGAGCCGAACAATGGCAACAGGAACTCGCGCGCCGCCGGCAGCACCGCGCTCTGCGGCTGTGCCACCCCGCTCGCACCCGCGCGTCGCGCGATATGCTCGATCATCACGATGACGTCATCGATCAGCAGCCCGATGGCCGCGGCCAGGCCGCCGAGCGTCATGATATTGAAGGTCATGCCGAGCACGTACAGCACCAGTACGGTGATCAGCAGCGACATCGGCACGATGATCATGGCGACCGCGGCCGCACGCCAATTGCGCAGAAAGCCCAACACCACCAGCGCCGCAAAGATCAGCCCGATGACGATCGCCTCGGCCATGGCCGAGATGGAGGAGCGCACCAGCTGGGTCTGGTCGTACCAGCGGTAGAGGTGAACGCCCGGCTGGCGCGCGATGAACGAGTTGATGGTCGAATCGACCGTCTTTTCCAGGCTGAGCGAATCGGCCTGATCCTGCTGGTAGACGTCGATGGTGACGGCGGGTTTGCCATTGTCGTTCACCAGCAGCCACTGCGGCACGGTACCGTTCTGCACCTGGGCGACATCGGCCAGGCGCACGATGCCGCTCTTGCCGGTACGCAGCGGCACCTGTCCGACCGATTGCGCGGAGCTGAAGGCGTTATTGCCGATCGTCAGATAAAGCCGGTCATTGTCCTCGAGCCGCCCGATGGCCGTGAGCTGGTTCGTGTTGGAGAGCGCCTGGGTCACATCTGCCAGCGTCAGTGAATAAGCGCGCAGTTTGTCGAGGCTCACGGTGACCTCGATCTCGGGGGTCTGCCCGCCGAGCACGCCAACCCGGCGGATTCCGGGGATGCCGGTCAGCAGCGGGGCGATCTGGTATTGCGCCAGGCGCCGCAGTGCGACGGCAGAGGCCTGATCGGAAACCAGCGCGTAGGACACGAAGGGCATGAGCACGTTGGGGCTCATCTGGATGGCGTCGTAGGTCGTGCCGGCGGGCAGATCCGGCAGCGTCTGGGCGAAGGCCGAATCCACGCGCAGCAGCGCCTGGTTCATATCCCAGCCCCACGGGAAGTCGACGAAGATCTCCGCGGAGCCTCTCGAGGTCGTCGAAACCACCTCGACGACCCCGGGCAGCGCGCGTGCTTGCTCTTCGAGCGGCTGCGTCACCTGGATCAGCATCTGATTGGCAGGCATGCTGCCCGCGTCGATCTCGATGCGGATGCGCGGGAAGCTCGTGACGGGAAAGAGGCCCACGGGCACACCGAATCCGGCCGCAAGGCCCACCAGTGCCAGCGCGATCGCCACGCACAGCAGCGCCGGTCGATGACGCTCCAGCAGACTGGCAAAGGTCAAGGGGTGGCTCGCTGGGCCGACGGTGGGGATGCCGTGGCAAAACGCAGCGGCATGCCGTCCTGGACCTGATAGTTACCGGTCGTCACCAGCGGTGCGTGGGCGTCCAGCGAGCCGCTGATCACATCATTCGAGTCCTGGGCGCCCAACACTTTGACATCGACGAGCTTGCCCTTGCCGCCGACCGCCTGGACGACGTAACTGTCGCCGCTATCGTTGATGAGCACCGCGTCATGAGGCACGAGGTAGCCGGAGACATTCCCGAAAGAGATGGTGGCTTGCGCCGCCTCTCCCGGTACGAATTTCTGTGTCGGCAGGCTGATTTCCACCGACACCAGCCCGCTATCGGACTGTACGAGCGCACCGCGTACCACGACGTTGCCGGGGTAAGTGGTACTGCTGCCTATGGGTGTCACGCTGGCTCGGTCGCCCACTTTCATCTCCATGGCCGCATCGGGGGGCACCCCGACCATCAGCACCAATCCGCTCGGTCGCGCCAGATCGATGAGCGGGGTGCCCTCCGTGACCAGCGCGCGCCTGGTCGCCGATACGCCGGTCACGATGGCAGCAAACGGCGCGCGCAGCGTGGCAGCCCCTGCCGCGCCCTGTGCTTGCAGAGCAGCCAGGGAGGAGCGCGCGTCCGATTCGGCCTTCTGCGCATCCGCAAGTTGCTGCCGGGTGGCGAGGAACTGCGAGAGCAGCTGCCGGGTGCGCGCTGTCGCCTCGGTCGCGACCTTGAGCGCCGAGACGGCCTGGCTGTAGCTCGCCGCGGCGCCTGGTGTCGGCAGCAGCTGCACCAGCGGCGCCCCGGCGGCCACGCTCTGGCCGCTGCGCACGTACACCTGCGCTACTTCTGCAGCCAGCGGCGCCGGCACGGTGGTCTGTGCGCCAGGCTCCGGCTGCACGACGCCATAGGCATTGACCCTGAGCGGCACCGCCCCCTGTCGCAGCGGCACGGTCTGCACGAGCGCACTGGAGGTGCTCGCATCCGCGTCGCCGCCCTGCGTGGCGGAAGCGGCGCTGCCGTGGCTGCAGCCGGCGAGGCAGGGCAGCAGCGCCGCCGTGCACCACACGATGAGCTTCGCAATCTTCATGCGGGAATCCGTGGTTGCACCTGCGTGCCCAGCATCGTAGCCAGCGCAATCGAATCGCTCCAGAGGTTCTGGCGCAGTGTTGATTGCAGCTCCTGCGCCGCGAGGTAGGAACCCACCAGGGTCAGGTAGCTGGCGGCGGGAAATTCCCCGGCCCGATAGGCCTGCAGTGCCGACTGGACACTGCGCTGCAGGCTGGGCAATTGCGACTGCAGATCGGTCAGCTGTCCCTGCAGCTGCTGCATTTCGTCCCAAAGTTGCCACGCTGAGCCGACGGCCTGATCAAGGCGCGCCTGAAAATCCGCGCGCAGCTGGGCGCGCGTGGCGTTCTGGATGGCAAGCTCGCCGCGGCCTCGATTGAAGAGCGGCAAGCTCAGATTCACCAGACCGCCGAGCGCGTGCACGTCCGAGTTGTCGCGGCTCTTGGTAAAGCCAATGCCGATATCGGGAAACTGCGACAGCACCGCCACCCGCACGCTCGCTTCCTGCGCCCGATAGCCGGCCTGCAGCGCCCGCAGGTCCGGGCGATGCTGCGGCAGCGTCGCAAGCGCGCTCTGTACGCTCTGGCGTGATGGAATCGCCGGGGCGGGCAGTGGCTGCAAAGGCAGTTGCACGCTCGGGGTCACGCCGAGCAGGCTTCGCAGTCCCTGCTGCGCGGTGAGCAGGGTGCGCTCGGCATCACCCAGGCGGCTGCTGACGTCCTGCAGCACGGCCAGATCGGCACTGGTCTGCTCGAGGGTCGCATTGCCGGCGGCCTGCGCCTGCTGCGAGCGCTGCGCGGCCTGCGCATAGACCTGCTGCGCGCTGCGCAGAAAATCGCGGCGCTCCTGGGCAATGGACTGCTGCACGTAGAGCGTGCGCGCCTGGGCCACCGTCTGCCATTCCTGCCAAAGCAGATTCAGCTGCGCCTGCTGCACCTGGCCCCGCGCGCCCGCGCGCACGGCCGGATGCGTCAGCAACGAGAGCAGATCGACGTCGAGCTCCAGGCCATAGGCATCGACTTCCGGATAGCGCGGATCCGCCGGGCCCACCTGGTCGGTCGCGTGACTTCCCGAGACTTGGAAGTGTGGATCGGGCAGAAGCCCCGCCGCGAATGCCTGCGCCTGGGCCACTCCGAGCGTCGCGCGCGCGGTGTTCAGGTCCGGATTATTGAGCACCGCGAGCGTCGCGACGCGCTGCATGTCCAGCGGCATGACGCCGCTGGGTGCCGCGCTGGCGAGATTGCTGCGCGTGGGCAAGGGCATCGCATGATAGGTTGCGCAGCCGCCCAGGCACAGCGGGGCGAGCAGGGAAACGAGCCGGGGGGCGCGCAGCACACGCGCTCGCACTGCCTGTGGCACTGTCACCGGCACTGACACGGAGCTTGGTACCGACACCGGCAGGGCCACCCTCAACTGCGCCTATCGATCTGTGCGATTATCGGCGGGGGCCGCTCGGCCCGCATTGTATTTTTGTAAGGCTCGCGTCGCGGGCGCAGGCTGTATGAAAGTGCTGTTGGTGGAGGACGACGCGGAGACCGCGGCGTACATCTGCGCGGGCCTCGGTGCGCATGGCATCGATGTGCAGCACGTGGCGGATGGGACGCGCGGGCGAGCGCTGGCCGCGGTGGGTCAGTATGAGGCGCTGATCCTCGACCGGCGTCTGCCCGGCCTCGATGGTCTGTCGCTGCTGCAGGGCCTGCGCAGTGCCGGAGTGCGCACGCCGGCACTGTACCTGACGGCCATGGATGGTCTGGATGATCGCATCGAGGGCCTGGAGGCGGGCGGGGATGACTATCTCATCAAGCCCTTCTTCCTCGGCGAACTGCATGCCAGGCTGCGAGCGCTGGTGCGCCGCTCCGCCGCAGAAGTGCAGACACGGCTGCGAGTCGGCGATATCGAGCTGGATTTGATCGCGCGCCGGGCGATGCGTGCGGGCGAGGAGCTGCCCTTGCTGCCGCAGGAGCTGAAGCTGCTGGAGTATCTCATGCGCAATGCCGGCAGCACCGTCACGCGCAGCATGCTGCTCGAGCACGTTTGGGACATTCATTTCGATCCTCAAACCAGTGTCGTCGAGAGCCACATGAGCCGGCTGCGTGCCAAGCTCTCTCCCGGCGGCGGGCGTGAATACATCCGCACGGTGCGCGGCGCGGGGTACGTGTTTGTCATTCAGTCGACAGCTCGATAACGAGGGCATCCGTCTCGCGACGCTGCTCATTGGGCTGTTTGCGTTCTCGGCCCTGCTGCTCGGCGCGATGGCCTATGTGATCGCCGGGCGCGCCATGGGTGCCGAGCTGCATGATTTCATCAGTGCCGATCAGGGCGCGGTGCTCAGCGGCTTTCGCAGCGAGGGGTTGTCGGAGGCTGCGGAAGTAGTGCAGCAGCTCACGGCCGTACCGCGCCTGTCGGCGCGTTATCTGCTGCAGGGGCGGGATGGTCGAGCGCTCGCGGGCAATCTCGCGTCGATGCCGGCACGCGTCGGCACCTTCGAAGTACGCACCAGCGGCGGGCACGTGGTGTTAGGGGAAGGGGATTTGCTGCCCGATGGCACCTACCTCTTCGTCGGGGAAACCACCGACCGGCTGGCCGGTGCGCGCGCACGCATTCTGCGCTCATTTGCATTGATCATCGGTCTGACCATGGCGCTGGCCCTCGGGGCAGGTGCGCTGCTCAGTGCAGGCTATCTGCGGCGTATCGATGCGATCATCCGTACCTGCCAGGAGGTGGAGGCGGGCGCGTTCGGCGAGCGCGTACCGATGCGAGGCTCGCAGGGACAGCTCGATCGGCTTTCGGCGACGATCAACACCATGCTCGATCGCATCAGCACGCTGATGGAGAGTCTGCGGCAGGTCTCGAGCGACATCGCCCATGATCTGCGCACGCCGCTTACGCGGCTGCGCCAACGTCTGGAGTCGGCGCGTCAGGCGCCGCTGTCCGCCACGGCTCCCGCCGAGGCCATCCAGGGCGCACTGCAGGACTGTGATGCCATCCTCGCGGTGTTCTCGGCGCTGCTGCGTATCTCGCAGATCGAGGCCGGTACGCGCCGCGCGAACTTCACCGAAGTGCAGATCGACGTGCTGCTGCGCCGGATCCTCGAGATGTATCTGCCGGTGGCCGAGGATGGTGCGCAGCAGCTGCAATTGCACTGCCCGGAGCCCGAGGGGGGCGTGCTCGTCGCGGGTGATCGCATGCTGCTGACGCAGATGTTCGCAAACCTGCTCGAGAATGCCATCCGGCATGCGGGGCGGCAAGCGCAAATCCGTATCGAGTGCCGCCTCGTGGATGCGCAGGTGCAGGTACAGATCATCGATACCGGACCGGGCATCCCGCTCGAGGAGCGTGACAAGGTCTTCCATCGGCTGTATCGACTGGAGCGCAGCCGCAACACGCCGGGCAATGGGCTCGGGCTCGCATTGGTGGCAGCGATCGTTAAATTGCATCGCTTTCAGATCACGCTGTCGGACGCGGAGCCCGGGCTGTGCGTGACGCTGACGATGCCGCGTCTGCTGCCGCAGGAAACAGCCTCGCTGGCAGCGCTGCCGGCCGGGGTGTGAGCAGCTGCCGGGTATGAAGCTGCCGCGCACTGGCGGGAGGGTTGCGCCCTAGTCACTCACACGGTAGTTTGCCGGCCGAAAGTCGTGGCACTCCGCCACGGCATGCTGATATCCATGCGTCTTACTGATCAGATCACCGCGGACGGTCGTCGACTGTTTCAACTGCGCAGCGCCATGCCGTGGGTGCTGCTGCCGGCGCTGTATTTCGCGCTGCTGCAGATGGCGCATTTCGAGCAGCGTTGGGGCAGCCAAGTGCAGGATCTCTGGCTCGCGCTGTGCATCGGCATCAGTGCGTTGGGGCTGCTGTTGCGCTGCCTGACCGTCGGATTCGTGCCGGCGGGCACCTCCGGCCGCGGCCAGGGGGCGCCCTCGGCCTCCACGCTCAATACGCTCGGCATGTATTCGATCGTGCGCAGCCCGCTGTACCTGGCCAACGGCGTCATGTGGTTCGGTGTGGCGCTCGCGACCTCCAGCGGCTGGTTCGTCATCGTGAGCGTGCTGGTCTACTGGCTCTACATCGAGCGCGTCATCGCCGCCGAGGAGGCCTTTCTCGAGACGCACTTCGGCGACGCCTTCCGAGCCTGGGCACAGAGCACGCCATGCTTCCTGCCGCGTCCTTCGCTATGGCGTGCGTCCGCCATGCGCTTTTCGCTGCGCACGGTGCTGCGGCGGGAGCATTCCGGGCTGATCGCGGTGGGAGTGATGATTCCACTGCTCAAGTTCATCTCCGATACCCTGGTCGGGCGCGAGCTGCCGGCGCGTTGGGTGGCCACGGATCGGGCCTGGGTGATTTTTATTGCCGCGACGCTGTTCAGCGGCCTGCTTCTTAAGATGATGAAGAAGCGCCATTGGCTCGACGCGGTGGGCCGCTGACGGCAACTTGCCCACCGGCTGTCGCTCGGGTAGGTTTGTGGCCGATGACCGAGCTGCACCGCGCACTGTCGGATATCCGCTCGATTCGTGGTCAGCTTGCCCGCGGCATGGAGTTTCGCGGCTACGGACCGCCGGCTCTGGCGTCAACCGGCATTGCCGCCTGGCTCGCAGCCATCGTGCAGTGGAGCTGGCTCGGTGCGCTGACGCACGACATTCATGCCTATCTGGAAGTCTGGGTTCCGACCGCCGTCATTTGTTTCAGCATCATCGTCATCGAGGCGCACGTGCGCGCGACGCGTCTGCACGGGGGGCTTGCCCCGCAGATGATGCGCGCGGCGCTCGAGCAGTTTCTACCGCCCCTGTCCGTGGGTCTGCTGCTGACGGTGATCCTCTGCACGCGCTTGCCGGGCGTCTGCTGGATGCTGCCCGGACTCTGGCAGCTCATCTTCAGCCTCGGTGTCTTCGCCTCCTGCCGCCTGCTGCCCGCACCCGTGTTCGCCGTCGGCGTCTGGTACATGGCCTGCGGACTTGCCTGTCTGGCGCTGGGCAGCGAGGCGCTCTCGCCGTGGGCGATGGCCGTGCCCTTTGGCATTGGCCAGCTGCTGGTCGCGCTCGCACTTCATCATGGGTATCGCCAACATGAGCTCGGCTAGCTCGCGTCGGCGCACGCCCGTCTTTGCCTATGAGGGGTTGGATCGCGTCATTCACGAGCGCGCGCGCCTGGGCGTGCTGACTTCGCTCACCGCCCATCCGAAGGGTCTGTCCTTCGGCGATTTGAAACTGCTCTGCGGGCTGACGGATGGCAATCTCAGTCGACATCTGCGCGTGCTCGAGCGCGAGCGGTTGATCGCCATCGCCAAGGATCAGAGGCAGCGCCGTCCCCAGACGATCTGCCGTATTACGGCGATCGGGCGGCGCAGATACGTGGAATATCTGGCGGTGCTCGAGAGGGTGCTGCTGGATGCCACGGCCGCCGTGCGGCCGGAGGCGGCCGCCGCGCGCGCGCGCGCGCCGCTGCCGAGCATCTGAGCGCAGAGGCTGCGCTCGCGCTTCAGCCGTGCCATAGTGTCGCCATGACAACACCACTCGATAAGACTCTGAAGCGGGAGCTGTCCATCGATGGGCACCTCTATACGGTAACGCTGTCTCCAGAAAGCTTGACCCTGACGATCAAAGGTCGACGCAAGGGCCTGCAGCTGCCCTGGCGAGATCTCGTCACCGGGGAAGCGGCCCTGGCCGCCGGGCTGAATGCATCGCTCGGGGAGCTCGGCGAGCAGGCGGAGAAACCGGGGTAAGCGCGGTCGACTGGGCGCCCCGGCGCTCATCGATCCAATCCACTTGATCAGCGTCGCGCGCGGCGAGTTCGCTGCGATGCCTGCTACTGGCGCCAACAATGTCAAATCACGGCGCATTTCCACAGCAATTTGTCACATCGCAGTAGGAGGGGGCCCGACTTCGCAGCCTTATTGTCCCGTTTAAAATGCACGTGGGGAAATTGCTTCGCACCGGGGACAAAACATGATGCAGCTCATGCTCGCGATAACTGGATGTCTGTGTCTTGTTCTGCTTGCCATCCTGCGGCGTCCGAAGGGACGCTGGCCGCAGGAGGGACACGGCCACACCTACTTCACGCGCCCGACCTCCAGCAATTGGTGAGTGGGCCAGCCGGCGCGTGGCGTCGGTTGCGGGGTCAGTGCGGCGGCCTTGAGCCCATGCAGAACGGGCTCGAGGCCGACCGCCTTCCGAGCTGATTTTCTCCGAGCAAATCTTCGAAGCGGAAAAGCCGTGGCCTCGAGATGGTCACGGCGGCAGTTACTTTTCGAGTTCCTTCAAAGGCAGAGCTCGCCAGTAGGCCTCTGAGGCTGTCAGTCTCATGTCGGGTCGAACCGCACGATCTCCCGACAGCGCCCGCCTGAGCGGGGCGCGACACTGCGCAGCAGCTGTGTTGGAGCGGACAATGACCACCCATGACCCGCGGCCGCCGGCTCAGGAGCCGGAGCCTCCACCGATTGGCGACCCACCGGATTCCTACCATCCCAAACCGGCGCCGCAACCGGAAAGGCCGCCGCCCGAGTGAGGGTCGGCGGGGCCACCCGGCTGCCCAGCTGGGCGGGAGGGTGCGGCGACAACACGACGGGCCTGAGTGTCCAGGAATATGCCGACCACCCGAGGCTTCGCCCATCAGAAGCAGCCCGAGAACGAGATTGATTTTATTGGTCGGGGTGACAGGATTTGAACCTGCGACACCTACGTCCCGAACGTAGTGCTCTACCAGGCTGAGCTACACCCCGAATACACCGCCGTGGGCGAATGCCGGCCCCACCGGCTGCTTGGAGCCGCGCAGTCTACGGAAAGGGTCCGGACGGTTCAACGCGTTCAACGCGAGCCGGCGCGCTTGGTGTCCACGTCCTGTACGCGTCCCTTCCAGCTGCCGCCGCGGCCGGCCGCATATCGCAGTGCGGAGTGCAGCGTTGCGCCCGCATAAAAAGCTGCGACCGCCGGCAGGCAGATGCACCAGGCGGGACTGAGCGCGTAGAAGCGCACCATCGGCAGGTAGCACAGGCTCATGAGCAGCCAGGCCAGGGCGCCGAGTGCCACGCAGCGTGGGTCGTGGCTAAACAGCAGCAGCAGCGGCAGCAGGTACGTGACCGCGAGTCCGAGCAGCGTTGCGAACAGTAGCAACCACGAGTGGCGCAGCTGATTGAACGCGGTGCGGGAGATCATGCCGCCAATCTCGGCAAAGGAGCCGTAGCGGCGCAGGCTCCAGGCGCTTTGCGTCGGCCCGAGCCAGAGCTTGCCGCCGCTGCGCTTGACCGCGCCGGCGAGCGCGCAGTCATCGATGATCTGGCTGCGGATGCTGGCCAGGCCGCCGATGCGCAGCAGTGCCGCGGGCCGCAGCAGAATGCAGCCGCCTGCGGCAGCCGCGACGCTCGAGCGCTGCGAGGCCGCCCAGCGCGGGGGATAGAGCATGAAAAAAAAGAACACGAAGGCGGGGATGAGGCAGCGCTCGGCAAAACTGTCGGCCGACAGCTTCACCATGTACGAGACCAGGTCGCGCTGTTCGGCCTCGGCGTTGGCCACCAGTCCCGCCACGCTGGTGCGCTCATGGTGGATGTCGGCATCGGTGAGCAGCAGAAAGTCGGGCTCCAGCAGCGCGGCGGCCTGCACACCCTGGCGCAATGCCCAAAGCTTGCCGGTCCAGCCGCGAAACAGCGGCGCACCGCGCAGCACGCTCAGCCGGGCAGAGGCGCCCAGCCCCTCGGCGGCAGCCACGGCGCGCGCCACGGTGTCGTCGGTGCTGGCGTCATCGACGATGATCAGGTGCAGCGAGCCGTCGAAATCCTGGCGCAGCAGCGACATCACGGTATCGTCGATCGAGGCAGCCTCGTTGCGTGCCGGGATGACTGCGACGACGCGCCGGCTCTGACCGGTGTTGCGAGCAGGCGGCGAGTCGGGCGTGTGCTGATAGGGATTGAGCAGTCGCGAGACGCGCCAGAAGCCGCCGCGGGCGCACAGCAGGTAGATCCAGATCAATACCGGCAGCGCGGCGAGCGCCAGACGTGCCTCTAACATCAAGCCGCGCATTGCGGCGGCTCGAGCACACGGGCGAGCGCAGCGGCGCAGGGGCGTGCGACCTTGAGCGCCAGCAGCTCATCGGCGCGTGTGCGCCCCAGGTTGATCGCGGCGATCGGCTGGCCGAGCGTGGCTGCGAAGCGCGCGAAGCGATAGCCGGAATACAGCATCAATGAGGAGCCCACCACCAGCATGGCGTCTGCGCGGCGCAGATGCTCATAGGCTGCCTCGACGCGCGCGGATGGCACGGCCTCGCCGAAGAAGACCACGTCGGGCTTGAGGATGCCGCCGCACTCGGCGCAGGCCGGTACGACGAAGCTCGCGGTCTGTGCGGCGGGCAACTCGGCATCGCCATCCGGATGCTGACGCGCAGCTTCGAGCTCCCCGGCGCCGTGCGCCAGGTGCGCCGCCCAGTGCGGATTTAGCTGCAGCAGCGATTGCTGCAACTCGGCGCGATCGCTGCGGCGCTCGCAGCCCATGCAGCGCACGCGATCCAGCCGCCCGTGCAGGTCGATGACCTCGCGACTGCCCGCGGCCTGATGCAGGCCATCGACGTTCTGCGTGACCAGGCCCTCGATGCGGCCCTGGCGCTGCAGGCGTGTCAGCGCGTGATGCGCCTCATTGGGCTGCGCGGCACCGATGCGCGGCCAGCCCACGAGACTGCGCGCCCAGTAGCGGCGGCGCGCGCTCTCATCAGCCATGAAGGCCTGCAGCGTCATCGGTCGCGCGCTGCGCTTCCAATTACCCGCGGCGTCGCGATAGTCGGGAATGCCCGACTCGGTGCTGCAACCCGCGCCCGTCAGAACGAACAGTCGCGGATGCGATTCAATGAAACCGATGAGCAGCGAGCTGTGCAAGCCGTGACCAGCGGCGCTGGCAGGGGCGGCTGCGGTGGCGTTCATCAGTGCCGTCGCGCCACCGTGAAGCGCACCAGTGCGGCCAGTGCCTCTCGATAGGGAGTATCGGGCAGCGCTTCGAGCGCCTCCAGTGCCAGCTTGGCCTCGCTCTGTGCGAGCTCGCAGGTATACGCCAGGCCTCCCGTGGCCTCGATGGCGTGAACGATCTCTCCGAGCCGCTCCCGTCCGCCGTTGCGGATGCCGTCGCGGATGAGGCTCGCCTGCTCCTCGGTGCAGTGGCGCAGCGCATGGATCAGCGGCAGCGTCGGCTTGCCCTCGGCCAGGTCCTCGCCGAGATTCTTGCCGCGCGTCTGCGGATCGGACTGGAAGTCCAGCACGTCGTCGATGAGCTGGTAGGCGGTACCCAGGTGGCGGCCATAGATCGCCAGCGCCTGCTGGGCGGCCTCGCTCGCGCCGCTGACGACCGCGGCCACCTCGCCTCCGGCCTGGAAGAGGCGCGCCGTCTTGCGATCGATGACCTGCCGATAACGCGCCTCGGTCGTGTCCGGATCGTGCGCGTTCATCAGTTGCAACACCTCGCCCTCGGCAATCATGTTGGTGGCATCCGCCATGATCTCGATGACCCGTTGCGATCGTGTGGCAGCCATGAGCTGAAAGGCGCGCGAGTAGACAAAATCTCCGACGAGCACGCTCGCCTGATTGCCGTAGATCTCGTTGGCGGTGTCGCGGCCGCGACGGCGCGCCGACATGTCCACCACGTCGTCGTGCAACAGCGTCGCGGCATGGATGAATTCGATGAAGGCGGCCGCGAGGATACACTCGCTGCGCGCCCCGTCGCAGGCGCGACCGGCCAGCACGACCATGAGTGGACGCAGCCGTTTTCCGCCGCCGTCGATAATGTGCTGGGCGACCTGGTCGACGAGGCTCACGGAGCTGCGAAAACGCTCGCGGATGGTGCAATCGACGGCCGACAGCTCCGCGTGCACGAGCTCACGGATACGCTCCAGTGCGTGGGGACTCCCGGGATCTATACTCAACTCTCTGTTTCTCCAAGAGAATGTGCCGTTGACCGGCTCGCGCTGCATCGCTAGAATGCGCGGCCTTTCGCCTTCCCAATCGCGCCGGCACTGGCCTCGCGCGGCGGCGCCGGACTCGCAGCCTCAAACTGCGATGCAGCGACACACACGGAGTCCTCACAATGTACGCGGTCATCGCCACAGGCGGCAAACAATATCGGGTGGAAAAGGGCGGTTTACTGCGCGTCGAGAAGTTGAATGCCGAGGCCGGCAGCACGGTGGAATTCGATCAGGTGCTGCTGATCGCCGATGGCGACCAGGTGCGCCTGGGCGCCCCACTGTTGAACGGCGGCAAGGTCGTTGCCACCGTGCAGCGCCATGCCAAGGGCGATAAGGTCACCATCGTTAAATTTCGCCGCCGCAAGCACTACATGCGCCAGGGCACGCACCGCCAGCCCTTCACGGAAGTGCGAATCACGGAGATCAACGCGCCCTAGCGGCCGGAGTCTTATCCATGGCACACAAAAAAGCAGGCGGCAGCACGCGTAATGGCCGCGAATCCCACAGCAAGCGTCTGGGCGTAAAGCGCTTTGGGGGCGAGCAGGTGCTCGCCGGCAACATCCTCGTACGTCAGCGCGGCACGCGCGTGCGCGCCGGGGAGAACGTGGGCGTCGGCACCGACCACACCCTGTATGCTCGGGTCAGCGGTCGGGTGCACTTCCGGATGCGCGGCGCGGAGCAGCGTATGTTCGTCAGCGTACTGCCGGAAGCGGCAACGACGGCCGCGGCGACAGAGGCCGCAACGGGCGCCTCCCAGGCCTGATTTCGCGCCAGGGCGGCGCTCTGTCGCCCCTCCCATGAAGTTCGTCGATGAGGCGGTGCTGCGCGTGCAGGCCGGCAATGGCGGCCGCGGCAGTGTCAGCTTTCGGCGCGAGAAATTCGTTCCCTTCGGCGGCCCGGACGGCGGCGATGGCGGTCGCGGCGCGGACGTCTACCTGCGCGCCGCCGAGGGCATCAATACCCTGGCGGATTTCCGCATCCAGCGCACCTACCGGGCCGGCAACGGCGAGGGCGGCTCGGGCAATGGCTGCACGGGCCGCAGCGGCGAGGATCTCTACATCACGGTACCCGTGGGTACGGTGGTGCGCGATGCCGAGACCGGCGAGGAGGTGGGGGATCTGACCGCCGCCGGGCAGGCGCTGAAGGTGGCGCAGGGGGGCAAGGGCGGCTTCGGCAATGCGCGCTTCAAGTCCAGCACCAACCGCGCGCCGCGTCAGTTCGGACCGGGGTTGCCCGGCGAGCGGCGCACCTTGGCGCTGGAGCTCAAGGTCATCGCCGACGTCGGGTTGCTCGGCCTGCCCAATGCCGGTAAATCCACGCTGATTCGCGCGCTGTCGGCTGCGCGGCCCAAGGTCGCCGACTATCCCTTCACCACGCTGTATCCGAATCTAGGCGTGGTGGACTGCGGCGAGCAGCGCAGCTTCGTCATGGCCGACATTCCCGGACTCATCGAGGGTGCCGCGGAGGGAGCCGGCCTGGGTATCCGCTTCCTGCGCCACCTGCAGCGCACGCGTGTGCTGCTGCACATCGTGGATCTCGCGCCTCTGGATCCATCGGCCGATCCGGTGCGCGACGCGCGCGCCATCGTGGCCGAGCTGCGCAAGTTCAACCGCACGCTGGCGGCCAAGCCCCGCTGGCTGGTGCTCAACAAGCGTGACCTGCTGCCCGATGGCGAAGCCGAGCAGCGCGCGGCCGACATCGCGCGCCGCCTGCGCTATCGCGGCCCGCGATTTCTCATCTCCGCGGCGACCGGCCGGGGCACGCGCGAGCTTGCGCAGGCGGTGATGCAATTTCTCGAGAAGCGCTGACGCCGCCGCTGCCGGCACGCACCGCTGCGCTGCTCGCGCCGTTGCGCCGATGTCCGGCTTTTCAGCGACAATGGCCTATGCGCAACAGCAAGGTTCGCGCACGCATCGCCGCCGGCAAGCTGCGGTTGCGGCTACGGGATCTTCGCAATCTCGGCAGCCGCTCCGAGGGAATGCTCGGGCGCATTGGCGTGCACAGCGTCGAGCAATTGCGCGACCGCGGTGCCGTGCGCACTTTTCATGAGCTGCGTCAGGCCGGGGTCACTTCTTCCCTGAACATGCTGTGGGCGCTGGCTGGTGCCTTGGAGCCCTGGCCGGAAGGGCGGCACTGGCGTGAGGTCGCGCGCGGCGACGACCGACTGTCGCTGCTGCTGGCGCTGGACGACTTCGAACGCGGGGATCGCCGCTGAGCGGCGCGCGACTTCAGCTGCGGCTGGGGCTGCTGGCGCTGCCGCTCAACGCCTTGATACGTGCGGCCAGGCGGCTCTTGTGACGGTCCGCCTTGTTGCGGTGGACGATGCGCTTGTTGACCAGCGTATCGATCATCGGCACGGCGGCGTCGTAGACGGCACGCGCTTCGGTGGCGTTGCCCTTGTCGATGGCATCGTTGACTTTGCGCACGGCGGTGCGCATGCGCGAGCGCAGCGCGACGTTGCGTGCGCGGTGTTTTTCGGCCTGATGGGCCGCCTTTTCCGCCGATTTCGTGTTGGCCAAGCGATGCTCCCGCACGGGTGCGTGCTTTGAGGGCGCGGCAGTCTGCCGAGGCGCCCGTGCCTTGTCAATCGGCGGCCACAAGGCGCGCTTCCCCCGGAAGCCCCCCCTGATCCGCTATAATTTTCTGTTTGGCAGCGTGTTTTTCGGCGACATGGAGCTCATTCGGGGACCGGCGGCGCCTCGCGGCGTGCAGTGTGTCGTGACCATCGGCAGCTTCGATGGCATTCACCTGGGCCATCAGGCGTTGATCGAGCGGCTCAAGTGGCACGGCAGGCGGCTGGGCTTGCCCACCATGATGCTGAGCTTCGAGCCCCTGCCACGCGAGTTTCTGCAGGCCACGGACCCGCCGGCGCGCCTGACGAATTTCCGCGAGCGCTGGCGGCTGCTGGCCGGCTTCGGGCTCGACCGGCTGTGGCTGCTGCGCTTCAATGAGGCGCTGCGCCTGTCCTCGGGCAGCGAATTCATGCAGCTATTGGCGGCCGCGCGCGCTCGCGTCGTGGTCGTCGGTCATGACTTTCACTTCGGACGCGGCGGGGAGGCGAGCGCCGAGTGGTGTGTGGCGCGCTCGGCTGCCTTCGGTTTTGAGGTGGACGTGGTCGCCCCGGTGCAGGTGCAGGGCGAGCGCGTCAGCAGCGGACGGGTGCGCGGCGCGCTGCAGTCCGGCGATTTTGCCGCCGCAGCGCAGCTGCTGGGACGTGACTACAGCATGCGCGGGCGCGTACGCGGCGGTCAGCGACTGGGACGCACGCTCGGCTTTCCGACGGCCAACATCGCCGTCAACCGCCGTCGCGTGCCGTTGCAGGGCGTGTTCGCGGTGCGCGTACATGGCACGGAGCGCGGTCCGGGCGGGCAGCGTAGCTCGGGCGCCGCGGCGGCGCCGCGCGGTGTGCCCGGCGTGGCCAACCTCGGCACCCGACCCATGGTGGATCGCGGGGTCGACAGTGCGCAGATGCTGCTCGAGGCGCACCTGTTCGATTTCGATGGCGATCTCTATGGGCGCGAGCTCGAGGTGCAATTCGTCGCGCGGCTGCGCGATGAGTTGAAGTTCGAGTCGATGGCGGCCATGGTCGCGCAGATGCATCGCGATGCCGCGCAGGCGCGCGCCTTGCTGGCTGCCGGATGAGGGCTACGAGTGACCGACTACAAGCAGACCGTGAACTTGCCGCAGACCGACTTTCCCATGAAGGCGGATCTCGCACGGCGCGAGCCCGAGCAGCTCTCGCGCTGGCAGCAGCAGGATATCTATCAGCGCATGCGCGAGAGCTCGCGCGGCCGTCCGCCGTTCGTGCTGCACGACGGGCCACCCTATGCCAACGGCGCCATCCACCTCGGCCACGCCGTCAACAAGATTCTCAAGGACGTCATCGTCAAGTCGCAGTCGCTCGACGGACGCGATGCACCCTATGTGCCGGGTTGGGATTGTCACGGGCTGCCGATCGAACTGGCCGTCGAGAAGAAGCACGGCAAGCCGGGCGGCAAGCTCGATGCGGCGCAATTTCGCGCCGCCTGCCGCGCTTTCGCGCAGACGCAGATCGACACGCAGCGGGCGGATTTTCAGCGCCTGGGCGTCTTCGGCGACTGGGCGCATCCCTATCTGACGATGGATCCGCGCTACGAGGCGCAGCAGATCCGCTCGCTCGGCAGCATCATCCGCAATGGTCACCTGTATCGCGGCGCCAAGCCCGTGCACTGGTGCCTCGACTGCCGCTCGGCGCTGGCCGAGGCGGAAGTGGAGTACGAGGACCATGTCTCCCCGGCGATTGACGTCGCCTTCGCCGTGCAGGAGGTGGCCGAGTTTGCGCGCCGCACGGATCTAGCGCTCGAGCGGTTCGGCTCGCGCGTGGCGCTGGTGATCTGGACGACGACGCCCTGGACGCTGCCCGCCAACGAGGCCGTCGCGCTGCGCGCGGATTTCGACTATGTCGCGATCGCGCTGCCCGCGCAGGCAGGGCGCGGCCCCGCCTTTGCCGAGCCGCGCGTCATCGTGGTGGCGCAGGGGCTCGCCGAAGCGGCGCTGAAGCGTTATGGCGGCCCCGAAGGGACGGATGTGCCGGGCGCGCAGACGCTCGGCAGCTTCAAGGGCCGGGTGCTCGAGGGCCTTGCGCTCGAGCATCCGTTTCTGCCGCGTCAGGTCCCGGTGGTACTGGGCGAGCATGTCACCCTCGATGCAGGCACCGGTGCCGTGCACACCGCGCCGGCGCACGGCCAGGAGGACTATCTGGTCGGTCAGCGCTATGGGCTGCCCGTGGTCAATCCGGTGGGGCCGGATGGCCGCTTCGTGTCGGACACCGCGCTGGTGGGCGGGCTGCCCGTCCAGAAGGCCAACGATGTAGTCATCGAGGAGCTCGAGCGTCGCGGTGCGTTGTTGCACCGGGAGAAGCTGCGCCACAGCTACCCGCACTGCTGGCGGCATCACTCCCCGCTGATCTTCCGGGCCACGCCGCAGTGGTTCATCAGCATGGATCAGCGCGGGCTGCGAGCGCACGCCTTGCGCGATATCCGCGAGGTGCGCTGGACCCCCGCCTGGGGTGAGCAGCGCATCAACAGCATGATTGCCGAGCGGCCCGATTGGTGCATCTCGCGCCAGCGCACCTGGGGCGTTCCGCTGGCGCTGTTCGTCCACCGGAAAAGCGGCGCACTGCATCCGCGCACCGAGCAGTTGCTCGAAGAGGTGGCCGCGCGCGTCGAGCGTGGCGGTATCGACGTCTGGTTCGCGCTGGATCCGGCCGAGCTGCTCGGCGAGGAGGCCGCGCAGTACGACAAGCTCACGGATGTCATGGACGTCTGGGCGGACTCGGGGCTGTCGTTCGAATGCGTCGCGGCGTTACGCGATGATTTTCATGCGCCGGTCGATCTGTATTTGGAGGGCTCGGACCAGCATCGAGGCTGGTTCCACAGCTCGCTGCTGATGTCCGAGGCGCTCTACGCGCGCGCACCGTACCGCGGTGTGCTCACCCACGGGTTCACCGTCGATGAGCAGGGCCGCAAGATGTCCAAGTCCCTCGGTAACGGCATCGAGCCGCAGGACATCCTGCGCACGCTCGGTGCCGACGTGCTGCGGCTGTGGGTGGCGGCGAGCGACTATGCGCACGAGATGAGCCTCTCGCAGGAAATTCTCAAGCGCATTACCGATTCCTATCGACGCATGCGCAACACCGTGCGCTTCCTGCTCGGCAACCTGCACGATTTCGATCCGGCGCGCGATGCAGTGGGGCTGCAAGAGCTCGTGGAGCTGGACCGCTGGGCGATCGCGCGCACGCGAGCGCTGCAGGAGGAGATCGTCGCACACTATCGCAGCTATGCGTTCCACCTGATCTATCAGAAGGTGCACAACTTCTGCGTCGTCGACCTGGGTGGGCTGTATCTGGAGATCGTGCGCGACCGGCTCTACACCACCCCGGCGGCGAGCCGCGCGCGTCGCTCGGCTCAGACCGCGCTCTGGCACATCACGGAGGCGATGGTGCGCTGGCTCGCACCGATTCTGGCGTTCACGGCGGAGGAGACGTGGCGATATCTTTCTGGCGAAAGGCCGGCATCGGTTTTTCTCTCGACATGGCACGCACTGCCGCCGGTCGCTGCTGATTCAATCGATTGGGAGCTGCTGTTCGCGCTGCGCAAGGACGTGGCGCGCGAGCTCGAGCGGCTGCGCATCGCGGGGCAGATCGGCGCACCGCTGGATGCGCAGCTCGCCCTCTGGTGCGTTCCCGAACAACACGCGCGCATCGCCGCGCTCGGTGAGGAGCTGCGGTTTTTCCTGGTGACCTCCGAGGCGAGCCTGCAGCGCGTCTCACCCGAGAGCGTCACGCAGCTCTCCGCCGACGTCGCGCGCTCACCGGGGCAGGTGCCGGCCGATGCCGTGGCGTGCGCGAGCCTCCCGGGCGTCTGGCTCGCCGTGCGCCCCAGCGCGGCCGCCAAGTGCGTGCGCTGCTGGCACCATCGTGCCGACGTCGGCGCCGAGGCGGCGCATCCGGAGCTCTGCGGACGCTGTGTTGGCAACTTGTCCCTGCCCGGCGAGACGCGGAGGCACTGCTGATGGGGGCTCAGAGTGCACAGGTGCTGTCCGCGCGCGGCAGCCTGCCGTACGTCTGGTTGTCAATCGCGATCGTGGTGCTCGATCAGCTCACCAAGGCCTGGATCGTCGCGAAGATCCGCCTGTTCCAGGCAATCAACGTGCTGCCGGTGCTGCAGATCACGCACGTCTACAACCGCGGCGCCGCCTTCAGCTTCCTCAACGATGCTTCCGGCTGGCAGCGTTGGGCATTCGCGGCGCTGGCGGTGATCGTCAGCGTGCTGCTGCTCGGCTGGCTGCGGCAGATCGACCGGCGCGAGGTGGCGCTCGCCAGCGGCGTGGCGCTGGTACTGGGTGGCGCCATCGGAAACCTCATCGATCGCTTGCGGCTCGGGCAGGTCGTTGACTTCGTGGCCGCTCACTGGGGTCCACACTACTTTCCCACCTTCAACCTGGCCGATTCGGCCATTACCGTCGGCGTCATCCTATGGCTGGCGGATGCCTGGCTCGAAGCGCGGCACAAAGCCCGGTAAGATCCTGCGCATGAAAATGCTGCTCGCCAATCCCCGCGGCTTCTGCGCCGGTGTCGACCGCGCCATCGAGATCGTGGAGCGGGCGCTGCGCATGTTTGGAGCGCCGATCTATGTGCGCCATGAGGTGGTGCATAACCGCCACGTCGTCGACCGGCTGCGCGAGATGGGCGCGGTGTTCGTCGAGGAGCTCGAGGAGGTGCCGGCCGGCGCCACCGTCGTGTTCTCGGCGCATGGGGTATCGACAGCGGTGGAGCGTGAGGCCGCGCAGCGCGGTCTGCAGATCTTCGATGCCACCTGCCCGCTGGTCAGCAAGGTGCACATGGAAGTGGCCCGCTACGCCCGCGAGGGACGGGACGTCATCCTCATCGGCCATCACGGGCACCCGGAGGTCGAGGGCACCATGGGACGCTTCGACACCCGCCACGGTGGTCGCATGCACCTGGTGCAGGACCTGGAGGATGTTGCGCGCCTGAGCGTACGCGACGCGGAAAAGCTCGCGTTTGTCACCCAGACCACGCTGTCCGTGGACGACACCGCGGCGATCGTAGCGGCGCTTCGCGAGCGCTTTCCCTCGCTGCAAGCCCCGCGGCGCGAGGACATCTGCTACGCCACGCAGAATCGTCAGGATGCGGTCAAGAGCCTGCTCGCGCAGTGCGATCTGCTCATCGTGGTCGGCTCGCGCACCAGCAGCAATTCCAACCGCCTGCGGGAGCTGGCCGATCGAGCCGGCATTCCCGGCTACCTGGTCGATGATGCGCGCGACCTGAAGCGTGAGTGGCTCGAGGGTCGCAGCGCCGTGGGCGTCACGGCCGGCGCTTCCGCACCCGAGGTACTGGTGCAGCAGGTCATCGAGCAGCTGCGCAGTTGGGGAGTGCAAACCCCCGCGGAGCTGTCGGGCATCGAGGAAAAGGTCATTTTCGGCCTGCCCAAGGCGCTGCGCGCCGCGGTCTGACCCTCCCGCGCAGGCGCCTCCGACCCCCGGCGTTATAATGCCGCCATGACCTACGACGCCGTGCGATCGGACCCGTTGGCGACGGCCGGACAGCGTCTGGCAGCCTGCGGCATCCGTGCGACCCCGCAGCGCCTGCAGGTGGCCAGCCTGCTGCTGTCGGCGCCTCAGCACCTCTCGGCCGAGCAGATTACCGAGACGCTGCGACGCAGCGGCACCCGCGTCTCCAAGGCGACCGTCTACAACACCCTGAACCTGTTCGCCGCCCGGGGCCTCATCCGCCAGGTCAACCTCGATGGCAACTTCGCCTGGTTCGACTCGAACGTAGCGCCGCACTATCACTTTCACGACCAGCAGACCGGCGCGCTGCTGGACGTCGAGCCGCACGATGTGCAGTTCAGCCGCCTGCCCTCGCCGCCTTCCGGCATGGAGGTCGCCGGCATCGACGTGGTCATCCGCCTGCGTCGCCGAACGGGGTAGCGTCGCCGGCAATCCTGCCACCGGGGCGGGTAGCCGCAACGCGTCGCGGCGGCTACCATACGCGCCCTGTCTGCCTGTCACCCGTCGATCTCCCGTGCCGGAGTAGCTCAGTTGGTAGAGCGGCGCATTCGTAATGCGTAGGTCGTAGGTTCGACTCCTATCTCCGGCAAATCCCCCTCATCCAAGAACGTCCAGAGACGTCCGTCGACATCCACTAAGAGCCTGTTTTTTTAAAGAGATTAAGCCCCATTGACGTCCAGGGCTGTCCACGGACAGCCACGAGTTGGCACGGGTACGAATACGGGTGCGATAGGGCGAGAGGAAGCTCCGTACCCATATCTTCGTACCCTCATGCCCCTTTCGGAATATCAGATCCGAGCGGCCAAGCCGCGTGAGAAGCCGTACAAGCTGATGGACGGCCAGGGGCTGGTGTTGCTCATCGCCCCGACGGGCGCGCGGCTCTGGCGGCTGCGCTACCGTTTTGCCGGGCGCGAGGGAATGATCTCTGTCGGTAGCTACCCGGCGACCAGTCTCAAGGAAGCGCGCGAGCGGCGGGATACCGCGCGCAAGCAGATCGAGGCCGGACTCAACCCGTCGAGCATCCGTGCTAAGGCCCGCGAGCGGCGCGAGGTGACCTTTGAGGCCATCGCGAAGGAGTGGCTCGCGCGGCAGGCCTTCACCGCGAAGACCCGCACCAAGGCCGAGTGGATGATCCATGACCTGCTCGTGCCGTACATCGGCTCGCGGCCGATCAATGAACTCACGGCCCCCGAGATCCTTGCGGTGCTGCGGCGGATCGAGGCGCGCGGCCGGCTGGAGACCTGCCACCGTGCCAAGTGGCGCATCGGCCAGATCATCCGCTACGCCGTGGCCACCGGCCGCGCCCTGCGTGATCCGACCGGAGACCTGCGCGGGGCACTCAAACCTCCCAAGACCGTCAACCGCAGCGCCATCACGGCGCCGCGCCGCTTTGGAGATCTGCTGCTGGCCATCGATGGGTACCAGGGGCAGGGCGGCACCTGGGCGGCACTGCGGCTCGCACCGCTGCTGTTCGCGCGTCCGGGCGAGTTGCGGGCCGCCGAGTGGCAGGAATTCACGCTGGAGGGCGAGACCCCCGAATGGCGCATACCGGCCGAGCGCATGAAGATGAAGGAGGAGCACATCGTGCCGCTCTCCCGACAGGCGATCGGCATCCTGAAGGAGCTGCAGACGTTCACGGGCCGCGGCAGGTTCCTGTTTCCAAGCCTGCGCACCTCGCAGCGGCCGATCTCGGATAACACGTTGAACGCTGCCCTGCGACGACTGGGGTTCTCGAAAGACGAGATGAGCACGCATGGCTTCCGGGCGACAGCGTCCACGATGCTGAACGAGAGCGGCGTCGCCCCCGATCTGATCGAGCTGCAGTTGGCCCACGCCGAGCGCAACAAAGTGCGAGCGGCCTATAACCGCGCGCAGCGCCTCGCGGAGCGGCGGCAGATGATGCAGCGCTGGGCGGACTACCTTGACGAGCTGCGCGTCATGGCAAGCAGTTCCAACGTCGTGCCGCTGAGGCGCTATGCAAGCTGAGTCATACCGAGCGCGCGCGCCTGTGTATCGGACAAAAGACCTTCGATATCCAGCAGAATTTCCGCGTGGTCGGAGTTTGATAGGGTGTTTAATTCCAGCCTGTTTTAAACGGATTTGCAGGATAGTGTGCTGGCCGCTGGTGTTTAACGCAGGTTGTGTGTGAGCGGACAACACAGCGGAAAATTCATTGGCGCATAGGTCTCTGCTTCGGCCAAGGAGAAGTTCCACGCGTTGGCCGCAGAGCATGGGCTGACGCAATCGGCGCTGCTGCAGCGGCTCATCGATCGCGCGACCGAGCCGTTCCAATTGCCGACGGAAAACGCTGTGGCGGAACTCGAGAGTCGAGCGCGCTCGGATCGTTTGTACGTCCGCCTCTATCCCGACGATCGCCAGCTGCTGGCGGAGCGGGCGACCGCGCGCGGCATGCCCTCAGCCACCTACCTTGCGGTGCTGGCTCGCGCCCACCTGCGAAAGATTCCGCCGCTGCCGGCGGCCGAGCGCCAGGCGTTCGAGCGCTGTGTGGCCGAGCTCTCGGCCATCGGTCGCAACCTCAACCAGGTCGCCCGGCGGGCGAATCAGGAAGGGGTAGTGTCGAGCATCTCACGCGCAGACCTGGCCCTATTCCTCAAGACCTGCACATTGGCGGTCGCGCACTTCAAGGACACGCTGAAGACCAACAAGCTGAGCTGGGAGGCCGGGTATGAAACGACAGATCGCTGAAGAGCTGGCGTTCAACTTCCGCTCGCATGGCCAGGTCGGGCGCGTGGACCGAGCCCGCTTGTCGCCGGCGCAGGCGCAACTGGTGGCCCGCACGGCAGCGAGGACGCCGGAGGTCATGGTCAAGATTCTTTCCGGCGGGGCAACCTCCGCAAAGGCCGTCCGACGTCACCTGGAGTACGTCGGCAGAAAGGGCGAGGTCGAGCTGTATACCGACGACGGTGATGCCCTCAAGGGACGGGACGCCGCCGGCCAGTTGCGCGATGACTGGAACCTCGATCTCGAAGAGGCGGGCGCCCGTCGGCAGATCGGAAGGGGTACGAAGGCGAAGCCGGTCCGTTTGGCCCATAAGATCGTGTTCTCCATGCCGGCCGGAACGAGCCCCGACAAGGTGCTCAGCGCGGTCCAGAACCTGTGCCGGGAGGAATTCGCCCTCAAGCACCGCTACGCGATGGCGCTGCACACCGATGACGCGCACCCGCACGTGCACGTCGTACTCAAGGCCAGGAGCGAGCAGGGACAGCGGCTGAACATCAGCAAGTCGCGCCTGAAGGAATGGCGAGTGAAGTTCGCGGCTCACCTGCGGGAGCTGGGAGTTGCCGCCAATGCGACGCCCAGGAAATTTCGCGATCAAACCGTCCGATCGATACCGCGTGCCCTATGGCACCAGCGCGCGCACGGGCAGTCTGCAGCTGAAAGGCCGAGATTGCGGGATTGGGACTCTCCTACTCGCTGATTAGCCCCGCCCAGCGCACACTGGCGCCTAAGGGTCTAAGCGCAAGGTGGGTATTGCCATGGATCAGTCAGTGCGGTGGACCGTCCGGGTTTCCAAGGAAACGGATGTGACCGTGCGCAGGTTCCTGGCTCAGCGCGGCATGAAGAAGGGCGATCTATCCAAGTTCGTCGAGGAGTCTGTGCGCTGGCGCTTGTTCGATCAGACAGTGGCGCAGACCAGGGCGCGCAACGCCAAGATCCCGGCGGCCGAGGTCGAGGCGGCGATCAACGAGGCGCTGCACGCGGTGCGCGCCGATCGTTTCGGCCGTTTCGATAAGTAGGGCACATCAGTTTGGAGCGGCGGCGCGCACCATTTTCAAATGCGCATCCTGATTCCTGTCGTGGTGGTAGCGGCCCTTGTGGTGCTGGCTCTCGCGCGCCAATCGGTGAAGGCGCCAGTTGGGCGGCCATACAGGGCTAGGGCTCTACTGAGCCCAGGAGAGGGAGACTTCTTCAATGCCCTGGTGACGGCCCTGCCTCCACATGTGCACGTGCTTGCTAAGGTCCGCCTGGGCGATTTGATTGATGTCACTCTTCCGAAGCGAGACCGCCAGTTCTGGTCTCACCTCAATCGCATCAATCGCAAGCATGTGGATTTCGTACTTTGCATGCGGTCCGGCCTTTCCGTCTTGGGTGCCGTGGAATTAAATGACTCCTCGCATCAAAACCCGAAGCGGATGGAACGGGATAAGCTCGTACGGGAATGTCTCACCGCAGCCGGCATACCGCTGATCGAGATCAAAGCATCTCGGCAGTACACACCTTCAGCAATCGCTGCAGCGCTCAGAGTCGTTCTGGATACCGACGACAGTAGGCCGAAGGTGTCCGGACTGGCGCACTGACGAGATCGGTGGAAGCCGACCCGAGCTGTCATTCGACAGGGTCCGCTTTCCGGTAGGTATTTGACCTTGCCATTCGGACATAAATGTCCGATAATGCACATGTGCGAGGGAACGAGTTCATCCGCAAGGTGCATGCCCTCGCAAAGGAGCGCGGCCTTGCCTCCCGAGTCGATGAGAAGCGTGGAAAGGGCAGCCATGTGACCCTTTACTTCGGAGACCACCTAACCGTCGTCCGGAACCCGAAGGACGAGTTGAAGTCGGGTACCTTGCACGCGATGTGTAAGCAGCTGGGAATAGACAAGAGCGATTTATGAGACAGTTCACATACGCGGTGAAGCTCACGCCTGATAAGCGCGATGGCGGGTATGTGGTTACCTGCCGCGACTTACCGGAGGCCATCACGCAAGGCGACAGCGTCAAGGACGCCCTCGCGGAGGCGGCGGACGCCCTCGAGGAAGCAATCGCTGCGCGAATCGACGACGCGCGGGAAATTCCCGAACCGACGGCAAGGAAGCGGGGCGAACGCCCAGTGAGTGTGCCGCCGTCTATGGCTCTCAAGGCCGCAGTCTACCTGGCAGTGCGTGACGCGGGGATCAGCAATTCCGAACTGGCGCGGCGCCTGCATTTGGACGAGAAGGAGGCTCGACGCATTCTCGATCCGCACCATCCGACCAAACTGCCGCGAATTGAAGCCGCTCTTGCGGCCCTTGGACGGCACGTACGCATGGAACTGGCCTAAGCGCAGATGCCGGCGGTTGGGCCGCGGACTGGCGGCATCCAATCCCGCACAGATCCACTGCGGGCCGCCGAAATGGCGCACTCGACCCTCAGCGCTTCGCTCACGGCGATATCCCGACCCGACGGAATACATCGGCGACCTGAGGCTGCTCGGCCTCGGCGGAATGCACGTCGCCAGAGCCGGCGGCAGTGCGACCCTGTCGAAGCTCGTCGATGCCGCGTCCGAAGAGAGAGGAGGGCAACCGCGGCAGGATCCGTAAGGCGTCGTCGTAATCCTTAATAGAGCGGGCGAAATCACCAAGGCGCAGCCGTACGAACCCCCGACTGTCAAGCGCGTCGGCTCGCATCGGCGGTGTACGGCTGGCCCTAATCGCTCGGTCACAATCAGCTAGTGCCTCCTTTAAGTCCTGATCCGCTAGCGCCCGTGCCCAGCAACGTTGATTGAGCACTGAAGGCAACGCAACATCGTTACCATGCGCACCGAGCCAAAGGCTGTACTGCTTGATAGCAGCGGCATACTCGTCGTCGTGCAAATATAGATCGCCAAGAGCGAGGCGCTCGTCAGCCTCCGGAGCTAAATCGCTATCTACACTCTCCAGATCCGATACAGCGCCTTCCCGATCTTTTGATCTGAATCGGAGTTGCGCTCGCGCGAGCAGCGCCGTTACATCGTTAGGTTTGAGACGAATGGCTTGATCGAAATCAGATTCGGCCTGTAATGGCTGCCCCGAACGCAGCTCCGCAACACCACGCTGCTCAAAGCAGCTCGGCTCGCGCGGATCAAGCTGGCAGGCCCGCGTCAGATCCGCAATTGCTCCCTGGAATTCACCGCGCGCCGCGAGCGCCGCTCCGCGCCGTGCGAACCTCGTTGCATCGGCTTTCGCCTCCGCACTGTCGGAGGGGGCGGAAGCCGCTTGCAGCGCCACAAGTGCGTTGGCGGCTGCTCTGGGCGGTGGCGCGGCCTGTGCTGGCGCAGCGGGCTTGGCGACTGGCAGTGCGGCTCCGTCCGCAGAAGGAGCGGTAGCATTTGCGCGTGTGCCAGGGGCATAAGCGGTCAGGTTGAACACCGGACCACCGTTGTAGGTAAAGTAAAGCCGATGCTGGCTGTTAGCCACGTATACATGGTGGGACAGAAAAAAATCGGCTCCGATGTACATGTCCACATTGGAAGAAGCGAAGTCGACAATCCGCAAGTGCGTATGGCGGATTTCTTCTCCGCCCAACTTGAAGCTGTCAAAGGGTGCGATCCAGCTGCGCACCGCAGACTGCCCGACGCCGAACATATAGCCGATAGCCGTCACCCCAGGGTCGGCTGGCTTAACGCCGGCACGACCTGCAGCGCGCACTGACAACATAGAGAGCGGGCTACCTGTATCAAATATCACCCGTATCTTCTGCCCGTTAAGATAGGCGATCCCCCGCGCCCATGGAGCCCGGGGCGAGGCATTATCAATCGGTAAAACAGAAATCGCTTGATCCTTGGCCGCCCAGTAGGCCAGATTCGCTTGATTGCAGCCGGCGCCAGGACGCATCAGCCGCATGGTGCCGTTTGCAAAATCGTACTCTGCGTCGCCGGCGCGTAGAAAATTTTCTCCAAGTGCGCCCTGTGCACCGCCGCCAATCTCATTGCCTCCGACGATGAAATCCATTCGAGGAAAATGGAACGGGTCGAGCCGGAAGTCGACCGTGGCCACCGAATACTGCATTGGGCCGCCGACTCCGCTGACTCTTAAACCCCGCGGCGGCGCGTCTAAGCGCAAGCCCAACTGCTTGGCTGCAGCCGGGGAGATCATACTGAAGAAGGCGCCGCTGTCGACGGCGAAAATCGCATCGGTGCCATTGATTTTGGCAGCTATTGTGGGCCGAAGCCCTGCCATATTTACGGTAAACTGCGCAATACGGTCGAGCTGGCAGGCCCCGAACGCAGGAACTCCTGCCACGCTGGTCATCAACAACAAAGGAAATAATATTCGCCCCGGCCGGCTGATCATTTCTGGCACCCCTCCTCGGGAGCAGTCTATCACCGGTTATTAGTTTTAGACTCTTCCCAATACTCGCGGAATGGTACGAATCCCTGCTGAGATCGTTAGATGTCTGAGCTGTGGGCAGCGGCCGACCGGCCGATCTCGTTGCTGCCGACCCAAACCGGTCTGCTGCCAGAGTCCGCTTTCCGGCAACACAGTTAGTCGGCGACGCGGGTATCCGACGCGTGGTTGCGTCCTGGCCATTACCGTGGTAATGTAACCATATGGCTATCGCTCAATCAAGAGTTACTTCGCAGGGCCAGATCTCGGTTCCGGCAGAAGTCCGCAAGAAGCTAGGCGTGGGGCCGGGTTCCGTACTTGAATGGCACGAGCAAGATGATCAGGTCGTCGTACGTCGGGCGGCCCGGTATAGCTCGCAAGACGTCCATCAAGCGCTGTTTCCCGAGGGACCTACTCGGGCAGGTTCCGCGGATGTAAAAGCCGGTATCCGGAAGTACATGCGAAAGCGGCATGCGCGCCGTTGATACGAACGTCTTGGTGCGCTTAGTCGTACGTGACGACGCGACGCAGGTAGGTGCAGCAGAGAAATTTATCGCCGGGGGTGCATGGGTATCACATCTCGTATTGGCAGAGACAGTGTGGGTCCTCGACGCCGTGTTTGAGCGCAGTGCGCATCAAATCTCGACGGCCATAGAGCTGCTCCTTAATCACAAGGAGATTTCGCTTCAGGATGCGGAAGTGGTGGCATCTGCCCTAGATCACTTCCGGAAACGTCCTGCCCTTGGCTTCTCGGATTGTCTTATAGTCGAGATTGCTCGCAAGGCAGGTCACATGCCGCTCGCCACGTTCGATAGGGATCTCGCAAGCGTCGAGGGCGTACAACGCCTGAAGTAGGCGGGCAAAAGCCCGCTGTCGAACCCATTCCTGCCAGTCAGCGGTGACCGCTCTGGAGCGCCAGGATTTTAGTCCAATGGGACGTATACTTGGCTCATGACCCCTCCCGCTGCGGACGCTGAATTCGTCGCAGTTCAAATCTGCGCCGATCAGCTCGCGGCAGAGGTTGTAGCCAATGCTCTTAGGGCTGAGTTTGTGCCGGCACACCAATTCCGTGCCTATCTCCGGCACCATTCAATATGTTGCGGTCCGAGCGCCCGATCAAGCGCACCACGCCGCCGGAGAGCACCCAGGCCGAGCGAGCTTCAGCGAGCTTCTAAGCCGTGGGTCGGGGATTGGGTGCAGGCGGGCCCTTGATAATCCACTCGGGTAGCCGGGCCCAATAGATTCCCGCGATATTGGCATCGCGTCCGCTCCCGGGCGGATGAATGCCAGTGATTGACCACGTGCCATCAGGGCGATATCGGCCGGTCACGATGTGACCGTCGGCCGGCGGAGCGGCTTTGCTGCAATCGCACCACTCGTCCGCGTTCATGGCAGCACACTAATGAGGCTTTTTCGGCGTGGGTGAAGGCTTAGGGCGATAGGAGTCGGGCGGGTCACCGGCTGGGATGGGCGGAATAACCCCTCCCGGACGAGGTTTGGGCGGAAGTGGAATTAGCACGGGTCACATCCTCTGTGGAACTGCACTCTCAATGTGCACGTGTGCCACTGCTGACTGCCATATCAGGCAGCGAACAATTGCTGTCCGCGCATCGCTGACACACTCATACGCTGCGCGTTGCAACGACAGGTGGCACGTTAGCCGCCCGCAGTGCGGGACCGAGTATTGCGATCTGGCCGAGGCACCACAGGGCCACTGCACCGATAGGCAAGTAGACCCACGGCAGGCGCGCCATCGCGTTGAATCTCATCAGCTCCAGATTGAGTGCAAATGCGAGCGCGGTGCCCAGAACGATACCCGCGGTGACGATCAAAAAATTTTCAGTCTGGAAGTAGCGCAGGATGTCGCCGCGGGTCGCACCCAGCGCGCGACGCACGCCGATGAGCTTGCGGCGCTGCGCGACCCAGAAACTTGCCAGTCCGACGATACCCAGCGCCGTCACGATCAGGAGCGCCAGGCAGACCCCGACCAGGGTGCCGGCCAGGGCGCGATCGTTTTGAAAGTATGCGTCGCGCACCTGATCGAACGTGCGCGCTCGCACCAATACGCGATTGGGATCGAGCTGCTTGAGCGTGGCTACCGCCGCTTTCAGCACACGCGTGCGGTCCTGGGGGGCGCAACGGAGCAGATAAAGCAATCCATTGCTCTTGTTGGCGTCATAGCTCGTGTCAGCGTTGATGGGCAGGACCATGCTGTATTCAGCGCCTTGGAAAAGCCCTCCCGCCGGCCTAGTCAAACTCTCGATGACGCCGACTACCTGCAGTGGAATGTCTTTGCCGACATACACCATCTTTCCCACCGCAGGCTGACCGGGCCACAGCCGTTGCGCCACCGCTTGTGTGACGATCGTGACGTGCGGGAATTCTCTCGCTTCGTCATTGGCCAATGCTGCCAGTGCCTGCGACAAATCCGTGAACTCTTCCGGCAAGAATCTGCGCCCCGCTATCAGCCGCGTTCCCAAAGCCGGCAGTAGATTTTTGCCAAAGAATAGCCCGGTATTGAGGGAGCGTCGCCGTTGATGTGGCTCCACTCTGACGTCTGTGTTTGAGCCGCTCGCAAACGGGGCTCCGTTGGCGAGCGCCACCTGCTTCACCCCGGGAATCTGCTGCAACGCCGCCAGCTCGGTTTGGGGACGCTCCTTGCCGTTTGGGCGAACGCTGATATCGGCCATTTCAACCAACGCCAGCTCGTGTTCGGCGATGCCGCTGGGCATCCGGGTACGTTCAATATGGCTCGTGATCAGGAACACCGCGTTGCTCACGATTGAGCACGTCAAAGCGACCTCGAGTATGAGCAGCCACATCACCAGCCTGTGCCGGCGCAGCGCCGATAGGACCGGCAGTATGTCCATGTCACTGACTCTTCAATTGCAATGCGGGCGAGACGAGGCAGGCGCGCCTCGCCGGCAGCAGCCCCGCCAGCAAGCTGGCGCTGATAGCCAGCAGGAAGGTGGTCAGCAGCATGCTCGGATCCA
This sequence comes from Steroidobacteraceae bacterium, assembly GCA_035553315.1. GTDB lineage: Bacteria > Pseudomonadota > Gammaproteobacteria > Steroidobacterales > Steroidobacteraceae > FEN-1191. The sequence goes on from DATNDE010000032.1 coordinate 138,307, forward strand.
GATGCGCCAGAGAGGCATACGGCGTCGGCCGTTGGCGTACCACCCACAGGCCCAGCAGCGCTAGCAATAGTCCACCGATGCCGCCGCCCAGACCGACCATGCCGGATTCCACCAGCAATTGCGCGAACAAGGCGCGATGGGAGGCGCCCAGGGCGCGCCGAATGCCCAATTCGCCTTGTTCGCGCATGAACTTGGCCAGCATCAACCCTACGGTATTGACAAGGCAGACGAGCAAAAAGCCGAACGCCAGCCACGTCTGCAGACGCACGTCCTGCGGAACCACCTTGTTGTAGTCGAGCCACTGTGTCACGTCGCGCAGGCGGACGTTGGGGGGACGCAGGAAGCGCCCCAGCGCCTTCTGCTGCTCCGAGTACTGCACCAGGAACTGCTTGTACGCCGCGGCCTCTGCAGGCGTACCCAGCTGCACCCAGAACTGCAACCACACGCAGCGCTGATTGTGCATCTGGTACATGTATGTGCCGCCACCGCCATTGCCCCAGCATTCCGTGTCGCCGCTGTGATCGAAGCTCAGGATGACCTGCGAGATCGATAGCGGTAGGTAAATGCCTTCGTCCTCGTTGTACCTGCCGCGGTTTAGATCGTAATACTGCGGGTTCGGGCGCCAATCCCCGAGCACTCCGATGACTCGGAAGTCCGAACCACCGAGTCGCAATGTACGGCCGGCGCTGTCTTTGCCAGCAAAGAGGCTGTCGTTGAGCTCGTGGCTGATTACCACCACCCGGGTGCTGTTTTGATCATCGTGTGCACTCCAAGGCGCACCGTACTGGAAAGGCACGTCGAATAAGGAGAAGAAGCCGGCAGTGGTGAAGCGCGCGGATTCGAGAAAGGGTTCAAGCGTGGATTGCGGCGGCTGGACCGCGACGGTGCCGCCGGTCATAAGTGCCTGGCCATCCGCGCGAGCTGCCTTCAGCAGGTTCATCCCATCGATCCACGTCACCTGCTCCGACGGTTCCACGCCCGGCGCGTAGTTGAACACGTCGCGCGGATCGATCTGTGGGTAATAGAGCTGCGAGCTCTTGCTTGGGATCGGATTGCCGGACAGCACGTGAAACACGGTCAGCGTGGTCATCGACGCGCCGATTCCCAGCGCGAGCGCCAGTACCATCAGAGCGGTGAGCATCGACGTGCGCGTGAGGCTGCGTAACGCGAGGTCGACTTAGTATCCGAGCATTGACTGGACGTCCGCTGCCGCCACCATGCAGTGGTCAGCTGCAGAAGCAAGGATAATGCCAACTCCGCGGAGCACGACAGCAAGGCAATTCAGCCTGTTGCGGCCACTGTCCGAGCGGCGCAAGTGTGTCCGTGGACATTTGGCCGGACACCAGGCCGCGAGGGAGCCTGACGGACATCGCCTTTGGTCCGATGCGCCGGCGTCCGGCAGATGCCACGGGCGAGGCTCGGCAATGTTCACGCGCATGGATGCGCCTGTTGCCCTTGGAGCGCGCGGTGCTGCAGGCGATGCGCCCGCGCTGGCGTTGAGTCTCATCGTCAACGGACGTCGCGAGCGTCTCAGCGTGGACGCGCGCGTGACGCTGCTGGATTTGTTGCGTGAGCGGCTGGGTCTGACGGGCGCCAAGAAAGGCTGCGATCAGGGCCAGTGCGGCGCCTGTACGGTGCTGGTCGGCGGCCGACGCGTGCTCTCCTGCCTGACCCTCGCCGCAGCCGTGCGCGAGGAGGTCACCACGATCGAGGCTCTGGCGGGCAGCGATGGCCCGCTGCATCCGATGCAGCAGGCCTTTATCGATCATGACGCATTCCAATGTGGCTATTGCACGCCCGGGCAGATCCTCTCTGCCATAGCCTGCGTCCAGGAAGGACACGCCGATAGCGATGAGTCCATCCGCGAGTGGATGAGCGGCAACCTGTGTCGTTGTGCCGCCTATCCGCAGATCGTGGCGGCGATTCGTCAGGCCCGGGAACAGATCGCGCGGCCCGCCGACGGTTCCGCCGCATGAGGCCCTTCGAGTATTTGCGCGCCGACTCGGCGCAGGCGGCGGTGGCGGCGGCCGGCGCTGCAGGCGCAGAGGGCGCGACGCTTGCGGCGACGCAGTTCATCGCCGGCGGCACGACGCTGCTGGATTTGATGAAGCTCGATGTGATGCGCCCGAAACGCCTGATCGATCTCAACGCGCTGGAGGCCGAGTATCACCAGATCCGGGTCGATGCGCAGGGCCTGTGGCTGGGGGCCTTGGTGCGCATGAGCGCCGCCGCCGGGCATCCGCGGATCGTGCAGGACTATCCGGTGCTGGCGCAGTCGTTGCAGCTCGCGGCCAGCGCGCAGCTGCGCAATATGGCCTCGCTCGCCGGCAACGTGCTGCAGCGGACGCGCTGCAACTACTTTCGCGATCCGAGCTACGCCGAGTGCAACAAGCGCAGCCCCGGCTCGGGCTGTGCGGCGATCCTCGGCCGCAACCGCAAGCTCGCCGTGCTCGGGGTCAGCGAACACTGCATCGCGCACTATCCGGGCGATCTGGCGCAGGCGCTGGTGGCGCTGGAGGCCAGCGTCGAGCTGCTCGGCCGGCACGGCCGGCGCAGCTTGCTGCTGCAGGAGCTGCATCGGCCGCCCGGCGACACGCCGCACGTGGAAACGGCGCTTGGCAGCGATGAGCTCATCGTGGGTTTTCGGGTGCCGGCACGCGCCTGGGTGCGCCGCTCGCTGTTCCTTAAGATCCGCGATCGCAGCTCCTTCGAGTTTGCGCTGGCATCGGCGGCGGTGGCGTTGGACCTTGCCCAGGACGTGGTGCGCCAGGCGCGCATCGCGCTCGGCGGGGTCGCCACCCGGCCCTGGCGAGCACACGAGGCTGAAGCGCTGCTGGAGGGCCAACCCTTCGATGAGGCGCAGGCGCGCGCCGCGGCCGAGGCCGCCTTCGCCTCCGCCGTGACGCATGGGGATAACGACTTCAAGCCGGAGCTGGGCCGTCGCACGCTGGTGCGGGCACTGCTCGAGTGCGCCGCGCTGCCGATATAGTCATGCCCGCGCACGACGCTCACTTGGGGCAGCCCGTACCGCGCGTCGATGGGCGAGCGAAGGTCACCGGTGTCGCGCGCTATCCTTCAGATCGGCCGCTGGCCCATCCGGCCTACGCATTTCTGGTTACCAGTGCGGTCGCGCGTGGCCATATCCGCGCCTTCGATCTGCAGGAGGCGCGCAGCGTGGCGGGTTTGCTCGACATCCTGACCTACGAGAATGTCGGCTCGCAGGTCAAGCCGCCGCCACCGCCGGGCGGCAAGGGCAAGGCGAACACCACCACGATGGAAACGGCGCGCATCTGGCATGCGGGACAGATCATCGCGGTGGTGCTCGCCGATAGTTACGAGAGTGCACGCGAGGCCGCGCATCGAGTGAAGGTGGTCTATGAGGCGCAGGAGCCCACGGCGAGCTTCGGCAGCGAGGGCGCCCAGACCGAGGCGCTCGCCGACGTCGAAGAAGGGCACGAGGACCCCGCGGTCGGTGATGCCGAGGGTGCCTGGAAGCATTCACCCGTGCGCATCGATGCGCGCTATGCCACACCGACGCAGCATCACAATCCGCTCGAGCTCTTTACCACCACATGCCTCTGGGAAGGCGAGCGGCTGATCATTCACGAGCCCAGCCAGTTCGTCACGGGTCTTGCCGCGGGGGTTGCACGTCAGCTCGGTATCGAGCCCAATCGCGTGCGTGTGCACTCCGAATACGTCGGCGGTGCTTTCGGCTCGCGCGGGGGTCTTACGCATCGCACGGCCTGGATTGCCGTTGCGGCGCGCCGCCTCGGCCGTCCCGTAAAGCTCGTGGCCACGCGCGAGCAGGGCTTTACCATCGCCACCTATCGGGCCGAGACACAGCATCGCGTGCGGCTGGGTGCGAGCGCCGAAGGGCATCTGCAGGCCCTGGTCCACGAGGGTTGGGAGCTGACTTCGCGTCCCTCGACCTACAACGTGTCGGGGACCGAGACCACGGCACGCCTGTACGCCTGTCCGAACGTCGCAACGCGTGTCAGTGTCGTGCATGCGGATCGCAGCACGCCCGGCTTCATGCGTGCGCCGCCCGATCTGCCGTACATGTTCGCGCTCGAGAGCGCCATGGATGAGCTCGCCGTGGCTCTGCAGCTCGATCCCATCGAGCTGCGCCGGCGCAACGAGAGCGAGCGCGATCCCATCACGGGACGCCCCTATACCTCACGCTCGCTGTTGCAATGCTTTGAGCAGGGCGCGGCTGCTTTTGGTTGGGCGCATCGACGCCCCGAGCCGCGCTCCATGCGAGCCGGCGAGTGGCTCATCGGGCTGGGCTGCGCCACGGCGGCCTACCCGAGCAACGTCGGCGCCGCCACTGCTCGCATATCGCTGCGCGGTGAACAGGCGCGCATACAAATTGGCGCCCACGATATCGGCACCGGCGCCTACACCGCGATCGCGCTCACCGCGGCCGATCGCCTGCGCCTGCCGCTTTCGAACATCAGCGTCGAGTTGGGCGACAGCGATCTGCCCCCTGCCGGGCTCGCCGCCGGCTCGAGCCATACGGCCGGCATCTGCAACGTGGTGGCGCGCGCCTGCGAGCAGATTCTCGCCAGACGCGCGCAACCGCGGCATGCGCCAGCGGCGGGTGCCATCGAGGTGTATGCGGAGAATCTGCCCGATGGCGCCCCTGCCAATGGCATTGAGATGCTCTACGCAGGGCAGATGGCAGCGGCACGCGGCGGGGAGCTTCCCGGCCGCATCGCCTACGGGTTTGGCGCCCAGTTCGTGGAGGTGCGTGTACACGAGCGCACCGGCGAGATCCGCACGCCCCGCGCCCTCGGGGCGTTTGCAGCCGGCACCATCGTCAACCCGCTGACCGCGCGCAGCCAGTTCATCGGCGGTATGACCTGGGGGCTGTCCATGGCGCTGCACGAGGAGGCGGCCCGGGACCAGGCCTCGGGCGGCCATGTCGGCGCCGATCTCGCGGGCTACCACCTCGCCGCGCACGCCGATGTCCCGCCCATTGAGGCGGACTGGGTGGACGACCCGGACCCCGACGACCCGGTCGGCATCAAGGGCATCGGCGAGGTCGGGATCGTGGGAGCCGCGGCGGCCATCGCCAACGCGGTCTGGCA
>DATNDE010000033.1:0-39466 GCA_035553315.1 Steroidobacteraceae bacterium
CTGTCCGATCGCCGCCACGTCGAGGCGGTCGAGCGGCTCTTCCAGAGCGAGCCGTAGGCGAAGGGCGCGAGGGAGAACGGCGCTCATGCGCTCATTGATCGGCGTGCTCAACATTTTTGGCTCCCTGCTGGCGTGGTTCGCGCTGTACTTCCTGCTGCCGATCCTGACCGGCCTGATCGATGGCGAGTTCGCCTCGCTGCGCGGTTTTTTCGTCGGCGGCGCGGTCGCCGTGTTGCTCGGCCTGACGCTGCGCGCGCTGACGCGGCGCTATCGCTACGACCTCAAACCACGCGACGCCTACCTGCTGGTGTGTGTGAGCTGGCTGGCGATCGCGGCGGTGGCCGCCATTCCGCTGCTGCTGGACGTACCGGGCCTGGGCTTCACGCGCGCCTATTTCGAGACGATGTCGGGGTTGTCGACCACCGGCGCAACCGTGCTCACCGGCCTGGATCGGCTGCCGCACAGCCTCGTGCTGTGGCGCGCGGCGCTGAATTGGCTCGGCGGCATGGGCATCATCGTGCTGGCAGTGGCGATCCTGCCGCTGCTGGGCGTGGGTGGCATGCAGCTGTATCGCGCCGGCGCGCCCGGTACCGTCAAGGACGCGAAGCTGGCGCCGCGCATCACCGAGACAGCGCGCGTGTTGGGCCTGGTATACGCCGGGCTGACGCTGGCCTGCATGCTGGCGCTGTGGGGCGCCGGCATGCGCCCCTTCGATGCGCTCTGCCATGCATTCTCGACGCTGTCGCTCGGAGGCTTCTCGACCCACGACGCCAACATCGCCTATTTCAACTCGCCGCTCATCGAGTTCATCCTGGCGCTGTTCATGCTCGTGGCGGCGCTGAACTTCTCCACGCACTTCATCGCCCTGCGTCGCGGCGACTTCAGCTGTTACCGGCGCGACCCCGAGGCACGCTGGACGCTGCTGCTGGTGCTGGTGAGCTGTCTCATCATCACCTTCTTCCTGATGGCCACGAATGTGTACAACGACGGCTTCAGGGCGTTTCGCTATGGCACCTTCAACGTGGTGTCGCTCGCCACGGGGGGCGGCTTCTTCAGCACCGACTTCTCGACCTGGCCAATCTTTGCGCCGATGTGGATGCTGTTCCTGAGCTCTCTTTGTGCCAACACCGGCTCCACGGGCGGGGGCATCAAGATGTTCCGCGCCCTCATCCTATTCAAGCAGCCGCTGCGCGAGATGTTCACGCTGGTGCACCCCCAGGCGGTCTCGCCGCTGAAGATCGCGCGGCAGGTGGTTCCCAATGGCGTGGTCTACGCGGTGCTTGCGTTTCTGTTTTTATATTTTTTGACCACAGTCGGGCTGACCTTCGCGCTGCTGATCTCGGGACTGGATCTGACCTCTTCGCTCTCGGCGATCGTGGCCTGCATCAACAATCTCGGGCCGGCCCTGGGCAGCGTCGGTCCGGCACATACCTATACCGGGCTGAACGGCTTTCAGATCTGGGTGTGTACGGCAGCCATGTTTCTCGGTCGCATCGAAATCATCACCTTTGCCGTGGTGCTGACGCCGACCTTCTGGCGCAAGTAAACGCCTCCGCCTACACTGGCGCCCCACGACGGCGCGCAGCGCCGGCAAGGGGGTTACCGTGAGACCTGCAAGATCATCGCATCGCCGCGTGGCCCGCACCTGGGCGTCTGCGTTGCTGTCGTCCGTACTGAGCGGCGTCGGCCTGGCGCAGGTCGGGCAAGCGCAGGTGCCACCGGATGTAGAGGCGACGCTACGCACTATCGGTCCGATCGTCGACCCGGCCTGCACGGCGGATCTTTATCGACCGATGATGCCCAAGAACGACATCACCAGCGACGTTACGCCGCTGTATCCGGGTGTGAGCATCGCGCGTAACCAATCCTTTGGCAGTAACCCCAATGATGTCGTCGATGTCTTTTGGGGCGACAAGGGCGCCAACTCCCGCCCGGTGCTGATCTATGTGCCCGGCGGTGCGGGCAACAAGATCGAGACCCAGGACAAGGCGGCCAACGCGTTCTACGACAACATCGGCCGCTGGGGAACGCAAAACGGCCTGGTGGTCGTGCTCATGCAGCGTCACTTCAGCCCGACCTGGGACGGTGGCGCGCGCGACATCTCGCATATGATCCAGTGGGTGCAGGATCACATCGCTCAGTATCACGGCGATGCCAATCGCATGGTGATCTGGGCGCATTCGGCCGGCAACGGCCCGACGGGCACCTATATCGGTCGCCCCGAGCTCTACGGTCCGAAGGGCGTCGGCGTGCGCGGGGTCATCTTCATGTCCGGCGCCTTCGACATCGCCCCGCTGCAGGGCGCGGCGCTGGGCGGCACCAATGGGCGAGCGCCACTGGCCGGCGCAGGGACGAGCTGCCATGAGCCGGGCGGCGCGGGCTCGACGGCGGGCGCGCTGCCGGGTGCCGCGCCTGGCACCCCCGGCGGACCCGCCGTTGCACGCGCCGCACGCGAACCGGGCGGACCCAGAGGCCCGGGAGGGCCGGGCGCAGTCGCGCGGGGTCCGCGAGGCGCGGGGGCTGGCGGTTTCGGCGCGCGGGTTGATCCGGCGACGCAGCTGGCACACTCCAGCCTGCCGGAGCTCAAGCGCACGCATGTCAGGATCATGCTCGTGGACGCGGAGCTGGATCCCGGCGTGGACATGTCGGTCAATGACGGGTTGTCGGGCTTCAATAAGACCCTGCACGATGCGCTCTGCGAGCTCGGGCCCTCGCACTGCTCGACGCTGCTTGTGGCGCGCGGTGAGAGCCATATGTCCGAGGTCATGTCGATCGATACTCAGGATCAGACCGTCTCGGGACCGGTGCTCAAGTTCATCCGCGAGGCAGTTGGCGGCGGGCGAGCACGCCGAAGGGTTGCCGAATAGGCGCGATCGACCGGGCTTTCCGCGGAGCGTCGCGGGTGCCGCGACTGATACAAACCCAGCCGGCCGCCTCCCGGAAGTTTGAGTTTCGTCGCCCGTCCCCAGCTTTGCTGGACCGGCTCCTCGCAGACGACGGATACGTTAATGACCGTTCGCGTTCGCGGGACAGACCGGCTGTTTGTTCTCCGAGGGCGGCGCGGGTGGCTGTACGCGATAGCCGGCAGGCAGATCAAATAGCGATGCATCGATGCTCGCGGTGTCGATCGAGGTGACTTCTGTCGTGAAGGACACCATGCGTACCATGCCCGGTGGCGTTGCGGGCGCGGCCCCGGCCTGCGTACTGGCGTCCTGCGCGTGGGCAGAGCTCGCGTCGGCGACTCCATTGGCAGTGGCGTTGGCGGCGGCGGAGGCGGCTGCATCACCGGCCTGATTGGCGGCATTGGCCGCCACTTGTCCACCAACGCTGCTGCCTGGGATGTTTACACTGTGGTGGAAGAATCCCGACACGCCGCTACCCACCGCATTTGAGGCAATGCTGCCGAACAGTCCTCCGCGTCGGCGTGGCGGCTGTTGCTGAGCCTGCTGTTGTGGCTGCTGTTGGGCATTGCCGCATCGCGGACCGCCATAATCCATGAAGAATGTCGTGCGCAGCGGATTGCCCTGCAATGCCGCCCCCTGTGTCTGCAATTGCTTGAGCGAATCGGCATAAGGGGCCATGAACTGCTGCATCATGCCGCGCAGCTGCGGATTATTGGGGTCCAGGCCCTGAGCAACGGCGAACTTCTCCGCAAAGTCGCGCCGCTCGGCGAGACCGGGTAGATCATCAGGCGTCAGCCAAAGGTCAAAACCATAGTCAAACTGGCACACCTGGCCAGTCTGCGGATCGGTGCAGGTCTGGCTCATGACGACAGTGCTTCGATGGGCGTCGTGACCGATCAGCGTCTGATGCTCGCCACTCTGCTGGACGTCAACTTTGGCGGCGCTCATCTGACAGTGTGAGGTGTCAGGAGCTGCCTGCGCGCTTTGCTGCGGCATGGGGCAGGTCTTCATCTGCGCCATGGTCGACTCGAACGCCAGCTGAGCACTTGCCCTCTGTTCGGCCGTGGGAAAATCCCGCTCGGTGCAGAGCTTTTTCTTCGGCTCCAGATCCCACTCCAACTGCTTGTCCAAGCGCCGGATTTCGCTGCTCTGTTCGTTGCGGCACACCAGCGCCAACAAGCCATGACAGCGCAGCGTTGAGTCGCTGCGTTGCTTATCAACGCTGGTACGTTCAGTGTCGGTGACATCGATATTGATCCCGGCGAGACTCATCGTCGTCTGCTGCCGAATCGTGACATCGGCGCGCGCAGGCGTAATGCCGAGCAGGAGCGCGAGGGTGCCCAGGACGCAGCTGGACCCCAAGGCGGCACGGGAAAACAGTGACGCGTGGGTCATAGGGATCTCTCCTCAGTCGCGACAGGCGCGCGAGTGTAGAATTGCAGGGGCCGTACCGATATCCACCAAATGGTGGATGCCGCAGTACGTATCCAAAGCCTGGTGTACTATCGCTCGGTTGCACGGCGCCGGGCCGGCGCTCGCGGACAGGACGGCCGCGTATGAGCAGACTGGCACAAGTCTCGGCATTGATCCGTGACACCTACGCAGCGGCGCTCACTCCCGGGGAGTGGCCCCAGGTGATGCAGCGGATGCTGGCGCTCATCGGTGGAACGGCGGCCATCGTGTTCACGCGCGAGCTGAACTGCCAGATCCACGGCTTCGAATGCGCGGTCGGCGTCGAGGCGCATCTCTGGGCAACCGCGCTTGCGCCGCAGGGCGAAGCCGCACTCTTCCGGCACCACGAGGAGAGCGAGCCGGTCGGAACTGTTTTTAGCGCTGCCGCTGCTGCCGTCAAGACGCCAGGGAATCAGGTGGCCTGGCGCATGGAATTTATCGGCACGCTGCTGGAGAGGTTACCGACGGGCATCAGCGGGCTGTATATCCGCCGCCGTCGGTGCGCGCGTCGAGCCGATACGAGGTCGCGGGCGATGCTGGGGCTATTGGCTCCGCATATTTGTCAGTCACTATGCATCAGCAGAAGACTACAGAGTGACGCGTCCGCGTTTGCACTACGAATGCAGCAGGCTGCCGGTCGCTATGGACTGACGCCAGCCGAGGTGCGCGTGGTGCAGGCGCTGCTCGACGGTTGCACCATCGAGCGCGGCGCGCGGCTGCTGGGTATCCGGCCGGCAACCGTCAAGACGCATCTTCAGCACGTGTTTGACAAGACGACGGCGCGCCGACAGGTCGACCTGATCAAGCTCATTGCTGTGCCCGTGGTTGTCCAGGCCAAGGGGTCGCCATAGAACACGAGCTGGGCGCCGAGAGTCCGGCGGCGCCGTTGAGCATCTACGGTGACGTCCGGCTGAGGCTGTAGCCGAGCAGAGCGCCTCTCGGCTTAAACCGCCGCGCGACGCTGTGGCACGCGCACGGCAACTTTTTCAGCGAGCAGCCCCGGGCCGAAGTTCCTGATGCGTTCGACGAAGCGCTCGCTCACCTCGAAGCCGCGCGCCACCAGCAGCATGCCGAGCTCGGTGCGCACATCCTGCAGAATCGTCATGCCGGGACGCACATGTCGCAGCGGCACCTCGATGACCTGCATCTCTCCCGAGCTGGTGCCCAGGAAGGTGGAAAAATCCCTGAGCAGTTTTGGCCCATAACGATCGGCACGCGACTGCAGCAACTGCGTCGCGACCTCCGGCGTATGTCCCTGCGAAGTGAGCGCATCGTACTCGGTCACCAGCCTGAGAATGCATACCGCGGTGGCGGTTGACCCGCCCAGCGCCCTGAGCTGCTCGACACGGCAATTGAGCCCCTCGAGGATTTGGATCACCGGCTCGAGTCGGGGGATGTGGCCGAGCAGCTTGCCTGCGACCTCCGGAACGCCGCTCGCGATGACGCGCTCCTCGGGCGTCAGTTGCTCGCCGTAGTAGATCTTCTCGACCAGCTCGGTGGGCAGCGACAGGTAGCCGATCTGCGACAGCATGACGGCCGCCTCGAGCTGCCAGAATCCCTCGGCGCAGCCGAGGTACTCCGCGAATGCCATCACCTGCTGACGCAGCCGGCTGGTGCGTCCGAACGCCACGGGATTGGTCAGGCCGAGCACGTCGGCCAGTGCCCGGATACAGCCGATCAGCGTCTGTTGCAGCAGGACACGCTCGGCCGTCACCAGGCGGTGCTGTTCGAGAGCCGCCTCGATGCAGCCCACCAGCTCTTCCGCCGGGCAGGGCTTGGTCAGGAAGCGGAAGATCTGCCCCTTATTGACCGCAGATACCACTGCATCGCGGCCGGGCTCGCCGGTGAGCAGGATGCGGATGGTGTCGGGATGGCGATTGCGCACCTCCGCCAGCAGGGTCGCCCCGTCCATGCCAGGCATGCGCATATCGGAGATCACGACAGGCACCGGTCCGCTCGTCTTCAATAGCTCGAGCGCCTGTTCGCCACCGAGCGCGGTCAGCACCTCGTAGCGACGACGCAGGTGTGCCGCGAGACCCTGGACCATGCGGGGCTCATCGTCGACACAAAGAACTCTGGGTAGCGTTCGGTCACTCATGGGACCCTTCCTCTTCCTTCGCAAGCTCCCGCAGCCGATGCTGCGCTTCCGTCAACCCGAATGGCGCGCCGAGCGCGGCCAGAGATCCGTCATCCAGCGCATCGCCCGAATATCGCTGCGCTTCCTCGGGCGGCTGCGAGGGAGCGAGCAGCGTCTCGGCCAGCACGACGGCGGCACCGGGACCGAACCCGCCGCCGGCGCTGGAGTGGCTGTGGTGAGATGCCACGGCCTCGACGACCCCATAGGGCAGGCCCCAAAGCCCCAGCAGGTATGCCCCCACTTCCGCGTGGGTCGCATCGAGTACCGTCCGTTCGGCATCGATGAGGGCAGTCCCGCTCTGCTCCGCCAGCGCGAGCGCACGTCCGAACTCCTCCGGGCACTGCTGCAGCAGCACCGAATAGCCAATGTCATGCAGCAACCCGGCGAGCAGGGCGTCCTCGGCCCAAGGCACGCGTCCTGCCAGCGCGTAAGCCCCGGCCGCGACGCGGCTGGCATGTTGCTGCAGCCGCTCGGGCTCCAGCCACGCCGCGGGCGCGCGCGCCTTCGGCCAGGCGTTGAACACCTCCGCCGACAGCGCGAGGCTTCTGATGGCAGCGAAGCCCAGGTGCGCCACCGCCTGATCGATCCGGTTGATGGGTCGCGCGAGACGGAAGAATCCCGAGTTCACGACCTGCATGACCTTGGCCGTCACTGCACTGTCGGCACCAATGATCTCACCCACCTCCGCGCCGCTCGCATCTTCCCGCGCCATGGCCGCGCACAGTCGCGCATAAACCCGCGGCAGCACCGGCAGCCGACTGACCCGCCCGACGGCTGCGCGGATGCGCGGCTGGGTCAGCAGGTCTCTGAGGCTGAGCGAGCGGTCGATCAGCTCTTCGAGCTTGTCCGCATCGCACGGCTTGGCCAGGTATTGGTGCGCGAGCGGCACCAGGCGCATGACCTGGCGCTCTTCAGAATATCCCGACAGCACGATGCGGATCGTCTCGGGGGATATCTCCCGGGCGTGCTCGAGCAGCTGCGCTCCGTCCATGCTCGTCATGCGCATGTCGGTCACGATCGCGTCGTATGGCCTGCTGCGCAGCTCCTCGAGTGCGAGTGCCGCATTGCCGACGAAGGTCATCTGCCACTTCGACCGCGCCCGATAGAGCCGACGACGCAGGTTCTCGAGCAGCGCCGACTCGTCATCGACGAACAGCACGCGCCTCATGTCCTGATTTTCTCCGCGGCGCGCCCGCCGATCGGCAGCTGCAGGATCAGACGCGAGCCGCAGCCCAGCTCGCTCTCGACGTCGATCCTGCCGCCGTGCTTCTCCACGATGATCGAGCGTGCGATGGCGAGCCCCTGACCGGTGCCCTTGCCGACGTCTTTGGTCGTGAAGAATGGATCGAAGATGCGATCCAGATTCTCCTTGGGGATTCCGCAGCCGTTGTCCTCGATGCTGATGCGTACATATCGGTCGGCGACAGCGGTGCGGATGTTGATGAGTCCCGTGCTGGCGTCGCGTCCGGCAGCCTCGATGGCGTGCGCTGCGTTGATGATGATGTTCAGGAAAACCTGGTTGAGCTCGCCGATGTTGCACATCACCAGCGGCAGCTCGGCGAGCTCCATCTGCACGCGTGCGCAATACTTATACTCATTGCTGGTCACGAGCAGCGTCGTCTCGATTGCCCGATTGATGTCCGCCGGACTCTGCTCGTGCTCGTCGGGATGCGCGAACTCCTTCATCGCCCGGACGATGGCTGCCACCCGCTCGATCCCCTCGTGGGTGCGCTCGAAGGCAGCTGGTATTTCCTCATCCAGAAAGGGCTTGTCGAATTTTGTCTCGACCTCCTGCAATCGCAGCTGCACGGCTTGCTTATCCGCGCCCTGCGCAAGATTGCTGACGGCATCGCGATAGATCTCCAGCAACTGACGCAGATCGGCGACCGCGGACTTGAGGAAGGACACGCCATCGCCGACGTAGTGAATGGGTGTATTGATCTCATGAGCGATACCAGACGCCAGACGGCCGACGGATTCGAGCTTGCGGGCCAGATTGAGCTCCATGCTCATCCGCTCGCGTTCGCGCAGCTCCGAAACCAACTGGTTCTGCAGGTGCTCCTTTGCCTCGCGCTCCGCGATTCCTGCCGAGATGTTCGCGCCGACCACGACCGAGAGCAGCTGCGTTCCCGCCGAGCGCACCGGCGTCAGCGTGACGCCGGTCACGAAGGTCGAGCCGTCCTTGCGACGCGCGCGAAGCCGCACGCGTATGCCCTTGCCCTGCGCCCGCAGGCTGCCGATCACACGTTCCGCCTCGGGATTCAACTCGGCCGGGGTTAGCACGGTGGGTGGCTTGCCGATCAGCTCTTCCGATGTATAGCCGTACTCGCGACAGATCGCGCGATTCACGTATCGGATCCTAGGACCATTTGCATCGGCGGCGACGATCATGAAGTGACTGCTGGTGGAGTTGAGCGCTGCGTCGCGCAGGCGCAGTTTCTCCTCCAAGTCCTCTAAGCGCCTTTGGAGCTCGCGAATGTCCGCACTGGCAGCGCCCTGAGGGTATTCGCCGCGCTGGGCTTGGCTCTCGCCCTCGGCCATGGCCTCGCGCTCTGCGGCCCTGGTGGCGCTGGCGGGCATGCCAACGGTTGGGCGCACAGTGGACCCTGAGCTCGCGGGCTTCTCATCCTGCCCCGGCGTCAATTGCCGCAGATGCGTGGTGTATTCGAGCGCTTTCATCAGCGTTGTGTCGGAGCAGGTGCCGTTGGCTTCTGGTTCGCCAACGCGCTCCAGGGAAGCCGCCCCGTTCCGCCTGGCCGCTTCACTCATAGTGACGCCCCTGCAGGCTGCTTCGGCTCAGTCATTCGTCACGGCTCTCCATGCAAGGACACCGGCGGACAGTCATGGCGCCGGAAAAGGGTGCACCATTTTGGACTCGCGGGCTGTGAGTTTTTTCACGAAGCCGCCAAGAAGCCCTTGAGCCCAGGGCCGGGTGTGATGCGGTTGCGGTCCGGGTGCTTCAGGCGGGGCGCGCGATGTCGACGACGTGCAGCTCGGTTCCGAGGTAGTCGCGATAGGCGACGCGCAGACGCGCACGATTGACTGAGCAGGCGATGAAGCCTGAGTGCAGCGAGCAAAAATCGCTGCCGCCCATGTTGCAGGTGGGATCCATCTTGGAGCCTGCGCCGGTGCAGACGTAATGCGTCGCACCGAGATGCACGTGCTGCAGATCGTGTATATGGCCATTGATATACAGCGGCACGCGATGGCGCTGCAGGATTGGATCCAGTTGCGCGATCAGATCGGGGCGCCCCGCGACGACGAGCAGTCGTCTATCTGCGGGGGGAGTACGAAACCGCCGCCGACCGCGCCCCCAGTAAATGGGGTGATGGCCGACGACGATCTTCCAGTCCGCTTTGGACGCGGCCAGTTCGGCGTCCAGCCAGGCGAGCTGCAGGCGCACGTTGCCTTCCTGATCACCGACCTTCACGAGTTGCGCGCCGTTGGCGTAATACGCCCGGATCATCGGCGCGGTATCGACGACGAAGATCTCGACCAATGCGCCATCGGGGCCATGCGCGCTGAAACTATGCCAGCGTGCCGGCAGCCGCCAGCGCCTGCTGATCGCGCTGTAATCGATCTGCGCCTGGGTATTGCCACGGTAGTCGTGATTGCCGAGGGCCACATACCACGGCACCTGCAGCGACGGCGCGGTATAGATGTCCTCGAAAGAGCTCTTCCAGGCCGGATCATCCACGCCCGTGATGCCGTTCTCGTAGAAATTGTCACCCACGGAGATGATGAAGCGCGCGCCGAGAAGCGCTGCGCTCTCGCCCATGCGGTCGGCAACCTCCTGCTGGTGGTGCTGGCCGTGACGCCCCCAGTCGCCGACCGCCAAAAACTTCAACGAGGCGCCGCCGGCATCCGCCCAATCGCAGCCTTGCGGCATCGCGGCCGCAATGCCCACCCCTCCGAGGGTCTGAATCAGGCGACGGCGTGTGAGCTGAAACTCGAACATCGAGGCGCCGCCAATCTGAAGCAAGCCCCGCGCGCGGACCCGCGCTACCAGAGCGAGACGCGTTTGTCGGGCGGCAAATACATCTTGTCTCCCGGCTTGATGCCGAACGCCGTGTAGAAGGGCGCCTGGTTCATCTCCGGGATGGTGCCGCGGAAGCGCTCAGGCGAATGCGGATCGGACTTCAGGCGCAGGATCAGCGTGTTCTCGCGCGTCTTGGCGCGCCACACCTGCGCCCAGCCGGCATAGAAGCGCTGATCGCCGGTCATGCCGTCGATGACCGGTGCTGCATGCCCGTCGAGAGAGATGTGATAGGCCTTGTAGGCAATCGCCAGACCCGAGTTGTCGGCGATGTTCTCGCCGAGCGTGAGCTCCCCATTGATGTGATAGCCCGGCACCGGCTCGTAGGCGGCGTACTGCGCAACCAGTGCATGCGTGCGCTGCTTAAAGTTGTCGAGATCCTGCTGCGTGAACCAGCCGGGCGGATTGAGCAGATTGCCATGGGCGTCATATTGGCTGCCCTGATCGTCGAAGCCGTGGCTGATCTCGTGACCGATGACCGCGCCGATGCCACCGTAGTTGACAGCATCATCGGCCTTCGGGTCGAAGAAGGGCGGCTGCAGTATGGCGGCTGGAAAGACGATCTCGTTGTGCTCCGGATCGTAGTAGGCGTTGACGGTCTGCGGCGTCATCTCCCACTCGGTGCGATCCACCTCGTGCCCGAGCTTGTGCAGGTTGCGGTCATACTCGAACTCGTTGGCTCGCGTGACGTTGCCGACGAGGTCGTCCCTGGAGAACTGCAGCGCCGAGTAGTCGCGCCACTTGACCGGATAGCCGATCTTGATCGCGAGCTTGTCGAGCTTGCCCGCGGCCTTCTCACGCGTCGGCTGACTCATCCAGTCGAGCGTAGCGATGTCGGCGCGGTAGGCGGCGATGAGGTTGTGTACCAGCTGGTCCATGCGCGCCTTGGAGCTGGCGGGAAAATACTGCGCGACGTACAGCTTGCCGAGCGCCTCGCCGATGGAGCCGTCGACCAGGCGTACGCCGCGCTGCCAGCGCGGCCGGTTCTGCTTGATGCCCGCGAGCGCGGTGCCATTGAAGGCAAAATTTTCAGCGACGAAGGGCTTGGAGAGGAAGGGAGCGAAGGCGTTGAGTACCTGCCAGCGAAAGTAGCTCTTCCATACCGGCAGCGGCGTGGAGCCGATCAGCTGGTCGAACGCAGTGATGTAGGTTGGCTGGCTGATGACCAGAAAATTGGTACGGCCGGCAACGCCCGAGTCGGCCAGATAGGCCTTCCAGTCATAGCCCGGGGCGAGAGCGGCGAGTTTGGCGAACGGATATTTGTTGTAGGTCTTGACCGGGTCGCGGTTCTCTACCTTGGTCCATTGCACACGCGCCAGCGAAGTCTCCAGTGCCATGATCTGCTGCGCTTCGTGCGCGGCGTCCTGATCGCCTGCGAGCTTCAACATGTGCTCGATATGCGTCTGATAAGCCGCACGGATCTGCTTGAGCTGTGCCGCATCCTGCAGGTAGTAGTCGCGATCGGGCAGGCCGAGGCCGTCCTGGCCCAGGTCGAACACGTAGTGCGTCGAATCCTTGGCGTCCTGATGCACGCTGGGCGTGTACGGTGCGGTGACCCCGATGCGATTGAGATGCGCGATCAGCGCCGGGATCTGCCGCTTGCTCTTGAGCGCCTCGATGCGGGCGAATTCACCCTGCAGCGGTCGGTCACCGAGGCCCTGCAGCGCCGCCTCGTCCATGAAGCTCGCATAGAGCGCGGCGATCTTTTGTTGGTCGGGCGTGGTGGCGCCGCCGGGCTTCTCGAGCGCCTCGATGATCCCGCGCAACTGATCCATCGAGTCATCCTGCAGCTTGACGAAGGAGCCATAGCTGCCCTTATCCGCAGGGATCTGCGTCGTGTCGAGCCACTTGCCGTTGATGTACCGGTAGAAGTCGTCCTGAGGACGCACACTGGCGTCGAAGTGCTGGGTGGCGATCCCCGATACCAGGGCAGTGTCCGGCACCTTGTCGGTGGGCACATCCGCCGCGACGGCGGCACCGGCAACCAAGCTAGCCATCGTGGTGGCCAAAACCAGGCGGAGCCCGCTCGGGGCGCAGAGTCGGTTCTTCATCTGGAAACCCCATGACAAGCGCTGCGAAATCAGCAAAGGCGGAAGCAGAGATTATAGCAGCGGCGGCCGTCCGACCCGCTTAAGCGCCCGCTGCAGCCCCGGTCGTGGGCTGCCCGCTCAGACCCGCACGGCCGAGGCGTCCTTGGCGACGCGCACCACCAGCGTGCCGGCAAACTTGTCGTGCCAGGCCTGGTGATTCTCGTCGAACGCGATCCAGAAAAACCCCAGCCCGACGATGGCCAGCGACAGAAAGCAGCCCAGGGCACGCACGATGGCGGTCGTCCAGTCGACCGGGCGGCCATCCACGCGCACGACGTGCAGATCGAAGACGATGCCGCCGAGGGTGGCGCCGCGGGCCTTCCAGAGAATGGCGCCGTAGGCCGCCAGCGCGACCAGGATCAGGCCGTGCAGATGCAGGATCCGCATCACGATGCCTACCACGATGAGGTCGAGCAGCAGCGCCACCATGCGGATCCAGAAGCCGGCGCGCGGCAGCGTCGATGCGGCAAGGGCGGGTGGTGCGATACCGGCGGAAGGAACGCCGGGAGAGGCTCCCGCGGCTGATAGCCCTGGGGCACTCGCCGCAGGTGTGGCCCCACCCAGAGCTGCGCCCTCCACTGCCTGCGCACCCGGTGTGGCCGCGGCGGATTCGGCACTCGCAGCGGCGCTTCCCGACCAGGCGGCCCCGGTGTCCGTGCCGGGTGCGGGCGCGCCAGAGGCGGGCGGGGGAGCACCGACGGGACCGGCTCCCGTCCTCGGCGACGCAGCGCGCCGCGCGCGGGCAGCCAGGATCAGCGTGTAGGCCACCATGCCCAGACCGAGCAAGCCGAGCAGCTTGTAGACCACGAACCCGAGCACGGGAACCAGATAGATCACCCACATGATGAGCCCGCCGATGAGCACGGCGAGCACCAGCGACAGCGGATCGGCCGGGCGGCGCCGCGGCAGGAAGCGACCCCCGAGCCACGCAAGCGCTGCGGCCTTGCCGAACAGCCCGGCGCAGAACAGCGCCACTACCACCACCGGAACCGCGGCAATGCCAATGACGGTGACGACCAGCAGCAGCAACAACGGCGGCGTCAGCAGCACCGTGAGCAGCGCCGCGAGCAGCGTGGGGCCGGGGTGCAGCTCCAGGCATTGCACGCAGCGCTCGATGCCAGCGGGCGCGAGGAACGCCAGCAGCAGGTACAGCGCGAGGAATACTCCAGCAACACCCCAGACCCAGCCCAAACCCGCCCCGATGGCGAGCGGCCGCAGATACAGCAGGGCATGGTGTACCCAGGGCGTCAGCGGTCCGAGGTTGATCGATGCATTCGGCCCGACCTGCTGCACGTCCCCATGCACCACCGCAGCGGGGTCGCGGATCAGCTGCCCGCCGACCGCCGTTGCATCGCCATCGACTTCTGCGTGCGGTCCCAGCTGCAGCGTACCGAGCACCGCAGTGGCGTCACCCTCGACATGGCTGTCGATGTAGGTCGAACCGAGCACCGAGACCACATCCCCTTCGACCGGGCCCGTCACATGCGTACTGCCGGCGACGGCGACGACGTCGCTGCGCGCCTGGCCTTCGACACTGGCGGCACCCAGCACGGCAACGACCGAATCCGCGGACTCTCCGCTCGGCACATCTACGTTGTGACCGATGGCGACCCGATCATTGTTATCCGAGCGGAAATCGTCACGGGAGGATCGGGCGAACACGGGTGCAACGGCCTGCAGAATGCACAGCAGACACAGCGCGATGAGTTTCATGACTGAGCCTCCGGGCATATCAGCGCGGCAGAAACAGCAGCCGATAGGCGGCTGCACCGAGGCCGAACAGGAACAGATACGCAAGCACGGCGAGCACCAGAAACGCCTCCAGCCAGGCCATGGGCACGAGACCCACCAGAGCCACGAGCAGTCGGGACAACACGCCAAGTGGCGCCAGTAGGTGCTGCCCCCAGGCAATCACCGGTGCGGCGGTGACGTGGGGCAGGCTCGCGCTGCCGGCGAGCGACAGCAGCATCAGCGCGAGCGCCAGCAGCGCAAACGACAGGCGCGCCGGCGTGGGCCATTGCACGACCTGCCTGCGCCACCAGGGCGTTGCGGCCCGCTGCGCGAGCTGCTCGAGGACGCGTGCGGCGAGGCGCTCGGGCGCAGCACGCGGTGGCAGCGAACGCAGCAGCGCGTGTACCTGGCGCTCCAGGGCGCTATCGGTATCGCGATCGGCAGCCATCGCTCAAGCCTCCAGCATGTCGGCGGACATGCCGCGCGACTGCAGTTGCTTCAGCAGCGCGTGACGAGCGCGGTGGATATCGCTCTTCACGGTTGCCAGGGGTACGCCGAGCTGCTTTGCGATCTCATCGTACGGGAGCTCCTCGAAGTGATAGAGCACCAGCGACAGGCGCTGACGCTCGGGCAGTCTGCCCAGAGCGTCATCGACCAGGGCGCGGCGCTCCTCGAGGGAGATATCCGCCAGATGCGTGTCGGGTACGGGAATCTGCAGCTCGGCCGACGCATCCTCTTCGTCTGCGGGCGGCAGCTGCGAGAACGGCTGCCAGCGGCGGCGATGGCGAGTCAAATAGTTCAGCGACAGATTGCGCGCGACGGTCTTGAGCCAGCCGCCAGCCGACGCATTGCCACGCAGCTGCTCGAAGTGCTGATAAGCGCGCAGGAACACTTCCTGGGCGATGTCCTCGGCTTGTGCATCGCGACCGGTCAGACGCGCCGCCGTGGTGAAGACCATGTCCTGATAGGCACGCATGAAACTTGTAAATTCATCCGGGCGCGACGACTCCGTGGGTGGGGGTGACACAAATGTGCGCTCGTTAAGGCGAGAACACGGTCGCGCTGGAAAAGTTGCAGGCTAGGGTGCGCCCGCGGCCCCGGCGGGGCAATCGAGGCGACCCTATACGCCCTGAAGGAGAACTCCATCAGGTCAAACGGGGAATCGGACGGCGCCCTCTGCGCAGGGCGCCAAGCCGAGGCGAATGGAAGGCTCCCCTGGCGGGTTAGCCCTTGGCGTTCTTGGCCTTAAACACCCGAATCTGCTCGTTAAAGCTGGTTGCGACGCTCTTGTCCTTGTCCACCGCCGCGTTGTGCTGATCCGTCTCAGCCTTATCGAGCTTGGCTTTCTGGTCGTCGGTCACCTTGTCGCCGGCGGCTGCCAGCGCGGCCTGATGTGCATTCTTCAGGCAATCCAGGTAGGCGTCGGTGGCCGCGTCGAACACCTTGACCGCCTTCTGGCCGGCGAGCATCTGCTGCAGCGTCGCGGTATTGCCGTCCGGAAGATTCTGCGGCGGGGTGGGCGCGGTACAGTCAGCAAAGGCGAGAGGCGTGGCGAGTGCGGCGATTGCGGCGAGCGCCGAGACACAGATCAACTTCATACGAAAGACCCCCTGGTGAATGCGGCTATGGTAAATCCTCGCGCGCGCGGCGGCCAGCGCCACCCCCGCCGCAGATTGTTTCGATTTTGCGCAATTTACCGATAGTTTTCTAGCTAGCGTCCCAATATTGTTCCATTCGCCGGCGCAGCGCTGCGTCCGGCAGCCGTCCGCGCGCGGCGCCCTGGTTGTCCACCAAGTGGGGTACCTGCGTGGAGCCGGGTATCGCGACGGTCACCGCGGGGTGCGAGATCACATACTTGAGCAGAAACTGCCCCCAGCTGCTCACGTCGATATCGGCCGCCCAGGGCGGCAGCCGCCGGTGCTGGGCCTGGCGCAGCAGGCTGCCGTAACCGAAGGGAACGTTTACCAGCACGGCCATGCGACGCTGCATCGCCAGCGGCAGCACGTCCTTCGCCGCATCGCGATTGTCCATCGAATAGTCGACCTGGATGAAGTCGAGTGGATAGCGGCGCATGTAGCCCATCAGCTCGGCGTGCTGTCCGACCTCGGAGGTCGTGATGCCGAGATAGCGCACCTGGTCAGATTGTTTCCAGCGCTGCATGAGCGGCATGAGCTGGTCCACGCCATCGAGGTTATGGACCTGTAGCAGATCGATGCGGCGCGTGCGCAGTCGTTGCAGCGAGCGCTCGAAGCTCGCGGCGCCCCCCACCCGGTTGCTGCCGAACCCCTCGCCATGGATCGTGAGCTTTGTGGCGACAAACATGCGCTCACGCAGGCCGAGCGAGCCGAGTGTGTCGCCCACCAGCGCTTCACTCTCGCCGTAATCTGCGGACGTATCGATCACAGTGCCGCCGAGCTGCTGCATGCGCGCGATCTCCGCGGTGATTGCGGCACGCTCGCTGTCAGCGAATTTATCCGTCCCGAGGCCGATCGCCGGCAGGCGCTCACCACTGGTGGGAATGGGCTTGGTGATGAGCGGCAGTCGATGGGTTGCTTCGACGGCTGCGGCGCGCGCAGGCTCGGTACCGCTGGCCCAAAGCGCCCCGAGACCCGCCGCCGCCGTGCCGAGCCCCAGCCCCGTGCGCAGCAGCCCACGACGCGACAGGCGTGCATGCCAGATATCAGCCACGCGCTCCCCCCGAGCCCCACGGTATCGGCCAGCCGCGGCGGTTGCCGCGCAAGCCCCAGGGCTCGCGCCCGGTTATACCGCTACGCGTCCGGCGCCGAAAGCAGCGCGGCGCCCGGAGTGCGTGCTAACCGCCCAGATGCGCTCGCGGGGTATAGGTGCAAAAAGCGCCCGAGTACATGCTCTCGGGCAGGTGCCGGCGCATGTAGCCCACCAGCGTGGGGATGCCGACGAAGAGCTTGTTGACCGGAATCTCCGCCCCCGAGGCGCCGCAGATCAGCAGCGCGCCGCTCACGTCGATCGTGACACGTGTCACGCTCGACCAGGTGATCTCGATCGTCCGGCGGCCAAGGCACAGCGTCAAGCCGACGTCATTCACGCAGATATGCCGGCGCAGCGATTGAAAGCTCCACACCGCCAGTGCCGCGAACAGGCCACTGCAGGTCAGCAGCTCCACCACGGTGCGGCTCGCAAAGTGTGCCACTGTGGGACGGCAGAGCACGTAGGCCGCCAAAACCGCGGGCACGAGAGCCGAAATGAGCACCACCCAGGCAATCACCCGCTCCCAGCGACCATGCTGCAGCATGTGACCGCTGCCGTCGCCCAGTGCGGCAGCCGGCTTGCGCAGTTGGCCCCGGTACAGCGTCGAGACAATGCCGATGGTGATGAGCGCAGCAAGTAAGACTGGCATCGGTGCTCCCGTCTCCTTTCGTTCAGCCGCGACCGATCATGCATCGGTCAAGCGGGACTGTTCGAGCACCGCGTCTCAGCTTGAGCCGTTCGCGTGATTCGATCGTGGACGGATGTTAACGGCTAACGATTGCCGGCTGCCAGTGCCCTGGGGCTATGTTGGCTGTCAGGCGACGGCGCGTCCGCGCCGCTTCAGATGTACCCGCAGGATCGCCAGCGCTGCCGGCGTCACCCCGGGCACGCGGCCGGCCTGGCCAAGCGTACGGGGACGCACGGCCGCCAGTTGCTGGCGGACCTCGTGGGACAGCCCCACCAGGCTCGTGTAGTCCAAATCCTCGGGCAGGCTCACGTGTTCCTGGGCGCGGGCCCGCTCGATCTCCTGCTCGGCGCGCTCGATGTAGCCGGTATAACTCGCCTCGACTTCCAGGCTGCGGCGCACCTGCGTGATGAGCCGCTCGTCGCGCTGCTCGGCGGGCAGGCTGTCTGCCTCGAGCGCGCCCGGACCCACCAGCTCGAGCAGCGCCTCGTAAGACACCTCGGGCCGACGCAACAGCTCGAATGCGCTCACGTCGCGGCTAGGGACGGGCGTGCCGAGCACGCGCTCGGCCCAGGCCTCGGAGATCTGTCCGGGGCGCAGTCGGTGTGCCTGGAGCCGGCAGAGCTCGGCGCGGCTTGCAGCCTGCTTGGCTTCGAACAGCGCCCAGCGCTCCTCATCGACCAGACCCAGGCGGCGGCCGAGGGGTGTCAGTCGCGCATCGGCGTTGTCCTCGCGCAGCAGCAGCCGATGCTCGGCGCGACTGGTGAACATGCGGTAGGGCTCGCGCGTGCCGCGCGTGACCAGATCGTCGACCAGCACGCCGAGATAGGCCTCGCTGCGCGAGGGCGTCCAGGGCGCCTCGTCCCGACAACGCAGCGCCGCATTGATGCCGGCCAACAACCCCTGCGCTGCCGCCTCCTCGTAACCGGTGGTGCCGTTGATCTGGCCGGCGAAGAACAAGCCCTCGACCGCGCGCGTTTGCAATGAGGGCGCCAGATCGCGCGGATCGAAGTAGTCGTACTCGATCGCGTAGCCCGGGCGGGTCAGGTGAGCCTGCTCGAAGCCGGCGATGCTATGCACCATCTCGAGCTGCACCTCGTAGGGCAGACTCGTGGAGATGCCGTTCGGGTACACCTCATGCGTGTCGAGTCCCTCGGGCTCGATGAAGATCTGGTGTGCGGCCTTGTCCGCAAAGCGCTGCACCTTGTCCTCGATGGACGGACAGTAACGCGGCCCGACGCCCTCGATGATGCCGGTGTACATCGGGGAGCGATCGAAGGCCGCGCGAATGAGCGCGTGCGTGCGCTCGTTGGTGTGCGTGATGTGACAGGGCACCTGGCGCGGATGCTCGCTCGCGCGACCGAGAAAGGAGAACACCGGCAACGGCGCATCGCTGTGCTGCTCGGGCAGGGCGCGGTAATCGATGCTGCGGCCATCGATGCGCGGCGGTGTACCGGTTTTGAGCCGACCGGTACGCGGTGCGATCTCGCGCAGACGCTGCGCCAGGCGCAGTGAGGGCGGATCACCCGCGCGCCCGCCGGCGTAGTTGGTCAGGCCGACGTGGATGCGGCCGGCCAGAAAGGTGCCGACGGTCAGAACCACGGCGCGCGCCTGAAAGCTCACACCACTGAGGGTGACGACCCCGCGCACGGCGCCGGCCTCGATGATCAGGTCGGCGGCTTCCTGCTGGAACAGCGAGAGCTGCGGCTGATTTTCCAGCAGGCTGCGCATCGCACGCCGATAGAGAGCGCGGTCGGCCTGCGCACGCGTGGCGCGCACCGCCGGTCCCTTGCTCGCGTTGAGCGTACGGAATTGAATGCCGGCGCGGTCCGCCGCGCGAGCCATCGCCCCGCCGAGCGCATCGATCTCGCGCACCAGATGTCCCTTGCCGATGCCGCCGATCGCCGGGTTGCAGCTCATCGCCCCCAGTGTCTCAATGCTCTGCGTCAGCAGCAGGGTGCGGCAGCCCATGCGCGCCGCGGCGAGCGCGGCCTCGCTGCCGGCGTGGCCGCCGCCAACCACGATGACATCGAATGAGGAATGCGGCTGCATGGGCCGGTGAGTATCTCATGCGATCGGCCAGAACACCTCGGTGCGCCAATCCTGTGGGTTGGGGTCCTTCCGAGGGATCGGCGACATAGACCTCCCACGGGTGGCCCGCGGGCGCGCCGAGCAGGCAAAGCGCTGCGGTGCCCTGCTACAGCCGGGAGCACATGGATCTGTTCATGGATCCCCCGGCGTCAGGGCAGTCTGGGCAGCCCCAGGGCAGTCTCAATGCAGTCCGTACACGACGATGCGGCTCGCGCTCGCAGCGCTCGTCCACAACTGTGAACGCATGCCCGCAGCGACGGCGATGCGCTGATGTCCGTCGACCGCGTAGCTGACGATGCCCCCGCCGATTGCCTGCCCGGTATCCCGCGTCCATAGGACATGGCCGCTTCGCTGGTCCACCGCATAGACGGTGCCGCCCAGATCGGCAGCAAACACCAGCCCCCCGGCGGTCGGTGTCACCCCTGCGAGCATCGGATGCGGTGCGTGGAATTTCCAACGCACCCTACCGTTCTCGGCATTGAATGCCGTGAGCCAGCCCGTGGCCCCGCTCGCCGGGTCGGTCATCTGATTGAGCGGAATCGAGCTCGCGAACCAGATCTGTCCTGCCGGGGGAACGGCCAGCGGTCGCTGCAGGCGCACCCGCACACACTGATCGACCGCTCCCACAAACAGCGAGTCGGTCTGAGGACTGTAAGCCGCCCCATTCCACTCGGAACCGCCCCCAATCCCCGGGCAGAAATGCACCGTGCGATCGCTCGACAGCGGCACGTTTACATTAGTGCGCGTCGTAGTCGGCGTCTGGGAGAGCAGCGGAATCACCGGCGGGGATGCGTTCGCGCTCGCCGCGGAAGTCGATCCTCCCACCGCGGAGCGATCCAGGATGGAAAGCAGGCCGTCCTTGTTGGCCGAAGCGATGATCTCCCGCCCCGTGCGCGTGGTCGCGAGCATCGGTGCGCTGTTGACATCCCAATCGTGGTTGTCGTGGCGAACCAGCTGATGGTATCCGAGCATCCGCCCGGAGGCGCCGTCCAGGGCGATCACCGAGTCCGAATAAAGATCATCGCCGGTCCGGTCGAGCGAGTCGAAATCCGGTGCGGGGTTGCCCGCCGGAACATACAGAACCCCCTTCGCCTGATCGAACGTGAAGGAGGTCCAGAATGCACCGCCGGTGATCGGCAATTTGGCGTTCGTCCAGGTCGAGCGCACCGCCGGTCCCACCACGTCGAACTTCCACAACAGGTGTCCGTCGTGGGCATCCAGAGCGTAGACGTGGCCGGTCACGCCGACGTTATCGCCACTGGCATTCCCGACGTACACCCGTCCGTCCGCGGCGATGGGCGCCATCGGAATCGAGACGCCCGGGGTGTCGGCGACATCGATGCTGTGGTCCCAGATCTGGTGGCCGTCCGCGGCTGACAGCGCAATCACGTGGCCGGCCGGAGTCCCTCGAAACAGCATCCCGTCCAGATAGGCAAAGCCGCGGTTTGCCCCGAGCCCGCCCGGCTTCGAGGACACGGGCTGCATCCATTTGAGATGGCAATCGACCGCATCAATGGCATAGGAGTTGTGCGCGGTCGTGAAGTACATCGTGCCATCGACCACGACGGGGCCCGTCTGGAAGGCGGTGAGCTCCGGCAGCTCGTAGGTGCACACGTCCTTGAGCTTAGAGACGTTAGCGCGATTGATCTGCCGCAGCGGCGAGTAGCGGTCGCCGCCGACCGTGCGGTTGTAGGCAGGCCAGTCGGCCGGTGCGGCTCGCGCAGCGCCCTGCGCGCCAGAGGAGGATGCCGCGATCGCCGAGGATGCCAGGCCGATGACCGAGATTGCGCCGATCACGGGCAGCCAGTAGCGAATGACCATGGTCGTGTGCCCTCCGTTGCGACAGCCACGCGGGCCGAGGCGCGATGATACCGCCATTCATGGCTCAGCTTTCCGGCAGCGGCCCACGCAGCGAGCGAGGTCTATGCAATCGGTCGAGACGGCCACGGCGATGACAGTGGACGAGCCCGGGCGTGCCTGGACGCTAAACTATTTTCCGATGCAGAAAGTGCTGAAGATGCGCCCCAGGAGCGCCTCGCTGCCCTCCTCTCCGACGATCTCGCCGAGCGCCTGCTGCGCACCGCGTAGCTCCTCGGCGACCAGCTCTCCGGCGCGGCGCGCCGTGAGCAGGCTACGCGCCTGCGCGACGTGCGCGGCGACGCGCGCGAGGACTTCCACGTGCCGTGCACGTGCCGAGACGAGGCTGCCATCGGCATCTGACAGGCCGGCTACCTGCTTGAGATGCGCGCTCAACGCGTCCAGACCTTCCCCGGTCCGCGCCGAGATGCGCACCACCGTGACATCCAGCGCGGGCGGCTGCGCCTGGGCAAGATCGCATTTGTTCATCACCAGCGTCGCGGACACCCCCGCGGGCAGCGAGCCCTGCTCTTGCCGCCAGGCCACCGCGCCGTGATCGGCCGCGCCGTCGATGACGAAAAGAATGTGATCGGCACGGTCCATGGCCTCGCGTGCGCGCCGCATGCCCTCGCGCTCGACCGGATCGAGCTCCGCGTGCGCGCCGGTGATGGCTGCGCTCTCGCGCAACCCTGCCGTGTCGAGCAACGTCAGCGGCAACCCGTCGAGCAGAATGCGCTCGCGCAGCAGATCGCGCGTGGTACCCGGCTCGGGCGCAACGATCGCGGCTTCGTGCCCTGCGAGCCGGTTCATCAGTGTGGACTTGCCGGCGTTGGGAGGGCCGGCGATGACGACGGTGAGGCCCTCGGTCAGCACGCGGCCCTGCCGGCTCACCCTCTGCAGGGTGAAGAGCGCCTTTTGGAGGTCCGCGAGCCGCTGCACGAGCTGCGGTTCGGCGAGAAACTCGATCTCCTCCGCGGCGAAATCGATGGCCGCTTCGATCCAGGCACGCAGCTCACCGATGCGCTCGGCGAGCGCGAGCACCTGACGGGAAAACTCGCCGTCGAGCGAGCGTAGCGCGGCGCGCGCGGCGGCCGTGGAGGATGCATCGATGAGGCTTGCGACCGCCTCGGCCTGCGCCAGATCGAGCTTGCCGTTCAAGTAGGCCCGTTCGGTGAATTCCCCCGCGCGCGCGCGGCGGGCGCCGAGCTCTATGCTGCGTTCGATGAGCGTCTCGACCACCACCGGCCCACCATGGCCGTGCAGCTCGAGCACGTGCTCGCCGGTATAGGAATGCGGCGCTGGAAAAAGGATTGCGAGCCCGTTGTCCAACGGCTCGCCCTGGGCGTCCAGAAAGTGACTGTTCACCGCCCGGCGCGGCACGGCGTGCACGCGGGCCCCCATCGTCGGCCCCAGCAGCGCGGCGAGCATATCAACGACCGCCGCACCCGACAGGCGCACGATAGCCACGCCGCCGCGGCCGGGCGCGGTGGCCGCGGCAACGATGGTTTGCGCCGGATGATCGCGCTTCACGTCAGCCTGTCGGCGCCACCGCGCGCACGGCTCAGCGCTTCAGTCGCGCTTGCGCCGCTTCCACGCGACGATTGATATTCCATTGCTGCAGCACGCCCAGCACGGTGTTGGTGAGGTAGTAGAGCACCAGCCCCGAGGGAAAGAAGGCAAAGGTCGCCGACATCGCCACCGGCATGAACAGCATGATCTTCTGCTGCGCGGCATCGCTCGCCGGCGCGCTGAAGTACTTGGTCTGAATGAACATCGCCACAGCCATGAGGATCGGCAGCACGAAGTAGGGATCGCGCACCGACAGATCGGTGATCCACAGGAACAGCGGCGCCTGATGCAGCTCGACACTGTCGCGCAGCACGTAGTACCAGGCGAAGAACACCGGCACCTGGATCAGCATCGGCAGGCAGCCGGCCACCGGATTGATCTTCTCCTTCTTGTACAGCTCCATCTGCGCTTTCGCGAGCTTCTCGCGATCGTCCTTGTAGGTTTCTTTCAGGCTGTTGATGCGCGGCGCGAGCGTCTTCATCTTGGCCATGGAGCGATAGCTGGTTTCCGAGAGCGGATAGAGCACCAGCTTGAGCAGCAGCGTCACGATGATGATGGCAACACCCCAGTTGCCGATCCCGGCGTGCACTTTCTCGAGCAACCAGAACAGCGGCTTGGAGAGAATCGTCAGCACTCCATAATCGGCCACGCGATCGAGCGCCGGATGGATCGCATCGAGCCGCGACTGCTGTTTGGGCCCGACGTACAGTGTGTCGTGCGCCGTAGCGCTGGCGCCGGCTGCAACGCTCTGTGTGGGACCGATGGCCTTGAGCAGGAACTCATCGCCCTGATGCTGGAAGCTGTACTGAAAGGCCTGGTCGCGCGGCGGCAAAATGCCGGCAAAGAAATACGGCTGAAGCGCGGCCAGGTAGCCGCCGCGTACCGTCATGTCGAGCGTGTTGCCCTTCTGATAGTTGATCTTCTCGAAGCGCTGGCCGTCGAAGTAGGCCGGCCCCTTGTAGGCATAGCTGCCGGGGTTGAAATAGGAGCGGTGCAGCGCCTCGTTCAGCCGCAGGATCTGGTCATACAGTGCGAAGCTGAAGGGCCTGTCGCCGGCATTGTGAATTTCATAGGTGACATCGACCGTATAAGCATCGCGATGCAGGGTCAGCATCTTGGTGACCGTGAGCCCGTGGCCGTCGCTCCAGGTCAGCGGTAGCGACAGCTCATTCTGCCCCGGCGCGAGCGTCAGGCTGGTGACCGGACTGGTGTAGTGCGCCAGGTGCGTGGGCGCCGTCTCCCCGGCACTGCCGGCGAGCCCACCCTGCAGCTCGAACACCGGCGGCTGCGACTGCAGCAACTGCACCGGGTTATTGGGCTGGCCTTTCACCACGGGATAGGCAAGCAGACTTGCGTCCAGAAGGTTACCTCCCTCGAGGCTCACCGTCAGATCCAACACATCGGTACGCAGATGCACGGTACCCGCGGCCGCAGCCGTCGTCGCTTGCGAGGCGAGCCCCGTGGCAGTGGCGGCGAGGCTGCTGCTCGGGACCGCAGCGCTGTTGGACGCCGAGTTGGCACTCGGCTTCGCGTTGGAATTGGCGCTCGGGCTGCTCGTGCCGCTGGCCGGTGTCGCCGGCGCACCGGCCACGGGCGCGCTGCTGCCGAGCAGGGGCTGGTTGGAAGTGCCGGAGGACGGCGCAGTCGCAGCGACGCGCGGTGTGGGTGGGAACTCGCGGGTGTAGAGGTTGACGTTCACGACCATTGCGATCGCGAACAGCCCCCAGAGAGTAATGCGAAGACTGAGTTTAAATGGCATGCAAGGCCTGTACGGCGCGCGGCGGGTGGGCCGGTCCAGCGGTTAAGTGGATCGCGCCGGCGGCACGGGGTCGTAGCCGCCGGGGTGCAGTGGATGGCAGCGCAACAGCCGCCGGAGCGCCAGCCACACGCCGCGCAGCGCACCGTGCGTGTCGATCGCCTCGAGCGCGTATTGCGAGCACGAGGGATGAAAACGGCAGCGCTGGCCCAGCAGCGGGCTGACGATCCGCTGGTAGGCGCGAATCAGGATGTGGAGGAACGCTCGCATGAGGCGTGGATCTTCTGCCAGAGTTTTTCCAGCGATCGGCGCAGCTGTGCATTATCGGCATCCCGCGGGGCGCTGCGCAGCCCTACGATGATGTCCAGCGCCGCCAGATCATGCTGATGCTGACGAAAGCTTTCGCGAATGATGCGGCGGACGCGGTTGCGCTGCACGGCCAATCGCAGAATTCGCGCCGGCACCGAGAGCCCGAGGCGCGGCTGGCCCGCGTCATTGGGCTGCACGACGGCCGTGAACGCATCGGCGGCGAGGCGTCGACCCTGCGCGTACAGACGCTCGAATTCCGCCGCGTGACGCAGCCGCTGCGCACGCGAAAATCCGCTGCGCGATGTATCTGCGCCGACGCTCACGGCGCGATCTGGCGCTCTGACGCCGCGCTCAGGCGGCGCGCCTCATGGGATGAGGCGCTTGCGCCCCTTGGCGCGCCGGCGCGAGAGCACACGGCGTCCGGTCTTGGTCGCCATACGGGCCCGAAATCCATGGGTGCGTTTGCGGCGCACCTTGCTCGGCTGGTACGTACGTTTCATGACTTCGGGCCTTGAAAGCTCACGGAAAAATGGGCCGGCAGGGTACGCAGTGGCCCCGGCGGTGTCAACACGGGGGTCCGATTGGCGCGCCGTGACCGGCTTCCGCGCGCTTCTGTCCAGGGTATAGACTCCCGCCCCCCCTCACGCGGAAGTCCTCAGATTGGAAGCGTCGGTCTGGTCTCGCTGCCTGCGGGTGCTCGAGCACGAGCTGCCTGAACAGCAGTTCAACACCTGGGTCAGACCGCTCCAAGCCATGGAGAGCGACGGCGGGCTGAAGCTGCTGGCGCCCAATCGCTTCGCGGTGGACTGGGTGCGCGCGCAGTTGCTGCCGCGGCTGAGCGCGCTGCTGCCGGAGCTGGGAATCCGCGCGACGGATATTCTGGTGGAGGTCGGCTCGCGACCCGCCGAGCCGGCGCGCAATGGCCCTGCGCTCAATGGTACCAACGCGGCGCTGAGAGGCGGCAAGGTGCAGCAAGCCAAGGCCGTGGGCGTGCCTCTGAATGCGGAGTTCACCTTCGATCGTTTCGTCGAGGGCAAGAGTAATAATCTCGCCAAGGCGGCCGCGCTGCAGGTCGCGGGTAACCCGGGCAAGGCCTACAACCCGCTGTTCATCTACGGCGGTGTGGGCCTGGGCAAGACGCACCTCATGCACGCGATCGGCCACGCGATGATGGCGCGCGATCGCGAGGTACGCGTCGCCTATGTGCACTCCGAGCGCTTCGTCAGCGACATGGTGCGCGCGCTCCAGCACAATCAGATCAACGAATTCAAGAACGCCTATCGCTCGCTGCATGCGCTGCTGATCGATGACATCCAGTTCTTCGCCGGCAAGGAGCACTCGCAGGAAGAGTTTTTCCATACTTTCAACGCGCTGCTGGAGGGCCAGAACCAGATCATCCTGACCTGCGATCGCTATCCGCGCGAGGTCGATGGCCTGGAGGAGCGACTGAAATCCCGCTTCGGCTGGGGCCTCACGGTGGCGGTGGAGCCGCCGGAGCTGGAGACCTCGGTGGCCATCCTGATCGCCAAGGCGGCCGCGGCTCACGTGGAGCTGCCCGAGGAGGTGGCCTTCTTCATCGCCAAGCGCATTCGCTCCAATGTGCGCGAACTCGAGGGCGCGCTGCGCCGGGTCATCGCCAATGCCAATTTCACCGGGCGACCCATCACCATCGAATTCACCAAGGAAGCACTGAAGGATCTGCTGTCGCTACAGGCACGTCTGATCACAGTCGAGAATATTCAGAAAACGGTCGCCGATTATTTCAAGGTGCGCGTGGCGGATCTGCTCTCCAAACGACGCAGTCGCTCGGTCGCGCGTCCCAGGCAGGTGGCGATGGCGCTGGCCAAAGAGCTGACCACGCATTCGCTGCCCGAGATCGGCGATGCCTTCGGCGGGCGCGATCACACTACGGTGATGCACGCCTGCAAACGCATCAAGCAGTTGCGTGACACCGAGCAGCGCATGCAGGAAGACTATTCAAACCTGTTGAGAACCCTGACTGGATAACGGTGCGTAGGCTGTGGAATAAATTGTGGGTAAGGTTACCCACAGTCCACGCACAGCCATTCACTGCGGTTATGACGGATCGTGAGTGGCTGTGCCAGGCTGCATTTGCGCAGTAAAAGCCCTCAATCGCGCTGTCATTCCCGCTCTTCACAGGCTTAGTATTGATCATTGGCTTCTCTAAGAAAGAATATTCATTTAGAGATCGTGTAGATCCCCAGCGCCCAAAAGGAAACCCTGGCACATGAAAGTCTCCGCGACCCGTGAGCACCTGCTCGAGGCCCTGCAGAGTGTCATCGGCGTGGTCGAGCGCCGGCAAACGATGCCGATTCTGTCGAACGTGCTGCTCTCGGCGCGGGAGAATCGCCTGCGCATCACGGCGACGGATCTGGAGGTGGAGCTGGTTGCAGCCGCGGAGATCACGCTGCAACAGGCCGGGGACATCACCGTGCCCGGGCGCAAGCTCTACGACATCGTGCGCACCTTGCCCGAGCGCACGACGATCACCCTGACGCGCGAGTCCGACAAGGTGGTGCTGCGCGGCGGGCGCAGCCGCTTCACGCTCTCGAGCCTGCCGGCCAGCGAGTTTCCGGTCATCGAGCAGATCAGCGCCCAGCACCGCCTGTCGCTGGCGGCCAAGGACTGTCGACGGCTCATCGACAAGACGCACTTTGCGATGGCGCAGCAGGACGTGCGCTACTACCTCAACGGCACGCTGCTGGAGACCAATGGGCAGATGCTGCGCGCGGTCGCGACGGACGGCCATCGGCTCTCCCTGTGCGAGCTGACGATGGGCGGACCGGCGGGCGAGCAGCAACAGATCATCGTTCCGCGCAAGGGGGTGCTGGAGCTGCAACGTCTACTCGATGGCGAGGGGGAGATCACGATCGAGCTAGGATCGAACCATATTCGCATCCAGATCGGCGAAGTTCGCCTAACTTCTAAGTTAATTGATGGTAAGTTCCCGGAATATTCGCGCGTCATTCCGGTCAATCCGCCGCGTGTCATGACCGGCCCGCGTGAGGCATTGCGTGCGGCCTTGCAGCGCACCGCCATCCTGTCCAATGAGAAATATCGCGGTGTGCGCCTGACCTTCGCGAGTGGCCTGTTGACCGTGCAGGCGCATAACCCCGAGCACGAAGAGGCCGAGGACCAAGTCGAAGTGGAGTTTGCTGGCGAGCCGGTCGAGATCGGCTTCAATGTTGGCTACCTGCTCGATGCCTTGGGGGCAATCGAGACCGACTCCGTCGAAGTGTGTCTGACAGGTCCGGACAGCAGCTGTCTCATTCGCGCGCCGGGTGATACCACGGTGAAATACGTGGTCATGCCCATGCGCCTGTAGCGCGGGGAGCGGCGCGACTCCCGTGCCGCTGAGTGAGCTGCGGCTGCAGGACCTGCGCTGCCTGCCTGCCGCAGAGTTGCAGCTGCATCCGCGCATCAATCTCATCACCGGCGAGAACGGGACCGGCAAGACCACGCTGCTCGAGGCCGTTTATCTACTCGGCCGTGGCCGTTCGTTCCGCACGCGGCAGGTCGCCCAACTGATACGGCAAGGACAGCCGAGCTGTTGGGTGGCGGGTCGCGTGGCGGCGTTGGCGGTCGGCGCTGGCACATCGCTGCCAATTGACAGCCTGACGGATGCATCGGGGGCGTTGGTATCGACCTCGACAGCGACATCGACCACGCCCCAAAGACGCGTCGATGTCACCTGCGATCCCGGGGAGGTGCGGGCCCGCATCGACGGGCAAGCGGTGCAGTCGTTGGCGGAGCTATCGCACCTGTTGCCTGTCCAGGTCATTGATCCAGGCATTCACCGACTCGTAGAGGAGGGGCCGGCCCTGCGCCGCCGCTGGCTGGACTGGGCGGTGTTCCACGTGGAACCTGGCTTCATGCTGCAATGGCAGGGCTACATGCGCGCGCTGCGTCAGCGGAATGCAGCTTTGCGCAGCGGCGGCAACCCCCTGCCGTGGGAGACGGAGCTCGTTCGCCTGGGCGAGGCTTTGACGAGGGCGCGGGAGACCGTGATGTCTGAACTCCGGCCGGTCTGGGACGGTACGGTAGCGGACCTCGGCGCCGCCACGACCACGCTTCAGCTGAGCCGGGGGTGGTCCCGGGACGAAACGCTGGCCGAGGCGTTGATGCGCCATCGCGAGCGCGACCGGGAGCGGGGGCTGACCGGACAGGGGCCGCATCGCTGCGATGTGGTGCTACGAGTGGACGGGCGGCCCGCACGCGAGGTGGTGTCGCGGGGACAGCAGAAGGTCCTCGGCGCCGCCATGGCGCTGGCGGTCATGCGCTACCTGGCCGCCCGCCGTGGAACGGTACCGATGCTGCTGTTAGATGATCCGGCGGCCGAGCTCGATGCCACGCACACGCAGGCATTGCTGCGCTTGGCGGGCGCGCTGGGCGGCCAGTGCGTGGTGACTGCCCTGCATCCGGAGATGCTGGCCGCTGCCCCGGCC
The DNA here is from genome assembly GCA_035553315.1 of Steroidobacteraceae bacterium. Lineage (GTDB taxonomy): Bacteria > Pseudomonadota > Gammaproteobacteria > Steroidobacterales > Steroidobacteraceae > FEN-1191. The sequence goes on from DATNDE010000033.1 coordinate 29,810, forward strand.
GACCGGGTGTTTCACGTGGAACGAGGGGGGGTCAAACAGCTATAATGCAGCCAGGAGGATACACCACTGGCAACACCAGCATCGGACGTCTACGATTCCAGCAAAATCAAAGTCTTAAAGGGACTTGATGCGGTGCGAAAAAGACCCGGAATGTACATCGGTGACACCGATGACGGCACGGGTCTGCACCACATGGTTTTCGAGGTCGTCGACAACTCCATCGACGAGGCGCTGGCCGGTCACTGCGACCGGATTATCGTCACCGTCCACGCCGACGAGTCGGTCACCGTGCAGGACAATGGTCGAGGCATCCCGGTGGATATCCACCCCGAGGAGGGCCGCTCGGCCGCCGAAGTCATCATGACCGTGCTGCACTCGGGCGGAAAGTTCGATGACAGCTCGTACAAGGTGTCGGGTGGTCTGCATGGCGTGGGCGTCTCGGTGGTCAACGCCCTCTCCGCATACCTGCAGCTGACGGTTTGCCGCGATGCGCAGATCTATCGGCAGGAATATCACCTGGGCGAGCCGGCGGCCCCGCTGATGCCCTTCGGCGCGACGGCCGAGCGCGGCACCACCATTCGCTTCAAGCCCTCCGCGGAGATCTTTACCAATATCCAGTTTGACTACGACCTGCTCGCCAAGCGGTTGCGCGAGCTGTCCTTCCTGAACTCCGGCGTGCGCATCGAGCTCATCGACGAGCGCGAGAACCGCTCGGACGTCTTCCAGCACGATGGCGGTCTGCGAGTATTCGTGCAGCACCTGAATCGCACGCGCACGCCTATTCACGAATCGGTGCTGTGGTTTCGCGTCCAAGAGGGCGACACCACCGTGGAGGTCGCGATGCAGTGGAACGATTCCTACCAGGAGTCGATGTACTGCTACACGAACAACATCCCGCAGAAGGACGGCGGTACGCACCTGTCCGGTTTCCGCGCCGCGCTCACCCGCACCCTGAACGACTACATCGAGCGCGAAGGGCTGGCGAAGAAGGAGAAGATCGCCACCACCGGGGACGACGCCCGCGAGGGACTCACGGCCATCCTGTCGGTGAAGCTGCCGGACCCGAAATTTTCCTCGCAGACCAAGGACAAGCTGGTCTCCTCCGAGGTCAAGGCCGTAGTCGAGACCGTCGTCGCGCAGAAGCTGGGTGAGTTCCTGCTCGAGCGTCCGCAGGAAGCACGCGCGATCGTGCAGAAGATCGTCGAGGCGGCACGCGCTCGCGAGGCGGCCCGTAAGGCGCGCGAGATGACCCGGCGCAAGGGCGCGCTGGACATCGCGGGCCTGCCGGGCAAGCTCGCCGATTGTCAGGAGAAGGATCCAGCACTCTCCGAGATTTTCATAGTCGAGGGCGACTCGGCCGGCGGCTCGGCCAAGCAGGGACGGGATCGGCGCACGCAGGCGATCCTGCCGCTGAAGGGCAAGATCCTGAACGTGGAGCGCGCGCGCTTCGACAAGATGTTGGGCTCGGCCGAGGTCGGCACGCTGATCACGGCGCTGGGTTGCGGCATCGGACGTGAGGATTTTGATATATCAAAACTGCGATATCACCGCATCATTCTCATGACCGACGCGGATGTTGACGGGGCCCACATCCGCACCTTGCTGCTGACTTTTTTCTACCGTCAGATTCCGATGTTGATCGAGCGTGGCTTCGTCTACATCGCTCAGCCGCCGCTTTACAAGGTAAAGCGAGCCAAGCAGGAGATCTACGTCAAGGACGATAACGAGCTCAATGCGCTGCTCCTGAACAGCGCGCTGGAGAGCGCCTCGCTGGTCGTGAACGCAGGTGCCGAGCCGCTCAGCGGCTCTGCGCTCGAGATGCTGGCGCGCCGCTATATGGAAGTGCAGGCAATCATCCGTCGCTGGTCGCGTCGCTACGATCAGCGGCTTCTCGAAGAGCTCATATATGTCCCCCAGGTCTCGCCGGAAGACTTCAGCAATCTTGACTACATGCGGGAATGGACCGGGACACTGGAGACTCGTCTCAACGTGCGTAGCGAGGGTCGCGGACAGTACAAGCTAATTCCGCGGCCCGGCACGGATGGGCAACCACTGCGCGTTGCTGTTCGGAAGACGGAGCACGGCTTCACCGGCGAAAAGCTGCTGCACAAGGAGTTTTTTGAATCGGCGGAATACCGCCGCATCGCCGAACTGGCTCGTACCTTGGCAGGATTGATAGGAGAAGGCGCTCACGTCACACGAGGCGAGGCGCGCGAAGAGATCAACTCTTTCAAACAAGCAATGACCTGGCTGTTTGATCAGGCTCGTAAGGGGCAGACCATCCAGCGCTACAAGGGACTGGGTGAGATGAATCCCGAGCAGCTGTGGGAGACGACCATCAATCCGCAGACGCGCCGGCTGATGCAGGTGCGCATCGAGGATGCGGTCGCCTCGGATGAGATCTTCACCACGCTCATGGGCGATCAGGTCGAGCCGCGGCGCGAATTCATCGAGAAGAATGCGCTGACGGTGGCCAACCTCGACGTGTGAGCAACTGACGCGGGCGCAGACGGCTGGGTATTGCAGTGGCAGCCGAGGTCGTGACAGAACCCACAAGCATAGCGCCGCAGGGAGATTTCGTTGGCACGCTCGGGCTGCTGACGCTGCGCCTGCACCTGAGCGTCGGCGCGGACGGCAATCCCAGTGGGACGCTCGACAGCCCCAACCAGGGCGCCTTTGGTATTCAGTGCACGGATATCCAGCTGCAGGAAGGCAGCCTCTCGTTCACGGTGCCTGCCGTGGGCGGGCGCTGGAGTGGCACGGTCGAAAGCGATGGGACGCTGGCGGGCACGTGGAATCAAGGCTCGCCGATCGCATTGACTTTTTCGCCGGAGAAAAGCTTCGTTGCCGCCCAGACGCCCTCTGCGGTGGATGGCCATTGGCTTGGGACATTGGCCACGCCGACGCGAACCCTGCGAATTCAACTGTCCATTCGCAGTGACCAATTAGGGCAGGAGTATTGTTCGCTGGACAGCCTGGATCAGCATGCGTTCGGGCTGACCTGCACGAATGTCACGCTGTCCGGCGAGCAGTTCTCCTTCGATGTGCCGACGGTGCGTGGACAATGGAGCGGTACGCTGTCCGCGGATCGCCAGACGCTCACCGGCATCTGGACTCAGCGTCAGCCCCTGCCACTGACGTTGCAGCGGCAAGCGGCCGCGATCCCGCCACCGCAGCCGCTGAAGGTTTCGTACGATCCGGCCACTGCCCCGCTGGATGCGGCAGCCCTGAAGGCGTCGCTCGATCGGGAGCTGGCGTCAGCCGTTCAAGGGGGTGCGTTGGCTGTCGGCAAGCCGATCGGTATCGCCGTGGGCATCGTGCGCCAGGGTGTGCGACGCTTCTTCTGCTACGGCAGTGCGCATTGGAATTCAATCTTCGAGATCGGCTCGATCACGAAGACCTTCACGGGGCTGGCACTCGCGCAGCTGGTGACGCAGCGGAAGGTGCGGCTGGATGAGCCGGTGCGTGAGCTGCTGCCAGCCGGCACGGTCGAGAAGCCCGAGGGGGCCGAGATCACGCTGCGCGATCTGGTCACCCAGCACTCCGGCCTGCCTCGCTTGCCGAGCAATTTCCGGCCTGCGAACCCCGACAATCCCTATGCGGACTATCACGTGGCAGATCTGTATGCGTATCTGCGCGAACATGGCGTGTCCAAACCGGCGGATGCGTCATTTCTTTACAGCAATCTGGGCATGGGCCTGCTGGGGCACGCGCTCGCCAATCGTTTCGAGCGTCCGTATGCCGATCTCGTGCAGGCACAAATCCTCGAGCCTCTGGATCTGCACGATACGGCGGTATCGCTGTCCGATGCGCAGTTGGAAAGATTCATTCCCGGTCATACCGCAAGCGGCCAACCTGCACCCGCGTGGGATCAGGATGTCCTGGCGGGCGCAGGAGCGCTGCGCTCCACCGTCGATGACATGCTGAGCTACCTCGAGGCACAGCTTCATCCCGACAGAGCTGTGCGTGGCATCGAGCCCGACGCGGCCACGCTGCCCAGCGCGCTGGTTTTCTCACAGCAGTTACAGGCCTCCGCAGGTCCGGCGCAAATCGCTTTTGCGTGGCTGTACCTGCCAGAGGAGGGCGACTATTGGCACAACGGCGGCACGGGCGGCTATACGGCTTACGCCTTCTTCAATCCACGAGGTGATTACGCTGGAGTCGTACTCATGAACGTGGGCCCCGATCCACGCGGCAGCTTCGCCGATCTGCTGGGTAGGCATATCAGCCAGCGCTTCGCTGGCAAGCCGGCCGTGTCGCTATCGAATGCGCTCTCGCTGCTGACGCCCGCCTAGCGAGTACGAGCGGCATCGGGGTCGGCCGTCTGCGCACCCAGGACGGCCGCGCGTATCGCGGCCGTATCGGCCATGCTCCACGCGCCGCAGCGGATGAGTGGCACACCGGCGGATCTGAGCGCATGCGCCTTGCGTGCATCGGCCCACGGCCGAGCGCGGCCGCCATCGTCGAGCTCGATCGCCGCAACGACGCTGCTATCCGCATTCAGGACCAGAAAACCGATCGACAGCTGGCTGATACGGTTGAACAGCGCCTGTGTGCGGGCGCCCGGCCAGAACTCCAAGACCTGCGCAAGGTGCACGCGGGCGAGGACGATATGCTCCGGGAGGCTCTGAGTGAGACGCTGGAACAGGGCCAGCTCGCGCTCACTGAGCAGCTGGCGGCGGACCTGCAGTGGCCAGGGTCCGGAAAGCAGGTCGGCACGGCGCTGCCGACGACGCTTGCGCGCTGCGATTACGATCGCGGCAAACACGACGGCGGCACAGACAAGAACGAACAGTGCGGTCCTGGTGGCTCTCTGCATGCGTTGCCATCCTGCGCCAGCCGCGCAAGGTGGTCGCTGCACCCGGTCTCATCGTGCCGATCCGGGAGCCGGTTGCCGTCGCGCGGCTGAGGTGTTGCGCCTCAAGCCGGCGTCAAGCCGGCATCAAGCCGCGCCCACACTATTGCGCGCAGCGCGGATATAGCCGTAGGCGCGGTTGCTGCGCGTATAGCCCTGCGCGTGATAGGCGAGGCGGTGGTGCTCCAGCGCATCGTCGCTCTGCCAGCGCGCGGTCAGGGGCAGCTGCTGTATACGCGCGGCGTTCATGCCGAAGATGGCCGTCTTGGTCGGGCCGTCGGCAGGGCCGAGGGGCGCAAAGCCATGTCGACGCTGCATCTCGGCGGGGATCTCCAGGCGCCGCAGGGCCTCGATTTGCCACTGCGGGGAGCCGAACCAGATCGAGTCGGTGCCCCAGAGAACGTGATCGACGCCCAGGCCCTTGGTCAAAATCCCGAGCATGGCCGCCGCGGTGCGCGGCTCGCTGACACAGCAAGCGGCGAAGCTTGCGCCGATATCCGCATAGACGTTGCTGACGCCATATTTGGCCGGGATCTCGGCCAGATCGCTCACCCATTCCATCCGGCCGGTGCGCTCGAATTCCGCCAGGGCAATCGCCGGCTCCCCCTCTCCGGTATAGCGATAAGCGGCGTGATAGATGAGGAAATTGAGCTGTGGCCAATCGCGCGCGGCTTTGCCGACATCCCCGACCTGGGCAAATTGCTTGAGACGCGGATAGCGCCGTTCGTCGCTGCGCGTGTAGAGACCCTTGTGGACAGCCACGCTGCGGATGCCGGCCTTGGCGAATTTCTCATAGCCGCGGTAAGCAAGCTGCTCGTCGTCCATACGCCAGGGGTAGCGGCTGAGATCCTTGTGGGTATTGTCACCGATCGTATAGCCTTTCCAGGCATCAGGATGCAGCTCCTCGATACCGCGGTCGATCTCCTCGAGCCAGCCGGGTTGCCCGGGCGTGAAGATGAAGTGCGACAACAGCCGTCGCGAGCCGGCGAAGCGATTGATGCTGTCGCGCGTCTCGGCGATGCTTTGGTTAGGCAGCAGCCAGTCAGGGCCGAGGTCCGAGGGCGCGCCGGACAGCGCGGCGATCTTGGTATCGCTGTCGAACCAAATCTCGCGCACATAAGTACCCAGGTGCAGATCGGCGAGCGTCGCGGGCCGGTCGGGTAGCTCGGGATTCTGGTGCGTCTGGCGCATCTTCTCGCGCAGCTCGGCGAAGTATTGCAGGCCGGGCCCGGAGTCATCGCGCAGAAAATGCGTATGCAGATCGATGATCGTCTGACTGGCCAGCGAGTCGGCGCGCGCCGCGGCCACGCCCGGCTCGGAGGCCTCGGCGGTATCGACTGCGAATACTGCGCCGTACACCTCGTTCATGGCGACGAAAGCCGTCGCCATGCCAGCGGCGCTGGCGAGAAAGGCGCGTCGATCCAGTCCGTGACGCGCTGCGAGCGCATTGCACAGGCGCCTGATGCGTCCCTCCACTTCGCGCTGGCGGGCATTCTGCGGCGCCGGCATGAATTCGCCGTTGGAAACTGCTTGAGTCGGGACGGGCCAAGGGTAGGCCTGGGCTGCAGAACGCAGCTGCGTCAGCTCCGCCGTGGTGAGGATCTCGCTCATGGCGCCTCCCGTATGTGGGGGTAGATACCATGGGCAACTGCGCAGCGGCTGTAGGCGTCGTCCGGCATTAGGGGCGCTCAGCACAGGGCCGGCCCGGAGTGTGACCTGAGTCACTTAACTGACGGATTGGGGACTTGCCGCTGACGGTGGACCGGAGTGTGCCTCGATCCACGCCTGTGCTTCGGCGTTCACATCACGCGGATTGCGGCCGATGGTGGCGATGGGCGGACCGATGACGACGCGGATGATGCCAGGGCGCTTCATCAAGCCACGCCGCGGCCAGTAATAGCCCGAATCGTGCGCCACCGGAACGATCAGCTTGCCGGCGGCCTCGGCGAGCAACGCGCCGCTGGCCCCGTATTTGCGCGTCTGGCCAGGCGGCATGCGCGTGCCTTCCGGAAAGATGACGACCCATGCGCCCTCGGCCAGTCGGCGCTTGCCCTGCGCGATGACGTCACGCACTGCGGCTGCACCGCCGCCGCGGTTGACTGCGATGGCGTGCAGCTGACGGATGCCCCAGCCCACGAACGGGATCCAGGTCAGCTCGCGCTTGAGCACCCAGACCTGCATGGGCAGCAGCACCGCCTGGGCGGCAGTCTCCCAACTCGAAGAGTGTTTCATCAGCACGATGTGGTTGCCGGGAGGGAGCCGCTCGGCGCCTTCGACACGGTGCTCGAGCCGACAGGTCCAGCGCAATACGGCAAGGATCGCACGCGCCCAAACGCGCGCGAGCGCAAAGCGCAACCGGAATGGCAGGAACAGACAGGCAACGAAGAAAAAGATGCCATAGAAGAACGTCCATGCCATGAAGAACACGGTAAAGACGATGGAGCCGAGAGTCTGGCGCACGCTCAGCCGGGCAGACAGGAAATATCGGCGATATCGTTGAAGAGCGCGCGCAACGCGCCCAGCAGCGCGAGACGATTGGCGCGCAGCGCGGGGTCGGGATCATTGACGAGCACCTGATCAAAGAACGCATCGACGGCCGGTCGAAGCGCTGCCAGCCGATCGAGCGCACCGGCATAGTCGCGTCGCTGCGTGGCCGACCGCACCGCGTCTGTCAGCGCGGCCAGCGCTTCGGCGAGCGAGCGCTCCGCGGGCGCCCGCAGCAAGGCTGCATCGACGCCGGTTGGAAACCCTGCAGCCCCGGGCGTCGTGGACTTGCGCAGGATATTGGCGATGCGCTTGTTGGCCGAGGCGAGGCTCGCCCCTTCGGGGCGCGCAGTGAAGGCCACGAGCGCGCGCAGGCGGGCATCGATGTCGAGCACCGAGCCCGGACGGCAGGCGAGGACGGCTTCGAACATCTCGGTGCTGATGCCGTTGTGTTCGCGCATCTCCAGGTACTGCGAGCGCAGGCGTTCCATCATGTAGTCGTATAGCTCGCGTGCGAGCGCCTCGCCGCGCTGCGGCTCGAGCTCGAGTGGTTGTGCGCGCACCGCCTGTTCGAGCAGCGCCGGCAGATCGAGCTCGAGTCGATGCTCGAGCAATATTCGCAGTGCGCCGATGGCGGCACGACGCAGCCCAAACGGATCGCGTGTGCCGCTCGGGCGTTGCCCGATTGCGAAGATGCCGGCGAGCAGATCGAGCTTGTCGGCCAGCGCAACGGCGTCGCCGACGCGCGAAGCGGGCAACGCATCGCCGGCGCCACGCGGCAGATAGTGCTCGGCGATGGCTTCGGCCACGGACGCAGGCTCGCCATCGGCGCGCGCGTAGTAGCGACCCATCGTACCCTGCAGCTCGGGAAACTCCCCAACCATCGCCGAGAGCAGGTCGCATTTGGCGAGCTGCGCGGCGCGCGCAGTGTGCGTTGGATCGGCGCCGATGCGCTCGGCGATGCTGTGCGCGAGCGCCGCGATGCGCTCGGTGCGAGCACCCAGCGAGCCGAGCTGCGCCTGGAAGGTGACCGCATCGAGACCCGCGCGGCGCGCTGCGAGCGGGGCGCGGCGATCCTGCTCCCAGAAGAACGCCGCATCCGCCAGTCGGGGGCGCACCACGCGCTCGTTGCCCGCACGCACCAGCTCCGGTTGGGGACTGTCGATGTTCGCGATGGTGATGAAGCGGGGCAGCAGCACGCCCTCGCTCCCCTGGATCGCGAAGTAGCGTTGATGGGCCTGCAGCGTGGCCAGCAGCACCTCGCGCGGCAGCGACAGGAAACGCTCTTCGAACTGCCCGGCGAGCGCCACGGGCCACTCGACCAGCGCGGTGACTTCATCGAGCAAGGCCGCATCGATGATGGCGCGTCCACCGAGCTGCTCGGCGAGCGCCGTGATCTGCGCATGAATCTGATCACGCCGCGACTCGAAATGTGCGACGACCCGACCACGTGCCAGCAGTGTCTGCGCATACACACCCGGAGACGCGAGGCGCAACGGGCGCGGCGCCATGAAGCGATGCCCGCAGGTGCTGTTGCCGGCGGTCACGCCCAACAGCGTCGCCGGCACGACTTCGCGCCCGAACAGCAGCACGAGCCAGTGCACGGGCCGCACGAACTGCTCGTTCAGCGCGCCCCAGCGCATGCGCTTGGGAATGGGCAGCGCATCCAGCGCCGTGCGCACCAGGGCCGGCAACAGTTCCGGCGTCGCCTGGCCTGCGCGCGTGCCCTCGTAGCTCAGGTACTCGGCGCCGCGCGCATCGCGCTCGCGTCCGAGCGCCTCGATGCTCACGGCGCAGCTGGATGCAAAGGCGCTTGCCGCACGGGTCGGCGCGCCCGCGGCGTCGAACGCAACCGACACGGGCGGTCCACGGCGTCGCACCAACTGGTCGGGCTGCTGCGCGGCGACGCGCCGCACGAGCACCGCCAGGCGCCGCGGCGTCGCGAAGGCCTCGAGCGTGCCCATCTCGACGCCGTTGGCGGTCAGACCGCTGCGCAGCGCCTCGGCGAACGCATGGCTCATGGCAGAGAGCGCCTTCGGCGGCAGCTCCTCGGTGCCGAGCTCGACCAGCAGGTCGCGCCGCTCGATACGCGCGGCGCTCATGAGCGGGTTGACGCCTGGGTCGACACGGCGGCCGCAAATGCCGACCCGGCGGGCACGGACTTCAGCAGCGGGAATCCAATCGCCTCGCGGCTGGCGTAGTAGGCCTTCGCCACAGCGCGGGCCAGCGTGCGCACCCGCAGGATGAAGCCGGCGCGCTCGGTCACGGAGATCGCCCGGCGCGCATCGAGCAAATTAAAGGTGTGCGAGGCGGCCAGC